>JAZKAU010000002.1:8634-525131 GCA_040388985.1 Patescibacteria group bacterium | reverse complement strand
CGATTCCTACTGGGCCCGCCTTCACAGAATCTTTGGCCGCAAGAGATTAGACTTATCGCGTGCTTCTGAATACGTCGTTGCCTCAGTCTCGACCCTCGGGAGCACAATGAAGAAACCGCCTTCGGGCGGTTTCTTCATTGTGCAGAGACTGCTCACTGCGGCTGCCTTCTACTTACTACTTCTTGACCTCTTTGAAGGTCTCGCGCTTACGCGTAGTCTTATCGAACTTCTTGAGCTCGAGCTTGCGCTCCACCTTCTTCTTGTTCTTGCGCGTGAAGAGCACGAGGCCGGATGCGCTCTTAACCTTTACGATATTTACCTGTTTGGGCATGAAGGGAGTGTAGCATCCAGCGACCTACGAGGCAACGCTGGCTAGCTTCCGGGGCTTGCGGATAGCCGCCTTCTTCACGTCGAAGGCGAGCTCGCCGTTCTTGATGCCCACGATGAGCGTACCGCCCTCCATGATGCCTTGGTCGACCATGAGGGACGCGATGGGCGTAAGGATGCTGTCCTGTATCGCGCGCTTGAGCGGGCGCGCGCCATACTGCGGGTTGTAGCCCTTCTCAGCGAGCCAGGTGCGTACTTCAGGACTTATGGTGAGCGTGATGCGCTTCCCGCCGAGCCGCTCTATCACCTCGCGCACCTGATTCTCGACGATGTCAGCGAGCGCCTCCTTGCTGAGCGGGTCGAAGATGATGATATCGTCCAGACGATTGAGGAATTCGGGACGGAAGTGATCCTTGAGCGCTGCCATCACCTTCTCCTTCATCTGCTCGTACGCGGCCGCATCATCTCCTGCCGTGAAGCCGATGGACGCTGCGCGGTCCATGAACTCGGCACCGATGTTCGAGGTCAGGATGACGATTGTGTTCTTGAAATTCACCTTGCGACCCTTGCCGTCGGTGAGGTGTCCCGAGTCGAGGACTTGAAGCAGGATGTTGAATACTTCCGGATGCGCCTTCTCTATCTCGTCGAAGAGCACGACCGCGTAGGGACGATGGCGGATGCGCTCGGTGAGCGAGCCTGACTCTTCATAGCCCACGTAGCCGGGAGGCGCGCCAATGAGCTTAGCCACCGAGTGCTTCTCCATGAATTCAGACATGTCGACACGAACGAGCGCATCCTTGTCATTGAACATGAATTCGGCGAGGCGCTTACTAAGCTCGGTCTTTCCGACGCCCGTAGGGCCGAGGAAGAGGAAGGAGCCGATAGGACGGTTCGGGTCAGCAATGCCAACGCGCGAGCGCTTCACAGCGTCGCTCACTATCTTGATGGCGTTCTCCTGGCCCACGACGGCGCTCGTGAGCTCGTCCTGCATACGTGAAAGCTTCGCCGCTTCCTCTTCTATCATCTTCGAGACGGGGATGCCGGTCCACCGGGATACGACGCCTGCGATCTCATGCTCGGTAACTTCCTCGTGCAGGATACGGCGCGACTTCTGGAGCACCTTAAGGCGCTTCGCCTTCCCTTCCAGGTCTTTCTTGAGCTGGGGTACTTTGCCGTACTGGATCTCAGCGGCGAGTCCGAGGTCGCCGGTCGACTCTGCGTTATCTGCCGCTACGCGCAGCTTCTCGAGTTCTTCCTTGATGGCGCGAATGCCCTGGATGACCTCCTTCTCGTTCTTCCATTTGAGTTCGAGCTCTGAGGTCTTCTCGCGAAGGTCGGCGATCTCTGTATCGATATTCTTTACACGCTCGCGTATCTCCTTGGCGTGTTCGCGCTCCTGGCCGGCTTCGGTCTCATCGTCCTTCCTGAGCGCTTCGCGCTCTATTTCAAGACGACGGATACGGCGGTCCGTCTCTTCAAGCAAGGGCGGCTTATTCTCGAGCGCGATGCGCAGGCCCGAAGCTGCTTCGTCGATAAGATCGATGGCCTTGTCCGGGAGGAAGCGGTCGCTGATGTAGCGGCTTGAAAGTTCGACCGCCGAAACGATGGCGCCGTCGGTGATGCGCACTCCGTGGAAGAGTTCGTATTTGTCGCGCAGTCCGCGCAGGATGGCGATGGCGTCCTCAGTCGACGGCTCGTTCACGAAGACCGGCTGGAAACGACGCGTCATCGCCGCATCCTTCTCGATGTGCTGCTGATATTCCTTGAGCGTAGTGGCTCCGATCATACGGATTTCTCCGCGCGCAAGCGCGGGCTTTAGCATATTGCTTGCGTCCATCGAGCCTTCGGCTGCGCCCGCTCCCATGAGGGTATGCAGCTCGTCTACGAAGAGGATGACCTTTCCGCCTGCCTTCTCGACTTCCTTCATCACGCTCTTGAGACGTTCTTCGAATTCTCCGCGATACTTGGTGCCCGCGATGAGCATGCCTAGATCAAGTGAGAGGAGTTCTTTCCCTTTGAGCGACTCCGGAACGTCTCCGACTGCAAGCCTGAGCGCGAGGCCTTCCGCGATGGCGGTCTTTCCGACGCCTGCCTCACCGATAAGGACCGGATTGTTCTTCGTGCGACGCGAGAGTATCTGTATGACACGGTGGATTTCCTGATCACGGCCGATGACCGGATCAAGGGCGTTCTCGCTCGCAAGCTTCGTAAGGTTGCGGGTGTATTTGGCAAGCGCACGGAAACGCTTAGGCTCCGCGACTTGTCCGTCCTTTGAGGTCTTGAGCTCCTTAAGTACGGCGAGAACTGTCTCTTCGTCTATCTTGAATCGGTTGATGGCCTCAGCTGCAGGTCCCGGGTGCTCAAGCACGGCCACGAAGAGATGTTCCGTGCCGATGAAGGAATCGTTCATACGAGCGGCTACCTTTCCCGCGCTTTCAAGCACCTCGGCCAGGTCAGGGGTCAGATAGAGGTTGAAGGAGGGAGAGAGGATGCTGGCCGATTCCGGAGACTCGAGGGTCTCAAGGAGCACGTCAGCAAGGAGCATGGTGTCGATGTCCATGCGATCGAGCACGGAAAAGACCAGGCTTTCTTCCTGGTGGATGAGCGCAGTCAAGAGATGCAGCGGACTCACATGGTTCTGTCCGCGCTCGATGGCAAGCTCGTGGGCGCGCTTTATGGCTTCTTTGGCTTTTGCGGTGAAGTTCTTGAATGGCGACATATGAATATAGTATCGAGAGGTAGGATGAAAATCTAGAGAGGGCTATTTTATCGGTTGTGCGAGTAATGCTGATATAGAATCTGCCGATATGACTAGGCCCGGGGTGGAAGCGCCGATGCCGATGACGAGGCCTGCGAGGTCGACCACTCCTGCTCCGGCGGGCACTCCCGTAAGCGTGGTTTCGATGCTGGTTGCTCCCACCTTGCTTATGATGCCGGTTATGGCTGCAGAATCTTTCGTGATGGCGGCCACGGTCTGTCCCTGCTTGAGAGTATTGGACGCAGGAAGGCCTGCAGCAGGAACGCTCGGAAGCTTCGCGTCGTCAGCGAAGCCGTAGATAGCGAGCGTCGCGCTGGAATGCGAGAGAGACGCCTGCACGGCGGAGCCGTCCGAGAACTCGATGGTGGCTTCCTTCGGAAGCCCCGTTACGAAAGCTGTGGCTACGGCGCGGGACTTCGGAAGGTACGTTCCGAAGGCGATGGCAGGCGTCGACGTCGCTCCCTTATGGATGAGGGCGGTTCGCGCAAGGTCGTTTGAGACGGCCGTGGTCAGGAGCTGTTCCGTAGTTGCGGCTGCAGGCTGCGAAGGCGCTGACGGCTTTATAGGATTCACTACCTGTATCGGCGTAGCAATGGTCTCGATGGTGTGGTCGACGATACGGTTCACGGTCTGGGTGACGGTAAGCGGGGCGTCGTCGAGTAAGGACACGGTAAGGATGCCGGTCGCGATGGAGACCACGAAATTCACCATGATGGTGAGGAGAAGGAGCTGCGCTTTTGATAGTTCCTCGATATCCATAGTGGTTATAGTGTACCGCATCCGGGCATCTCTAAAAAGTCCATCTGCGTTGTTGCAGCCACAAGAATCTCTTCCACCGTGCAACCCAGTACGTTTCCAGAAATTCTCTTGCTGCACCTAGCATCTGAAGCTTTTTAGAGCCGCCCTTCCTCCAAGAACTTGACTGTGCGAATGAGCTCGCGCGCGAAGCGCGCGAGCTCGCTTGGCCGAGTCGACGGACCCCACGAGATACGGAGCGTGGACGCTGCGCGAGCAGAGTCTCCGGTAAGCGCGAGTACTACGGTTGAACCGTCTTCGCTATCCGTCTCGCAGGCACTCTTAGTGGCCGCAGCAAAGCCTGCGGCGTCCAGAATCATGACGGCGTAGTCAGTGTCGAGTCCCGGAAAGGAAATGCTCAGAATGTGCGGCGCGCTGTGTTTGCTCGAATTCAGTCTCATATATGAGACTGAATTCGAAAGCTCCTTTATTAATTGGGCGCGCATTCGCTGCGAACGCTCCGCAAATGCCTCACGCGTGCGTGCGGCGGCAGTGAGGGCTGCCGCGAAGCTTGCTGCTAGCGCTACAGGCTCTGTACCAGGTCGCAGTCCCTGTTCCTGTCCGCCTCCCTGTATGATCGGCGCAACGTGCGACGTATCTGCGACGATGAGCGCGCCGATTCCCCGCACCCCGCCTACCTTTTGCGCGTCGAGCGTCATGAGATCAGCGCCGAGCCGCGTGCGCTCGATAGACTCTACGAGCGGCAACTGGCTCGCATCTACGTGCAGCAGTGCCTTCCCTGCCAGTCCTCTAGCATCTATGGCCGTACGGACTGCGCGCGTATCAAAACGCGTACCCGTCTCGCCGCATACGGCATCGACGCTCACGAGCACTGTCTCCGGTCGCAGCAATGCGGTGAGGGCTGGAATATCTATCTGACCGTCCGCAAGCGGTATCGCTTCCGTCTGTATGCCGCGCTCGCAGAGCGCGGCCACGGTCTTCACCACCGACGAATGCATGGTCGGGAGATAGAGCACATGCATGTCGCTCGTCCTAACGTCTTTGGCGATGAGCGCATTAACGCGACCCTGGAGCGCGAGCGCATTCGCTTCGGTCGCGCCCGACGTGAAGATGACGGAGGGAGGTTTAACCGCGCACAGGCGTGCAATGCTCGTGCGCGCCTCCTCAAGCATGTCTTTTGCTTTTGCGCCTTCCTCGTGCGGAGATGACGGATTCCCATACGTCCCAAGCGCGAGTATGAAGGCGTGCTTCGCTTCTAGACATACGGGTGCCGCAGATGCCCAGTCCAGATAGGCGCGCTTCGACTTCAAGGAAAACATATTCATAGAGTGCGTTCTCGTTCCTTTTTCTGCAAGCAACGTGCGAGCATCTTCAGAGTATGCAAAAACCTTATTCTGTGGGATAGTAGGCTTATATGGCACTCTCTCCTCGCCCACCCATCGTCGCCGTCATGGGCCACATCGACCACGGCAAGTCGTCTCTCCTCGACTATATCCGCAAAGCGAACGTGACTGCGGGAGAGGCTGGCGGCATCACGCAGCACGTCTCCGCGTATGAAGCAGTCCACGAGCACGAGGGCACGGAGCGACGCATCACCTTCCTCGATACCCCCGGTCACGAGGCTTTTCGCGCGCTTCGCGCGCGCGGCGCTCAGGCCGCCGATATCGCCATACTCGTCATCGCAGCCGAAGAAGGCGTGAAGCCACAGACTATCGAAGCATTCCAGGCAATTGAGGAAGCTAAGACCCCGGTCATCGTCGCCTTCACCAAGATAGACAAGAACGGCGCGGACATAGAGCGCGCGAAGATGTCAGCCGTCGAGAATACTATCTATCTCGAAGGACTCGGCGGATCCATTCCCTACACTGGAGTCTCGAGCAAGTCCGGCGAGGGCGTTCCGGAGCTTCTGGACCTCGTTCTCCTGACGGCCGACCTGGCAGAACTCACCGCTGACCCAGACGCGCCTGCCGAGGGCTTCGTCCTCGAATCTTCCCAGGACCCTAAGCGCGGCCTTTCTGCGACGCTCATCGTAAAGAACGGTACGCTCAAGGTCGGCTCCTACGTCGTCGCCGGAAGCGCGATGGCGCCCGTACGCTTCATCGAGGATTTCAAGAACACGCGCATAGAGCAGGCGCTCCCCTCGCAGCCGGTACGCATCTCAGGCTTTACGGAACTCCCGCCTGCCGGCACGCCGTTCGTAACGGTCGGATCAAAGAAGGATGCTGAGAAGTTGCTTGAGATCAAGCCATCTATAGCCAATGTTCCCGTATCGCTTGAGACCGAGGACGGGAAGGTTCTCCTGCCGCTTATCATCAAGGCTGACGTCACGGGCAGCATCGAGGCCATCAAATACGAACTCAGCAAGATCAGCCACGACCGGGTCGCTATCCGCGTCCTTTCAGAAGGCACGGGCGCAGTCTCTGAGGGCGATATAAAGTCAGCGAACGCCTCTCAGGCGATAGTAGTAGCCTTCAACGTCGGGACCGAGAGCAATGCGCGCGATCTTGCCGAGCGCACCGGAGCAAAGGTCGAGTCATTCTCGATCATTTACGACCTTATCGAACGCGTGAAGGAGCTCGTAATAGAGCGAGCGCCTCGGATAACGGTCGAGGAAATAGTCGGCGAAGCGAAAGTGCTCCGGACCTTCAGCGTGGCCGGCAATAAGCATGTGCTCGGCGCGAAGTGGGTCTCGGGTGAGCTCACGGTGGGCGACATGATAAAGATCGATCGCCGTGGCGTACCGCTCGGCCAGGGACGCCTCACGAATCTGCAGGTCGCTCGCGTAGATACCGGCGTGATTAAGATGGAAGGCGAATTCGGACTCCAGGTAGAGACCAAGTCCGAGATAGCGCAGGGCGATACCCTTACGACCTTCCGCATGGTCGATACTAAATAATTTGATGCTATGAGCATGCGTGATGACAAGGCAGCTGCCCTCCTGACCGAGCTTGCTGCGACCTACATCGCCCGCGAAGCCGGGCGCTCGACCCTTATTACGCCTACCCGCACCGATATCGGACGCGACCGCAAGAACGCGACTATTTTCGTGAGCGTCTTCCCAACTGAGGAAGAGGAGCATGCGCTCCAATTCCTGACGCGGCATAAGGACTTGTTTCGGGACTACCTTAAGAAGGCCTCGCGCCTTTCACGGCTTCCCTACATTCGCTTCGAACTCGATTACGGGGAGCGCAATCGACAACGCCTCGACGAGCTCTCCGGCCAGGTCGGTCCTATCACTCCGGAAGCGTAATACCCGCGTGATCGGCAAGAGCCTGGATATTCTGCTCATGTCGATACAAGATAGTGGCTCCAGCAGCATTGTCAGTTTCAACACTATCTAGTTTCCCGAGAAAGCGGTCGAGTTTGGTATCGAGAATCGTAAACTTCTCCTCAAGAGAATCCTTAAGTTCTCCGACTTCAACCCGCAGGTCAGCGAATTCCTCTTTGAGTCCTTGAAACTCGTCCTTGGTTGTAAATCTCTTCAAATCGTCTTTTGTGGCGAATTTCTTTAAGTCATCCTTGGTTGCAAAGACTATTTTGAGCTTGGTTATATCCTGGTCGGAAATCATGCGAAATATGATACCATGCGGTCATTGGCCCGGTGGCGAAGTAGAAACGCGGCGGATTGCAAACCCGCCATGCACGGATGCGATTTCCGTCCGGGCCTCAATATAACTAGTAGATGCGGACTTCGGGATAAGATATTCCTGGAATATCTATTTGGAACCTGTGAACTAAGGAAGTAGTATTCCCCATATACGCCGGGGTGATGGAATGGTAGACATAGAGGTCTTAAACACCTCAGATCGAGAGATCGTGCGGGTTCGAGTCCCGCCCCCGGTACCAAGTAAGCGTTAGCGCACGCAGGTGCCGGGGGAGCGAGACGCTTGCGCGTCTCGCGTCGGGACTCGAAAGCCGGAACATGTCCGAGGCTCTGCGAGGACAGTGAGGTGGGCGTAGATTTCGTTACCAATTCTTATTGGTTAGGAAATCAAGTGCAAAGCTCGAGAGTGCGAGGCAGAATCCGAATACCTGGAGGATTATGTCCGCAACTCGTGACCGAGTCCCCTAAACCTAAAATAAATGATGGAGTTCCGCTTCACTTTAAAACTCCGTCAAAAAATCTTTATACTCCACTGCTTTCCCGTGCAGTACATCAAAATACTTTTCCTTGAGCTTCGCGGTGATCGGTCCGATCTTCCCGTCCCCCACTATCCGCTTATCGATCTCAAGCACCGGCGTAAGGAAAGCAGAGGTACCGGCTGCGAAGACCTCGTCGGCTACATATAGCTCCGTGAGGTCAATAGTGCGCTCCTGCGTAGGGATTCCCATATCGCGGGCAAGCGTGAGTATGGTACGGCGGCTGATGCCTTCCAGGATGTCACTCGCCTGGTCAGGCGTATAAAGAACACCGTCGCGGATCATGAAGACGTTCGCGGCCGAGAGTTCGCAGACGTGGCCGGCGACATCGAGGAAGATGCAATCGTCGTAGCCGCTATCGAGCGCATCTTGACGCGCAAGGACGGAATTCACGTAGGCACCGTTCACCTTAGCTCTCGACGGGATCGAGTAGTCCGGGATACGGCGCCAGACGCTCGTCTTTAGGCGCGCGCCGCGAGAAGGCAGTATGCTGGCAGCTTCGTATATGAAGATGCTGAGAGTCGTTCCGAGACCGCGCGAGCGCACTCCAGGGACCAGATCCGATACGTGGATGGTCGCGCGCACGAAGACGTCTTCCTTGATGTCGTTCTCTGCGATCACGTTCCGGACAGCCTCCTGAAAGCGTTCTTCGTTCCAATCCTTGGCAAACGTATCGATGCCGATTATCTTCGCTGAGTTCGAAAGGCGCTGCCAGTGGTCAGCGAGGCGGAATCCCACGACTCCGCCACTAGCACTGCATACCGGGAATACCGTATATACGCTGAGACCATAGAGTACTGCCGAACTCGCGATGCTCAGATTCGCTTCTTCAACTCGAACGATGCAGTCACCAAAGTATGCACGAGGATAGATCTTGGCCATAGATGGATAGTGTAGCATCACAAAGTGTATCAGCTCACACCTTACGGATGATCTGTCGCAAAGCCACATCTTACGTCGGCAGGATATTCGAGCCCAGACTACAGTCGTCGCCTGGGCTCGGTCACGCTTTACTAAACTCGAAGACTCGTTAAGTATGCGCGACCCCGGCTCGCTATCCTCGATGACTCGGATATAGCTCCGCCTTTCGAGCCCAGGCCGGAGAGTGCGCAGGCACTCTCCTCGGGCGCACAAATGAAAATCTCCCAGCAAGCTGGGAGATTTTCATTTGTGCGCCCGCCTGGGCTCGAACCAGGGACCATCTCCTTAAGAGGGAGTTGCTCTACCAACTGAGCTACGGGCGCGACTTTGTTTTCTTGCGAGTCCCCGAGCTAGTAAACAAGAAGTGCTCGTGTAGTGCAAGTGAGAAACAGAGAATATATGGTAACCCATATATTCTATTTTTTCGAACGCAGCGCTAGCAAACTATGCTTACGGGCCAAATAAATAATCGAGGCCAAACAATTGACCGCAATAAAACGAATACTATAGGAAGCTTGCCAACAATTCAACTGGCACGCTGAGGAGAGTGATTTGCTCTGGTTATTAGGCTCGCTTTCCTATATTCTTATCTCTACGCTGGAGTGGTGAAATGGTAGACACGAATCCTGTGTAAAGTGCTGGGATGGCGTAATGGTAGCCGCGCCTGCCTTAGGAGCAGGTCCCTTCGGGGGTGGAGGTTCGAGTCCTCTTCCCAGCACTTTGTACAGGATGTCCTGCCGCGGGAGTGAATAGGCTGGGAGCCTATTCATCGCTTCGAGAGGTAGAGGTTCAAGTCCTCTCTCCAGCACTGATAGTGAGTCTTTAAAGGTGAATCTCTACTATGCCGATATATCGGCATAGTAGGCTTAAATAACCCAGCTTCTGGGCCGTTTACTAAACTACAGGAATCTATAGTTTCAACTTGACTTTTATATAGTTTTGCTATATACTACATAACGGAACAGAGTTCACTGACATTCGTCAGGTGCTGCTGTTAGGAAATTCAGTGGGAGAGCCATCATGGCTAAGATATTCAAGAATCGCCTGGATCTGGCAACCTGGGGCATTCCGGCCATCGTTCTCAGCGTGGTCGGCGGTCTCATCGGAAGCGCATACGACGGCGTCTTCTTCACTATGGGCGGGACCTTTATCCTCTGGAGCGCAGGGCTCTGGGGTTGGGGATTCTTGCCTGTTCGTGAAAAGAGCTACGCCGTCATAGAGCGTTTCGACTGCTACCACTCGATAAAATATCCTGGCTGGCGCTGGGTAAATCCCTTCTGCGATCGAATCAAGGAGCGCGGCTCCTTGAAGGGACGTCGTGTCCCGCTCTACAAGGACGACAAGGACAAGAAGGCCCAGAAGATCGACTTCCAGGATTCGTCTGCGTGCGTCCTGGTATGGGGCTGGTACTTGGTCGGGAACCCGATCGAAGTAGCAGCCAAGAACTGGGACGCGGTTACCTCCGACATCTTGCTGTGGACATATTACCTCGATAACCCCGAGCTTCGGGTTGCTACCTGCTTCGACGGCGAGTTTCGCTTTCGAATCCAGGGGCTCACGACCGATGACGCACAGAAAGAACCGGGCAAGGCAATCTGCAAGGTTGCGGCTGACGCCGCAGCTCCGCTACTTGCCGATATCGGTGCCTATCCTCTTCCGAAGGAAGCGCTCATCATCGAGGACATCGCACTTCCGCCCGAGACAGAAAGACTGCGCGAGCTGATCCTTGAAGCAAAGAAAAAACTCGAAGCAGATACGTTGGAATTTCAATCGACCGGGCGGGCGATTGCTGCTCTGATCGAAGGATCTAAGAATGCGGCGGGTGACCCAACTGTGTCGAATAGTGAAGCACAGGGGCTCGTCCAGCAGACGCAGATCCTCAAAACTCTAGAAAGGACCGGCTCGAACATCACGATGATCGCGCCGGGCATGACTGGCGTGATGCAACAGCTTCAACCCGCAAGCATCAAGGCAGGAGAATAATCCAATGGGTGCAGGTTTTATTGTTTTCATTGTGATGATCCTCCTCGCCGGAGGATTCATCGCGTATCGGATCTATTCCCCTGACAGCGAACCTGTCGGAGCGGATACGTCCACAACCCCCAGACACAGGAGCAATCCGAGAGACTTCTTCGCCTGGCTCGGCAGGCTGAACTACTCGATCATCGCCTTGATCGCCGCCCTCGTGTTCGTGGTCTATCCCTTCGTGATGTGGCTCACGAGCACGCCGGTCCAATACACGATGCCGGTCCAAACGGCGTTCGTGCAGCAGGCCGCAAGGCCGGCCCTTACGCCGGCGCAAGCCTGCGAAGCTCAGCCACACCAATCCATCACGCCTCCGAGCGGCGATGATTGGAAGGAGGTCAAAGTGCCTTGGGGGTGTGTCGTGCACGTTGATCCCTTGCCTGACCCGAAGCTCTACCGGGTCAAGTGCGAGGACATGAACTGGCAGCCGGTAGAGAAGTGCGGCGAATATCGTTCCATTTCGTTCCAGAGGACCGAATCCAATACGGACAAGGACTTTGAGATCGACGTGGGGTTCGTACTCCGCAACAACTGACGAATGTCTTGGGCCCGGGGAGCAACAATGCTTCCCGGGCCCAATTTTTATATATTTCAGCCTCCGACTATCTTCGTGAGGATAGTGACGATGATGCGCGCACCAAATAGGATGGCGAGGCCGACTAAGCCCCAGAGGATGTGCTGCTGGCCGGTCGTGCGCTTTTCAGGACTTCCCGCGCCTTGTATAAATTCGATAACGCCCCAGACAAAGAGTATGAAAGCGGCGAGGGCGAGAACCGTGATGAGGGGGTCGATTATCGCAGCCTCTACTTTAGTGATAAACGTATTGAACGGTGTGGTGCTTGCTGCCATAGCTCTTATTCTAACAGGAAATCGAGTCGGGTGGCTCTCAATCAACAGGTAAAGATAGGCAAAAGCCGCCACCCTTCGGGTGGCGGCTTTTGCAGAGAAGAATCGCCTAGATGTTGGCTGCCTTCGGAAGACCGCTTGAAGAAGGGTTGGTATTGTTGAGATCAACCGTACCGGTAAGGATGCGGACGAGACCCCAGACGGAAATCATGACGAAGAAGCCGATGAGACCGTAGAGCATGAGCTGCTTTCCCTTGTCACGCGCTTCCTCGTTTGCGCCGCCCATGATGAAGTACTGGAATACGCCCCAGATGAAGAATATGAAGGCGAGGGCGAATACGAGCGGGACGGCGACCGTATTGATGAGCGAGATAACGAAGGTGCCGAGCGACTGTACGCTATCGACAGCTGCGAGCGCGAAGACGGGAACGAGGAAGGCAATGCCTGAGTAGGCGATCTTTTTCATAGAGAATGGTACATCTGCGGTTATAAGGCTATAGGTACAGGATAAACCCTGCAGGCGCGCCGTCAACTCGATTCCTACATATATGTGGACATCGGCTTAGCCTTTGTCGGCTGATATACCTCACTGCTTACTCTGGAAATACGGTAGAAGGAACAGGGTTTGGAGCAGGGCTTGGTGCAGGGCTTGGTGCAAAGGTCGAGTTCTGAACAGTACCTGATCCTTGTTTGCAAGCACCCGTAAGCGTCGGGATGCAGGGAGTATTGGAATTAAGACCGAGCGAGCCGGTGATGAGATTCACCAGTCCCCAGACGCAGACCATGATAGCGAAGCCGACAAGGCCCCATATGGCTAGCTGCTTTCCCTTATCGCGCGATTCCTCATTGGCTCCTCCGGCTATGAAATAGCGGAAGATGCCGAAAATGAAGGCGATGAAGGCGAGGGCGAATACGACCGGTACCAAGAGGTTTATAACCGTCTGGATCGAGGTGATGATGTGCGTGATGGTATTCATAGGGATAGGATAGCAAGCTTCGAGTAGATAGATACTGGTTATGCACTGAAACTGGTCAGCACGCCGAGCAGGACCTGCACCAGCCCCCAGACGCCGAAGAGGACCACGAGCGCGATAATGCCCCAGAATGCGAGCTGCTTTCCTTTCTCGCGACCTTCCTCGCCGCTGGTAAAGAAGTAGCGCACCATGCCGATGAGAAAGATGATAAAGGCTATGGAATAGAGAAGGACTATGAAAGCATTGCCGAGCGGGACGATCGTGGAATTTACGATTTCAGCGAAGGTCGCCGCGCGCGTAGAAAGCGGCAGCAGAACGAGCGCTACCGCTGGGACAAAGCGTACGAGATGAGCGGTGCGTATGCTCATACGATTAGGACGTTAAGGTGCCCACGGTCGACTGTATGACCAGTCCGATGGCCTTAGCGCCAAGGAGTATCAAGCCACCCACTACCGTCCATATGAGAGCGGTCTTGGCTGCGGTGATCTTCTCGGGCGCGCCACGCGCCGCGACGAAGAGGAAGCCGACCCATATGAGCGCCAGGGTAAGAGCGATCGATCCGAGCGTAACGATTGCATCAAGTATGGCGTTCACGAGTTCAGGAAGAGAATCGATATTCTTGAGAGGATTGACCAGGGTCGTGTCGTTTCCCGAACTAGTATTTCCTGTGCCGATGGTTCCCCCTCCGGTCGAAGTGTTACCTGTGCCAATGGTTCCCCCGGTCGAAGCATCTCCCTTTGTTGCTGGGGCCGGTGCGGCCGCGGGTGGCGGACCAGGAACAGCAATGGCAAAGGCAGACTGCGGCATCGAAAGACTCGCTACTCCTACAAGCACTAACCCTCCGATCAAGGAGGTCAGAACAATTTTATGCATGGAAATCATGGGCATCGATATTAGTAGGAAGCTTCGATGGCTTGATCCGCAGTGTCGAAGGCTTGATGCACTGCAGCCCGGCCGCTCGTTATAGACCCTATCATAGTACTGAATATCTGATCCGTGACGGATGGCGATGGGGATAGCCATCCACGGGCGATAAGCGCCTGCGGGAAGAAGACAGGCTGATAACGATCATTCGTGGAAGGCGTGAGCGAGGAGCGCAGGGCGGGCGCCATGCCGAACTCGCTGGCTGCGTGCACGGCATAGGACGGCGCTGCAAGCGCCTGGGCGATGGTAAGCGCTCCTGCCGGGTTCTTCGACGCCTTCGGGATGGCAAAGGCATATACGTGGCCGAAGGTGAGACTGGTGGCGGCCGTCTGCGGCTGCGGAATAGGGGCCATGTCGAAGTCGAGGTTCGGGTTCGATGCCTTCAGTTGCGGGAGCTCGGATGCGAAGCCCGGGTAGAGCACGAGATCGCCCGAGAGGAAGCTCTGGCGCGCGCTCGCGAGTGCACGGTTCCAGGTGTAGACGGTCTTGGCCGGATCACTGAACTGCGTATAGAAGTTGATGGCGCTTTCAGCGGGGGTAGAGCCGGATGAGCTCTGTCCTGCTGCGGTGAGCTGCGCATGCGGACCCGTCGTGTCAACGGCAACGATAGGGTTCCCTGCCTGAAGCAGCAGCAGAGAGAGGATGGCGCGTGCGTTCTCGACGTTCTCATAAGAGCCGAGCGGTATGACGCTGCGTATCACGCTTCCGGCCTGACTCTGCGTGAGGCGCTCGCTGAGCCCCGTAACTGCTTCCCAGGACGCCGGCGGCGTAGCTACTCCAGCGCTTGTGAGCAAGGAACGGTTGTAATAGAGGACGAGCGGATCGACAGCGAACGGGATGCCGTAGGTGCCGCTGCTGGCGAGGAAGATCTCGGATATCGGCAAGTACGTGTCGAGATAGCTGCGCTCGGACATCACCGAGAATGGTATGACCGTGAGCTTGTTCTGCTCGGTCGCAAGTTCTTCCTGGGAGATAAGGATGAGGTCAGGGCCCGTGCCCGAGGCGAGAGCTTCAGCCAGGTCCACATCAAAGCTCGCTTCGGGCTTCTGTACGTAGCTCACTTGATTGTACTGCTGGTTGTCTGCCTTGAGCGTATTAAGCGCCGCGTCTACGCCGGACTCCGGTAGCGTGCCCCATATGGTAACGGCTCCGAGCTTGGTAGCGTTCGAACCGAACCCTGAGAACGTCGCGAACAGAAAGAGGCCCAGGAGCGCGAGGAAGCCGAATCCGGCGAGAAGAAGGACTTGAAAGGGTTTCATCGATGACATAAAAATGAGGTTGGAAATTATCGAGAATGCGATCTAGAAAGTACGCCAGCCGAGGTTCCTGAAAAACCCGCTATGCAAGGCGCTGAGGTACGAGCGTTTGAGCCGTACTCTGGCGTACGGTGAAAACGTGAGATCGAGCGCAACACAGCAGAGCGGGGAATTTCAGGAAGCTCGGGCATACTCTATGGAGCTGTGAAAACAATAGCATAATGATGCGCCCCTGCGCGGAAGTCTTTCACCTTATGCAGGCCCGCTGATATGAAAAGCTCTTCGGCGACGTGTTCGCTCACCACGCATCCGGCAGCCGGTCCCATGCCGCCATAGGACCCCGCCCAATCGATGACGAGCAGCTTACCCCCTGGCTTCAGGATGCGCTTGATTTCAGCCACCAATCCGTCCTTGTGCTCGGCCTGGAAGAGGACGTTCGAAAGAACGACTGCATCAATCGTGTGGTCGCGCAGCTTCGTCCCTCCGAGCTTCTCGATATTCCCCCAGACCAGCTCGACATTGCGCAACCCTACGCGATGCGCCGAATCGAGTGCATGCTTGAGTACATCCTCCTGGATGTCGACCATATATACCCGACCGTCGTTCCCGACGATTCCTGCGGCAGCGATGCTGTAGTGGCCCGTACCCGCGCCTAGGTCGGCTACCTTCATACCCTCACGCAATCCCAACTGCTGCACGTTCGTTCTCGGATCCGCAAAGTTCATTACCTATAAAATACCACAGGGACGGTCCAGTTGGACCGTCCCATTCAACATCATTGTTTCGCAAGCAGGAGCTCGCTGTTGCCGGCAGCCGCCGATGCATCTCCTGACCACCTGGATCGAGATGATGCACGGACGCCTCCGACAAACACGGTAGCTCCGGTTGCTTGGGTGAATCGTCGGACATACGTAGTAAATCCGTCGATATCACCGAGACGAAATGTTCGACTTATCATGATACCTCCCCCGTGTGCGATCAATCTGGATTATACCATCGAATTTCATGACTTCGAAAACCACGCGGTCAAAAGTATGAAAAACGCTCGTACTTCAGCACAGTAAGCGTGCGATGAAAAACCGCTTATGCGAGGCGCAGGAAGTCTGCGGCTCGAGCCGTACTAGGGCGTACGGTGAGAGTCGTGGACGCACCTGCAACAAAGCAGAAGCGGGAATTTCACCGTGCGCGCTACAAAGCGACCATGGAGGCAATAGAGTCCCCCTCCCTCATCTTCATGATCCTCACGCCCTGCGTCGCGCGAGACAGCGACGGGATATCCCCAGCCGAGATGCGGATGACCTGTCCCTTCTTCGAGATGACCACGATCTCCTCTATAGCTTCCTCGTCTCCGGTAAGCACCTTGGCGCCGATTATTTCGCCGGTCTTCGGTGTTACGTCGGCGGTCTTGATGCCTGAGCCTCCGCGACCTTGCACCTTATACTCGCTCATCGGCGTCTTCTTGCCATAGCCGTTGCCCATGATGATGAGGAGTGCCGCCTTGGTAGCCACCGCGCTCACCACTTCGGCAGAGACGATACGGTCATCTTTCTTAAGCGTCATGCCGCGCACTCCGGCGGCGATGCGGCCCATGGCGCGCGTCTCCGCTTCGTCGAAACGTATCGACTGACCTTTGCTCGTTACTATTGAAATGCTGTCGCCTTCGGCAGCCAGGTGCGCGGCAACGAGGCGGTCACCGCTCTTCAGGTTGATAGCGATGATGCCTGAGCGGCGCACGTCCGCGAATGATTTCGCTTCGACCTTCTTCACCGTTCCTTGCTCGGTGACCAAGAATACGGAGAGCGCATCGCGTGCGGCGCCCTTAGGCACCGCAAGCACGCTGGTAACCTTCTCATCACCTGCGAGCGAGAGGAAGTTCATGATGGACTTGCCCTTGGTAGCTCGCTTCCCTTCGGGAAGCTCGTACATCTTGAGCTGGTAGGCCTTGCCGAAGTCAGTGAAGAAGAGGACCTCGCAGTGGGCGGATGCCTTGAGGAAATGAGTCACGACGTCCTCTTCCTTGGTCGACATATCGATGACACCTATGCCCCCGCGCTTCTGCACCTTGTATTCGTCCGGATTCGTGCGCTTCACGTAGCCGCCTTGGGTAAGCACGAGCACGCTCTCCTCGTCAGGCACCAGGTCCTCGACTGAGATATTCTTCACGCCGCCCTTTATGATCTTGGTGCGGCGCGCGTCGGCGTACTTATCAGCGAGCGCCGAAAGCTCCTCGCGCACCACCGCGAGGATATTCTTCGCGCTTGAGAGTATCTTCTTGAGTTTGGCGATCAGCTTCTGAAGCTCGGCGAGCTCATCCTCTATCTTCTTGCGCTCGAGACCTGCGAGTGTCTGAAGGCGCATCGCAAGGATGGCTGCAGTCTGCCGCTCGCTGAAGGCGAACTTCTTCTGGAGCGCGAGCGAGGCAGTGGGCACGTCCTTGGATGCCTTGATTATCTTGATAACTTCATCGATGTGGTCGAGGGCCTTGGAGAGCCCCAGCAAGATGTGCTCGCGTTCCTCTGCCTTGCGCAGCTCGTACTCCGTGCGGCGCTTCACCACTTCCTTACGGTGCTTGATGAATTCCGCGAGCATGCCCTTGAGCGACAGGGTCTGCGGGACGCCGTCGACGAGCGCGAGCATGTTGTAGTGGAAGGTCGACTCGAGCTCCGTGTGCTTATAGAGATTATTCAAAACGGCCTGCGGGTGCGCCGTGCCCTTGAGCTCCACGACGACGCGGATGTCGCTCGTAGACTCGTCGCGCAGGTCCTTCACGCCCTCCAGCTTCTTATCGCGTACAAGGTCCGCGATGCGCACGATGAGGTCCGACTTATTCACGCGATACGGAATGCTCGTGATGATGATGTTCGTTCCCTTCTTGTCCTCCACTATCTCTGCCTCGCCACGCACCACGACGCCGCCCTTTCCGGTCGTGTACGCGTGACGGATGTCCGCCTGGTTGAAGGCGACGGCGCCGAGCGGGAAGTCAGGACCTTTCACGAATTCGAGCAGATCGTCGGTCGTCGCGTCCTCGTTGTCGATGAGATGCATGGTCGCGTCCGCGACTTCCCGAAGGTTATGCGGCGGGATATTGGTCGCCATACCGACCGCTATGCCGAGTCCTCCGTTAAGCAAAAGGTTGGGCATCGCCGCCGGAAGGACGCTCGGTTCCTGTTTGCTGCCATCGAAGTTAGGGACCCAGTCCACCGTCTCCTTTTCGAGATCGCGCAAGAGCTCGTCGGCCAGGCGCGACATCTTCGCTTCCGTGTAGCGGTAGGCGGCAGGCGGATCGCCGTCGATAGAACCGAAGTTACCCTGGCCCTGTACGAGCGGATAGCGGGTCGTGAAGTCCTGCGCTAATTTCACCATAGCGTCGTATACGGAGGTGTCGCCGTGCGGGTGATAGGAACCGAGCACCTCTCCGACAACGGTGGCTGACTTCCGAAACTTCGCGGTTGGTGTGAGTCCGGTCTGGCGCATGGCGTAGAGGATGCGGCGGTGCACCGGCTTGAGGCCGTCGCGCACATCAGGGAGCGCGCGCGAAGTTATGACCGTCATCGCGTAGTCGATGTAGGACTGACGCATCTCCGTCGTTATCGACTGATCCACCACGTTCACGCGCGGTGCTTCCTCTTCAGGCTGGACGACTTTCTTTGGCATACAGTAAAACGGCAAGCGTCAGGACTTCGTATCTAGATATTAGAAGGAGAGCACGGTAGCGGAGTTGCTTGCAGGCGCGTTCGCGCGATCGGTCGTCGCGCTTGACGTGCCGTCCACCACCGTAATGGCAGGCGCAGTCGTCGAACCGTGCGCTGCGGCGCCTACGGCGCCTACGAGCTGCGTAAAGTTCGACTTGATATTCGTGCCGGTAAGGGCGAGCGGTGCTGAATCCTGCGTCGCGACCGTCGTAGGTCCCGATGAGAGTTCGAAGGCGTGGGTCGTTACCATAGCCACTACCCAGGCGATAGCGATGAGAGCGGTCGCGCCGCTTGCCGTGCCGAGCGCGATACGCTTACGGACGTGTTCCGGCTTCTGCTTGAGATTGTGTACGAAATCTTTCATAGATATTAGGGCGTTATTACTATGATAGCACCGTCTTTGTCTGCCGCATCCTTCTTCTTGAGGGTAAGCTTCTCCACACGCTCCTCCTCCCCTCCCTCTTCCTTTATGAAGGCTTCGAGTGCCTTAGCCTCCCCCATGCCGCTCCAGTGCATCGGAATGATCACTTTCGGCTCGAGCATGGTGGCGAGCTTGCTTGCCTCGGAAGGATTCAATACTCCGTCGGCGCCTATCGGGATGAAGAGCACGTCTATCTCGTCGATGGCTTCTTTGGCGTCGGCTGGGAGCGCCGGGGTCGCGAGTGCGCCCAGGTGGACGAGGGTCATGCCTTCGAGCTTTACCGCGTAGACAGTGTTGACCGCCTCCGTCTGTCCCTTGGAAAGCGCATATTCGCTCTTCGTGAGGAAGCCCTGCACCGTGATGCCATCCTTCTCATATTCTCCAGGGCCGCTGATGACGAACGGCTCCTTGCCGCCGAAAGCCACTTCGTCGCTGCCTGCCATATCCGGATGATTACGGGAGATAAGCGCGATGTCCGCACCGAAACGCACCGCAGGCAGGGACGCTCCCTTCGCCACCGGATCGAAGACGATAGTCAGGTCGCCAAGCGTCACTTTGAAGCACTGTCCGCCGTGATGGGTGATTACCATGTTCTCTCTATTGTACCACTTTCCTGTGCGCATGTCTTCTTCATGAAAAGCCTGTTTTAACGTTATACACACCAGTCTTTTAGACCTCCTTGCGGACTTCATGAAGAGTGGTATTGTTCATGTGCCCCCGTTCTATTGGGTGGTAACAGCGAGAATGATGGAGACTATCATGCAGCACTTCATTTCCCAGGACGCCACGGCCGAGCTCGACCAGCAGCAGCCCGCCCGCGCCGATACCGCGATCGTCGACCCGGCTCTGGCGCAGCAGTCGGACGTCGTCGCGACGTCGTAATCCAGCAATATTCGACAACAAGGGCATAATCTCGGCGGCATTCCTCCGGAATCGAGTTTCGGAACAGCGCCTAGGTTGGGAGGGGATTTCGGTCCCCTCCAGCCCCGGAACCTTCAGGTTCCGAATGATCTTTCATTCAAAGGTTCGACTCTTTCGAGAGTCACAACTAATCGCAAGGCTCATCAATTTGGATGAGCTTTATGCATTTAATACCCTGGAATTGGTAGCGCTGATTATCCCCATTTCATTAGAGAACGCCTTTCAAACAGTAATTAGGGTCGGGAATATGCTACGTTATAGGTGCCTAGCTCCCATTCCGGGTAGCGAAAGCAAGGAGAATGTGATGACAAGAACCTTCCTCATCGCAGCGGCCCTGTGCGCAAGCATGGCGGCTCCGGCGATTGCGGCGACGCCGCAGAGCGACAAGCTGGTGACAAGCACGGCGGTGATCGGCGATGCGGGCGGCGGCGGAACGATGTCCGCGGCGAACCTGAGCTACAACATCCTCGATCGCGCCGGCACGCGCATCAGCAAGGCAGCCTATTATCTCGACACCGGTCAGGTCAACGAGACCAGGGCGATTCTCGGCGCGAGCAACAACAAGCTCGATCGCGACACGCTGGCACTCGATCGTTCCGATGCGGGTCTGCTGAAGATGACGGCGCCGAGCGCGGTGAACTACCGTTCGCGCGGAAGCCAGATGTTCGGCATCGTCTTCGATCGGTCGGCCAAGGACACCGCCTATGCGCCGCGCGAGTCGAGCTATCGGTCGTCCAGCGGTGTCGCGGCACCTACCGCTGGCAGCGCGATCCAGATGTCGGTCTCGCCGACGGCGACATGAATGCCGGCCTTCGGGCCGCAAGGAATGGGGGGCGGGGTTTTCGGACCTCGCCCCTTTTCACGTTTCCTTATATATGATAGGTTTTTCCTATCGCGAGGGCGCGTACAAGCAGCGAGCGGGCTATCCCTGTCAGGACGTAATACTCCTGTCAGTACCCGCAGCAGAAAGCGCCCCGCCCATTTACACACATGCCCGAAGAAACAACGGCTGCTGCTCCCGCAGCGCCTAATGTAGCTCCTTCGTTCACGCTAGACAGCAGCCACCCGATGGCCAAGCATCTAGGTGATATCGCTACGCCTCCCCAGGCAGGCGACGTCATCGAAGGAACCATTATCGAACTCGTCCGCGGACGCCTCTTTGTCGACCTGCCTCCGTTTGGCACCGGCATCATCTACGGCCGCGAATACCTCAACGCTGCCGACGTGCTGCGCAAGGCTAATCCCGGCGACACCATCACCGCAAAGGTCGTCGACCCCGCAGGTCTCGACGGCTATATTGAGCTCTCCCTTAAGGAAGCTCGCCAGGCCGCTATCTGGGGCGAGGCGGAAGCCGCTATCCTTTCTCAGACGACCTACAACCTCACGGTCGAGGAAGCGAATAAGGGCGGACTCATCCTCTCGTGGCAGGGTATCAAGGGCTTCCTTCCGGCAAGCCAGCTCACCAAGGAGCACTATCCACGCGTTCCTGAGGGTGATAAGGACAAGATCTTCGGCGAGTTGCTGAAGCTTCAGGGAACCGTGCTTGCGGTGCGCATCATCACGGCCGACCCTAAGGAGGGCAAGCTCATCTTCTCGGAGAAGAGCGGCGAGGAGGAGTCCGAGAAGACGAACCTCATCGACAAGTATCAGGTGGGTGATGTCGTCGAGGGCGAAGTCACGGGAGCTGTCGACTTCGGCGTCTTCGTGAAGCTTGAGCAGGGGCTTGAAGGACTCGTGCACATCAGCGAGCTCGATTGGGGCCTTGTCGAGGACCCTCGCACCCTCTTCACGGTTGGTGACCGCGTCCAGGTGAAGGTTATCGAGATAAAGGATGGCAAGGTCTCCCTCTCTATCAAGGCGCTCAAGGAGAATCCGTGGAAAGCAGCTAGCGACCACTACAAGAAAGGTCAGGAAGTCACGGGTGTCATCATCAAGTACAACAAGCATGGCGCGCTCGCTTCCATCGAGGAAGGCGTCGCCGGCCTCGTGCATATCAGCGAATTCGCGACTCCGCAGGAACTGCGCGAGACGCTCGAGCTCGGTAAGACGTATCCGTTCACGATCACCCTCTTCGAACCGAAGGATCAGCGCATGACGCTTACGTTCGCGGGGGCGAAGAAGAAATAGCGAGTCGCTCGGCTTTAAGAATAAAAGCGTCGTTCCGGGGATTACCCCTGCACTTGGCAATCCTGAACCGCTTTTATTCTTAAATCCTCGCTCCCGACGGGAAATACAAAGGCCGCATGCGTAGCATGCGGCCTTTGTATTTAGGTAAGAGTACTTATTGACGCGTGTTGGCTTCGAGCATCGCCTTCTCGATGCCGTCAGTGATGAAATATGCGATGGCGACACTCGCCTTCTTGAAAGCTTTCTTGAGGGCCGGCTCCTCCGCAGGTTTGAACTTACCGATGACATGCGTCACTACCTTCTCTTCGCCCGCCGGTTTCTTCACGCCACCCTTCGCGGTCGCGCCGGAAATACCGATCTTGAGCTGCGCAAAGTCTTTGGTCTTTAAGGCACGCATTATGCTCTCGACGCCTTTATGTCCCCCGCTGCCACGCCCGTGCACCGTCATCTTGACGACGCCGATTGGGAGATCGAGATCGTCGCGCACGACGAGCAGATTCTTCGCGGCCTTTACTGACTTCACGAACGGCGCTGCGCCTTTGCCCGACTGGTTCATGAATACTTCCGGCAACACGAGCTGTACTTTCTCGCCATCCAGACTTCCTTCAACTACTGACGCATTCGCTGCTTTACGCGGTACAAACTCCCCGAAGCCCTCCGACTTCGCGAACGCCTCCACCGCCATTCGTCCTGCATTGTGTCGCGTCTTCGCGTATTCCCCGCCCGGATTTCCGAGCCCTACGATTACCGTTGCCATATTAAAGTTAAGTATAACAGAATGCCAATTATGAAATTACAAAAGAACAAACCGCCTTCCGGCGGTTTGTTCCCTTTCTCTCGCTTGGTAGCGGGCGAAGACTCGTCATATACGATTATATTCCTACTGATTTCTGCAATCAACACATGGTATGTGTTGATGTGATATCTCATCACACCAACCGATAAACCTTTGTATGGATGTTTGGATTTATCCGACGGGAGCGAGGGCCTGCAAATAAAAAGGGTTAAGCGTAGTGCAGCCGTCTTCGGCGAAACGCACTTTTTATTTGCAGGCCCGAGCGACTCGCTTGCGCGCGGAAATAGTGAGCGTACAATGCCTGCATGAACATCGGCAGTGCTCTTAAAGAGATCGCAACGTTCCTGGTGCTTGCCGTCATCATCGTCCTCCCTATCCGCCTTTTCGTCGCGCAACCGTTCGTCGTCGAAGGGGAGAGTATGCATCCGACCTTCGAGAGCGCGGACTATCTCATCGTCGACGAACTTACCTATCATTTCGAGAAGCCTGAGCGCGGCGACGTCATCGTCTTCCGCTATCCGAACGATCCGTCCGTCTTTTACATAAAGCGCATTATCGGACTTCCGGGAGAAACAGTCAGCATAGATAAAGGCCAGGTACATATCCTGAAAACCGACGGCACTGCTATAACGCTCGACGAATCCTATGTCGTCGACGAGGATGCAACCTACACGCAGAGTACGAGCGTTGGCCCCGGCCAGTACTTCGTCATGGGAGATAACCGTCCGAAAAGCTCCGATTCGCGTGTCTGGGGTCTCCTTCCACAGAAGAACATCATAGGCCGCGCCTTCATCCGTCTGCTTCCGGCACACGAATTCGGAGTATTCCCCGGAGCCGCACACGTACCGCAATGACCACCAGCACGCTTCGTCCTGACGACATCCTGAAACGCGCCAGCGCCGTCGGCGCCTACTACGGCTTCAGCTCACTCACGTCGCTTGCGGCAAAGAAACTCTCGAGTCGCGCGCCGTACCCGGATGGACTGAATCTTGATATTCTCGACCCTGCCGCACGAGAAGTCGCAGGCTTCTTGAAGCATGTGCGTGACGCAGGTCTTGCTCCCTCAGCAGCCCAGCCGCTCTTTCTCTGGCATAGCAACGCAGCACCCGGCCGCCCTGCTCCCAAGCAGATAATCATCCAGTTCCACGCGCTTGGCATCGATCGCTCGATTGCCGACGCGGTACTCATGCGCGCGGTACGCGCGCTCATGCAGGACTTGAGCAAGGCGGAGCTTACGCTCCGCATCAACAGCATGGGAGACAAGGAGACCCGCGGACGCTTCGCGCGCGAACTCGGCACGTTCTTCCGCAAGCACGGACCCGTGCTTCCCGAAGACTGCGTCAATTGCGCCAAGCGCGACGTCTTCGAGGCCGCCGAACTCCTCGCCGCCCAGGACTCCGACAGCCTACCGGCTCCTACCGATCATCTGAGCGAAGCGAGCCGCAAGCATTTCGAAGGCGTCATCGAGTATCTCGAGTCGACTGACACTCCGTATACGCTCGCCCCCGAGCTTCTTTCGCGCGGCACCAGCTGGAGCGAGACCTGCTTCGAGATAGCCGGCGACGAGAAGATGCACGTCTGGGGTTCCCGCTACGCTGAATTCTCCCGCCTGTTCTTCAAGTCCGCAGTGCCGGGCGTGGGTGCCGTTATCCGCATCACGACCGATACGCGCGACACCATAGCACCGGCGAAGGGCGCAGGCGCGCCACGTTTCGTCTTCGTACACATCGGCGAGGAAGCGAAGCGCGAGAGCATGAAGATGGCCGACCATCTCCGGCGCGCACGCATCCCCCTTTCCCAGTCCATAGGCATAGAATCCCTGACGGAACAGATGCGCATCGTCGAGACCCTCAATCCGCCCTACCTCATCATCATGGGGCGCAAGGAGGCGCTTGAGCGCTCCGTCATCCTGCGCGATCGGGCGAGCTATACCGAGACATTCATACCGCTCGACTCTCTGGTCGAGCATCTTAAGACCGTCAGCTAGCGCTCGGTAGACAGGAATACAGCATTTGTGCTACTCTTGGCTCTATTATGCAGAACGCAACACGTATCGAAGTGCGCCGTAGCAAGAACGAGAGCGCAGCCTCGCTCATCCGCCGTTTCTCCCGCCGCGCGCAGGGATTGGGGCTGGTGCGCGCCATGCGCAATCGCCGCTACTATATCCGCCAGAAGTCCAAGAATGTGGACCACGCTCGCGCCATGATCCGCGGCGAGCGCATCGCCGAGTACAATCAGCTCGTGAAGCTGGGGAAGATCGATCCCACCGCCAAGAAGACCAAAGGTCGCCGATAAAGAAAATGGGCCCCGCGAAAGCGGGGCCCATTTTCTGATACACTCATGTGCATGAAGGGCACGCTCGATATCAAGAATTTCACCAGGCGCAAAGCGCCTGGTTTGCCGTTTGCGGACGTCGCTCATGCCGTGCTTCCGGGCTGGGACATCTCGCTCGTCTTCGCAGGCGAGACGCGCGCACAGGCTCTTAACGTCGCGCTACGCGGCAAGGATTACATTCCGAATGTGCTCTCGTACGAAGCAGGTCCCGAGAGCGGCGAGATCATCATCTGTCCGCTTGTCGCCGACCGGCAAGCTCCTTCCTATGACCTCTCACCGAAGAACTATTGTCTATTCCTTTTTATCCACGCACTCCTTCATTTGAAAGGACAGCGCCACGGGGCTACAATGGAGCGATACGAACGGGCATACCTTGCCCGCTTCATTCACCCCTCTACTTCTCATGGCACGACGCATCGCAACCGGCATTGATATCGGCACCCACCAGACGAAGGTGGTGGTAGTCGAGGAGGTGCAATCTCCTGAGGGTCCGGTCATACGCATCATCGGCACGGGCATGAGCGAAACGGGCGGCATGCGCCACGGCTATGTCGTGGATCTGCCTGACGCTACCGCGAGCATCCTGGCCGCCAAGCAGCAGGCAGAGGCTGCTGCCCGTATGTCGATACGCTCAGGCTTCCTGGCGGTGGGCGGCGTGTCGCTTGACGAGGCACGGGGTTCGGGTGAGACGATCATATCGCGTGCCGATGCCGTCATCACCGACCTCGACACTGAGAAGGTGCGGGAGGCGGCGCGCGCGGCAAGCGAACCCAACTTCATGAATCGCCGCGTGCTGCACGAGATCCCGCTTTCCTGGCGCGTAGACGGGGCCAAGGTCCTCGGCGAGCCGCTCGGCATGCGCGGCACGAAACTCGAAGGCGAATTCCTTTTCATAACCTGCCTCTCCCAGCACGCCGACCTGCTTACGAATGCGGTCGAGAATGCTGATATCGAGGTTATCGACCGTATGGCTTCTCCGCTTGCGGGCTCCTATGTGACTCTCACCAAGGACCAGAAGATGAAGGGCTGCGTCCTGGCTAATATCGGCGCTGAAACCGTCTCGATCGTGGTGTATGACGAAGGCTTTCCGGTCTCGGCCAAGGTCTTCCCTATCGGCTCCACCAATATTACTGACGACTTGGCGCTTGGCTTCAAGATATCGCTCGAGGACGCTGAGCGCATCAAGATGGGCCGTCTCTCGGGCACCATGTATCCACGAAAGAAAGTTGAAGAGATAATTACCGCTCGTTTCCATACCATGTTCGACCTTATCGACAGGCATCTGAAAGCGCTCGGCAGGCGCGGCACCTTGCCGGCAGGCATCATTCTCACGGGCGGCGGCGCAGGCCAGGGTTCTATCACCGATATCGCCAAAGGTGCGCTCAATCTTCCGTCGCGCATCGCGGACCTGAAATTGGTTGCTGACGCGAAAGTCCGCGACTCGACGTGGGCGGTCGCCTACGGCCTCGCGCTCTGGGGACTTACCGGAGACACCGAACCGCCACGCAAAGATATTATCGGGAATATGATGCGGTCGTCGCAGAAGTTCCTCAAGCAGTTCATGCCATAGCGAGTCGCTCGGCTTTAAGGATAAAAGCGCCGTTTCGCTCCGCTGCACTTGGCAATACTGAACCGCTTTTATCCTTAAAGCCTCGCTCCCGACGGGCGGGAGTTCTTCTTGCTAACAGTACTTGGTGCTTTTTCTACATTTGAGCCGTTTAACAAAGACACATGCAACTATTCCGTCAATGTTGCGTAGTTGTGGTGTTTGGTAGCATAATGCCAGCATTACCCCCAAACCAGCCCTCCTTATATGTCCAAGCGCGTAACTCCTGAGATCGAGACCTTCGCACGCATCCGCGTGGTAGGCTGCGGCGGTTCCGGCGGCAATGCGGTCAATCACATGGTGAGCTCCAAGGTCAAAGGCGTTGAATTCATCGCCGTGAACTCGGACGCTCAGGACCTCCACCGCTCCCTCGCCAAGAAGAAGATCCACATCGGCAAGAACCTCACGAAGGGTCTCGGCACCGGCATGAATCCGGAACTCGGCCGCCGCGCGGCTGAAGAGACACGCCAGGAGATCCAGGAAGCCATTCAGGGCTCGGACATGGTGTTCATCACCTGCGGTATGGGAGGCGGCACCGGCACCGGCTCTTCCATCGTCGTCGCAAAGATTGCAAAAGAGATGGGAGCACTTACGGTCGCGGTCGTGACCAAGCCGTTCTCCTTCGAAGGCGCGCAGCGCAGCGAGATAGCCGAGCAGGGACTCGCGAACCTCAAGAAGGAAGTGGACGCCTATCTCATCATCCCGAACGACAAGCTTCTCTCCATCGTCGAGGCGAATACGTCCGCCAAAGCTGCCTTCGCGCTTGCCGACGAGATACTGCGTCAGGCAGTCGAAGGCGTCTCGGACATCATCACGACGCCCGGCGAGATCAACACTGACTTCAACGACATAAAGGCCATCATGGAGGATGCGGGTCCTGCCCTCATGGGTATCGGCCTTGCCGACGGCGACAACCGCGCGAAGGACGCAGCAGCCATGGCAGTCAATTCCCCACTGCTTGATGTCTCTATCGCGGGCGCCAAGGGCATACTCTTCGTCGTAGCCGGTTCCGAGGATCTCGGCATCCTCGAAGTCCAGGAGGCCGCTAAGGTCATCAGCGAATCAGTCGACAAGAGCGCCAAGGTTATCTTCGGTATCATGCGCGATGAGAAGCTCAAGAAGGGCCAGATCCGCATCATCGTCATCGCGACCGGCTTCCCAGAAGGCGCAAGCGAAGGAGGTGCTGGCAGCTTCGAGCGCTCGCTCTTCTCAATGCCTAAGGTAGAGCAGGAAGAGACTAAAGGCCGCATTTTCAATGACATGCTCGGACGCAAGGAAGAACCGGCGCAGGAGCCAGCTCCGGTAGTCGAGGAAGCTCCTGTCCGCGAGACCCCGAAGCAGCGCGAAGAGCCTATCGTTACGGCGTCTCCTCGCACGGACAGCGCACGCACCGTCACGCCGCCTATCGTAGACGAGGATGATGAGACGTGGGGAGCGATTCCTTCATTCCTTCGCCGCCATAAAAAGTAACGCTCGGGTGCACGAATTGAGCCGCAGCCCCTCCTTCAGAGCGCCACGTACGCATAGTCGCCTCGTGGCGAAAATCGCTAGAGCGCTTCACCACAAGGGTACTTCTCAGTTGCTAATTCCAGCCCGTCATAAGCAACTGAAGTCGCGCATGTCGCGATTTTCTTCTCGGCTTCTTGCGACGCTGGCTGCTTCAGGAGAAGCGTCCCAATTCGCACACCCTCACTCCATTCGGTAAAATCCATACGGTACTTTTTGATATATATTTGGTGCATGGAAGAGCGGATTGCAGAACGAGTGCAGAGAGCGATAGTGGAGCGGGTATTTCCAGGGTGCGTGGTAGGCGTGGTGCATAGTGATGGACGTCGGAGCGTACTACCCTTCGGGCAGTTCACGTACGGTGAAGACGCTGCGCAGGTGGCAGAAGATACCATCTATGACGTAGCTTCGATCACTAAATCGATTCCGACGGCAAGCCTGGCACTCCAGCTAATAGACGAGGGCACGCTACGGCTCGATCAGAAGCTCATAGATTATATTCCTGAGTTCAGGAATGCTGATCGCGAGCAGGTACGTATCCGACATCTGCTAACCTATACACTCGACGGCTATGGTCTCGCTCGCGCACTCGACGGAGGGGACGGTGCATCGCTCAAGGACCGAACGGCTGACGAGTTACTCGAGGTACTGCTTACCCATGATTTCGCGAAGCGTCCCGGAATGGTCTTCAAGTATACGAATATCCCGGCAGCACTCTTAGGCCTAGTCATAGAGAAGATCATGCAGAAGCCACTCGATATTCTCGCTGACGAGCATTTCTTTGCCCCACTCAAAATGACGCGCAGCACTTTCCATCCGGAACGTTTTCCGCTCGCCCAGATCGCGCCGACCGAGATAGATACCTGGCGAGGAGAGGTCCGGGGTGTCGTGCATGACGAGAGCGCCTACGTCGCCGCACGTGACGGGAAGGTCATGGGACACGCCGGCCTCTTCTCAACTGTAGGTGATATCTTGAATTATCTTGAAATGTTGTTGCGTAACGGCATCTCCGGCAACACGCGTTTCTTCTCAGAGGAGATTATCGGGCAGATGGAAACGAATCAGATACCGGAACTTCCTGATTTCACAGGCCTCGGCTGGGAGCTCTATCAGCCACGCTTCATGGGAAGATTCGCGAGCCCAACCACCTTCGGCAAGACCGGATTCACGGGAACCTCCTGCGTGTGCGACCGTAAAACCGGCACAGCCTTTGTCCTACTTTCGAACCGCGCGTATCCGCACCGTCCCGACGACTCTTCGGCAATTGATGCGCTTCGCGCTGATATCGGAGAGATAGTACTCGGTCCTGCTGCGTAGGGCGCTATCCACCTTGTGGACCATTAGCAGATACCTCATACTGCTATGACTATGAAAGACCTACTTATCATCGGGGGCGGACCAGCGGGAGTGGCAGCGGGAGTATATGCATCGAGAAAGTTTCTGAAGACTGATTTGGTGGCTGAGGAGATCGGCGGGCAGAGCACGGTATCCGAGGGAATCGAGAACTGGATAGGTACGGTAAAGATTCCAGGTACAGACCTTATTAAGGCCTTCAAGGCGCACCTGGAGGCCTATAAGGGCGACCAGCTGGTCGTACACGAGGGAAAGCGCGTAGAGCGCCTTGAGAGGGTATCAGGGGGGTTCAAGGCTATCCTGAAGAGCGGCGAGGAGCTTACCTCACGGGCCGTACTCATCGCCTCGGGCGCTGCCCGCCGCAAGCTCGATATCCCGGGCGCGGACCTTTTCGAGCATAAGGGTCTCACGTATTGCGCGTCCTGCGACGGACCATTATTCGGAGGGATGGATGTGGCAGTCGTGGGCGGCGGCAACGCAGGCTTCGAGTCAGCGCTTCAACTTCTTGCGTACTGCAAGTCCGTAACGCTCATCCACCGCAACGATACATTCAAGGCTGACGAGATCACAGTCCGCAAAGCTATGGAGCATCCGAACATGAAGGTGCTTACCCGGACGGAGCCCGTCGAAGTGCACGGTGAGAAGTTCGTTACCGGACTTACCGTACGTAATCGCGATACCGGCGAGACGACTACCCTTCCGGTCGCCGGCGTATTCGTGGAAGTGGGCGTCATTCCTAATACTGACTTTGCAAAGGATATCGTCGAGCTTGATGCAGTCGGCCGCATCGTGGCTGACCCGCGCAATCAGCATACGAGCGTGGAGGGCATCTGGGCGGCTGGAGATTGTACCGACGAGCTCTACCACCAAAATAATATCGCGGCCGGAGACGCCGTGAAGGCTCTCGAGGATATCTACGTGTGGCTTAAGACGAGAGACTAAATAGCGTGACAAAAGAAAGACCCGCGCCTTAGGCGCGGGTCTTTCTTTATGGTTTGTGGAGTGAGGTCTTACTCACCAGCTGCTGGTGCATTGCCCTCAGCGCCCATATCTGCCTCGTTTGCAGGCATGCCCTCGTCAGAGGACGACGTCGGTGTAGAAACCTCTACAGGAGCGTCAACAACATCAGCTCCCTCTGCAGGAACTACTGGGTCTGCGCCCTCTACTACTACATCATCATCGTGATCGCTCATAGTGTGTTTTGTGGCCGTCCCTCCCTGATCTCCGGAGAGAAAAAGAAAGGCCGTCCATATAATTGGCTGGCAATGACTCGACCTGGTCTAACTTCCACAGTATACAGTATTTTCATGTAGATACCATTAAGACCTGATCGGGCCGGGCGGCGTGGTATAAGTAGAAGAATTATGGCATCAGCAGCCGGGTCGCAGATGAAGCCTTCGTGCGTGTACTGCGGGGATGCGCCAGTCAACCACGCGATCCAATACATCGACGCCTCGCTCGATATTACCTTGGGCGCTGTGCTCCCGAATTTCAATACGGCCCGTTCCAGATTCTGGCAGCTTCATACCTCTCCGACCATTCTCCTGCTCGCGCGGTTCTTGGTCCAGCTTCTGCTTCTGACAAGAATAATGCGCGTCTCGCATATCCTCGCAGGAACGGCAAGCAAACGTACCCAGGTCATATGGGACGAGGCGAAGAAGCGAGGTATCGAGGTACAGCAGCTCATCGTCCTCTGGAAGCGCGGAGACGACTGCCGGGCACGTCTTCCCAGAAAACCTGGTGCAATGCGTACACGCTGGCACTACTTCCAAAGCATTCCGGTGCCGCCCTGGCTGCCGCAGCTTGAGAACAGCTGGGTAGACGATAAGGATGCCTTCAAGAAAGAGTTCCAGAGCCAGGGCCTGCGGGTCGCGCGCGGCAATTGGGTCGCAAGCGAGCGCGGAGCGCTCCGCGTCTTCCGGAAGATAGCTGGCCCGGTCATTGTGAAGCCGCGCGCGGGTTCCCGCGCTCGACACACCAGCGTGAACATAACGTCTGAGACAGAGCTCCTTCAAGCGTTCAAGCGTGCGCGGCAGCTCTGCGCCTTCGTCATGATAGAAGAGTACATTCCTGGAGACACCTACCGCGCCATCTGCGTGGACGGTAAGCTCAGGGGCGTGATGAGATTCGTGAAGGCCTCAATAATTGCCGACGGCGTAGGGTCCTGCACCGAGCTCCTCGACGCGTATAATGTGGGACAACGGTTCCCGGACGTAGAGAACACCAAGGATGATGCCTGGTTCAGTGATGCCTTGGCTCATCAGGGTTATACGCCGAACAGTATCCCGCCCGTGGGGACACGCGTGCTCCTGGCGGAGCACTCAGAGCGCGCCAACGGCGGCTACAATCTCGATATAACCGATGAGATACCGGAGGTAACGGTGCGCGAGATCGAACGCGGCGCGGGCGCAACCGGGCTTCCGGTGGTGGGCTTCGATCTCATATCGAAAGATCTGACAGATGCGAGCCTTCCCTTCACTTTCATCGAAGGCAATTCCCTTCCCTTTATCGATATCCACCACGCACCGAGCGAGGGCCAGCCGCGCGATATCGCAGGAGCCGTCTGGGATATGTGGTTTCCAGTGCTCGATTAATAGAGCGTACGGAGGACGTAGAGACTTAGGAGAAGCAGGAGCACGATAAACCCTATGCACAGACGAGGAGTCGCTTGCATCACCAGGGTCAGGAATCTGAGTTCGGCGCGGGTAGAAGTAAACGGATACGGCGCCGGATAATACGGCCCGTGCAACTGTCGCCACGCGTCGACGAAGGCCACCTGGCGCGTCGAATCCCCCGCCAGAAGCTTTTTTAGTCCTCTGGACTTCGGGTCCGCTATCCACTGCGCTCCGTTCCAGTATTCAAGCGGCTGGAAGTGCGTCTTGTACTTCATCCAGGAGCCGTAGGTGCCGCCGAAGTACGCATACGTCTTGCCCGCTTCCTTTGCGCGCCGTACGAAGTCGATGCAGATATAGAGTCCTAAGCATCGTTTCTCATATTCCTTAGCGTAGCTGAAATACCAGACATGTATAAAATCCTCGCCATGCGTCTCAAGACTGTAGCCGATGGCGGTGCCTTGCAGGCGGTACTCAATGATGTGCGTCAAAAGCGGAGAGGCAAGGATGGCATCAATGCGCTCGCGCGAGACTGCATTCTTGCCGAACCGGAAGCGGAAATAGGAAGAGACGAACCTGGCCACAGCTTCTCTATCCGGCACGGCTTCCCGCTCGTGTACGATGACCTCAAGACCCTTCTCAACGAATGAGCGGCTCTTCTCGAGCGCGTAGCGATGATAGTGCGCCTCGGTGAATTCCTGAGCCCTGACGCGCGTTCCGCGCGCCTGATACATCATACGCTCGGGCTGCTCTCGCGCGCCTACGAACGGCAAGAATCCCTTTTGGTAGGACTCTGCAAGCGAGTCGGTATCTTCTACGATGCCGTATATAGAGTAGCCGTAGGAGTAGTAGCCCGGATTAAGCGCCAGTTCCGAGTAGAAGGTCTTCATATCTCCAGTCTACTAGATGCGCCTCTCCCGTCCCGGACTCTATATTCGTTCACCGTATTGTGAGCGAACCGCGTCTCCTCCGGCAGCCGGTGCTTTCTTACCGAGCGCATGATGAGGTCGAGCGAGTCCGCAAGCGTGATGCGGTGACCGGGAGAGATGAAGACCGGCTTCACGTTCACCTTGGTACGCAGCGCTGCGCCGATTATCTCTTCCCTATCGTGTTTGTCGTAGAGGTAGGAGATAGCGCCCGTCTCATTTGCCGGTTCCTCGTATACGCCGGTGAGCACCGACTTTGCGCAGCCTACCGTAGGCAGATCGAGAACCAAGCCTAGGTGTGAGGCAATGCCCAGACGCCGCGGGTGCGCGATGCCTATACCGTCGACGATGAGTACATCGGGCTTGGTCTTGAGCTTATCCCATGCCTTAACTAACATGGGAATCTCTCGGAATGAGAGGAGGCCTGGAATATAGGGCATCGGTATGGTGTCCTTCACCACGCTATGGTCGAGGAGTTCAAGAGCTGGGAATGACATCGTCACGAAGCCTGCGAAGCCCTCTTTTGCGAAACGATTCATCGATACGTCGCATCCGCCGATGAGCCTTGGCTCACTCTCAAGTGGAACGAGCCGTATCTGGTCGCGCAGCTTCTTCTGTAGCTCTATCGCCTCCTTGGGCGTCAGATTCCATTCATCCTCCCTGCTCACCGTAGTGTCAGTTAGTTAGCGATGCAGATGCCGCCAACGTCGCCGAATGGAAGGTGGGAACCTGGCTCAGGGGCGCAATGGAACCCAGCGACGCACTGCTTAGCCGTGGCCATATTGCCGCCGCAATGCTCGCCTGCGGATGCCCGTACCGGAGTCGTTGTTGTTGCAGGTGTGGTCGTGGTTGTCGTCGTCGTGGTCGTCGTATGGACGGTAGCGGTAGTCATGGTAGTCGTTGCCGGCTGCATGTCAGTCGTAGTCGTTGCCATATCCTGAACAGGCGCTGAGACCGAATGTGCGCTTCCGAACACGTATAAGCCGAGTACCAGCACGATGATAATGACTATCGCGGCGATGATGTAGGATTGTTTGGTCATATGGAGGTAGTATAGCAAATATTACCTGGCATTTAAGGTTGTTCTTTCTGCGGAAATCACCCTTTCAGCAGGCCCGCGATCAAGTCCTTCGTTTCGAGGAGGTACTTCTCAGTCAGAAGATCCGTGAAGTCGATATCGCTCTGATATACCTCGAGCATCTTTTCAATATCGCCTCCTATGGTGAGAGTCTTGTCGAGAAGCTTCTCGAGCCCGAGTATTGGAAAGGCCAGATTCAGTATCCGTGGGTCGCTGATAGCCTGCGGCACACCGTTGCCAACACAATCAATGACTAGTATACGACTAGCTTTCTCAAGTAAGTCGGCATGTCTGCTTTCAAAGACACGATATCCGTGTCCCCAATACGTCGGATGGTCATATGACAATTCTTCGTTCGGATCGAAGACGAAGAGCGTATTCTTGCGAAAATCCGCATCCATCGCGAGCGATAGGCTAACGGCGGTTCCAGAGGCGTTATCTATCGCGCCCGGGCCGATGGAGTCATAGTGCGAGAATACGATGTTTGCAGGATCAGTGCTGTTCCCTACTAATAGCTGGGGTAATGCATACTGTCGTTTCTCGACTTCTACGACACCCTCTATCTTTGTACCGGCGAGAATGCGATCCACATCCTGACTACGTACCGCGAGCGACGGCGCGAAGTAGAAGTTAGGCAGCGAGAGAGCTCGTGAGCGCGGATTGAAATTGATATTCGGCATGTCGATAAGATACCGAGTCGGAATGAGCGAACTCACCAAAGCGTCCTTCCCGGAGATATTGCCTCCGATGAATGAAGTAGGTGCGGAATCAACGTTCTTGCCGTCGACCGTAAGCGACGACGAAGCGACCGGAAGCCAGGTGTCTATCGTCTCGACTTGATATTCGATATTCTTTTCCTTAAGTCTTCGCGCAAGGGTGTCAGCCGCTAGGATAGCGGTATCTCCTTGGCGTTCTCCAAGCGCGACGAGTTCTTCTGCGATATCTAGCATATGTAGTGTAATGTTAACATCCGTATAATTGAAAGTCGCCCCGGCCGTATCGTGGCCAGGGCGACTCATCAGCGGAAGCTGATGACTGTTTCCGCGATAGATTGGAAGCACTGGACCGTGTCTCCATACGGAAGGCGCGCAGCGGCTTGGGCGAGCGTGCCATCGTCCCCGTGCTCAAGGAAGTGCCGATTGCACCAGAGCATATCCTTGGACAGCGGCGGAATCTTGACGACGAGCGGCAAGAAACCGATACCTTCGTAGAGTTCGCGCACGACTCGTTCGAACATGTCCTTGGCCTGCGCGACTCCTCCGAGAGGATTATCGTAGGTCTCGAACATCACGAGCGTGCCGTCCATGAACCATGACAGGTAGTAGGGGTAATACCAGAAAGATGGTGGACGATCACGTTCGAGTATTGCTCTGTCGAGACCAAGCACGTGCCTGACCTCACTCCTGCCGTTTATCCGATATACGAACTCGGGGAGATTCCTCGCCTGTTCGAGCATGTACGTATGGAAGCGAGATACATCTCCCACCGGACCGCACATTCCGGCTTTCTGCCGCAGCTCATGGTGGTAGTCCGGTAACGTGACTCCGTCCTCGCAGATGATGCCGTCAAGCGGCACCCCCTCCAGGACCGCATTCGAATCAGAAGACGCTCGTACATACTGTGTGAGCATATGTCCCTTCTTCGACCAGCTGATCCATGGAATCCTCAGACGATGGAGCTTGTCATGATTGATGGTGGCGAACGCATCTCGCACGAAGCTCAATGTCATAGGACTCAGTCCGAGTGCCGCGGTTCCCAGCTCGAATGCCATATTTTCTACATTCATCGAGGCGATCTGGCGCGGAAGTACGGCACACGAGCCGTTTCCGGAGCGAAACGGGAAGAAGCGGTCCAGCACATCGCTGTAAGCCTCTATTCCGTAGCGCTTATTGATGTACGCATCGACCCGAGCACGAATCTCATCGCGACGGCCGGATCGTTCGTCTAACGCTGATCTCAGCGCATCCCGTGAGGTGAGGTACATCGATGCACTCCTTAATCTATGGGTTTTTGTTTGAAGGTACAAATTAAAACAACACCAGCCCTCGAAGAGGGCTGGTGTGTGCTTGGGAGGTTTTGGAGTTCTTATCGATCCATATCCGCAGCACAAATCAGCCCTCTTCGAGAAGGCATAAAGTGCCACGCATATGCGAAAATGCTGCGGGGTTTGATCTGTGCTGTCATACGTGAATCAGATTATCATGCGTGCGGGAGGATGCAAGTGCAGCGGAAGGGACCAATAAAAGACTTTAAGCGTGAATATGAGACGGCCGCCCCCGGAGGAGCGGCCATCAGTTAGCGGCGGTAGGAGACCAGATGGTCGCCGGTGTACCAGGGGTGGAATGGATCATTCGTCTTCCGATTCTTGATCAACCACCCACGATAATTCCAGTAAGTAACCAGCCTCCGAAGATTGCCACGAGGATCGTAAACGAGACAATTGTGCGACTTGTTCCGTTCAGCCAATTGTAAATACTCGAACATATGCGCAAGTGCGATCGTGCGCTCAGGCTGAAATACCGCTTCCCCTACCTCAGATTGAATGAGCCGTTCCTGGATCAAATCACCTGAAGAAATGTTTTGCTCAACGACGTTGCCGAAGCAGTTTTCGAATTCGTCATCTAAGCCGGTTATAGGAACAAGACTATCAGTGTTGACGCAGTAATGGTGCGAGACCACGAAAACGTCGAATGATGATACACGTTGTACTCGTCGCCGGGGTGCGTTTGTGGTAGTAAATGTCTGACCTGTGGGGCCATACATACACTGTCTCCCTCAAACGTCGGCAGAGAGAGTATACAAGAAAGGTGGCTTGTGGGGAATATGCACACGTATATTGGCGGGCAGAGTCGGGGGAGAACCTCAGAATACTATGCCTGCACTCATCCCTACGACGAATTTCTCAATTGCAAGAACGATGAGAATCGGACGCAGTTACGGGAGCACCAGGGTGACGTCTCGCACTTTCTTAAGTTTCGCGCGACTGGTATACGGATTCTCCCAAGCAAGGACGGCTATCGTCATAGAGGTGTTTGTGTGAGTCAGGTCTTGCGGGACAAAATAACCAGCCATACCTGAATCATCTCCATATAATTCCCCGCCAGATAATTTTGCCTTTGGTAGTGGTACGCAAGACGGCTGGTCAAGCGTATAGGTGCAGATATCCGTCGCGCTTACGTATATTTGCGTCTTTCCAACGGTAAATTCATACAAACCGGGGATATAGGTCGACGAATCTAATGTCGCTGAATCAATGACCTGAGGACTTGATCCCCTATCTGTTGGATACAGTACCGTTGCAACGACATATCGACTCCCAACAGCATCCAGAGCAATATCGATCTGTGGATCGCTCTGTGAATCAAGGAGGATCGATTTAATATCTTGTCGAATGTTCTCCAGCTCTGGTGAGAGCGTAGTGTCAGCAGCGATAAATTGCGGCGTTATTTTAGAAAGGTGAGTTGCGAGTCTCGAATCAGTTGAAGATGCTGAAGCTGGAGGCGTTGAAATAGCGGCTTGGTCTGAATCTGCGGCTTTGTGCGAAATGGCGAACCAAGATATCCCTGTGCCGATTATGATGATGCCAAGCGCTGTCCACGAGATGGTCTGTCGAGACATGGATATAGAGGTAAGGGTTATGACTTATCTATACCATGCAATGCGAGACGGGACGTCCACCACCCATGCGCAATTGGGCGGAGGGGGGAGATTCGGTCACAGTTTACTAAGCTCGAGGACTCGCTAAGTGCGCTTGACCACGCCTCGGCAACGAATCTCGAAGATTCGATTCGACTTCGCGCCTGCGGCTTTCGAATCTCTCCTCTGATGCAAAATATATAGATCGAGATTCTCTCCTTACAGGAGCAGTACACCTTGTGGATTTTCTTCGAGGACTCAGAAAATGCTCACAAGGTCTTCGAATCTCCCACGCCCTGCCCCCAGCAGGACTCCTCTCCGCAAATGAAAAGCCGCCTTTCGGCGGTCTTCATTTGCGGAGAGGGGGAGATTCGAACTCCCGATACCTTTCGGTATGCCGGTTTTCGAAACCGGTCGTTTCAACCACTCACGCACCTCTCCGTGGTCCCGACATCCTAGCATTTTTGGTCCGAAAAATGTAGGATGGCAAGGTGCTCGTTCGAAAAGGCCCCATCGTCTAACGGTTAGGACGCCCGCCTTTCACGCAGGAAATCGGAGTTCGATTCTCCGTGGGGTCACCAAGCGGAAGTGTACGTAACATCACTTCAGAGAACGGAATTAGCTTCAAATCAACAAACCAGTCTCCCTATAACCGTAAGCCTTGAGTATATGAATGAGGAACAAGAAGGATGGCCACGTGATAGCTATACGGGTCCTAATGGCGGGAAATATACTGGACCCGGAGGTGGCGAATACACTGGCCCAGGTGGAGGAGCCTACACAGGTCCAGGGGGTGGAAAATATACCGGTCCTGGAGGAGGATTGTACACGGGTCCTGGTGGCGGGCTCTATACCGGTCCGAACGGAGGATTGTATACAGGACCAAGTGAGAAGCCTTATCGCAATAATTGGCCGCCCCGAAAGGTGTTCCTAGAGGAACTTCGAAAGCACGGTAACACGCATGTATACAATCTTCTTAAGCGAGCCTGGAATCTATAGTCGCAGACACTATAATGCTGATCGTAAGTCATGAGATTAGAATGCGATAATTGCGGGAAAGCTACGCCGCACACTCAGTGTGGAAAAGCTGTAGAACATGAGAAGGTTGATGTCGATGATGACTTCCCGCCTTTTGAGATTCAATGGAACTACATATTCGCACAGTGTGATGTTTGCGCAGACGTATGTTTATTTGTGAGCGGTGATTACGATCCTGAAGACATTACACAATTATTCCCTGTAAAAAAGGATCTTAAGGACGTGCCTGAAGGAGTGCGAATCTCTTACAGCGAAGCAAAAAGAGTAAAGGGAGCATCTCCAGTCGCTTTTGCAGTTATGGTGCGCAGAACCCTGGAATATATTTGCCGAGATAAGGGCGCATCTGGAAAGGACTTGAAGCAAAAGCTTGATGATCTGAGCGCTAAGGGAATCATTCCCGAAACACTTGCCAAAATGTCTCACGTCTTGCGAGATCGTGGTAATCAAGGTGCACATGCTGTTGATGAGAAAATGACATCACATGACGCCAGAACGCTTGATGACTTCCTTCTTGCTGTTATTGAGTACGTTTACATCGCACCAGCGAAGCTTGCTAAGACACAGACTAAGAAGTAACCCCCCTACACAGTTCTAATCTTTAGTGGTAATTATTGGGCGGTCAACGCTTCGCGCTCCAGTGACCTGCCGAAAACAATCCAGTTATTAAGCTCCTGTATAAGCTGATTCCAATCCTCAGTAACATGGGTCGTAAATTTTGAGCCTTATTACCAAGGACATCTACAGGTGCCAGTCTAGTCACTGGAATCGTGATAGCATATTTATATGAAAATCCTCGTTGCCCACTCCAGCCATTATGATTACCGGACCGAGCTCTACGAACCGCTCAAGCAGTCAGCCATCCTACGCGAACATACCGTTATCTTCCCGCATGACGCGGAGAACGCAGAGATCGAGACGAACTCTCACATTCCAGATACTGACCTGATGATCGCTGAAGTTTCCTATCCCTCGACAGGCGCGGGGATAGAAATCGGTCTGGTTCAAGCGGCGAATATTCCGACGCTGTTCCTGTACAAGACCGGGACGACCCCTTCTTCCTCACTCAGATTCGTTAAAGGTACCCTGATCGAATACACGGATGCAGCTGACCTGGTTGCAAAAGTGGAAGAGCATCTTCCTAAAAGCTAGTCGCTACCCAGGCGACCTTTCAGGCATAACCCAAGAATATAGCTCTAAAACAAGGGGAGGTCTTGATTACGATGGATTTAATCACAAATTGACATGCATATAGCATCGTGTTTATATTTCTTTGGCTAAGAAGTTCTTCGCCGCACCCATCACTCTAAAGACACAGAAAGGAGGTGGCCCGTGGGTCACGAGAAAAACATCGCTCTCGGCCGCCTCGGCGTGCTGGGGATATGCCTGACGGCCGGGTTTGCCGTGCCATTCGTGAACGTGCTGCGGGAGTTCGCTCCCGAACAGCTGATGGTTTTCCGAGGGTTCCTTACCGCTCTGATGACCGTCGTCGTCATGCGCAAGATTCCCTGGCGGGTAGACCGCAATACGTACCTCATCGCGCTCGTACTTCCCTTCGCCACCCTCGGGTTGTTCGAAGGAATCCGTGCCTGGGGTGCCGGTCCGACCATCGTCATCCTGACCGCGACGCCGTTCGTCACGTTCGCTCTCAGTCCGTTCTTGGGCCGGAAGATCTCTTCGGCGTCGGTAGTCGGCCTCGTGCTGCTGCTCGGCGGTGTCGCGATCGCGCGCTGGGGCGGAGAGTTCCAGTGGGCAGGATTCGGCTGGTCGGTGTTCGCGACCGTCATGAACGGCATCCTCTACGAGCTCTTCGCCCGTTCGAAGGCGGGCCGGATGGAGACCTGCTTCTGGTTCTGCATCGGTATGGGTACGCTCGGTCTCGTGCTCAGCACCCACGACTCGTGGGCGGCTGCGGCTGATCCGCGGCTTCTCATCTTCCTCGTCGGGTTCGCCTTCGTAGGCGGGTTCCTGTATTCGCTCGCCAACTTGTTGACGTTCGAGAACCTTTCTACAAACGAGGCGAGCGTGCTGGCTCAGGGAGAAACGCCCGCGGTCATCCTGGGCGCTGCGCTTCTGCTCGGAGAACACCTCACGCCGGTCCAATGGCTGGGAGTCGCTCTTGCCCTCTACGGGGCGTGGCATCTCTCGCGATGGCTCAAGAAACAGGACGCCGAACCATAACGGCGACTACAAAACCTGGAGGCGCGGCCACAAGCCGCGTCTTCACTATTTATATAGGGACTTCTATAAGCAATACTTGGGCCGGAGTATCTGCTGTAAGCTCAAACGAGTCGGTTTCGGTAATACCAAGTGCGTCGCGCGCGCGGAGCGGCACGCCTGCGATAGCAGGCGTGCCTGAGACGACAAAGGCATATATGCCGTTCCCCTCCTTACGGATGTCATAGGTATGCGAATCACCCGCTGCCAAGGTCGCGCTCGTTATATAGGCGTCCTGATGGATACCGAGACTGTCGCTACTTCCGACGGGCCCCACGAGCTTCGTGAAGCCTCGGGTATCTGTCGGGAATTGCTTCTGGTCGTAGCGCGGCTCTACGTCTCGGACGTTCGGACGAATCCATATCTGGAAGAGCATGAGCGGCTCAGTCTCGGACGCATTATATTCGGAATGCGCGACGCCCGTACCGGCAGACATGACCTGTACTTCTCCTGCGCCTATAGTGCCGACATTCCCCATACTGTCCTTGTGCGTAAGCGTACCGCTGGTAACTATGGTGATTATTTCCATATTCTCGTGCTGATGCGTACCGAAGCCCTGCTCGGGCTCGATACGGTCGTCGTTTATCACGAGGAGTGCCCCGAAGCCAAGCCGCTTCGGGTCGTACCAGTTAGCGAAGCTGAAGCTGTACCGCGTAGTAAGCCAAGCGTAGTCGCCTTTTCCGCGGTCTTCTGCATGATGGATGATGGTTTGCATATAGGTTAGGTATACCGCACCACCCTAAGGAGGACGGTGTGGAAAAGATACGATACGCCGAAGCCGCTGGTCACGCTGGACCAGCGGCTATTTCCCGTTCAGTCTTCCTCCGGTCATTCGACGCAATATCCGCGAGAGCAGCCAGCAGCCCAGAGCAGTGATCCACAGGACGTACAGCGCGCCCATGAGGATATATATCCGCTCGTATGCATTCCTCGTGAAAGTCATATACAACGTGATGTCGTATCGCTTACCGAAAAGCATCAAGCCTCCAATCGCGAAGAAGGCACCGGAAGGAGGACCGAGCATCCAGAGTATCGCGTCGATGAGCGCGATACTCATGCGCCGCAGACGGCACAAAAGCAGCATCGCGTTCATGAACAATTCCTCTCAGAACAGGTTTCCTGCTATTAGGTGTATCGCAATCAGCCGGTATTGCAAGCGACCTTGAGAACCCTTCCGTTGAATTGAAAATGGAGACGATATGCGGTATCCTGGCTCTTACAGCGCGGTTAGCTCAGTTGGTAGAGCGCGTCATTGACGTTGACGATGTCGGGGGTTCGAATCCCTCACCGCGCACAAAAACAAACGAGAAAACGGGAACCGTTTTCGAGTATTGTTTTACCAGCGGTGAGGGATTCGAACGGCGGAGCCGGTATACAAGACGAGTCCTCGAGTGCTTGTCGGCGAGCCGGGGCCGGCAGCACTTAGGAGCGTAGCGAGTTAGTGACTGCGGCTGAATCCCGTCCTCTTTCCACTATACTTTGAAACCGATACAGTAAACCTATGGAACCTCCCCGCACCGTCATCCTCTATCACGGCAACTGTCCTGACGGCTTCGGCGGCGCCTACGCTGCCTGGAAGAAGCTCGGCGATAGCGCTGAGTATATTCCCTTGTCGCGGGATATCGAACCGCCTACCGGCTTCGAAGGAGCCCATCTCTACTTCGTCGACTTCTGCTACCCGAAAGATATCATGGATCGCTATATAGCTGAGGCTGCTTCGGTTACCGTACTCGATCATCACGAGGGTGTGGAAGATGTCATTATTTCTATGCCAGAGTACCGGTATACGAGCGATCACTCAGGCGCAGTCATATCTTGGAAATACTTCCATCCTGAATCGAACGTACCGATGCTCTTGCAGTACGTAGAGCAGGGCGATCTCTATCGATCCGACCTTCCCGATACGGAATCAGCGCTCGCATATCTCTATACGCGGCCTCAGACATTCTTTGAGTGGGAATCGCTCGAGGCTCAGATGGAGGATCCTCATGAACGAGAGACTATCATAGAGCACGGGCGAGTATATGCCGAATACAAATCGATAATCGTCGCACAGATCATGGCGCAGGCCGAGCTTATCGAATTTGAAGGATATGAGTGTTATCTCGCTTCATGCTCGAAACAGTTCGTCTCGCCGGTAGGAAATAAACTATCATTAAAACTCCCGCCTATAGCGCTTATCGCAAGCGTACATACCTGGGGAGTCCGCGTCTCGTTGCGGAGCGACGGCACTACCGATGTGTCGGCGCTTGCGCGCAAGTACGGCGGCAACGGCCATCCCTATGCGGCGGCCTTCTCTCTACTATGGGGAACTCCCATACCCTGGAAATCTAAGTCGTAGCTGATGAAACTCCTTGCGATAGAGACTTCGTGTGATGAGACCGCGGTCGCACTACTGGAATGCGAATCAACGGGTGAAGGAAATGCTGCGCGCTTCGCCGTGCTCGGAAATGCGCTGCTCTCGCAGATAGAGCTGCACGCCCAGTACGGCGGCGTCTACCCGATGATGGCCAAGCGCGAACACGCGAAGAATCTGGTGCCGCTCCTTGAAGCCGCGCTCGCGGAAGCACAGATGCTACGCGAAGATACGCAGAGCATGCCAGAAGTAGTACATGAGGCTATCGCGACCGTGCTTGAGCGCGAGCCCGGCCTTACGGAACTTTTCTTCGCGTCAGTCCTCGAGATGGAAACGCCGGATATCGATACTATCGCCGTCACGGCAGGCCCCGGTCTTGAACCTGCGCTCTGGGTAGGCGTGAATTTCGCGAAGGCGCTCGCACTCGCCTGGAACAAGCCGCTCATAGCGGTGAATCACCTTGAAGGACATATCGTCTCCGCGATCGCGAAAGACGAGGACGGAGACCTGTTTGTCGAAGAGCCTAGACTTCCTCTGCTCGCGCTCGGCATCGCAGGCGGCCACACGGATCTCGTACTCATGAGCGACTGGCTCTCGTATGCGACTATCGGCGGCACGCTCGACGACTCCGTTGGCGAAGCCTTCGATAAGGTAGCCCGGATGCTCGGACTCCCCTATCCCGGAGGTCCTGAGATATCGCGGCTGGCAGAGGTGGCACGTGGGAGAGGCGGAGAGAATCCGTATACGCTTCCGCGTCCGATGATCAAGTCCGGAACGAATGACTTTTCCTTCTCGGGTCTCAAGACTGCCGTACTCTATCTTCTTAAGAAGAATCCGGACATCAGCCAGACCGATAAAGAATACATGGCTCTTGAATTCGAAGACGCAGCTGCTGACGTACTCTGGTCAAAGACAGATGCTGCCCTGAGAGAGACCGGGGCGAAAACACTCGTGGTAAGCGGCGGGGTCTCTGCGAATCTCCATATACGGCGCGTATTCGAAGAGAAGATTAAGGACGAACATCCTGACGTGGCGCTCCGTATACCTCCTTTTAATCTTGCGACCGATAATGCCGTGATGATAGGTCTTGCGGGCTATTTTCATGCCCTTCGAAAAGAGTTTGCGGACCCTCAAGAATTGCGTGCGGACGGGAATCTGAGACTCATGAATAGAGGTTTCTGAAAAACCCGATATGCAAGGCGTAGCAGAGCGAAAGGCCGAGTCGTACTTGAGCGTACGATGAGGACTTGAGCGATAGCGACAACGCGGCAGATCGGGAAATTTCAGGAAGCTCTAACTAACAGGTCGGGGCGGAAAATTAAGCTTATATTTGCTATATTTGATGAAGCGAGTCTAAAAGGCTCCAGATGCGAGGCATGGGAAGCTAAGCTTTGTAGGCGTACTTGGGCGTACGACGCAGATGCGAAGCGGGACCCATAACAAAGCAGATGGACGTTTTAGGACGCTTCACTATGGATGAGAAATTTTTAAAACCCTACAATCCCGCCGACACCGAGCAGCGCATATATACGGCGTGGGAAGAAAGCGGGTATTTTAACCCCGACAATCTGCCGGATGCCGAGTCTCGCGAGCCGTTCACCATCGTGATGCCGCCGCCCAACGCCAACGGCAACCTGCACGCCGGCCACGCGCTCTTCGTGGCGCTTCAGGACCTCATGACACGCTACAAGCGCATGCGCGGATACCGGGCGCTCTGGATACCGGGCGCCGACCACGCAGGCTTCGAGACCCAGGTGGTGTATGAGAAGCAGCTTGAGAAGGAAGGACGTTCGCGCTTCGGCATGGACCCGAAAGAGCTCTATGCGGAGATACTCGCCTTCACGCTCGCTAACAAGTCGAATATGGAAAGCCAGGTCAAAGCGCTCGGCGCCTCCTGCGATTGGTCGCGCGAGAAATTCACCCTTGACCCGGATGTGGTCGAGCGTGTGCAGCAGACATTCATAAAGATGTTTGCTGACGGCCTAGTCTATCGCGGCAAGCGTACCGTGAACTGGTGCCCGAAGCATCAGACCTCCCTGTCCGATATCGAGACTGAGAGCGTAGAAGAGAACACTCCTTTCTATACGATGAAATACGGTCCTTTTGAGATAGGTACCGTGCGTCCGGAAACAAAATTCGGCGACAAATACGTGGTCATGCATCCGGAAGATGAGCGTTACGCGAAGTACGCGCATGGCGACACATTCGAGCTGGAGTGGATAAATGGTCCGATAACCGCGACCGTCATCAAGGACTCTGCCGTAGAGATGGAATTCGGGACGGGTGTCATGACTATCACGCCTTGGCACAGTCAGGTGGACTTCGAGATCGCCAAGCGTCACGGGCTTGATATGGAGCAGATCATCGACTGGCGCGGGAAGCTTCTCCCCATTGCCGGCGAATTCGAAGGCATGAAGATAACTGAAGCGCGCGGGAAGATACTTGAGAAACTCGCGAACAAGGGACTTCTCGTATCGACCGATGAAAAATATCAGAACGTCGTGAAGCGCTGCTATAAGTGCTCGACCATGATAGAGCCGCAAGTGAAAGATCAGTGGTTCGTGAAGATGGCGCCGCTTGCCAAGAAAGCTATCGAAGCGGTGAACGCAGGCAACGTGCGCTTCATTCCCGATCATGAGGAGAAGATATTCCGACACTGGATGGAGAATACGCTCGACTGGAATATCTCTCGACAGATCATCTGGGGCATTCCGATACCGGCCTGGTTCAAGGACGGCGATGCTATAGCGAGCCTTGAATCTCCGGGCGAAGGATGGGTCCAGGACGCCGATACGTTCGACACGTGGTTCTCCTCCGGCCAATGGCCGCTCGTGACGACCGGGTACCCCGACGGAAAAGACTTTGCTACCCACTACCCGACCGATGTCATGGAGACCGGTCGCGACATTATCTTCTTCTGGGTTGCGCGCATGATCTGTTTCGGCCTGTACCTGAGCGGTAAGGCGCCTTTCCACACGGTTTATCTGCACGGCCTCGTGAATGATGCGAATAATAAGAAGATGTCTAAGTCTAAAGGCAACGTCATCAACCCCCTTGAGCTTACGGAGAAATTCGGTACTGATGCACTACGTATAGGACTCATCGTTGGCAATACGCCCGGTACCGATCTTGCGCTTCGCGAGGATAAGATAAAGGGATACAAGAACTTCGCGAATAAGGTCTGGAACATCACGCGTTTCGTACTTGAGAATACGAGCGGCGCTGATCAGATGGCTGAACTTACGCCTTCTGACCAGGAGCTTCGTACTGAGCTTGATGCGCTTATCACTGACATTACCTCCGATATGGAAGCCTATCGCATCTACCTCGCCGCCGAGAAGATATATCACTACGCCTGGCACCGCCTCGCCGACGAGCTCCTCGAGGAATCAAAACCGATATTCACCGGGAACGATAGCGCAGCGATAGCATCACGCAAGGCGCTCTTGCGTTCCCTGTTGCGCGACGTGCTTGCCGTCCTGCATCCGTTCATGCCGTTTGTCACCGAAGAGATCTGGCAGAGTCTTCCGGAGACCGAAGGGCTACTCATGATAGCTCCGTGGCCCGGACAGACCGCTAAAGCACCGTAGCCATGCTCGATTCCATTTCCATGCAGACCGTCGGCTACGCCTTCATAGGCGGGATGCTCCCGGCGCTCATGTGGCTCTATTTCCTCCTCAAGGAAGACTACAAGCATCCTGAGCCGCGTACGGTGCTCCTTATCGCCTTCGTGGCCGGTATGGCGGCGGTGCCTCTTGCGGTGCCGCTTGAGTCCTATTTCAGGGACTATGCGTACGCCTCGCTCGGCTGCTCTGCGTACTCGACGCTCTGCCTTCCTATCATCACCGGCTGGGCCGTCGTCGAAGAGACGCTCAAGTACGGCCTTGCCGCGCTCTTCGTACTCTGGCGGCGCGACGTCGACGAGTCCATCGATCTCGTCATTTACATGCTCACGGTCGCGCTCGGCTTTGCGGCGCTTGAGAACATGCTCTTCCTCGTCGAACCGTTCGCGACCCATGATTTCCTCGCAGCGCTCGCCACCGACAACCTGCGCTTCGTCGGTTCGACGCTGCTGCACGTCATCGCTTCGAGTGCCATCGGATTCTCACTCGCCTTCTCCTTCCGCATGCGACGGAGATGGCGCGCGCTCGTCGCAAGCGGCGGACTTATCCTCGCCATCGGATTGCACACCACCTTTAATTTCCTTATAATTCCTCGAGACGACTCGCACAGCATCCTGACTGCCTTCCTCTTCGTCTGGGGCGGAGCCGCCATCTTCTTTGCACTCTTCGAACTATTAAAGTATTTCCAGTATCGCGCCGAAGTCCAACCCACGGCCTAACGAACTTATCCTTACCCTATGAAAAAGCGCTCTTTCTTCGAACGACTCTCCGGCTCCGTCCCGGTCACTGACGACTACGACGCCTTCGAGGACGACGTCACACCTGCCCGCCGCGTATCTCCCCAGGTGCAGGTAAGCAGCACGCAAACGCACGCAGCATTCGCTGAGGCAGAAGAAGAGCCGAGCGAGGGGCAACTTCCGGTTGACGTCTATCAGACTGCCGGCGAAATAGTCATCCGTACGTTCATCGCAGGCGTACGGCCGGATGAGATTAACCTCTCCATAAGCCGCGACATGGTCGTCATAGACGGCGCACGCGCCGAGCGCGACAGCGTCTCGGACTCAGAGTATTTCATACGCGAACTCTTCTGGGGCTCCTTCTCGCGCACCATCCTGCTTCCGCAGGAAGTCGATGTCGACGCCTCGAGCGCGACCGCCAAGGACGGTCTCCTGACCCTCGTCCTTCCGAAGCTTGATAAGGCTAAGCAGACTAAGCTGCGCGTAAAGGCCGGCTAACGGAGCTTCCTGAAATTCCCCGATCTGCTGCGTTGCTCTCGTCGCTCAAGACCTCACCGTACGCCTAAGTACGACTCTGCCTTTCACTCCTCAGCGCCTTGCATATCGAGTTTTTCAGAAACCTCTCTGCGTGCCACTCAAGTGGAGGGAGCTAGAGATTTTGGGTAGTTAATACTGGTTCTTGGGAGACGTTCTGAACAACAAATGAGAACTTACCGATAGTCTGACCGTCGATAGTCTGGACGAGGACACGCCAATTGCCGGCAGCAGGATTATCAACGATGGAGTAGCCTCGGTAGCCTTCTTTGCGGCCGCCTGAGACGACGAATGCTACGGTCGAGCGGGTACTCCACTTTCCATGATCCTGGTACTGCCAGACGTGCATGATACCGGCTGAGAAGGCTTGGGGCGCTGATATGGCGCTATAGGCATAGAGCGGCGTGCCGGGAGCGTGGTGGACTACCTGTTCGCGCGGATCCCACCAGGCTCGCACAGATTCGCCTTGCACCACGTACGCGCCAGCTGTGCGCGTTATGTCGTGGTATATGCCTCCCTGCTTGAGGGTAAGCGGTATGGGTGGCAGAAGGCCGGCAAAGTACGAGCCGACGATGATCGCGGTTATAAGCGCACTGCTAACGATGATTGGAACAAGATATTGTTTGAAACGGGCCCAGCCGGTAGCAGCGAGCAGGCCGATATAAAGCGCGAAGGCGATAAGCGCAGCGATCGTACTCTCAAAGAACGTAACTTCAGTGAGCTTCCCTATAGCAATCGGGAGCGCGAAGAGCGCGAAAGCATATATAGAGAAATAAACGAGGAATACCTGGAAGATGAGGCTGTCGCGGTACTGGCGGAAGACTTCATTCCCGAAGAAGAGTATCAGAAGCACGATGATGAAAGGCCAGGATATCGAAAGCACGGCGCTTTTCGTAAAGAAGATGAGGAATCCGGACAGGAGGCTTCCGAAGACGAACTGCGCCGCAAGCGGCGCGAGGGCGCCTATGATGCGGATAAAAGGTCGATCCTGTCGATCAAAGGTCGCATGGGCGACGACCGTCGTGATGATAACGATGGCGATATAGGCCGCAAACAGGATAGTCACGCTTGATAGATCAAGCAGACCGAAGGTGAGAACGTCTCCAATGAAACCGAAGACGAACAATGCTGTGGCCAACGGCCGCTCGTAGCGTTTCAGCCACGCTAATATAGTTTCGAGGTGAGATTTCCACATAGATTTACTATAACCTGACAACAATACCTTGGCCTTCGAAGCTCTACACTTGATTTCCTGACCCATAAGAACTGGTAACGAAATCTACGCCCGGACAGAGGCTGCCCCGCAGCCTCTTCTCAATCCCAAGACTCTGTTTTGTGCTTGGAGCCGGGGTCGAACCGGCGACCTCACCCTCTTCAGGGGCGCGCTCTACCAACTGAGCTATCCAAGCGATATGTCCACTCTAGCACCGAGTAGTAAGGCTATCCTACCATGGGTCGGAAATTCTTTCAGCCCATGTAAAAGCCCTTATTATTGGCTCGTATTACCGGCCCGATAGGTATCAATTATCTTCTGGAATTCAGTCGGAGATGGAAGACCGAAAAGGGTCCCGCCACCGACTCCGGTGCCTGTAGCTGGCACGAGGGCGCGAAGCAATGGGCCGAGGAAGATGAACGGAAGGATAAGGACTACTGTCCAGAGTATGACCTTGGACCAGAAAGAGATGCGATTCGTGCGCCGTATGTCCCGCAGCAAGCGATTATTCTCTTCGGCAAGCTCCTTCGTCTCTTCAAGGAGCTGCTCGATGCGCGAGATAGATGCTTCGTCAGTCATGGCAGGAGGCAACGATATGCTACTGAAGAGCCGGAGGATTGGCTAAGCACGACTTAAGTTCAGGCGTTGGCGTCCATCCGCATTTCCCGTCAGATTGGCGCGCGCATGTCGCTCCTCGATAACAGGCATACTCCGAGCGGTAGATGCAGCTCGAGACGCCGCCCGGCGCGTCAGTGCAGAGCTCGGAGGAACAGCCGCCGATGTAGCAGGGCTTAGTGGTAACCACGGGAGGCGGACCGGAACTTACTGCAGTCTTCTCAACACGCAGCGTGAAGCGATATGCGCTGTCAGCGATGCGCACGCCTTCGGCGCGCGCAGGCACTACGGATTCGAAGGTAATCGTCTCGCTGCCTACCGTGATACTCTTGCCGAGACTGACTTGTACCGTACTCGAGTCCTTTGGTGAACTTGCCTTGAGCGAGATTCGCACGGTTCCCGCTTGAATGCACTCGACATCCTCCGGGCATCGGCTGTCTTCAAGTATCGCTGTAGGGCGAATGGAGAAACCGTCCTTGAAACCCGCTGGCTCGTTCAAGCTAAGCGTGACGGAACCATAGGGATAATAGGTCTCAGACGTAGATACGATCGTCGTGCTCTGCGTGATCGTAGATGTCGCGGGCAAAGCAATGGATGTCGTTGCTGAAGTTCCTAAGACAGGCGATCCGTTCTCCGGACCTGCGCTGTGCCAGACCAGCAGAACAGCTATAAGGACAATAAGCACTATCGCTACGAGCGGGATGACAAGTTCTTTCTTTTGCATATCTACATTATACCTCGTTATAGCTATGCTTACAGCCATATTGGAACTTCAGGATTGTGCCCTTGCCAGGAATCGGACCTGGATCAGAAATTTAGGAAACTTCCGTTCTATCCATTGAACTACAAGGGCGAGCGAGGCTGAGAGGAACAAGTATTCATGTTACTATCACGCCGAGCGAAGTCCGAGCAAGCAGTCGACTCATGGAGAACTGCTTACAAGGGCAAGCGAGGCACTACACGTGTACCTGCATTTGGAGACTAACATGAAACCGCCCTCCGATGGAGGGCGGTTTCATGTTGCGTGCCCTTATGCCGTTATGCCCGCAAGAGTGGAGAGCTTCTCCTTATCGAAGCCGATGATCATCTCGTCGCCCACGAAGATGACAGGTACGCCCATCTGGCCACTCTTCTCGATCATCTCCTGGCGCTTCTCGAGGTTCGACTGCACGTCGTAGTCAGTGAACGGGACCTTGTGTTCGGTCAGGAAATCCTTAGCCATGTGGCAGAAGTGGCAGGTAGGGGTGCTGTAGATGGTGATGTTCGTATCCATATAGATAGGTTCTTACTATGTTCTCAGTATACCATTTTCAGTTATCAACAGGTACGGCGAATGTCCTACCCTACTCGAACCCATCAAACGTAAACCAGCGCATGGTCGCGATCGGGATTCCGTACTTCTCTTCCAACACCAGCCGTGGGTTTCGCAATTCGACGTCTTTCCAGTCAAGATCGAGAGCCATAGCTGTCGCTTTCAGTGACTCTTCATCGACGCCTTCGAGTTCCACGTAGGTAGGTATCTTGGGCCAGGTATCAATATCGACGACTACGCTTCCCAGCTCGAATGTGTGTCGTTTCTTCTGTTGATGTCTATATACTTCATATCCGAGCCGGTCTAACAAAACTTCGGCTTTGTGAGGATCACTGACCTCGAATTCTATCTCCTCAGTCCCTCCTACTGATGCTTTCTCATGATGCTTATAGGTCAACACCGTCTTCCCTTGCCGTGTGCGCAGACGGAGCACTTTCCCACCCTTCTCCTGCCAAGTCATTGGCTTGTCGTAGAGAATCACCTCTTCTAGCATATCCTCACCCAAATCTTTGGCGCCCAGATCTCGCAGCTTTGCGATTAGCTGCTCTTTATCTATCTCAAGGAAGCGCACCTCGACTTCGCGATGTTCCATTATGAGAAGTATACCCTGGAATCAGGACGCCTCAGTGGCAGGAAATACTGTCGTATACTAAATTGACATGACTACTCTATACCTCATCGGCGGGTCTCCTCGCTCAGGAAAGACTATTATTTTCAATGAACTGATACGGCAAAACCCCATGACCGCTATTTCCTCGGATGCTTTGCGAGAGGCTGCGAGATACACGCTCACAGACGAATCTTTCATAAACGTTAATCACCTATCTTTCGAAGGCGATGTGTCGTTCCATCGTTCGGGAGAAAGTAAGGACGAATCTCACACGAAACATTTTCGGCAGGAAATAACGCAAGAGGACCTGACCTGGAAGACAATCGTAGGATTAATCAATTATTACGATCGAAAGGCGGGAACTGCATCTTTAGCTATTGAAGGGATGGCCATAACGCCCGAACTCGTAAACAGCTTGTCGCTCAAGCATCTAGTATTAAAGGCTGTCTTTGTAGGCTTTACGGATGATTCATATTTGAATACGATCCTTGGATATGCGCATGCGAAGAAAGACTGGGTCTACAAGAAGATAGTTGAGGAAGACGGCGGTGACGACTCTGCCGTTCGAAAATGGTTTGCGGACGAGGTCATAAAGAATAAGAGAGTCGAGCGCATCGCTAAAGAACACGGATACGGATTCTTCTCTCCAAACGGAGATTCGTTCGAGGACTATTGCAGTTCCGTAGTGAGATATCTCTCGGATTAATTGCTTATAGCTGGAATAGTAATCTACTTTCCCAGCCCTACCTGTGCGGGTACGGGGAATCGGCCCGCTTTTTCTAACTCGCTGCGCTCCTAAGAACGCTGGCCGCGGCTCGCCGACAAGCACTCGAGGACTCGTCTTGTATACCGGCTCCGCCGTTCGATTCCCCGTACCTACGTCACAAAATATAGTCATCGGATATTTACATATCCTTTTCCTTATTTTGTGCGGGTACGGGGAATCGAACCCCGATCTGAACCTTGGGAAGGTCCCATTTTACCACTAAACTATACCCGCAACGGTAATTAAGAGTGCGTCTAGAATTTTCATATGCAAGGCGCGGGACAGCGAGTTTCGTAGACGTACTAGGGCGTACGGCGGAGAAACGAGCAGGGACCCGTAACGCAGCAGATGGAGATTCTAGACGCACTCTAGAGCCCGAAGAAGCCTTTGATCCGCTGCCAAAGCGTGAGCTGCGGCGGAGGCGCTGTCTCGGTCTTCGGCACTACGATGATAACGTCCTCGCCCGGCCGCGCAACCCCGAACGTCTCGCGCAGTGATGCCTCCTGACCGCGCTCGGTATCCATGTCGCTTACGGTCTTCGAGAGGTCGTTCTTACGCGTATCGAGTGCCGCAAGCTCGACCTTCGTCCCGGCTACCGTCTTACGCGCTATCTCCTCCTTCCGAAAGATGCTTACGACCAGGAAGACCAGCCAGACGATGGCGAACGACAGTATCACTGCCGTTACCAATTCCTTCATACGATTCCGTGGTGCTGGGTGCCGTGCCATTGTCCTTCAGTATAGCAAGTCTCGGCAACTCGTAACGTTCGTTTGACCAACTGAACGGCCTTTAAAAAGGCTTCAGGTGCTAGGCGCAGCGAAAGAATTTCTGGAAACGTACTGAAGCGTACGGCGGAAGAAATTCTTGAAGCTGCAACAACGCAGATGAGGTCTTTTAGAGGTCGGTCAACGCTCGGAGTCCTGGACCATTTTCATAAAAACATCCTGCGGTATATCCATTTTTGCGTGAGCACCGCGTCTCTTCTTCCCCTTCTTCTGCTTCTCAAGCAGCTTCATCTTGCGCGTTATATCGCCTCCATAGAGGTATCCCGTGACGTCTTTGCGGAGCGCCGAGATGGACTTACTCGCGATGATGCGGCCGAGCGCATGCGCCTGGATCTTGAGCACGAACATCTGCCGTGGCAGGATCTTCTCGAGCTTCTCGACCATCTTCTCCCCTTCTATCTCGACGCGACGACGCGCTACCACGCGCGCAAACGCTGGCACAGGCTCTTCAGCCACATATATCTCGAGCTTCACGACGTCCGCCGGACGCTCGTCAAGGAATTCGTAGGAAAGGGATGCGTACCCGCTCGAGGCGTTCTTCACCTTATCGAAGAAGCCGCGCATGAGCTCGCGCAGCGGCATCTCGGCGGTAAGCTCGATACGGCCATCCAGATGTGTCTCGGTGTCTTTTACGTCTCCCTCATGGTCATGGAAAAGCTGCATCATGCCGGATAGGGACTCGTTCGGGGTCATGAGCACGACCTTCACCCAGGGCTCCTCGATGCTCACGACGTCCCCGAAGGCCGGGAACCTGGACGGCGTATAGATAGTCTCGCGCTTGCCGTCCTTGGTCGTCACGTTGTAGGCGATTGTCGGGATGGTCACGATGAGCTCGAGATTGAATTCACGCTTCAAGCGTTCAGTGACGATTTCCAGATGCAGCATGCCGAGGAAGCCGCAGCGAAAACCACGGCCGAGCACGCCGGAGGACTCCTCCTCGAAGGAGAGCGAGGAGTCCGAAAGACGCAGACGCTCGAGCGACTGGCGTAGCTCCGTAAGATCGTCCTGGCTCTCAGGATAGACGGAGGCCCAGACGACCGGACGCGGCAGCTCGAAGCCTGCGAGCGGCTCGCGCGAGCCGCGGTCGGTCAGTATAGTGTCTCCCACGGCAACGACACCCGCCTCCTTCACGCCCGTCACGATGTAGCCTATCTCGCCGGCGCCAAGCGTCTCGGTAGGTGTCTCGTCAGGCATGAAGACACCCGTTTCAAGGGCCGTAAATCGCTCTCCAGCGGCTGAGAACCTGAGCACGTCCCCTTTCTTGAAGGAGCCGTCGAATACGCGCGCGAAAACGGCGATACCGCGATGGCTTGAGAAGGAAAAATCGAAAATGAGCGCGCGCGAGTCGGTGCCTTCGCTCGCCCGCGGCGCAGGAACTCGGGAGACCACGGCTTCGAGCAGTTCCTCGACGCCCGCACCGGTACGACCCGATACCGCGAGTACGCTCGACGGATCGACGTCAAGGAGCGCGGAGAGTTCCAGGATGACGTCGTCCGGGCGACTCGCCGGCGCGTCTATCTTCGAGATGACCGGAATGATTACGCAGCCAGCCTCACGCGCCATACCGAGCGTGGTAAGGGTCTGCGCCTGGATGCCCTGGGTCGAGTCGACGAGCAGAATGACGCCCTCGACGGCCGAGAGGGACCTTGAAACCTCATAGGCAAAATCAATATGGCCTGGCGTATCAATCAAATTCAGAGTGTACTCCTGACTGTCCTTGGCTTTGAACTTCATGCGCACCGGCTGCATCTTGATAGTAATGCCCCGCTCGCGCTCAAGATCCATGCGGTCAAGCACCTGATCTTTCATATGACGTACTTCAATCGTACCGGTATGTTCAAGCATGCGATCCGCGAGGGTCGATTTTCCGTGGTCCACATGCGCCACAATACTAAAATTCCTGATACTAGTGATATGCAATGGTTCCATGTACTCTGCGTTCAGCTATATTCTGTAATACCATATTTGCGTCAGTAATGCGCTTTTCGTGAAGCATGTAAGGTTTGCTTTTGTGTATCAGCGTTTCGATTGATTTCGCTTCATTCACGGAGATCCTCCAAAGGTCATGTTTCCATATCCAACCATAATCATTCTCTCCTTTTCGAGCAATGACGCGAAATTTGCTATTGATGCCTGAGTGAAGAAAAAGAGAATGTATGTCGAATAGAATTTCGTAATCGTATGCGTCTATCTTGAACCTACCCTTACCTTGATTTAGTCCGAATGTTCCTTCCGCATCTATGTACCCCGCTGCAAATGACCAAAGTCTTTCATTGGACGAGGCAAGCCATTCTCGCATTTCAGTCGGATACTTACCGAGAAGAAAGCTGAAGCTCATATTCAGATATGTAGTCATTTGAGTACTTCTTACATTCTTAGAAACAGTAATCGTTCCGTAGGACTCAAAAAGTCTCTTGAACAAATTTCCTTGCACGGCAAGCGTCGAATGCGAACGCACGACTATGGTTTCTGATTTTCCTCGAGGCAAGTAGACGTTCAAATCTCCGTATCGAAAACCCAGCATATATGCTTTTTCAATATCTGATCCATTGAAATCGCTTTTAGGATACCGCGTATGGGCGGCGCTTTTTGTCTTCAATGGGATTCCGGCTTCAATCAGGCGGGAACGTACAGTGATGGAATTGCAACCATATGTATCACCAATTTTTGCGGGTGACCAATGCTCACTAATATACAGTCGCTTCAAGTCGTCCTCAGGTATAAGGACTTTGGATCTTCCCATACCCTCATACTATATCATGACGTGAGCTAGTGGAGCTATAATAGATAACTAAAATTACGGATCCGTGCGGTCATGAATAGGACTGAATGGTTGGAGAGCCTTGGTCGAAGTGAGGCGCTTTAGGGAGTCGACGAGGTCGCGGAATTCCCGGTTCTCAAGGAGGGCGAGCACGCTACCAGCCACTATAAGTCCTACCATACCAGCAAGGGCACCGTCCGCAAAGACGGTCCCTACCCGCGTAAGCGGCGCGATAGTACCCACGAAGGTGAGCACGCCGTAGCTGGCCGCGCCGCCGAGTATGGCTGCGCCGAGTCCTTCGAACAAGGATCTGGTAAGCGAACGTGCGACGCCGCCCGCCACAACCTTGAGCGTGCAGAGCGCGACCGTAACCATCACGAACTGGCCGATGGTATAGCCGAGCGCGATGAAGAGCACGGAGGCTCCCGGCACGTCTTCGACACGAAGCAGCGCCTCCATGAAGTAGCGGATCATCGGTTCGGCGCGCGCAAGATGCACGAGGCCGTAGGCGATAGCCACCGATATGCCCGCATCCCCGAGCTGCACGAGCAGCGGGTTCCACGAGCGTCCCGCCGCGTAGAAAGCGCGCGAACACAGGAGGATGATTCCCTGCGCGAGAAGTCCCATGACCAGCACGGCGAGAATCGCTGCGGTGAGACGCGTATCGTCCCAGTTGAACTGTCCGGAGCCGAGCACGATACGTACGATGTGAGCGCGCAGCACCACGGCAAGGACCGTCACGACCGACGACCAGAAGATGATGTGACGCGCGGCCACCGTCACGGTTTCCTTGAATGCATCGAACCGAGCCGCGCCCGCTTGCTCGGCCATGACCGGGAAGGCGGCAGTAACGTACGACGCCGCTATGAGCGAGAGCGGTACCGCTTCGAGATTCCCCGCAAGCGTGTATACGGCCACGCCGCCTTCCCCTTCGCGCGAAGCGAGCGATATCAGCAGGAGCGTCGTGAGCGAACCCATAGCGAGCGCGAGCGAGCGCGGTAGCGAGTCCTTGAAGAGCGCGAGCAGTTCCCGCATGTTCGGAAGCGTGAGTCGCGGCATGAGGCCTGCGCGCACCACCACCGGCACGTGCAGCAGCAGGTGCACGAGAGCGCCTATGACTACCCCGATACCGATACCGACAAGCCCGAGGCTCGGATAGAGCAAGACGGTCCCGAGGATGATGCCCAGGTTATAGAGGACCGGGGACATGGCGAAGAGGAAGAACCGACGCTCTATCTGCGTGACGCTTGAGAGCACGCTCGAGAGTCCGAGCAAGATTGGCTGGATGAGTAGCAGTCGCGCCAGGAAGATGAATTCCCCGCGGTGCGCGGACGCCTGGAACGTCGGGAAGAGCTTGAAGAGGAAGAACGGCGCGAAGAGCGCGAAGACGATGCAGACGATGCCGCCGAAGGCGAGCAGGAAGGTGGCCGCCTGCGAGATGAGCTTCTGCGCCGACGGCTTCCCTTCACGTTCTATACGTTCAGATAGTTTCGGGATGAGCACGTAAGCCGACACGAGCGATACGACCAGCGCATACACCAGGTCAGGGACCTTGAAGGCAGCGTAATAGAGGTCGAGCACCTGGCCTGCACCGAACATGTGCGCGAAGATGCGATCGCGCAGCAGGGCGAGCGCTTGCGAGGCAAGCGTGAGCCCGGCAAGCAGATACGCGGCCTGATGCAGGCCGCGTATCGGTCGGGTAATGCTGCGCACGGGCGCCGTGATTCGGGTGAGGATGCGACGCACCATTACGCTCTATTGTACGCTACTGAGCCGGAACCGGAGCGGTACCTGCTTTCGGAGCGTCCTTCACCGGAGTCTGTGGGATACCGAGCGCTCCTTGGCGGATGGCCGTGAACGGATTCTTTCCTGCCTTGAGACTCGCGATATCAGCAGCTACAGCCTGTGCGTTCTCGGGAGAGAGCGCGGCGATAGCTTCGAGCTGCGCGAGCGCCTCAGGATTCTTTCCGGTGGTCGCAAGTGCGACGGCGAGGAAGAAGCGAGCGTTCGCATACTGCGCGTTCTGATTGACCGCTGCGGTCAGTACCTGTACGGCGCCAGCGGCGTCACCGGTACCGAGCTTCAGGATACCGACCTGGAAGAGGACGTTCGCGTCGTTTGGCGCGAAGTACATGGCAGCTTCAGCAGCCTGGAGCGCCTCGGCAGCCTTACCTTCGGATACCTGGAGCTGCGACAGGACCAGGATGGCCTGCGTGTAGTCGCGCTTGAGTCCGATGGCGGTCGCCAGATCCGTCTCAGCGGCGGCGGCGTTACCCTGCGCTATCTCGAGCTGCGCGAGGGCGAACGGAAGCGTCGGATTCGTCGGATTGAGCTTCACGGCCTGGGTAAAGGCTGCCTTCGCGTTATCGTAGGCGCCCGCTATCTTGAAGGGAACGACTGATTGATATACGTTGCCGAGAACCACCCAATTCTGATAGTTACGCGGCGCTATCTGCGTGGCGAGCGTCGCGGCTGAGATGCCGTTCGAGAGCGCTGCCTGGAACTGTTGCTGCGCTTCCGACGGGCTCAGGGTCGAGTTATTCGCTATCGCATTCATCTGCATGACGCTCGCGGTCGCGAGCAGCTGATACGCGCGGTCGCTCGGAGCGAACAGTATCGAGCGCTGTATGTCGGTCTCAGCCTTCGCTATATTCCCTGCCTGGAGTGCCTGTGCCGCTTCAGCGTACGCGACGCTGCCCAGATACCGCTCGATGACGACATAGGCAGAGAGTACGCTTGCAAGCAGGAGCAGAGTAAGGCCGAATACGATGACGAAGCCGACCCGAGGATTCTTCGAGAAGACGATGCCCCACTCGCGGCGGCTTCCGCCATAGCGCAAGCTCGACACGAAGAGTCCGGCGAACACGAATCCGGTCAATAAGACGACAGGGCCCGGAATCGTGAAGAAGGCGAGCGTGAAGACATAGATGCTGCCTACGAACGTCGCGATGGATACGTACCGCACGAACGGCTCCTCAGGCGCCCGGAACAGAAGCGCTCGGATGCCGATATAGAGGAAGAGGACGAGGAAGGCGATCCAGGCAAGCGCGCCTGCGATGCCGGTGGTCACGAAGGACGTCGGGATGAAGCCCACGCCTGACGTGAAGTCGACGTTCCAGAATACGGTGTTATTGAGGCTCTGATCACGGAAGGCGAGCCACTGAGTACCGAAGGTACCGGGCCCGGAACCGAAGAGCGGCGAAGAAGCGTACGTATGGCTTCCTACGTCGAAAGTAGACTGCCATGACGGACGGACATCCAGGTAATTAGCGCCGAAGGCATTGACCAAGGATGCGCCGATGGTGCTTCCGCCGATGATAAAGAAGAGCGCGATTACTAGCACGGCGAGCGGCGCTCCCAGGCCCTGCGTTTCTCCGTCATTTCTCGCTTCAGATTCTGTTGAGATACTCGTCGCGACGCCGTCGAAATCTTCGTCGACTGATCCCACCCGCCTGCGCATGATGGCTTCTATGAAGAGACCGAGCGCCGTAAGACCGACGAGGCCCCATATGAGACCCGAGTTAACGAGGGCGAGGGCGACGAGTCCGGCGACGATAAGCGCCCAGAGGAACTTGCGGTTGCGGTTGCTTACGGTAAGGAAGCGGAGCGCGAGCAAGGACAATGTGACGCCAAGCCCGACCAGCATACCCATGTCAGCGAATGAGCCGACGACGTTCGTCGTTACGGCAAACGTGCTGGTCACATGACCTATGATGATAAAGAGCACTTGAAGCGCGAGCGCGATAGCAAGCACGATACCCCCTATCTTGAAGAAGAGGCGGTACTGAGCTGACCTGCGGAATGCGAGCGCGACGATCGTCGCGAAAACCGCGAGGATGAGCATGAATCCGAACGTATCGGATTCGAGCTCAGTTCCAAGCAGTGCGCTGCGCATGCCGGCACCCGAGAAGAGCGTCGATAAGGCGTAGGCGAGCGGAACGAGCCAGAACGCGCCTACGAGCGCCACCGGCGGGACGATTATATTGCCGCGAGTGAGTCGCGCCAGTATATAGAGGACAAGCGATATGAGTCCGCCTATAGCGATAAGAGATACCTTGCTATAGATGAAGGGAATCGTTGCCGAAGGGATAAAAGCCAAGACAGCCACCGCCGCAGTAAGCGAGAGTGCCCAGATGGCAAGCATGTCGAACGTTACGCGTCGCGGGTGTGACGCAGAAGGTACGATTGGTGTATCGTTCATATTTTTTACTCCGTAATTACGGGATTAACCCTGAACCTAATAAGTACCTATGAAGTATACCCAGGAATCGCGCCCGTATAGCACATATGGTGGGGAGAACGTGCAGATTTCATCTCACAGATGAATGAGCGAAAACCGCCGTAAGGCGGTTTTCGCATGTTCGGATCGGCACGATAAGCCGAATTCTGTTCCGCTATCCGCCAGCTGGCGGATGACGGAGACGACCATCTATCTAAGATCTTCTATTACTAGAAGATTCAAGCGGCGCTCCGAGCCTATTCTAAAGAATAGGCTCGGCACGGCCTTGCACAGAGGTAAGGATTTAGCCGTTTCACTCTGGCGTCGCCGCCAGAACGCTCTGCTGGAGAGCTTCTATCCTTTCGGAATCGAACGTTTCTGCTCGCACCTCGCGCATCGCTGCGGACGGGCGTTACCCGCTACCCTGCTGCCAGGACTTGCGCCCTGGCCTGTGTTCGGACTTTCCTCTCGATCTTGCGACCGAGCGATCGTCTGTGCCGGTCCGAGTTGCATTATACCACGAAACTCTCCATTCGCTACGCCTTGATGCGACAATAGCTTCCTTGCAAAGTGCTCGCATCGAGGCCTGCACGACCTCGCCCTTCTCGGGAACTATTGTCCTTCGCGCGACTTGCTCATTCCGACGATGGAGCAAGATGGAATAGAGGAGTTACTTCCCGTATGGGATGGGGAGATCAACGTAGGTGCCCACCCTCCATCCGCGGCGAGCTGCCTCGCCTGCCCTGGTCTCAAGGACATAGCGCACCGGCACGGGCGGGTAGAATGACTTCGGGTAGGTGCTTGGTGCTACCGAGCTGTCGATGGAAAGTATCGTTCCGGTGTCCGAAAGCCAGATCATATCGATAGGTACCAGCATATCCTTCATCCAGAATCCGTAGCGGTCAGGTTTTGCGAAGACGAAGAGCATGCCGTAGTCCTGGGGCACATCAGCGCGGCCACCAAGACCCAGGGCTTGGGAAGAAGTACTCGTCACTACCTCGAAATGCATGGCTGGCTGAAGCGATTGAGTATTTGTAGCCGGAAGTAATCCGGGGCTGCTGGTAGCTACGCCGCTAGTAGGCGCGGGTGCCGTAAAGGACATGAATTCGGGCCTTGGGAACAGAAGGAGTAGTAGTCCGACGATGAGGATAAGCGCGAGCAGCCCATAAAGGACATAATGTCTCTTAAGGTTCATATGCTCAGTATACCCCGTATGACAGCCTCAACGTATAGAGGCATTCCTGAAATGAAAGACTTGGGCACGTGAACCTGCACGTCTGGCATTCGTTATCTTCAGTCCTAGCTGTCATACGGGGTATACTACCTAGCTGCGATCGTTCAGTCTGCGCTATACTGCCTTCATATGAAAAGCAATTTCAAACAGACGGTATATGCGGTTGTCGCGAGCATTCCCAAAGGCAAGGTCGCAACCTACGGCCAAGTCGCAGCACTCGCGGGAAGGCCGGGAGCCGCGCGTGCGGTGGGTACCTGTATGAGCACGAATAAGGATACTGAGGCGGTACCGTGCCACCGGGTCGTGGGTTCTACTGGAGCCCTTGCGGGCTATGCTTACGGTGACGGTACCAAGACTAAGGGTCTGATGCTTCGGAAGGAAGGAGTCATCTTCCGCGGTGAGAAAGTCGATCTCAAGGAGTCCCAGTGGATTCCTAAGACGTAAGCTCGGGATGCTCTTTGAAATATTTGAGCATCCGCTCCCCGTTACCGATATTTTCACGATTTCGCTTGAGTCCGTGCCAGAATGACGTCTCTTTCGCTCGGACTGCGACGTAGGTGTGATTCGTCACTTCGATATTTCCTGCCCGACTCATGAATAGGGCGAGCCAGTAATCTTCAGGATTACGCGATAGTCCGATTTCTTTCGACAGGGAACTGCCCTGTTCGAAGATCGGTCGTACTCGCCCGATATCTTTCCCCCAGAATCCCATGCTCGCGCCCCACACCCACGAAGCGGCTGCGGCGTCCTTCCGGGCGCACGAGTACTTATGCACGATGCTGAACAACCGTACGAACAAGTTCCCTTCGAGGCGTACGTATGACCCGACCAGCCTATTATCGCGAGCCCCAAGAAGACGTGCGAGAGTCTCTACCCAATCGACTTTCGCGCGAGAATCACCGTCAGTGCATAGGATGATATCCCCGGAAACGGACTGTAGGCCTTTGAGGCGCGCATAGGTGATACCTACCGGTCCTTCGTACGACACGACCGTGACCGGATATGACTCTGCGATCTCCCGCGTTCTGTCCGTGCTGTTATGCACGATGACTACTATCTCATCAGCCTTCTTGGTCTGATGCAAGATATGCTCTATGCATGCGCCGATATGCTCCTCCTCGTTATGGGCGATGATGATGACGGAGATGGTCGGCTGTCTGTCCATGGGCATATTCAATACTACCCTACAATTTGGCATGGAATCTAAAGTCTTAGCGGCGCCGAGATTACTCGGCATCCTGCTAAAACATAGTTGCAAAGCTCACCTGCTGTTTAGCGGCGGAGAGATTCGGTCACTCGTCACTAAGCTCGAAGACTCGCTAAGTGCGCTTGACCACGCCTCGGCAACGAATCTCGAAGACTTGATTCGGCTTCGCGCCTCCGGCTTTCGAATCTCTCCGCCTCTCGCAGCTGTAGCAAATCAGGCGCTCTCGCGCCTTCTTTGACATCTGCGGAGGCGGAGAGATTCGAACTCTCGGAACCTTGCGGTTCACACGCTTTCCAAGCGTGCGCACTAGACCACTATGCGACGCCTCCGTTATTGATTGTTATAGCACAAAAGGGAAGCAGAGGCTCAATTCTGGCTCCCCCAACTTCCCTTTTATTTTTAATTATGAAGAACGACCGAGTAGCGCGCGGATGCGATCGGCGGTCGGAGGATGGGTAGAGAAAAGGCGGTTGATCCAGCCGGTGGCTTTGGCGCCGTACGGGTCGCCGATAAAGAGGTGCGCGGTGGCGTGACTCACCTTCTGCATCGGACGGCCAAATCCTTCGATCTTCTCAAGCGCCGAGGCCAGACCCTCCGGGTAGCGCGTAAGCAAGGCGCCAGAGGCGTCCGCAAGGAACTCGCGCCTGCGGGAGATGGCGAGCTGGATGAGTTGCGCGGCGATGGGCGCGAGGACAAGCGCTACTATGCCGAGCACGAGCAGCAGGCCGCCGCCCTGATTATTATCGTCACGCCTCCCGCCGCCCCACATCGACATGCGCAGGAAGATGTCGGCGATGATAGCGATGAAGCCGGCCAGGACAACTGCTACGGTCATGAGAAGGATATCGCGATTGCGCACATGCGAGAGCTCGTGGGCGATGACGCCTTCAAGTTCCGGACGGGTCATCATGGAGAGAAGACCCGTAGTCGCCGCTACTACGGCATGTTTCTCATTGCGGCCGGTCGCGAAGGCGTTCGGTGCGGGATCGTCGAGTACATAGAGCTTGGGCATCTGAATGCCTGCCGTGATGGAGAGGTTCTCGGTCACGGTATAGAAGTCGAAGAACTCCTCGCGGGAAGCGGGGCGCGCGTTCGTCATTCGGAGCACCTGACGGTCGCTGAACCAGTAGCTATAGAAATTCATGAACACCGCGAACAGGAGCGCGACGTAGAGGATGACGGGGCTCTGGTAGTAATAGGACGCGAAGTAGCCGATAGCGACTACTATCGCCAAGAAGACAGCCATGAGCAAAGCCGTCCGCCAGACATTATGTGAGCGTTCTTGATAGAGGGTTGCCATAGACTATTTCTTCGCGAAGCGGTCCTTATCCCTGCCGTAGCATTTGTCCATCATCTTCTCGAATTCCGGATCGAGATCGATGCCGTGGCTGTTTGCGATACACATGGTCGCGAAGATGACGTCCATGAGTTCGCCGCCCAGTTCCTGTTGCGCCTCTTCGACTTTCTTAGGCTTGCTGCCGTACATGTGGTTCAGGAGGCGGGCGACTTCGCCCACTTCCTCCGTAAGCGCAGCGAGTTCTGACAAGGGCGGCCAATACGGCTCTTCAAGCGTCTGCGCCCAGTCGTCGAGCTTCTTCTGCGCGTCCTTGAACATGAAGCGAATGGCTAGAACGAGACCTTCACCGGTTCGCGCGCAGCTGCATCGCTGTCTGCAAGCTCGAAGAGGTCCATCTTCTGGAAGTGGAAGGAATTCGCGATGATATTGCCCGGGAATGACTGCATGGAAGTAGTGAGTTCCTGCACGTTGCCGTTGTAGAAGCGACGAGCAGCCTGGATCTTGTCTTCGGTATTGCCGAGCTCTTGCTGGAGCTGCAGGAAGTTCTGATTGGCCTTGAGGTCCGGATAGGCTTCAGCGACCGCGAACAGCGTCTTGAGGGTACCGGTGAGCTGATTCTCAGCGTCAGCCTTTGCGGCCGGAGTTCCTGCCTGCATAGCCTCACTGCGGGCTTTCGTGACGTTCTCGAAAGCCGCATTCTCGTGCGCGGCGTAGCCCTTCACGGTCTCGACGAGGTTCGGGATGAGGTCATAGCGGCGCTTCAACTGCACGTCGATATCGGCCCATGCTTCCTTGGTACGGTTCACCTTCGAGACGAAACCGTTATAGGCTGCGATCACGTAGAGCACGATAAGAACGAGAATGCCGATCACGATATATAGTGGTGTCATATAGGTATAGTGTAGGACAACGCGAAGTAAATACAAGGGGCCGCACTTCGTGCGACCCCTTGTATAAAACAGGGAAGTGAATTCCCGAACTCTTATTTAGTAGTCCATTCCCCCTCCCATGCCGCCATCAGCCGGCGGGGCCTTCGGCTCTGGGATATCAGCGACCGCAGCTTCGGTCGTAAGGAGTATGGCTGCTGCAGAGACAGCATTCTCGACTGCCCCACGCGTTACCTTTACCGGATCGATGATCCCTGCCTTCATCATGTCTGGAACGATCATGTCCTTGAGGGCGTCATAACCAGCGAAGCCCGACGCTTCCTCGACTTCGCGCACGATCATGGACACGTCGTCCTTGCCGCAGTTGAGCGCTATCTGGCGAAGCGGCTGCTCGAGGGCGCGTACGACGATATCGTATCCGGCCTTCTCGTCGGCAGTCATGTTCTTGTCGCTTGACGCGGCTATGAGGCGTGAGACTTTGGCGAGCGCCGTACCGCCGCCCGGTACGATACCTTCCTCGATAGAGGCCTTCGTGGCTTTGACCGCATCATCGATCTTGTCCTTGAGATACTTCATCTCGGTCTCGGTAGCAGCGCCCACGCGGATGACGGCGACGCCGCCCGTAAGCTTCGCGATGCGCTCCTCAAGCTTCTCACGGTCGAACTTGGAGGTGGAAGCCTCAGCAAGCGTCTGCATTTGTTTTACGCGCGTGTCGATGTCCGATTTCTTGCCCTTGCCGCCTACGAAGACGGTCGTATCCTTGGTAGCCACGACACGCGAAGCCTTGCCGAGCATGGAGAGGGTCGCATTCTCGAAGGTGAGACCGGTGTCGCTCGAGATGACCTGACCCCCTACCACCGCAGCGATATCAGCGAGCATCTCCTTCTTGCGATCGCCATAGCCGGGAGCTTTGACGCCGATGACGGAGAACGTACCCCGCAGGCGATTGACGATGAAGGTCGAGAGCGCCTCACCTTCGATGTCTTCTGCGACGATGACGAGTTCTTTCTTTCCGCTTTGTGCGACTTTCTCAAGCAGAGGAAGTATCTCCTGCACGCCGCCTATCTTCTTGTCAGTGATGAGTATAAGCGCGTCGCGCATCTCCGCTTCCATGCGCTCGGGGTTGGTCACCATGTATGCCGATACGTATCCCTTATCGATCTGGAGGCCTTCGACGACCTCATGCGAGAGTTCCATACCCTGCGACTCCTCCACCGTCACGACGCCGTTCTTTCCTACCTTCTCGACCGTCTCCGCGATGATGGAGCCGAGCTCTTCGCTTTCAGCAGAAATGGAGGCGACCTGCTTCACGTCGTTCTTGCCTGCAACCGGTCGCGCCATTTTCTTAAGTTCCGCAACCGCTGCATTCTTAGCCTTTTCCATGCCGGCGCGCACGCCCATGGCGTTGCCACCCTTGATGACGCGGTCGAGGCCTTCGTCGATCATGGCTTCAAGAAGTACGACGGTCGTCGTGGTTCCGTCACCGACGCCGTCGTTGGTCTTGTTCGCGACTTCTTTCACAATCTCTGCGCCCATGTTCTCGAACTTGTCCTTGAAGGAAATTTCCTTCGCAATCGATACGCCGTCGTTCGTAATACGAGGACCTCCATAGCTGCGATCGAGCACGACATTGCGGCCGCGGGGACCGAGCGTGACCTTCACTGCGCGGGCGGCCTTCTGAACGCCCTCATGGAGCTTGCGACGTGCTTCTTCACCGAACAGTATCTGCTTTGCCATATTGAATAGGGAAGTTAAGAGGGAATTAAAGAGAAGAAATAAGAGGGAAGTCGGATCCTAAATGATCGCGAGGATGCTCGACTCAGAAAGGATGAAGTATTCCTGGCCGTCGATCTTCACCTCGTCATAGCCATATTTGGAGAAGAGGACGGTATCGCCGGGCTTCACGGTCATGGGCACGAGAGCGCCGTCATCGTACTTGCCGGGACCTACTGCTACGACCGTCCCGCGTTCCGGCTTTTCTCGGCTGGCCGTGTCCGGGATGATGATGCCTGAGACCGACACTTCGTCGCCCGAAGCAGGCTTAACTACGACGCGGTCGCCGAGCGGAGATATTGACAGTTTGTTTTTTGATAGTGCCATAGAAAATGAGCGTTCTTACAGACGAATAAAGATCGCACGTATTCCTTTGCTTTTTGCGAGAGCGACTTCCCTCCCGCAAAAGTTATCCACAGTATAGCTCGCCCAGAAAATCGCTTCAAGTCATAGAAATCCTAGCTACCTGCTGCTTCTGCGGAAACTGCTACCCGGATTCACTATATTCGTTCGCCATATGACGATTCCCTTGCTCGAATCTAGAGAGTTGACAGAATCACATATTTCTGTATTATTAGGTATGTTACGTTTAATCAGCTTCAGAAGGGGTACCCCGCAATGAAACGCGCTCTTTTCGGTCTCGGATTCCTGGTTTTCGTCTCCGCCAACGGCAATGGGCTCGCCCAGCCCGGCACGCGATACGCGTCGGCCAATCAGCACATGGCGACCGTCGCGCAGTGCGAGAAGAGCATCGCCGGCCTCACGCCGAGTTCGAGCGCTTTCATCCGCGCCGAGCACGCCAAGGCGATCGACGAATGCGTCCGCACTCAGGACCGAATCACGGTCAAGAATCTGCTCGGCTGAACTGCCAGCAGGAAGACGACCGAAGCCGCAGGCAAGGGATTTATTCTCTTCTCCTGCGGCTTTTCGTTTACTATCGAGTGAATGGAGCCATACATGCTGTTTGACTGCTAATTCAGCTGACAGGATTTTGACCACAAGTGTGAAAGATGTTATGGTAATAGACGGACCATTGTTCAATGCGTCAAGGGCAATCCATTGCCTTCATTCCCGCTCGACTTCCCTGTCCTGCGCGCCCGGATGAAGCTGGCGGATTGCCCTTGGATAGGGCCGCAGATATTCGGGGTGATTCCCAAAACGACTGCGGCAGGAGACAGGCCATGCGCCGTTTTCTACCCGCATTTTTCCATCGGAAGACCCGCTTTGACGTCCGGAACGCCAGCGACCTCTTCTTCGAAGGCTTGATTCGAAGCCCTCTGGGAGCCCTGCTCGGATTTTCCGAGACGGTTCCGCATGAGCAGCATTCCGAATTGCCTTCGCCAGTCGAGTTCAGCTGACGTAACGATTGCCTATAGCTTCCCGTCTACTCAAGCGAGTAAAACTTGAAGGGAGCCAGGCAGTCCGTGACGCGAGTGCCCGCGATCGTGCTTGACGAGCTATCAGTATGTCTTGCGGAAGCGTTATCTTGAGAATCTGCCAGCATCTTGGTTCGGAACGTAGTTCCCGGTCGAGATTCTCGCTCCATCTGCAGCTTGCTGCACAGTGGGATTTGAAAGGTACGCTAGCGCACCATACTGAAACGCTCTTCGACAGACGTAGGCGTGCGATTCGATGAGAAATGCACCCAAATATATACGTGCAGCTGCCCTGCCGACTATACTTGCCACGACACGCTGGACTCAAGTCACGCTCCGAGCTCATTGAAGTTCGTCGAGCGCCTCAGTCCTATGTGTTCTGGCCGTTAGCTGGCAGCAGCACGCTGCATACCCAATCCGCCCCTGAGGTCCCCAGACTTCGGGGGTTTAGCATTACTACATTGTTCTCTTTCCACATCCGTGCTATCCTGGCGCCTACAGATGGAGAAACTCACGGCAGCACTGCCCTACATTCAAATAGTCCTCTCCCTCCTCCTTATACTAGGCATCGTGCTTCAGCAGCGCGGCGCTTCGCTCGGAGGAGCCTTCGGAGGCGACAATTTCGCATCGACGTTCTATAAGCGCCGAGGCGCGGAGAAGTTCCTGTTCCGAGCGACTATCGTGATCGCGATTCTTTTCGTGATTGCCGCGCTCGCCAGCCTCGTTCTCGCGCCATAGGCCGCACGGCAGTACTGCCTGCGGGTTCTGCATCTGTATAGGGCGCTCCTGGAGCGCAACGGCATACGGCACATGTCCCCTTCATCCTTCCCTTCTACCCAGTTGCACGAGAGTCGCAGGCTCAGTCTGCGAGCAGATTCGGTCTTTTCCGGAGTACGAGGATTCGTCAGGCAACTCTCGCCGGGCGACCAGTTCATAGCCCTGGTTCTCGGCGTGCTCGTCATACTGACGAGCTTAGTCGGCCTTTTCGCCCTTGCCAGAGCGCATCAGGTCGTCGTGCCTGCTTATGGCGGGACGCTGAGGGAAGGAGTAGTAGGAGCTCCGCGCTTCGTGAATCCTCTCTTGGCCATATCTGATACTGACCGGGATCTGGTCGCGCTCACCTACGCAGGCCTCATGGGCCATGACGGGGCCGGCGCGCTCGTGCCCGTGCTCGCGCAGTCGTATACGGTCTCCGAAGACGGCACTACCTATACCTTCGCGCTACGGCCCAATGCGACGTTCTCGGACGGCACGCCCGTGACCGCAGACGACGTAGTCTATACGGTCGAGAAGGCGCAGGATCCGAGCCTTAAGAGTCCTTTGCTCGCCAATTGGGCGAACATACGGGCCGAGACGGTAGACGCACGCACGGTGCGCTTCATCCTTCCGAAGGCCTACGCTCCGTTCCTTGAAGACACGACGCTCGGCATATTGCCTCAGCATGTGTGGCGTGATGTCGCGAATGAGGAATTCCCGTTCTCGCCCTACGCCACGAATCCTATCGGCGCAGGACCGTTCAAGGTCGATTCCGTGACGCGCGCTTCTAACGGCGTCATCACCAGCTATCGCTTGTCCGCCTTTGGAGCGTTCGCGACTGGTCGGCCGTATCTCGCGCATATCACCATGTCCTTCTTCGCGGACCAGGCATCGCTCAAGAAGGCCTTCGCATCAGGCACCATTACGAGTGCGTACGGCATCGCAAGCAAGGATGCGCACGCAGTTCCCTATTCCCGCATCTTCGGCGTCTTCTTTAACCAGACGCAGGAACCGCTCTTGACGGACGCAGGCGTGCGCAAGGCGCTCTCGCTTGCCATCGATCGAAGTGCGCTCGTAAAAGATGTCCTTGGCAACTACGCGACGCCGCTCATGGGGCCGCTGCCAGGCGGCAGCGGCGTGAATCCGGTACCGCTTCCGGATCCTGCGACCAGGCTTGATGAAGCGCGGCAAACACTCACGAGCGCGGGATGGACATTCGATACCGACCAGAACGTATGGAGCAAGAAGGGTGAGATATTACACCTCACGCTTACCACTTCGAACGTGCCGGAACTGAAATCAGTAGCAGCGGCAGTACAGAGCGACTGGCAGGCCCTCGGCATCCCGACGGAGCTGAAGCTATATGAACCGAACGAGCTCACGCAGACGGTCATCCGGCCGCGCGCCTACGGCGCACTCCTCTTCGGCGAAGTCATCGGCAGCGATCCTGACCTTTACGCCTTCTGGAGCTCGAATGAGCAGAAAGATCCGGGACTCAATATCACCGGCTATGCTGACAAGACTACGGATGCGCTTCTTGAGAGCGTGCGCGCAGGAACGGACGGCCAGGGACGGCTGGAAACGCTTGACCAGATACAGGATCGCATCGCGAGCGACTATCCGGCCGCCTTCCTCTATACGCCTGATTTCCTGTATTCTGTGCCCTCTTCCCTTTCGGGAGTCGCGCTCACGCGCGTCGGATCGCCTTCGGACAGGTTCTGGGACGTGAGTCATTGGTATACGTATACGGAGCACGTCTGGCCATGGTTCGCCCGCTGAAATTCCTCGCTCTCCTGCGTTGCACCCCTTCGGGTACTCCGATGCGTCGCGCTCCCCTGAAATTCCTTCCCGCGCCTTGGATACCGAGTTTTTCAGCGGGCTTATCCACGACGTGGGAGCTGGCAAGTCGTAAAAGATAGTGTATAAAGGATATAAGCCTTCCCTCATCTGTGTTCCTGGGTATTCCCGTTCCTGACCGTTCGTCCTCGTTTTCGTACGCACGCAATTCGTGCATTCTTAGTTCAGTCTATTAATCTCCCAATTAGCATCTAGCATATGTCTCCAGCACCCGCTCCAGCACCCGCGCCGCAGTCGCCGCGCAGAGAGCAACCCATATCAGACCGACCACATCCGCGTAGCAGTGGCAGGCCCCAAGGCCCGCGTCGCGCACCGGGAGCATCTGCCGGTCCCGCGCGACCCGCGTCGCGTCCTCAAGGCCAGCAAGGCGCAGGACGCCCGAACAGCGGATCCTCATCCTCAAACCGTCCTCCACGAGGCGGCGGAGGTAATCGCGGCATGCGTGACGCGCGTCGCGGCGGAGGCGGCGGTCGTCGCGGCCCTGCACCCGCACAGAAGCGAGGAGCCGATTATTTCCCAGAGCCAGTAGCGCCGAACGTCGTGCGTATCGTCCCGCTCGGCGGTGTCGAAGAAGTCGGCCGCAACATGGTCGCGCTCGAGGTCGGAAACGATATCTTCATCTTCGATGTCGGCTTCCAGTTCGTCTCGGAAGAGACAACACCGGGCGTCGACTATATGCTTCCGAATACCGCGTATCTCGAACACAATAAGGATCGCGTACGCGCAGCTATCATCACGCACGGGCACCTCGACCACATCGGCGGCATCCCCTTCCTGATGAATCGCTTCGGCAATCCGCCTATCTACACCCAGAACCTGACCGCGGTGATGATCGCAAAGCGCCAGGAAGAGTATCCCGACATGCCGAGGCCAGAGATCATCGTCGTCGAGACCGGTACGAGTCGTTCAATCGGCTCGACCACCGTGAAGTTCTTCCCGGTCACGCACTCTATTCCGGACTCTATGGGCGTCTCAGTCGAGACTCCCTACGGCAACGTCGTCGTGACCGGCGACCTGAAGCTCGAGCATGAGGACGGCATCCCGTCCGAGAAGGAGAAGCGGGTATGGGGCGAACTCGCCAAAGACAATAACCTTTTCTTCATCGCCGACTCGACGAACGCTGAGCGCGACGGTTTCTCCATTCCTGAGAGCCGCGTGAACACTACGCTCGAGGAAATAGTGCGCACCGTCTCCGGCCGCCTTATCATCGGTACCTTCGCCTCGCAGTTCGAGCGCATGATCCGCATCATCCAGATAGCCGAGAGCATGGGCAAGAAGATCGTTACCGAGGGACGCTCCATTCGCACGAACCTCGAGATCGCACAGAAGACCGGGCTTCTCACGGTAAAGAAGGAGACGATCATCTCAGCGCAGGAAATCGGCGACTATCCTCCGGATAAGATCGTCATCCTCTCGACCGGCGCTCAGGGCGAGGAATTCGCCGCGCTCATGCGCATCGCTACCAAACAACATAAGTTCATAGCGCTCACCGCTCGCGATACCGTCGTCCTCTCGTCTTCCGTCATTCCAGGCAACGAGGTGAGCGTACAGAAGCTGAAAGACAATCTCTATCGCAACGGCGCGACCATCATCAACTACCGCACGAGCGACGTGCACTCGACCGGCCATGGTAACTCAGGCGAGCTCGTCTGGATAAATCAGCAGGTGAATGCCAAGTTCTTCATGCCTGGCTATGGCTATTACTCCATGACCTTCTCGCACGCCAAAGCGGTCGAGCAGGCAGGCAGAGCGCGCGACAGCATCATCCTCGCGGATAACGGCACCGTCATCGACGTCGTCGACGGCACGACGCTCAACATACATAAGGAGAAGGTGCCATCAGCGCCACTCGTCGTCGACGGCTTCGCTATCGGCGATATGCAGGAAGTAGTCATCCGAGACCGCCAGATGCTCGCGAAGGACGGCATGTTCGTCATCATCGCGACGGTGAACCTCAAGACCGGAAAGCTCCGCAAGTCGCCCGACATCATCTCTCGCGGCTTCATCTATCTGCGTGAGAGCCAGGAACTTCTCAACCAGGCGCGCCTTCTGATCAAGAAGACCGTGGAAGATTCGACGCAAGGTATGAATCCGGTCGATCTCGACTACGTGAAGAACAATCTGACGGATGTGATGGCGGGGTATCTGTTCAATTGCACTAACAAGGCACCGATGGTTATCCCTGTACTTATCGGGGTGTGAACGAATCCGCGTAAAATCCCCTAATACTTCGTTGCGGGCCCCTACAATTTTTTCCACCGTACGATCAGTACGTTTTCAAAAATTGCTTTCCCGCGCCTCGTCTTAGGGAATTTTACGCTAGGATTCTTTCCTTCGTCGGGAGTGTATAGATAGATATAGGAACAGCCGCGCTTCGCGCGGCTGTTCCTGGTTATCGAGATGCGAGGGTGCGGAAGGTTATGGAATATCGCAGACCCTTGGTAGGTGCGACGCGGTGCTTGTAGTCCCAGCGGCTCTCGTCCTGCATGACATAGGCTGAGCGCGGTTCGACCGTGACTGATATCATTTCCGTGTCATCGCGCGCACTCCATGGACGCATGTCGAATCTGCACCAGCCGGCAAGCGAGATGCCGATGATCTTATCGAACGATTCGTTATCCCGGTGCCAGCCGACGCCGGTACCGGGGCGGTATTCGGTAATAAGCGCTTCGACGACGCGTTCGCCCGCAATACCCACAAGATTCCCTACCTTATGTGCGAGCGGCAGCAAAAAGTCCGGAAGCGACTCTCCGGGCACCGGAACGAGCGTATCCGGATCATAGGTCCAGCCGAAACTCATGATGCGCCGCTTGGCGGTGTATTCGCGAAAGGGTGCAGGAGTAAGTTCCAGCTTCTGGATGCAAGCGATAAGCGCCGCCTCTTCCGAAGCCGTTATGAATTCCGAGTGATACGTGAAGCCGTTAGGATATGCCTGTCCGAAATCGAATAAAGGGTACTGATCCGCTCCACGTCCGCGCATACCCGGTTATGACAACTTCGGATCGCGCTTGATTTCTCGCGGTCCAGTTGCTAAATCGCCCGTTAGTGTAGCAATGAAGAAATTACTATCAGCATCGAGTCGCGCAGAAAGAAATATATCCGAAGTTGTCATACCGGGCATAGGCAGACAGTGTAGCAAATCAGGCAGGTAGAGAATATGAACGTCCCTCTTTGCAGATCATGCCTTCACGGTGCAGCTTCTCCAACTGTTCGGTGGCTTGTTCTTTGCGCGCGGGCCCAAGTATCGAAAGGAGCTTTGCGCGCGAGGCAGAGCCTCGCGCGAGTTCCCGCAGTATCGCGCCCCGGACCTCCCTGCCTGAGCCCTTGAAGGCTGACTGCCTCATATGTCCTTTGCTCTTATCGTTCAGACGAATGCCCGAGCGCTTGAGAGAGGCGCCGTAGTCCATGAGAGCGGCATACCATTCCCGCGATTTTCCCTTCGGGAAGGCCTTCTCGAGAATTTTCTGTATTTCCGTATCGTCGACTATCTTTCGCGCTCTGAAGAAGTGATGGATGATAGCCGTGCGGATATTCGTCTCTATGAAAATAACGTCCTGATTATGGGCGAAGGCTGCTACGGCGCGCGCCGTGTACGGTCCTATGCCGGGAAGGGACTCTAGCTCCTCGACCGACTTTGGCATCTTTCCGTCGTAGTCGCGCACGATTGCCTTCGCCGCCTCATGCAGCATCTTCGCGCGGCGGTTATAGCCGAGTCCTTGCCAATGCGTAAGGACATCAGCGAGCGATGCGCCGGCGAGTCGTCTCGGCGTCGGATACACCTTCATCCAGGAGCGATAGTACGGGATGACTCGTTCCACCTGCGTCTGCTGGAGCATCACTTCCGAGAGGAGTATACGATACGGATCAGTCGTAGCACGCCACGGCAGGCTGTGCCTGCCGTGGGCTTTATAGTGTTTCCAGACTATTGTCCTAAACTGCTGTATCGTCATGAGACTGCGTAAATTCCACCAACTGCTGCGTTGCTCTCGTCGTTCAAGGCCTCACCGTACGCCTGAGTACGACTCGGCCTTTCACTCCTCAGCGCCTTGCATTTGGCGTTTTTACACAGCCTCATCGTTAGTGGTCGTACCCGATGCAGGTTTGTTGTTGGGTACGGCGAGCGGCTCTTCAGGAATGATGATGGTCGCCACGATGTAGATAAGGATGCCTGGAACGAGCCCGCTTGGAAGCGTGAGGAGTATGAAGATGAGACGGCATATAACGGGGTCGATATTGAAGTATTCGCCGACTCCCCCGAGCACGCCCCAGATCACCCGATTATCCCTGCTGCGCGTAAGCTTTTTCATATATCCAGTATATCAAATCTCGTATATCACGTCCTTGCGCTCGACGACCGTCTTCCAGTTATTTTGTTGCGCATGTCGATAGAGAACACGGTTCGGATTGAAGGCAATGGGTTCTGCAACTAGCGACAGCATGGAGATATCGCTCTCCGTGTCACCCACCCCTACCGAGCCGATGAGCGTCAGATTCTCCTTCTCGATTGCTCGATTTAGAGTCGTGGCCTTATTCATGATGATATGTTCATCCTCTATCTCGCCCGTGAAGCGACCAGAAGCCCCTGTTGCGAAGAACGTGCCGTACGACTTATGAAACCCGAGCTCGTATGCGAAACCATCCACGATGAACTTGGGCGAATGCGAGACCGCAAGCATGAAGTATCCCTTTCCCTTCAGTTCTTGAATGAGGTCGCGCGTATACCGATAGGTTCGATTATGCATCTCTTCAATTATCTCTCCCGCGATATCCGCGACTTCGCCGTACGGAAGTCCTTTTATATGTTTCAAGAACGCCATGACGACCTTCTTGACGTATGCCTCATAGTCGCCTTTACGATCAAGCCACTCTTCCTGCGCGCGTTCATAAACCGTACGAGCGGTCTCGGGGAAGACGTCACGCAAGATAAGCCGGTCAACGAGCTCGATGAGCAAGCTCGAGCGAAAGACCGTCCCGTCGATATCGAACACTGCTACCGGCCGCTTCCCTTCCATATCTCTATGGTACATCTTCCCCATAAAAGCAAAAGACACTCCCCGGATTGGAAGTGCCATAATCTGCAAAAGAAAGAACTCGTGTCCTCGACTCTAGGAATGACGCATGTCGCTTCATGTTAAGATCGCGTGCTAATGGGCCCGCAGGTTCTTTGATCGATGTCGATATATATCGTCGACGCCGCTCATTGATTTTCCGGTAGCTAATCGGAAACCGAACCTGGATATCAGCAACTTGATCCGCCTAATGTGCTCCTCGCGTCATTCCTGAGAGCCGAGAACATACAGACTATATCTGTATCCTCCCTTTCAGTCAAGCTACTTCGCCTTCGGCCAGCGATGGGCTGCTGGCGGCCATATCTTGGTCAGAGGATGCTCGTCGCAGTCATGCGGACGCGCCGGGCACACATACCGGCCGTAGAGCACGAGGCCGTTATTTACATATTTCCAGTCAGCTTTTGGAATGAGCGCCTCCAAGTCTTTTGATATCTTCGTAAGCTCGGTATTGCCGGTGAGATCGAACCGTAACGCGAAACGCCTGACGTGCGTATCGGTCGGGATGCCCTCCCATATCTGATAGAGCTCGCCCATGATGACATGCGCGGTCTTGTACGCGACACCCGGAAGGCGTACGAGCTCTGCTTCTGTCTGCGGCACCGTACCCGCGAATTCATCCCGCAGCAGCTTCGCTGCCGCGATTACGTGCTTGGTCTTCGTCCTGTGGAAGGTGATGCCTTGCGTTTCCTCGGTAAGCGTATCCCAATCGGCATCTGCAAAATCTTCTATGTTCTTGTATTTCTTATAGAGCGTATCTGTCACCTGGTTCACCTTCTTATCTGTACATTGCGCCGAGAGCATGACGGCAACCACCAGCTGGAATGGAGTCTGGTAATGCAACTCTGTCGAAGGCACCGGATACGCATGCTTCAGATAGGCGACCATCTTCCCCGCGCGTTGTGTGCGTTCTTCCTGGGTGCTTGTGCCTGGAGGTAATCCGGGGGTGCTCAGCACGGGCAACGACGTCATGATAGTTCTTGCAGGTCCTTGAGCACTTCAGCTGCGTGGAGCTCCGGCTTCACGCTCTCGTAGACTTTGGCGATCGTGCCGTCAGGCGCTATGAGAAATGATGTGCGGAAGACGCCATCATACTCTTTCCCCATGAACTTCTTCCTTCCCCATACGCCATACATATCTGCAATTGCATGTCCCTCATCGGCCAGGAGCGTAAACGGTAATTCGTATTTCTCTGTAAACTTCTTATGGCTCTTCACGCTATCAGGCGAGATGCCGAGTACGACGGCGCTTGCGCCTGTAAAATCCGGAAAGGCGTCGCGAATGGCACAGGCTTCCTTCGTGCAGCCGGGAGTATCATCTTTCGGATAGAAGTAGAGAAGGACGTAGCGACCGCGATATTCCTCGAGCGTACGCGTGGCGCCATCCTGATCGAGAAGCGTGAAGTCAGGGGCGTGCTGTCCGATTATTGGCATCATATTAGGCAAGTGAGTCGCTGCTATACGTATCACGCGCGCGGAAGGCAAAGCCGTAGCTAAGCGCTGCGATGCTGCCCGCAGAGATAGCGGTGAGCAGAAGCGTGAGTATGAGCCCGACTACGGGAATCAGGGCGATAAGGTGAAGGACGATAGTTCCGATCACGGCGTCCTTCCAGGTGAATAGCGTATATCCGCGCAGTCGGAAGAGTACGAATTTCCGCAGGACAGCGCCCACGAGTATGCCGGCAAACACATAGGCGAGCAGTGCAAGGAGGAGATAGAGCGGTCCGAAGACGAAGGCCAGGCCCGCGCCCACGAATGAGATGAAGAGGAGCAATATCAAGATAGGCGTCGCGACGAAGAGCGCGAAGCCGAGGAGTCCCGAAAGCACGATACGCCTTGCTCCGCGCGGAACTACGAAGTCGATGACGGCGTTCGCAAATTGCGGGAACAGCCCAGCGATGAGTCCCGCCACTATCATGCCCGCCAGTACCCGAACGATGAAGAAAATGCCTGCTCCGGCCACTGCATAGCGTCGCGCTTCTTCGTTCGTTGGGACATAGGAGTATGAGCCGGTGTACGTTACCGCTCCCGCAATGCTGCTTCCGGCCGGAACGACAATCTGCTGCGGCGCGTTATACCGGAGATTGCCCTTGATATGCGTTTCGTCCCCAAGCGTGAAGCGGTTGGAGGCGATGACCGTGACATTGCCACCATACGTTCCCGCAAGGTTCACGTTCGCGCCATAGAGCGTTACGTCGCCCGTGGAGCCGCCAGTCGAATTCACGGTACCGCCGAGCGCGAAGATATTTGAAGACGTGCCGGTGATAGTAACAGAGCCGCCGGCAGTTGCGACGTCGCCACCTGCGCTCCCGCTCACGATAACGCGTCCGCCCGCCGCCCGGACGCTATGCTCCACTGGCTTCTCCACCAGCACCGTGCCGCCGAGCGCGAGCACATTACCTGCGACCGGCGCATAGACATCGATGGAACCACCGAGCGCCGAAAGGTCAGCGGATACGGGAGTCGAGATGACGACCTGCGTATCGGCGATGTAGATGTTAGGTGAGGTGGTCGTCGCACCGCTCGTCGTCCCCTGCGCCGCATGCGCATGCGAACCTGCTCCGGGCGTCACTAACCCTACGAGAAGGAAGAGGAACGAAAGCGTGCGGAGTGTTCGTATCATACCGAGATTATAGCGCGGGCACCGAGTGCCGCGGCAAATGCGACCGATAGAACGTATACGCACACAGGAAGATAAGTAGCGCGATAAGGAAGGAACCGAGACAGTATATGCAGAGCGCCTTTATGACGAAGATCTGCAAGGCGATGAAATATATCGAGGAGAGGATGCCGAGGATGGCGACGACGAATAATGCGTGATAGAAATGCCGGCGAGAGACGACGAGCAGTAGGCCGGAAAGCGCGAGCAGGAACGTATAGAAGACCACGCCATAGACGGCAAGAGGAATGCCGAAGAGCCGTGAATACGCGCTCTGCGCGACGACATTGCACCCGTCGAGCGCAGTGATACCGCAGGCGAGCGCTGAACCCGTGAGTGCGCTGTGCGCAAGATAGATAGCATCAGCAAGTCCCAGGAAAGAAAGTACGAGTATGGAGATGAGAAGAGTCGTTCGGCTCATAGTCTCTATATTCTACTGCCTGAGTTCTTGATGTCCATGACGTGACGCGGGCGCTAGAAAGGACCGGTGGTATACTGTATTCATGGAAATGAACGAGGAAGAACTCAAGAAACGGCTTACGCCCGAAGAATATCAGGTGCTACGCGAAGGCGGCACGGAAGCGCCTTTCAAAGGAGAATACGTGAATAATCACGAGGACGGTATGTATCATTGCAAGGTCTGCGGCACTGCCCTCTTCAGCTCTGATGCGAAATTCGACTCGAAAAGCGGCTGGCCGTCGTTCACGGACCCAGCCGTCGCAGAGAACGTAGGTCTTCGCAGCGACGACACGCACGGCATGCGGCGCACCGAAGTCTTCTGCAAGAACTGCGGCAGCCACCTGGGTCACGTCTTCGATGACGGACCTGCTGACAAGGGCGGCAAGCGATATTGCATTAACTCCGTCTGTCTCGATTTCGAGAAGCAATCATAAAACCTAAAAGCTCCACACCCGGATTGGCGTGGAGCTTGTGAACGGACAGAAAGATCAGTAACCGCGCGCCTCTTCCCTACTTCTGCTGCTTGAGCTTGCGGAACACGAACCAGATGGCCCCGAGCGCAACCGCGATACCGGTGAGTCCCGGGGCACTCGGTCCCAGAGCCTCAACGATAACAGCAAAGAACCGGGCGAAGATGTAGCCGATCACGTCCAAGACATTCCCCCATGCGATCTTTGCCTGCTCCGGGAAAAGGACATGGAGGAGAACGAGAATTGTCGTCCCCAGGACACGGCGCCATGTCCCGAGAAATATCCGGAGCAGGAGTTGGAGTAGATGAGTCATTGATTCCCTCCCTAAGGGTTGCGCAGCTTGCGAACGGTGAAGAACGCGAGCTGAAAGAAAAACCATACCAACCGGACGACCATCAGGCAGCACGGCATGAACGAATTGAAAGGATCGCGTAGCGAGAGAGATTTCCCGAAGACTGCGATCGATTTCCCTACCGGCTTCCAGGCTCGCTTGAGATCTGACCGGTACTCACGACCGCTATACATCGGAATCTCTCCTTTGATTTCCTGTGTGTATTATACTACTATATATGCTCTTTTGTCAAGATATCGCTCGACCCGTATGCACAAGGTCATTCAATAAAAAGGTAAGAGGCGGCCCCATGGGGGCCGCCTCTTACCTTGCATATCAGCTACTTAAGATAGAACGTCGCATCCACGGTCATGACGACTTCCTTCTGTATCATGTTGATTTCGTTAGCGTTACTGTTGTACGAGTACGAACCCTCCGTATTCGGTATCTGTATGATCGGATCGCGCGAACTCGAAGATTGGAGACTGCCGAGCGAGTGGCCGCTCTGGCGTGCGATGGCCTTTGCCTGTGCTTGCGCACTTGCGAGCGCTTCTCCTGCCAAGGTAATCTGTAGCTCAGGAATCTTCGTGTAATAGTATTCCGGCGTACTGACGCTGATAGTTTCTCCCGCAACTGAGAGGGTCGAGAGGGCTCCGGCGAGCGCAGCCATATCGGAAACGCGGCTCGAACGTATCTGTATGTCGCGAGCGCTTGCGTTGCTTCCCTCGTATGAATTGGTCGTGGTAATGGGCTCGACCGTCATTTCCATATCGAGTACGTCATGCTTCCCCAGGAATGCCGTGACGGTCTTGGTATCAGCTTCGAGCTTCTTATTCGCGCCACTATCCGAGCCATCTGCCGAGTCGGTTGAGATGGTAACGAGAAGATAGGCGGAATCCGCCTGGACGGTAGTTCGAGCGACTCCTGAGGACGTAACGGTATTGTGCTGATTCAGGAACGTTATCGCGACTCCGGCTGCTATGACGGCAGTTACGATAAGCGCGAGCCCGAGGACGACCGCAAGACGCACGAACTGATTATCCATAAATGAGTGCCAGGTAGTATCTTTCATACCCGGATAGTAGCACCTATGGGTGGTAATCCCTTCATGAAGGGTAGGGGGATAAGGGATGCTGGATTGCAACCTTCCCGGAAAAACGTAGTTATAAGAAGTGGAGGGAGAGATGCATCGACTGGGAACACGCACTTGTTCCGTCGTTATGAGCCTGACTCATGCGACTTACTACCGTAATCCTACTCGTATGCCTATCTTCCGCGCCATAGGTTTCGGGATACTTCTTATTATCCTCAGACTCATGATTCCCTCCGTTCTTTCCGAAGGTGAACAGACCGCCGTATCGTTCTTGCATGGCGCCCGCATCTCTGCAGACGCCGCAGCACAATTAGCTGGATCGGCAGGAAGCGCATCCGTTTCGCTTTCATCCCATCCCTCTCTTTCGCTCCCGCAAGCTCCCTCGATACCTCTCTCTTCCCTTCCGTAATTCTCTCTCTTTCCGCCCGCCGAACAACCTTGTTGTTCGGCAACTGTTTTCATACGAAGTAGAAAAGAGCGCAGGGGCCGAAGGCCCCTGCGCTCTTTCACCTATGCTCGAACAGGTATTACATCGAGGTCGGAGGCACAGGAGCTGGTGCAGATGGCTTGTTCGAAACAACGCCAGCGACCAGAAGCACGATACCGAGGACGATATGGAGCCAATGATCAGCCATATTCGTCATCGCGATGCCAAGCAGCGAACCGCCATCCGGAACGGTCAGGAAGCCGATGATGGCGAGGAGCAGATATACGATGCCGAGGATCTTCAGCCAGAGCGCGGACTTCATCGGAGAAGACATCGCGACGATGAGCAAGATCACACCGAAGATGAGGTGAATCAGGTTATGCACCGTATCCGTGTCAAAGAGACCGGTCGGGCCTACGAGCGGGTTCGGGATGAAGCCCAGGATTCCCACGAGTACGAAGATGACACCGAACAGCACGGCAATCTTTTTAGCCATAATGAATTGAGGTTACTAGATTGATACAGGCGCTCGGCCCTATCATCTATAAGTATAGCGTCGCAAATCGGACGGAAGACCATTCGAGAGATAAGTGTGGATAGTACCAACGCGGCTGAAGGGCCTCGCTTTGCGAGGCCCTTCAGGCTATGCTTCTCCTATGAATCACGCCTCTATCCGTCCGTACTTCCTGACGTCCGTCATCCTGGTCATGCTCGTGCTCACCTTCTCGCTTTTCCGACCGTTCCTGGTCGCGCTCGCGCTAGCCGCCATATTCTCCGTCATCCTTCGTCCTCTTTTCAAGCGCCTTCTGCGCGCGATGCCGCGGTGGCGAGGTCTCGTGGCCTTCTTCTCACTACTTATCGGCCTGATATGCATCATGGTGCCCGTGAGTTTCATCAGCATCGAACTTTTCTCGCAGACTCAGAACGTCTATTCTTCCGTCGCGGCTCCGGCGAGCCTGGTCCGTATCCAAGGCGCGGCCGATCACGTGGCAGACGCGTTTGACCGGAAGGCACCAGGGTCCGGCGACTACATCCGCAACATCCCGCAGAACGTTCGAGGGTATTCTCGTCAGGCACTTGCCTGGCTGCTCGCGCATGCAGCTGACGCATTCTCTCGCGTTCTCGAAGTTCTCCTAGACTTCTTCATATTCCTCATGGCGCTCTACTATTTCCTGAAGGAAGAGCATGCGACGCATGCGGCCTTGCTGCGCCTCTCCCCACTTACCGATGAGGAGACCGACACGCTGCTGACCCGACTGGCTCACACGGTCGACTCCGTCGTGAAGGGGCACCTGACCATGGCCTTCTTGCAAGGCGTGCTTGCCTGCGTGAGCTTCACCATATTTGGCGTACCCAATGCCCTGCTGTGGGGCACCATGGCGGGCTTTGCGGCGCTCGTTCCGGGTGTCGGCACGTCACTCGTGCTCATACCGACCATCATCTATCTCTTCGTCGCGGGCCACACCGTGCATGGCATCGGCCTACTTATCTGGAGCGTCATAGTCGTCGTCTTTATCGATAACTTCCTCAATCCGCGGCTGGTCGGAGGCCGCGCGAGCATCCACCCTCTCCTCATCCTGCTTTCCGTGCTCGGCGGCATCGCGCTCTTCGGCGCGGCCGGCGTATTCTTGGGACCGCTCACCGTGAGCCTGCTTATCGGTCTTCTGTCGATATACGCGCCGCAGGATTCAAAGGAAGCCAAGTAGTGGGTCGGGCAAGATCATGCTAGGAACCACACATGCCGCGCGCCGTGAGGCATGTGTGGTTCGCACCGGTGTTCCTATCGAAGCTTGTCTATGAATGCCGTGAAAGCGGAAAGTGCGCCCCGGATATGCTCTTTCGTACTCTCGTCCGTGAGCGTACCGTCCTCGGCAAACTTATCCTGTGCGGAGCCGAGATAGAATTCCGGCTGTCCGAGCACGAGCGCGCCCATGAAGAGCATCGACTGGCGCAGGCTTGCTTGCGAGAGTGCAGTACCTACCGCACCCACAGACGCTCCTGCGACAAATACCGGCTTGCCGTTCCAGGCGCCTTGCCCGTACGGACGGCTCGTCCAGTCGATGGCGTTCTTGAGGACGCCCGGCACGCCGCGGTTGTATTCAGGCGTTATGACGAGTATGCCATCAGCGCCTGATATGAGCGCCTTGAGGTCGCTCGCCTCTTTCGGGAAGTCTGCTTCCAGGTCCTGATTGAAGAGAGGCAGCGTACTGATGTCAGCTATCGTGATATCGACGCCTTCGGGCGCAAGCGCCTTGAAGGCATGCGCGAGCATCGTGTTATATGACTTCTCACGGAGACTGCCGGAGATGGCGAGCAGATTGTAGGTATTCATGGGGATAGTAGGTTAGAGGCTATACCTCCTTATACCAGAGCGGGTATGAAGGTTAGGTGGGGATAGTGCGAAGAGGTATCAATAAGCTTTTCTTCAGATACCGAGACGTATGCGAGGCAGCATATATATGACCGAGAGCCAGAAGAGGCCGAGCAGGACTCCGGCAATGACGTCGGTGAAGTAATGCGCGCTGAGCACCATGCGGCTGAGCGCGACCAGGATGATGACGAAGACCGGCAGGATGACGCCGATACTCTTGGCGGTACGCGCACGCCCGCGCCGGTATGACTCTACCGCGATGAAGCCATAGAGCGCGGTTGTAAGAGTCGCGTGCCCGCTCGGGAAAGAGAAGGATGAGAGCGGGTCGAGCCACGCCAGCACGTCAGGACGCGCGCGCTCAACGAAGGTCTTCGCGATACCCATAGTTGCCCCTGCGCCTATGATGAGGAAGAAGAGCTTGAATACTGCGTTCAGGTTACGCCTGAGGAAATACGCCACGGCAAGCGTGACCAGGAGTATGCCGAGCGTACTGCCGAGCACGGTGATCGCGAGGAATATCTCGACCGTCCCTAGATTCTGGAGCGCGATGAGATGCTGAGAGACGAGCGGATCAATCGCAGCGAACTCGTCGATGTCGAGGCGTGCGAAGGCGAGCATCATCGCGAAGGCGAGACCGGATAGGAGGCCCGCTACATGCCACCATGGATCGCGTGGGATTAAAGTCCGATGGGTCATGATGCTTCTAGGATACAACACAACGGGCGCAGCCGAAGGCTGCGCCCGTTGTGTACTTGAGATTTCAACTTCTTAAGTCGCCTGAAAAACCCGATATGCAAGGCGCGAATGAGAACCGAACTGAGTCGTACTAGAGCGTACGGTGAAGGAGGCTCGGAATAAGCAACGCAGCAGATCGGGGAATTTCAAGTGACTTACTTCAACTCGGAGTCGAGAACGCCTGCGATGCTCGTGTAGAACTGCGCAGGAGACATGCCCGAGAATATCTGCGTCCCGACGATGATGGTCGGCGTACCGTTGATGCCGAACGATGCGCCTTCTGCGCGATCAGCGGCAGCGAGTGCTTCATATGCCGGACGATTCTTCGCTATGAGCGCGTCGACCTTAGCGACATCGAGGCCAGGAACGGTCGCGGCCAGCTTATCGATAGAAGCCATGTCGCCGAAACCTTTATCTCCCTCGTCATCCTGGGCGCCGAACATGGCGACGAACCACGGATAGAACTTATCCGGCTGACTCTCCCAGAGCGCGCGTCCGAATACGGCAGCGTCGATGGAGTCATTCCCGAGGAACTGGAAGTCCTTGAAGACGATCTTCGTCTTTCCGGTCGACACGTACTTCTCTATGAGCTGCGGCGTTACCCCTTCTTCGAACTGCTTGCAGAACGGGCACTGATAGTCGTAGTAGAGCGCCATAGTCGTCGGCGCATTCTTGTCGCCGATGAATGGCTCATTATCCGTCTTCACGTCCGCGATATTCACCGTAGGCTGTGCCGCCGTGCCTACCGGCTGGGTCGCCGGAGCGCCCGCTCCGCGCCCGAAGATGAAGGCGAAGGCGATGATGACTGCTGCGAGCAGGACCGCTATCGGCGTCAGGTAGCGTTCCACAAAGACGTTATTTCCTTTCGTAGTTTCCATGTAATTTCCTGCTGATTATTCCTATCCTGCAATTCTACCACTCCCTAGCGAGAGCGCTTTGTGGACTGCTTGACCGCCTTTTTCGCAGCTTTCTTGGTTACGCCTGCTGATTTCTTGACTGCTTTCGTAGTTTTGGTGACAGCCTTCTTCGCAGCTGGGCGTGCCTTGCCAGCCATGCCGCGCACTTCGCGCTCGATGTGCTGCCAGTTCTTCTTGAGCTCAGCTGCTGCACGCGTGATGTCTGCCTTGTCTACTGACTTCATGCTGCTGTATGCGCTCGCTGCGCGGTCGACGATGGCTGCCATCGCCTTCTGATCAAGCTTCTTCAGCTTCTTCGCCTCCTTAACGACGTCAGCCTTCATGCCCTTCGCCCACTTGGAGGCTGCAGCGCGATGCTTCTTCGCGTTCTTGTCGCCATAGAAGTAATAGCCTGCTCCTGCTGCCGCAGCTGCGGCGAGAACGCCTGCACCTACCTCCATCGCCGTTACGGCCGCACTCTGTCCTCCCGTCTTGCCTTTCTTGGTAGCTTTCTTAGTTGCCATAGTATTTCAAATGATGATTAAGTCTTCTTGCCTTTCTTTTTCGGAGCGGAGAAACGTTTTGCCGTTTTCCCGAAGAACGAGAACAAAGGTACAAACCAGAGCCGGCTCTTCTTCATCCGTTCGCGCATGTCGTCCAGATCCTCTCGTATCGCTTCCGCTTCCTCCAGGGCGTTGTTCGCTATGCGGTCGAGCGTCGCAAGGAAGCGAGCGAGATAGATAAGGACGACCGCAGCAAGAACCGTCACGATCACAAGCGCGATCGTAGCGGCGATGAAGAAGATATCCATTTTCAGGAACGGGTCCATAGGTCTGGGAACCCCTATAGTATACACCGTGCCCGGTCAATGTTTTCAACACATGGCCACGGAAATTAGGGCATCAATATAAAAAAGAAACCCTCTGTCCAGTGCCGCGCGAGCGACATGGGAGCAGAGGATTCCAAGAATTCGTCGGGTCAGGTTTCGCTTATTTCACGAAGCCAGAAAAGTAGTGGCTGGCCCATCCTGAACGTGTATTCGTGATTTGCGTGATCTCCGGGGCCGCTGACCCATTCGGAGTACAACCGTGAATCGCCGTGCAATTGATCCATTGCAAGGATCTTGCGCTCGCCAAATTCTTCGACAGGCTTCATGCCGGCCCAAAGTGGTCCTTTGCCCGCCAGACTTCCGGGGTTCAGTGCTTTCCAGAAAAGGGCTTCTTGAGGAAGCAGGTCAACGACATATCCCACCGGAAGACGGTACGCGTTTTGTCTACTCCAATAATCGAGGTGACGGGATCTGAGCAATTGGCGAGCTCCCACTTCGGTACGACCCATATCCATCGGGCTCAGGATGATGGTCTTAATTTCGCGCTGCTTACGCACAACCTCGAACTGGCTCTTATGCAGCAGAGTGAGAGCGCTAGGACCACCGCTTGGGTTGGCAGCGATAGCGTAAGTGCGCGAGTAAAGCTCTCGTTTGCTTACCCCACCGATCATCAGCGATTCAACGGCCGTAAGCCGCTCGTAGTTCTTGGTAAACACCGGTTCGCCGCCATCTCCTTGCCGACTCCAGAAATGCTTGCCGACCTCGGCGACATCCGGCGGCACGGCGACGAGATCACCGCGAAGCATGCGACGGGCGGCTTGATCGCCACCAATCAGCTTTACGAGGGCGTTGAGCTCGCCTGCTGTGAAATCTTTACTTGCAAAGTAGTCTTCCGTATCTGCGGTCATGGGTATCTCCTTGGGCTACGGTGCCCGCTGGCTCTTTTCCTCTAACCCGAGGCAGGACTGTGAAGCATTCGCCACAGCAGAGAATGGCCTGATTAAGCCGCTATCTGCTGTGGCGAATAGAGTTTCAAAGAACTCTGAGCATAATACAATGATTCTTTATATAAAGCAAATCCCAGAACATACATGTTCTGGGATTTGCTCGCTCGAGACGAGTCCTTGCTTACTCTGCAAGAAGGTAACTGCCTTACCTGTCTTCCCCGCGCGGCCAGTACGCGACATTGTTTCTTATGAGTGCTCGAGTTAGAAAACAAGAAGTTCGCCTGGTCGTTCGCTATTCAGCAATGAACGTAAGGGCTTTGCCTGTTTTACCAGCACGACCAGTGCGTCCGATACGATGCGTGTAGTCTTCGTAGGTCGCCGGCAGGTCATAGTTGATGACGTGCGAGACGCCCGAGATATCGAGGCCGCGCGCAGCGACGTCGGTAGCGACCAGCACGCGCACGTGATTCTGCTTGAAGAGCCCGAGCGCCTTCTGGCGGCGGCCATGGGTCTTGTCGCCATGGATGCTCTCAGACGGAACGCCCGCACGGTTGAGATCGTTCGTGAGACGCTCGACACCGTGCTTGGTGCGGCCGAAGACGAGCACCTTGTCGAACTCGGCAGCGTCCGAGAGGAGCTCTACGAGCTTCGTGAGCTTGTCCTGCGAGCGTACGCGGACGACGTCCTGGTCGATGGTGTGCGCCGTGTCGCGAGTCTTTACCGATACGCGAGCCGGATTATTCAGGAAGGCACCGATGAGCGCTTCGATGTCGCGCGAAAGGGTCGCCGAGAAGAAGAGCGTATGGCGCTCCTTAGGCATCGTGCCCATGATCTCGCGCATATCGCCGATGAATCCCATGTCGAGCATGCGGTCAGCCTCGTCGAGTACGACGGTGTTGAAGTTCGAAAGCGAGAGCGTACGGCGCTCCATGAGGTCCTTGAGGCGTCCCGGCGTACCGATGACGAAGTTCGGATTACGACGCAGTCCGCGCATCTGAGGCTCGATGCCAGCTCCTCCGACGCAGGTTACCGCGTGCACGTTGAGACGCTTGGCGAAGCCGTAGAATTCCTCTTCTATCTGGATGGCGAGCTCGCGCGTAGGCACCATGATGAGCACACGCTGCGTACGATCCTTAATGACCTTATCAATGAGCGGAATGAGGAATGCCGCCGTCTTGCCGGTTCCGGTGTTCGCCATGCCGACGATATCCTCGCCATTAAGGACGTGCGGAATGGCCTTGTCCTGGATAGGAGTCGGGTGCAGGTATCCCTTGGATACGATGTTCTGCTTGAGCTGCTCGTCTATCGGAAAGTCGATGAAGGCGACGTCCGGCACGTATGCCACGACATCCTCCGCAGGCTTCGCCTTATTGATGAGCTTGCTGAGATCGACATCCATCTCCTGATGTCCGCGCTTGCCCTTAGAGCCTCCGCGCGATCCTCCCCCACTACCACGGGTATCATATGAAGAGCGTCCACGGTCGAAGCCTCCACGGCTTGGTCCCCCGCTGCTCGGTCGTCCGAAATTGCTGCGCGTCTGTGGTGCGCGGCGGCCGTCGGTACGGCGTATATACGTTGTTGCCATTTGATATGTTGGTGAAATCCAGCACAAGAACGCAAAGAATATCGCGCGCGCCGGACAGAATAAATTCTGGCGTCAAATCCAGACCCAAGCGGTCTCAAGAGTTTCTTGGGCAAGGGCGCGATGCGCCTGGATTCCCGATACTGCGGATCACGCAGATCAAAACTAGGAGAACGGTTGTGAGGACAGTATGACAGATTCTTTTAGAAATTGCAAGTATCGCAGCCCTTACGGCTGCGGTACTTACCTAGGCTGTCTAGGTGTCACCTAGACATATATCAGGCAGCGCTTTTGTCAGTCTGATGCAGCCCGAACGTATTCCCTTCCGTGTCCAGGAAATATCCCTGCCACGCCATGCCGGCCATAGCGAATTTCGGCATCGCGACTATACCGCCGCCTGCGAGTATCTTCTGCGCTGTCGCATCAAAATTCTCGACTTCAACTGTGCAGACATATGCGTTCGTCCCGAACTCGTGCGGCGGCGTCTTCGCTGAACGCTTCAGGAGTCCGCCATTGATACCTGCGTCCGAACTATCCTTGGGTGCCGTCATGATCATCCAATACTCCATGCCAGGGGCTTCCCACTTCTCTATGCTCCATCCGAACACATCGCGATAGAACTTCGCAGCTCGCTCTAGGTCTTCAGCCTGTATCTCGAAATGCGTAGGTCGGTTCATACGTAAAAGATTACTTAGTATATATGTCTCAGTATACAGTCTACGAATTCTTCTCAAGATAAAGTGAAGCCCCTCCATCGCTGGAGGGGCACGCACTGGTCCGGTTGGACGAACGAACGCCGCTCAGTTGCGGGCATGGCAATCAGCTCCCCTGCAGTCTGCAGGCATACACGCGGACGTGGCGAGGCACGCAGCGATCAGAAGGAGCGACGCAAAGATTCGAGGTTTCCCCATGACAAGTCTCCTGTTACCGTCAGGTACTGACGGGTGATTCCCACAATACTATTTCCGGAACGCATGTCAACGAACAAGGCCGGCACATCGTGCCGGCCTTGTTCTGAAACACACACTCAGTTTCCTCGACGCTTCCGGGTCGCTGCAGCTTTTTTCGCTGAGGCCTTCCTAGCTGCCTTCGGGCGGGCAGCAGATGCGGCTCCTCCCTTCGCGCCGCCTTTATGCCCTGCAGTTCCTACTGTGGGGTGTTTCTTGGACGAACTCGTGTCCTTCTTCGTTCCGCGACCGCTGCCGGATTTCTTTCCGCCGTGGTCTTCCTTATTTACCGTCGCCCAGGCGCGCGCTTCGGCAGTCGACTTCGCTACTCCGCGCTTCTCATATCCTTCTTCTATGTGTTTCGCCTGGCGCTTCTGTTTGTCCGTATATGCGCCTTTTTCACCGCGAGGCATAGGACATCGAGGTTAGGCTATGGGATTCCTTCCCTGGATGAGACGGACCAGGATTAAGATGATGGCGACGACGAGGAGGATGTGGATCAAGCCGCCGAGCGTGTAAGCCGTCACGAGGCCGAGGGCCCAGAGAACGATGAGGATGACTGCGATGGTCGTAAGCATAATTGAAAAGTTAGGGTTAAGCGCTTAAGACAAGGCTTAAGGTCTAACGACTATACCCTACTGAATCTGAAGAATTCATGAAAAAGCCCGTATCCACTGGATACGGGCTTTTCCGTTTCGAAGAATTAAAATCATCGGCGTGCTTTCGAGCGATCGCTTTCCGTAAGTCCCTGCTTGCGCAGACGCACTGACACGGGCGTGATCTCGAGATACTCATCATCGGTCATGACCTCGAGACCCCGCTCGATGCTGAGGGTAAAGGCCGGAACAAGGTTGATAGCCTCGTCCATGCCCGAAGAGCGGACGTTGCTCTGGTTCTTGCCCTTGGTCGGGTTCACGACCATTTCCTCGCCCTTGCTCGTGTTCCCCACGACCATGCCTTCATAGACTTCGGTAGCCGGAACGATATAGAGCGTACCGCGCTCCTGCATGCTCCAGAGCGCGTAGCCGAGCGCCTTGCCGGTTGCCATCGAGATCATGGAGCCCACCTGACGCTTCTTTATCTCTCCCGCGTACGGCTTGAAGCCCACGACGCGCGTCGAAAGGATGCCCTCTCCCTTCGTGTCGACGACGAACTGATTGCGATAGCCGAGGAGGCCGCGAGTCGGACCTTCGAGCGTGAGACGCACCGAATTGTCATGCTGTACGAGATTCTGGAGCACGAAGGCGCGGGTACCGAGACGCTCTATGATTGCGCCCTGGTATTCGCTCGGCGTATCGATAGTCACCTCCTCATACGGCTCGAGCTTCTGTCCTTCCTCCTCGCGGATGATGACCTGCGGCTGGCTGACCTGCATCTCATACCCTTCGCGACGCATGTTCTCGAGCAGGATGGCGAGATGGAGTTCGCCGCGACCGGAGACCTTGAAGGCATCCGGTGAGACGAAATCTACCTTGAGACCTACGTTCACTTCCAGTTCCTTCTCAAGGTATTCACGGAGCTGGCGGCTCGTCACGTACTTTCCTTCGCGACCTGCGAATGGTGAGTTGTTCACGAGGAAGTTCACGGTGATCGTCGGCTCGTCGATAGCGATGGCGCTCATCGGTTCAACCGATGCGTCAGTGGTGATGGTCTCACCGATGTATGCGTCACTGATACCCGCGACGATAACGATATCTCCTGCTACTGCCTCAGGCACTTCAACGCGTTCGATACCCTTAAAGGTAAAGACCTTCGTGATCTTGGCGCTGCGAGCCTCGCCGTCCGGCTTCTTCACGATGACTGCCTGTCCAGCCTTTACGACGCCTTCGTATACGCGCCCGATGGCGAGACGTCCGAGGAAATTGTCATAGGCGAGATTGAATGTCTGAAGCTTGAGCGGCTTGCTTGAACTCTCATCGCTTGAGGTAGGGGCGACATTCTCGAGGATGACGTCGAGGAGCGGGGTGAGGTCCACACGAGGGTCATCGAGCTTACGCATCGCGACGCCTTCGCGGCCTATAGCGTATACCGTAGTGAAATCAGACTGTTCGTCGGAAGCACCGAGCTCGAGGAAGAGTTCGAGGACCTGCTCTTCAGCGCGATCAGGGTCGGCTGCAGGCTTATCTATCTTGTTGAGTACGACGATGGGCTTGAGGCCCAGCTCAAGCGACTTCTTGAGCACGAAGCGCGTCTGCGGCATCGGGCCTTCCTGCGCGTCGACGATGAGGAGTACTGAGTCGATGGAACGTAGCACGCGTTCTACCTCAGAGCCGAAGTCAGAGTGGCCTGGGGTATCGACGATGTTGATCTTCGTACCCTTGTACTCGATGGACGTGTTCTTCGAATAGATAGTGATGCCGCGCTCGTGCTCGAGCGCGTTGCTGTCCATAGACGTGCCTTCAGGAGCAGCGCCTGTCTGCTTCATGATGGCGTCGGTAAGCGTGGTCTTGCCGTGGTCCACGTGGGCGATGATCGCGATATTACGGATTTCCATGAGAATGCGGAGGTATAGAAATAAAAATGCCCGACAGGGCTGATAGGGATATCATACTAATTATAGAGTATTCGGTCAAACGACTCTCGGCCAGGTACGGCGATAGAGGTATGGCCCGCACCGAAGTGCGGGCCATCTTCGACCTCAGGAGCGGAGATTCAGTCTCCTGAGCTGTTCCTTGAGCTGCCTGCGCTGCGAGGTGCCGGTGTCATATTCGAGCTTCAGACTTCTCTCGACATCGGAAACTATGGTATGCAGCGCATTGAGAATCGCCGAGCCGGCCGCGGGATTCCGTTCCAGGTACCCGATCAGCTGGTGTTGGTCTTGCATGAGGATCAGCCTGGCCTCATACCAGAACTTGGTCACTGTCTTGCGGACACCGACAGGATCCCGCTCCTCGCGCGCGTTCCAGTCCGTCGTCAAGACGAACAGGTCGTTTACGGGCGAAATCACGACATGCTGCGACTGAACCGGTTTCCTCGACTCTTCTCCCCACGAGCGGGCGAACGGATCGGTGCCGTGAAGCAACGCGTAGGTATTCGCAGGATTAGGGTTCCCCTTCTCTTTGTGCGTAATGACCCTGGGGTCGATGATGCGCTCGATCTGGCAGGTGGCCACCCGTCCAGCCTCGAGCAGCTTCTTTATTGACATGAATCTGCTGGAGCGTTTCAGGAGCTTGAGCCCAACAACCGTGTCCCAGATGAGCTGGAAGAAGACAGGCGCCGGAATCGTAGCGGGATCGATCGCTCTTTTCCCTTGCACGAAGTCAGGGATAGACATTTCAACTCTTCCGTTGGTCGCAACCATGACGGAATCTCCTTTCATACTTGATGTGGTGGAGTCGCAACTCCGTGGACAGAACGTCCGCCTTCAACCTACCACGCTCTATATCCTTGTCTAACGAGAATTACCGGAACGCGATCTCGGTTGATTCGGTACTGTGAGACTGAACACAGGTACACAGATCGGGCCCGCGCTTGCGCGCGGGCCCTTCCGAGGCTCGGATTCGGATACTCACATCCATGCCTGGACGCTTACACCCACGAGCCGCCCCGTATCTTGCTCCTTGGCCAGCCGGTGCGTCACGCACTTCAGCCGGTCTTCGGTCTTCGGCTCCTTGTCACAGGTCGATCCGATCTGGTTGAGAAGCGCGATGTCCTGCTCGCTGGTATCGGCGGTGATGGTGAAGCTATACCCGACCGCGTTTGAAGTGGACGGCGTACTGCCCGGCGAAGATGCAGAGCATGCGCCTGCCAGAAGCAATGCAACAAGCGATGAACGATACATGGCCGTACTCCTAATAGCCGTGGTCCCCGTATGCATCATACTCCTTCTTATTGCAACGTCAAAGAACCTTTTATGCGTATTTTGCTGGCAGTATGGGACATTGGAACCTGGTACATTCAACCTTTAAACGCAACACTCCTCCCAATCACTGCTAATGGCGTCTTGTACCCATAAGGAGGTTTAGAATTATTTTAGATACTTATCGACGTTCGATTTCTGCCCCGCATAGGTAAGCGAGCAGTGGATACCGTGACTGTCGTCATGTAGGTAGTAAAGACAATTCGTCGATTCGGGATCAAGCACGGCGGCGATGGAGTCGAGGCTCGGATTATCGATAGGATGCGGCGGAAGTCCCACGTGCTTATATGTATTGAATTCTGACTCAAGATACTTATCTGCGGCAGTCGGTACAGGCCACCAGTTCCCTTCTGTCCCTTTTATATATTGCAGTGTCGCGTCCGCCTGGAGCAGCATATGATGATGGATCCGATTCCAGAGAATGCCAGCGACAAGCGCCTTATCGCTGTGTCCGGCTTCGCGGTCGACGATGCTCGCGAGCGTGAGCACGTCCGTCCACTTGAGTCCCTTCGCGAGCGCTTCCTTCGCGTACGGCGCGAAGACATCCGTGAACCGGCCCCGCATGCGCGCAGCCACCTGGGCAGGAGTCTGATCGCCCGGGATGAGATACGTATCGGGATAATAGACGCCTTCGGCGAAGTCGGGGTCGGGTTCGGTGGCCGTCGTATCCCACTCCGTCTTCTCGTCGTCGCTCCAGTTAAGCGCGTCAGCCAAGATAGCTCCCATCTGCTCTTTTCGAATCGAAGGTGGGAACGTGACGAAGACCAGCTGTGGCGGCCCTACTAAAGCTTTCGCGATAGTCCACGCGTCCATGCTGCCTGATAGCTCATAGCCGCCCGGGCGTACCGCCCGTCCGCCCGACATCTCAAGGAGCGCGAAGCGCACGGCCCAGGTACTGCGGATGAGTCCTTGGGTCCGGAGCGCTGCCGCGGCCTGCGCCACGCTCGTTCCCGGCTGGATAATGAACTGCTCGGTGGCACCGTATTTCTGCGCAGGCCCGAAAAAATGCGAATAGGCAAGGACGAACAGGATAAGGAGAGCGACTGCTCCGAGCAGCGCGAATTTCATCGCGCGTTTCCAATGCCGGATACTGCTGCGAACTACCGTACCTATCTTCATTCCCCTCATCCTAGCATCCGCGCCAGGACCACTATATGTTCACTATAGATTACGGCCTTATGCCGCAAGGCGGGTATCCGTGTCGAGAAGCTCTATGAGATTCGTGAGTATACGGGTACGCGTCCTGCGCAGTAACAGCTTCATCTTGAATCGCAGGCTGTGCCGATTGCTTGTCCGATAGGTCCTGTACGTCATACCCGCACACCATATATAAGGTGGGGTGAATATATCGTGAAAGAATCGAGACAAAAAACCACTATGATATATCATAGTGGTTTTTTGTCTCGATTCTTAGAGCAGTAGTGGCAATGCCCGACATCGGATGTCGGGCATTGCCACTACTCGTAACTGCCTAGAGGAATTTGAAGCTCTGCACGATACCCTTGAGCGCTCCTTCGACCGAATCGCGATCGAAGGCGGTTATGCCCTGGTCAGGAGAATAATTTCCGATGTTAGTCGAATGGATGGTGTATTCGATGGCATAGCACTGGCTATTACGTATCGTGCGATAGCTCGTCGTCTCGTAGAGGTTTCCGGCTCCTGCGTCGCTCGAATGCAAGACCGTATAGGTCGTGCCGTTGATAGTTTCAGAAGACGAAGACGTAGCGGGACCTCCCGACGGATTGTAGGTGAGGCAGGTAGCGACTGCGGTCGGATCAGGACTCGTGCCGACCGTGAATACTGCTTCGCTGAAGTTCGTGCTCGGCTGGAAGGATTTAGGAAGGGTGACTTTGGCAAGCACGAGACCGCTCGTTGTCGCGTTCTCCATCCATGACTGCGTGTACCCTAGGTCGCCGCCTGAGAGCGTAAACGCCTTCGGATAGCTGAAGGAGAAAGTCTTTCCCGAATCCATAAATTGTGTGGCGTCGCCGGTAGTGGGTGCGTCCGCACTGCTATTGGCGATACAATCCACGTAGGTTTGCGTGCCATTCTCTTCGAGGAAGGCGTTGTCTCCCTTTCCCACTAGCACGATGCCGTTCGCTTCATAGCGGATGCCGGAGCCTGACATGACGTGCGGGAGCGTAACCGTGCGGCCATCAGAAAGCGTAAGTACCGCATCCGTGTCCGTAAACCCGGCCTGTATCGTCTTATTGTCGTTACAAGCATAAGTGACGCTCGTGGTCGGGGCGGGTATAGGAGGCGTTGCGCGGTAGTGCGAAACGACATATATACCGGCGAGCATGAGTAGCACGAGTACGATCACTATGATGGTGTAGGTCTTTTTCATTGGTGAAGTATACCAGCCTAAGGTGAAGGGGTCATGACGCAGCCATGTGCGTACCCCTATCCAGACCCTTGGTATAGAAGAAACACCCAGCACATCTTTTGACTCAGCTTAAATTATGCTGTATAAACAAGGTCTCATGACTTCTCTGCGCAATTTCTTCCGTTCCCTCTATATAGGTATCACAACCCGCCTCTCTTCCTTGTGGAAGAAGTATCGGGGCCTCAAGCGATGGCTACAGTGGGCCATAGCCATTCTCGTCGCTATTCTCCTCGTCGCAGGTTTTGCGCTTGCGCACGGCGGAAAGGCCACCGATGCGAGCCCGCAGGAGCGCACCGTGACCCTCGCGAGCGTCTCCTCTCTCTCTGGAAACGGCGACGGCGTCTCGATACTCGGCTCGGTGCGCTCAGTGACCGAGGCGGATCTGCTCGCGCAGACAGGCGGCACGGTGAGGAGCGTGAATACGAAGCTCGGCGCCTCCGTATCCGCAGGCGCCGTCATCGCTGAACTCGATAACGCAAGCGAAGCGGCGCAAGTGCTGCAGGCAGAAGGCGCCTATGACGCCGCTATCGCAGCGCGCAGCGCGCAGTCGCTTCCCGATACCCGAGCCTCGGCTGCCGATACGTACGCAGCCGCATACACGACGGTCGATACCATACTTGAGAACGACATCGACCAGTTCTTCGGCGGACCGACCGCTACGGGGCCGCGCCTGCTCATCAATCAAGGGCCGAGTAAGGACCTCGATCGCAAGCGCGATGCGCTCGGTAAGCGCATCATAGCGTGGCAGCAGAAGCTTGGGAGCGCCGCAAGTGCCGATCCCGCTACCCTGCTTGCCCAGGCCACTACCGACACCCAGGCAGTCTCTGAATTCCTCCTCGAACTCTCGGCAGCAGCAAACGACCGCGATTCCCGCGCCACTCCCGAACAGATCGCCGCGCTCGCCAGTGCACGAGCGAACATTGACGCTACGCTTGCGAAACTGGCTGCAGCCAAGGGAAGCCTTCGTACCGGCACGGTCGGAGCGACCGCAAGCGCGGACGCAAGCGTGAAGCAGGCGCTCGGCGTGCTGCGTGGCGCGCAGGCCAACTTAGAGAAGACCCGTATCCGCGCGACCATCGGCGGAACGGTTAACTTCCTATCGGTGCATGTGGGCGACTACGTGACGGCCTTCACGCACGTGGCGACCGTGGCCCAGAACGGCGCGCTCGAGATTGTGGCGTACGTCTCCGAATCCGATCGCCAGAACCTTACCGCTGGCATGAAGGTACAGGTCGAAGGCGGCTATACGGGCATCATCACTACCGTCGCTCCCGCCCTTGATCCGACGACGAAGCAGATAGAGGTCGATATAGCGGTTGATACGGCGAGCGCGCCTTCGGGAACGCCAGCGCTTACGAACGGCCAGTCGGTACGTATTACGCTTCCCAATAGCGCACCAGCAGCGGCAGTCGCCCCTGTCGCAACATCCTCCGTGCAACTCATCCCACTGACTGCCGTAAAGCTCATGGCTAACTCCCGCTCGGTCTTCACGGTAGGGAGTGACGGACGTCTGGTCGCGCATCCGGTTACCATCGGCGAGGTACGTGGCGATCGCATCGAAGTACTCACGGGACTCACGGGCGATATGCGCATCGTCACCGACGTGCGTGGCCTGTCCGAGGGACAGAAAGTGAACGTCGCCACCGACTCGTAGCAGGGCCCCCTGCCTCACCCATACCATGACGTCCTTCTGGAGTTTCTTCCTTCGCAAGCGCAGCTTTACGATATTCCTCGTTATCGTCCTGCTTATCGCGGGCTTCTATGCAGTCGCTAGCATTCCTAAGGAAGCGAGTCCGGATATTTCCATACCGCTTGGTATCGTCACGACGGCGCTTCCCGGAGCCTCGGCAAGCGATGTCGAACGCCTCGTAACCGACAAGATCGAGAGTGGCGTGCTCGGCGTCGAGCATGTCTCGAAAGTTACTTCGAGCTCTGGCGCAGGCATCTCCTCAGTCTCGGTCGAATTCGATTCTTCTGCCAACATCGATAAATCCATACAACTTCTCAAGGATGCCGTCGACAAAGTACGGCCCGATCTGCCTACGGAAGCGACCGCTCCCACCGTCTCGGACGTCAATTTCGCTGACCAGCCTATTCTCATCATTTCCGTATCCGGAAACCTTGCTGCCGGAGAGCTGACCGCGCTCAGCGAGCAAGTGAGCGATGAAGTGAAGCGTGTGCCAGGTGTCTCGAAGGTAAGCATCTCGGGCATACGCGCGCGCCAGGTGCAGGTCATCGCCCGCCAGGAAAGTTTGCGCCAGTACAACCTCTCGCTATCGGACGTCACTAACGCCATCCGCGCTGCCGGTGTCGCCTCCCCTGCAGGCAACATCACGGTAGATGGCGTACGGTATGCGGTGCGCTTCGAATCAGCCGTCACCACTACCGATCAGGTAGCGGATGTCGTCATTCCTTCGGCCGCAGGTAGCAGCATCCATGTGCGCGACGTGGCGGACGTGGTCGACGGGCTTGAAGACCCGAGTACGTATTCGCGCGTCTCAGTCGCGGGCGCCCCAGCGCAGCCATCACTCACCCTTACGGTATTCAAGAGCCGCGGTGGCAACATCGTACGCACCGGCCAGGCAGTTGAGAATAAGCTCAAGGAACTTCAGACCGGCATCCTTGCGGGCACCAATACCGTCATCTCCTACGACGGCGCGCAGGAAGTGAACAAGAGCCTCGTCGAGCTTACGCGCGCGGGTATCGAGACCGTCATCCTCGTGATGATCGTCCTGTACTTCACGCTTGGCCTACGCGAATCCCTAGTCGCAGCGGCCTCCATCCCCCTTTCCTTCCTTATCGCCTTCATCGGCATGGTCGCCTTCGGGAACACGCTCAATAATGTTTCGCTTTTCTCCCTCATCCTTGCCATCGGTATATTGGTGGACTCCGGCATCGTCGTGGTCGAGGCCTTCCATACCCGGCTTATAAAGACCGGGAATAAGGACGAGGCAGCCGTCGCGGCCATACGGGAATATGCCTGGCCGCTCTTCGCCGGGACTTTCACCACTATCGCCGTCTTCGTGCCGCTCTTCTTCCTCTCAGGCATCATCGGCAAGTTCCTCGCAAGCATCCCGTTCACGGTCATCTTCGTCCTGCTCGCGAGCATCTTCGTAGCGCTCGGCATCGTTCCGCTGCTTGCCGTCTATTTCGTACACCCGACCCATGGGAAGCTCGAGATGCGCCAGGAACGCTATAACCAGGCAGCTAAGACCTGGTATCAGGGCTTCCTGCACCGATTCCTCGCGAACAGAAAGAATCAGAATCGGTTCCTCGTCGCCATGGCCCTGCTCTTCGTGCTAGCGCTCGCGCTTCCCGCGACCGGTCTGCTCAAGTCGATCTTCTTCCCGTCAGACGATAGCGACTTCGTCTACGTGCAGATCGAGAAGCCGCAAGGCACCGACCTCGGCGGCACGGATCTTTCCATGCGCGAGGTAGAGGAGGTGCTATACGCTAATCCGCACGTAGCCTCCTTCGTGAGCGAGACGGGCTCTGGCTCGTCGTTCGCGGGAAGCGGGTTCGGCGGGGGCGCGGGAGGCGGCAATATCGGGAACATCACGGTCAACCTTCCTAAAGGCCACAAGGAGACGAGCGCTGCCTTCGTAGAAGAACTGCGCAAGGAGCTCGCGCCTATCACGTCAGCTACCGTGACCGTAGGCGAGCCTGCGGGAGGGCCGCCTGCGGCGGCCCCCGTCACCCTCACCTTCACCGGCGAGGATCTCGGCGAGCTTTCGGGGAGCGCTGACGCTGCCGCGCGCGTATTGAACGACATTCCCGGCGTCGTCACGGTCAACACCGACACCAAGAATGCGAGCAGCGAGTTCGTAGTCGCGCTTGACCCGAGCCGAGCAAGCGAGCTCGGTGTCTCCCCTGTCGTCGTCTCCGATACGCTGCGCACGGCGCTCTTCAGCACCAAGGCTACGTCTATACGCACCGGCAAGGACGATATCGAAGTGCGCACGAAGCTGAACCTCAACCCCAACTACAAGGATCCGAGCGAGACGACGGACGTCTCTATCGACGCCGTACGGGCGCTTACCGTGCCGGGAAGCGCGGGTCCGGTCCCGCTTTCGAGTATCGCGACCATCACGTATGAGCCAGCTCAGACATCCATTTCCCACGAAGCTGGTAACCGCATCTCGACCGTGACTGCCGATATCGCAGCGAGTGCGAATGCCATTCAGATTAGCAATGAGTTCCAGAAGCGCTTCACCCCCGACATGCTCGGCAAAGGGGTAACCATGAAAGTCGGTGGAGCATCCGAAGACGTGTCGGACTCCTTCACGCAGCTCTTCGTCGCGCTCATCGCGGGCGCTGCGCTCATGCTCGCCATACTCGTCCTCGAATTCAACTCCTTCCGCCAGTCGTTCTACCTTCTCTTGATAATTCCGCTTTCTTTGGTGGGAGTCTTCGCCGGCCTTACGCTCGTAGGTCAGCCGCTATCGCTGACCTCCATGCTGGGCGTCATCGCGCTAGCCGGTGTCATCATCAATCACGCTATCATCCTCATGGACTCCGTCGCGCGCATTCACCGGGAGCATGCTGACTACAGCCTCGAAGAAGTCGTCGTCGAAGCGGCGAGCACACGTCTGCGTCCGATACTGCTTACGACGATCGTGACCGTCATCGGCATGGTGCCGCTCACCTTGGCCTCCGCCTTCTGGGCGCCGCTGGCCTTCGCCATCATGTCCGGTCTCGCCTTCTCGCTCCTCCTCACCCTCGTTCTTATTCCGATGCTGTATTTCCGATGGCCAGGGAAAAAGATACGCGCACAGTACACTAAAGATAGCGTAGGATAACTGCGCGATGCGTGCGAAGACATCGTATACTTTGAGCAACTATGGCAACGTCCGCAGAGTCTACCGAGAGAAAGGTGCTGTGGGTCGTCTTCGCCATCGTGCTGGTGGACATGCTGGGCGTGGGCATCCTCATACCCGTCATTCCGCTCTTGTTCGCTGATCCGGCCTATCCGTATCACTTGCCCATAGACGCGCACACCGGCTACCTCCTGCTCGGCGCGCTCACCGCGCTCTATCCCTTCGCGATGTTCATTGCGACACCCATCCTCGGGCAGCTTTCCGATACCTTCGGTCGCAAACCCATACTCGCGCTCTCGCTGCTAGGCACCGGTATCGCCTATATCCTGTTCGCTATCGGCATACTCGTGCGCAGCATCCCACTTCTTTTTATTGCTCGCCTGATTGACGGCCTTACGGGCGGCAATACGGCGGTGGCGCAAGCTGCGATCGCGGATTCTACGCCTGCCTCGCGGCGCGTGCGCAGCTTCGGCCTGCTCGGTGCCGCAAACGGCATCGGGTTCATCATCGGTCCGCTGCTCGGCGCCTTCTTGTCCGACCCGCATGTAGCATGGTTCTTCGGCGCTCCAACTCCCTTCTGGCTCGCTGCCGGACTTTCCATCATTAACATGCTCTTCGTGATCTTTCTCTTGCCGGAGACCCTCAAGACAAAGACCAAGGAGTACATCCGAGCCTGGCAAGGATTCCAGAACATACGAGAAGCACTCGTCTCGCACGGTCATCGCGCGCTCTACGCTACCGCCTTCCTCTTCCAGAGCGGCTTCGCCTTCATCATCACCTTCTTCGGCGTATACCTCGTGGCGAAATTCAATTTCGAGCAGGGTGATATCGGATATATCTTCGCCTTCGTGGGCGCTCTGCTCGCCATAACGCAAGTAGCGGTGACCGGACCCCTATCGAAGAGATTCACTCCGCATGCCATCGCTGCAGGAGGACTTCTTATCATGAGCGCTTCGCTTACCGGCCTGTACTTCGTGACCGATACCATACAGCTCTACATCCTCACCGTTCCGGTCGCCATTTGCTGCGGCCTCATCGGCGCGAACCTTACCGGACTCGTGAGCGCAGGCTCCGATGATGACGAGCAAGGAAGCGTGCTCGGCATAAACTCGAGCATCCAGTCGCTTGCGCAGTCTATCCCTCCCCTTTTCGCGGGCGCCGTCGCTGCCATATTCGCGCCCACGACCCCTATCCTCTTCGCCGCAGGCATCATCGGCATTGCCGGCGTCTTCTTCATAACCTTCCATGAACGTGGCCGTGTTCATTAAATCTATAGTGGTGTTACTAAAAACCTACCTTGTATCTCGAGTCCTCGAGGCGGTCTGCCTTGGATTTCCTACCTATGAATTTGACGCGGATGCTATTAGATTATATAGTTCATTATTCCAGCTTGAAACTGGTATACGGCCATAGCGAGCCATCTTTTAAAAGGAGAATCGCGGTGAAAGGTGCTCTCAAGTTCACAACGCTCATTCACAAGAACGTCAGCGACGAAAAGCGGGCAATGCCGCATTTCGAGTTATTGCTCACGTTCGCGTCCCGGATGTATTGCGCGTATCTCGTGCCACGACCCTGGACGGGAGAAAGTCCTCCTACTCACATGGAGGAGTTCCTGCACACGGGCTTCGTCTGGTTCGAGAACGTCCAGCACGGCTTCTCGAAGGCTGTGCGCGTCGCGACCTTCATCGTGGACAGCCACGATTCCAGCGTGAACGCTCAGATCGCCTTCTACGGCACTGGCAAGGGCGGGCCTAACCATCGGATTGTCTTCGGGTTTCACCCGGATGACGGCAGCTTCGGCGGGGGCTATTGTGGCACAAACCCTCCAGGCGGGTTCGAAGGGATTGAAAGGCTCGGCTGAGCCGAGAGCGACAAAATTCGCACAGGCGTCGCGTTCCACTGGAACGCGACGCCTGATCAGTTAACTGAGTAGCTAAGACTGGGTATAGTTTCAGACCTTTACTTTCTTAAGGTGATTGTGCGTAAGACTAGTCATAATTATTTATTAGAACGAGAAATCTCGTACTCCTGTTCTTGTTTAGGAAGCCAAAGGTCGAGCCTTTGCATATTTCAATGAGCGACGCCCAGATACGGAATATTTATCGTCTTCTTGCGGTTATCGATATCAAGCTTGATATGCGCTCGCGAACGTTTACGGCGCTCGGTGTCCGAGGCGTTCTCGCGCACGATCGCGCCGAGACTCGCTCCCAGGTGAAGCGTCTGCTTTCCGTACTTGCGGTTCATAGAGTCCACGACTGACAGGAGCGAAGATGCGTGCTCTACGCGGATGCTGTCCCCGAACAGATCCCTCATGCCCGCCCGGTCGGGCGTTATGCCATAGAGTCCGAATCCACTCGCGCGATAGAGCGTTCCCGGAACGTATACATCATCGAAATACTCCTCTACGAGCCGCAGGAACTCTCGTGGATCTGAGAGAGGCACCGACATACTCAGATTCTTTCCCGCATACGTAAATTCCTGAGTCTTAAGGTAGAAGCGGCAAGAGCTTCCTTTCACTTTGTGCCTCCTGGCCTTCGTACACGCGCCTTCGATATTCTTGGCGAGTGAGGAGAGGATGCTGGCTCGATCTGTCGTCGGCTTAAAGGTCCTCGACTGAAGGATGGAACCCATCGAGTCGTCTGTGCCGAGATTAAGCGACCTTACGAAGGCACCATTCAGTTCGAGCCATATGTCCCGGTATGGCTTGCTCATCTTGTGCTCTTTGAGCCACCCGTCGTCCTTGCGCGCGAAGTCGAGCGCCGTATGCACGCCGCGCTTCTCAAGGTACAGGCTCGTACGGAAGCCCATGCCCCAGATATTCCCGATGGGTACGTCTTTGATGAATTCAGGAATGCGATCGGCAGGTATAGCCGCGAAGCCTGCCGGCTTACCCAGCTTGCTTGCGATCTTGGCGAGCGTCTTGCTCGGTCCTAGTCCCACGCCGAAGGTGATGCCGAGATCCGCATGCAGCTTCTTCTGTATGGCCTGGGCGATCTCTTCGTAGGACATACCGAATTTCTCTTCTAGGCCCGTGATGTCCGCGAAGCATTCGTCGATGCTGTATTCCTCGACAAGTGGAGTGAACTGCCGCGCTATGGCATACATCCTTCGCGCGTAGAGCGAGTAGCTCGTGTAGTCGGATGACACAACCACGACGTCCGGGCAGACCCGCTTCATCTCGCGCAGCGTCATGCCCCGATAGAGACCGAGTCTCTTCCCCTCTTTCGAGACCGAGGTAGCGGCACCGCGCTCGCCGCCCGTCACCACCGCCTTCCCGCGTAGCCGATAGTCCATCGTCTGCTCGACGGAGGCGAAGAATGAATCCGCATCAAAATGCACGATAGCTCTTGGGTATTCTTTCATAGACGAAATGCGCGTACTAAGCAGGTTAGAACATCTCTAAAAGCTCTCAGATGCGAGGCGCGAGTGAGGAGCCGAAGGAGCCGTATGGGCTGCGCCCCAAGGGCACTTCCTGTTTACTAACTCGATGACTCGTAAGTAAACAGGGGCGTACGTGACGAGGCACCGGAATGAGTAACAAAGCAGATGGGACTTTTAGTATGTTCTAAAGGTCGACACCACTTTCCCCACGATTTCGCCTTCGCGGGGATGTATATCAGGATAGGCATCGTTGGCCGCCTCCAGGCACAACCGTCCGGCCTTGCGCCGCAGGTACTTGAGTGTGTACCCGTCCTCGGTGAGCGCGACTACGATATCGCCGACCTTCACGTCGCTCGTGCGCTCGAAGACCACCATATCGCCCGACTGTATGCCCGCGTCTATCATCGAGTCCCCCTCGACCGTGAGGAGGTAACTCGCGTCCGGACGCGGCAGCAGATACTCCCCCACCGTAATGGTGTCAGCCAGCTCCTCCTCTGCAGGCGCTGCGAAGCCGGCGCGGATATGGCCGAGCAAGGGTGCCGCATAAAGCCCCGCAGCCGGGATGAGCTTGCCTTGCTTGTCCTTGGAAACGATACCGGCGGCGATAAGCTGATTCGCCACGTAGAAGGCGGAGCTGCGCGAAGCGAGCGAAAGCATGGACATCAGCTCCGTGATTGACGGCATGCGCTTATGGCTCCGGTAAAACGTACGCACCTTATCGACGACGCCGGGCTTCATGGATTCCAGTATAATCGAACAACTGTTCGAAGGTCAATGAATAGCTGTGCACAAAGCCTTTGCCTGATCGCTTTTGCGGACAGATTACACCCATATGAGTGATAAAATCTTTCTAAAGTATTCTTTTGCTCGTTCTGGAGAAGGTTTAAGAACTCTCCTACCCTTCCTGTCCCCCGATGCACCGCTACGCCATAGCCACCCGCCTTCATTTTGCTAGAATGAAGAACATATGAGAGCCCTCGTAGTAGACGACGAACAAGGCGTTCGCGACATGCTTGCTGAGAACCTGAAGGCCCAGTGCTTTGCCGTGGACACGGCGGAGGACGGCACCGAGGGCTCGTACCTGGCGCGCACCAACGAATACGACATCGTCATCCTTGACAATATGCTCCCGGAAAAGACTGGCGCGGCCGTCTGTCAGGAGATACGACGTACCGGCCGCGCCGTCCCCATCCTCGTGCTATCGGTGCTATCCGACACATGGCGCAAGGTAGAACTCCTCAATTCCGGCGCCGACGACTACATGATAAAACCCTTCTCGGTCGACGAGCTCATGGCCCGGGTCCGCGCGCTCATGCGGCGCCCGCCTCAGATGGAAGGCGATACGCTCTCCATAGACGACCTCGTACTCGACACTAAGCAGCAGAGCGTAAAGCGAGGTGGGGTGGGCATCTATCTCACCCGCAAGGAATTCATGCTGCTTGAGTACTTGATGCGTAATCAGGGGAACGTACTCTCGCGCGGCATGATAATGGAGCACGTATGGGATATGACGAGCGATCCTTTCTCTAATACGATCGAATCCCACATCCTATCGCTGCGCCGGAAGATAGATACGCCTAAGCATACGAAGCTTATTTACACTGTTCCAGGCCGAGGCTATAAGATAGATCTGAGCCAATATTAATGACTCATAAGTTCCCTGAAAAACCCGAGATGCGAGGCGGAGCAGAGCGCGACATTATTTCCACGACCGAAGGGAGTAGGAAATAAGAAGTACCCTTGTGGTGAGAATCCGAGGCGTACTCAGGTGTACGGTGAGGATTCGAGCGATAGCGCGGGCAAAGCAGATCGGGGAATTTTAGGGAGCTTTTTCAGAATTACTTTATCTTTTAAGCATCTTTCCGCTACCCCGGTCTGTTACTCTGGCTGACGGAAAAGTACCCTTATTCGGCGCTTGCCTTACTTCAAACGTAAGCGTCAGGTAGCCATGCATGAATAGCAGAAAGGTCCGCGACAGGTGCGGACCTTTCTGCTATCTAACAGTGCAAAGGAATATCATAATAATCACATAATTATTTTAACTATTCTTCATCTCACATACGATACATTCGCTTACGGGTCAGTTCTTTACCCGCGTACTCTTTGAAACTCTTGGAGATACATCATGAGCGAGGGTGCATCATATACGGTCGTCCGTGCGACGACTCTTCCGGCTGATCCGGATACTGCCTGCGTCTACCACCTGGAACCCGACAACTTCGATCTCGGCTTCTACCACGCGCGCACTGATCGCAATATCGGGTGGATAACCCCGGACGAACAGGAGATGCTCCGGAATTCCGTGATCGGCGTAGCCGGCTGCGGTGGCATGGGCGGCCTTCTGGCCGCTACGCTTATCCGGCTCGGAGTGGGCGAAATACGCATCGCTGACTGCGAGACCTTCGATATCTCGAACCTGAACCGGCAGTTCGCGGCAACGCGCAGTACTATAGACAAGTCCAAGGCCTTCGAGACCGCGCGGAAGATGCGTGAGATCGCGGACGATACGGAAGTTGTGGTATACCCGCAAGGGATAACGCCTGCGACCGTCGCCGGGTTCCTTGCGGGATGCGATATCGTCTGCGACGAGATCGAGTATTTCGCGGTGGGTTCGCGCCTGCTGCTCCACCAAGAAGCGGAGCGTCTGGGCATACCGCTCCTCAATTGCAGCACCGTGGGCTGGAGCTCCCGTCTCTTCCTGTTCGACCACGCCGGCATGAATATGGAAAGCATGCTCGGCTTTGGGCTCGAACGGGCCTACGAGCTCCAGAGCGCGATTGCGGATGGGACTGCTTCATCTATCCAGATACAGGAAGTCCTTTTCGCGATGTTGAATGCGCTTATCCCGAAGGTGCCGGAGTATGGCAGCGAGGGAGGCGATTTCCGCAGCCGCGACGCCTTTATCGCGCGACTCGATGATGAACGCCGGGCATCCATCATCGCGACCAATCCGCCCATGGCAAGCGGGTTCGTAGCGAATCACGCCCTCCTCTATCTGCTGGGACGCGGTGCTGATATGCGCTCGGTCGTACGGCCGCCCCGTACCCCTGGGTATCTGCATATCGATACGGCCCGCATGATAGCCGAACGGATCACTCGCATGAGGGTCGGCAGCCATGACTATACCGGGTAGTAGGATCTCGATACGGCGTGCGGGCAACCCCGAGGATCTGTCTTGCGGGCTCGCCTTCCTGACGGATCAGTATCGGAAGGCGTTCGATGTCTCTCCATCGCCGCCCGACCACTTGCTGGTCGCGTGGCAGGACGGTGTCGTCGTCGGCACGATCGGGGTGAATGTCAGGAAAGCGGAAGGAGGACTCAGACTTGCCCGTCTATATCGATTCGAACGAGCATCGGCTCCGCTTCCGGTGGAATTCGATCGTACGGCCGAGATCGCCAAGTGGGCGGCCGAGACCGGCGGCATCTCGTGTGCACTGTTATCTGCCGCCATTCGTTTCTCGATCTTGCTCGGGAAGGAGCACGGGTGGTGCGAACACAATCCGGGCGTAGGACGGATCTTCCGGCGGTTCGGGGTAATGCTATTCCCGGTCCCTGGAGCAAAGCGCGATGACGCTCTCGTCGAGACGTATCATCGCCCATACTACGAACGGAACCAGGTCGGACTATCCATGTTCAGCCTGAGGGACGCGCGTGAGGTCCTCGACGAATACCTGCGTACGCATGGGATAGATGCGGACTATTCCTTCGCGTGAACCGGTGACGAGGCCTCGACCCCAGGTCGGGGCCTCGCTTTTAGAAGCTCTCTATATGGCATTATGATACACATGTCGCTGCTCGTTCCTCTATCATTCATCGTCGTAGCGGGCATAAATAGCGGTATCGGCGCGTACGTGCTCTTTTACCAGCTCCGCGGGAAGCCCAATCGCGCCTTCTTCGTCTTCTCTATCGGCGCTTCCGCATGGATCGGCGGCTTCGGCCTGTTGCTGGCGACCCATCAGCACATATTCATCCCCGTCCTTCTTCTGGGCTGTACCGTCATGCTGCTCGGATTGTTCTGGCTCGCGCAGGTATTCCCTGCTCCCGCTCCGGACAGAGATTTAAGTATGCTTTGGTATCTTCCGTTCATCCTCGGCGCATATGCGAGCCTATACCCAGGCGCGATGATACGCCAAGTCATCTTCGCGGGATCCGGAGCAATCCCGACGCAAGGGCCGTGGTTCCCGTACTATGCCCTCGGATTCGCCGCATACACCCTGTTCACCGTCGCGCTCCTATTCACGACATACCGGAAATCGGCAACACCTGAGCGCACGCGCTTCCAGTACTTCTTCCTCGGAACAGGCCTGTTCGTGCTCGCGACGATGCTCTGCGACGTCGTATTGCCGGCGCTCGGCATATTTTCCCTCAACTTCATTGGCCCCCTGTCTTCAGTGGTGTCCCTGGCTGCCACCGCCTATGCGATCATCCGCCATGAACTCATGGATATCCGCATCGTGATCCAGCGGAGCCTCGTATACAGCCTATTGCTCGGCCTCATCGTGAGCCTCTACGCAGTCATCATTACCAGCATCAGCTTCTTCTTCCAGGCATCAGGCGATGCGAAGGCGATAATCGCGGGCGGTATCACGATGATCGCAGGCATCTTCGGTGCTCCGCTCGTCGAGCGGCATTTCCGCAAGATCACCGACCCGATATTCTTCAAGGATACCTATGTATACTCGGCGGCGCTCGAAGACCTCTCGACGATCCTGAACACGAACCTCAACTTCCGGCAGCTCATCACGCAGAGCATGCGCGAGCTCGACCGCATACTACGGCCCTCCTACATCTATTTCTTCCATACTGACAGCGATTCCTGGTTCAGCATGTCGGGTAGGATACGGCGCTCGATCGGCCGGCGACTGGAGCGCAGCGATTCCCGGGATACGCGCGTGCCCGTTTCCTCTTCGGAGAAGATGCTGGGCGAGTTCGTGCTGGGACCTAAGCGTTCCGGAGACCCGTTTACGAGCGAGGACCAAGCCTTGCTGCGGACCTTTGCAGGACAAGCTACGGTTGCGCTCCAGAAGGCGGAGCTGTATCAGGAATTAAAAGAGCACACCAATAAGCTTGAACAGAAGGTCGAAGAGCGTACTCAGCACCTGCGGCAGATGCAGGACCAGCAGCGCGAATTCTTCGACGACATGTCGCATGCGCTCCAGACGCCGCTTACGGTCCTTAAGAGCGCAGTCGAGTTGCTCGCGAGCGGCAAGGCTGAACACGGAACGAAGGTATATAAGAGCATGGAACGAGGTGTCGACGACCTTTCGCGCCTTATCCGTAACATGCTCGAACTCTCCCGCATCGGCACATCCTCAGCCGAAGCGGCTTTCGAGACCTTCGACTTCAGCGCCTGCGTATCGCGCATCGTGGAATACGTCGGGACCGTGGCCCATGAACAGGACATTGCGCTCACCTCTTCGATAGAGCCCGGACTCCTCGTGCACGGAGATCCCAAGCAGATAGACGAGGCAGTCACGAACCTGCTCGGCAACGCGGTACGCTACACGAAGGGGTGTCCGAGGCGCCTCATTCAGGTCTCGCTTTCTGCAGGCGCGGACACGATTACACTCGTCATACAGGACTCAGGCATCGGCATCGCTCCCGAGCAGCTGCCGCTACTGTTCGAGCGTTTCTATAGGACGGAAGGCGGGCGTGAGCGCACCAAGGGATTCGGCCTCGGGCTCGCCATCGCAAAACGCATCATCGCCTCCCACGAAGGCTCGATAGACCTGAAAAGCGGGCTGGGAGAGGGTACGACGGTTACCGTGCGCTTCCCTCGTCCGTAGCTGCGTCTTCGTGAACGCTGAGGATGTCTTTGGCGTAGAGCAAGGACTCGAGCATGAAGAAGAGCTCCTTGGTCTCAGCTTCGTCAATCGTATGCGAGACGTCGCCGATCTGGCGTATGCGGAGCGCGAGCGCGTCCGCACCCTCACGCACGTATCGTTCGAGACGAGGCTCGTCGAACGATTCCCAGGAGGACTCGTCCATTAGCGCGAGGTACGAGATCGGAAGGAGTCCGCACGAAAGGATCGGGAAGGTCTTCGGTGTCTTTATGGTATAGGTGGTTGGCATAGGCAAGAGGATTATTCGACGGGAATGCTTACGAAGCCTTCCTCGACGACCACGACATGGTCGATGAGGTCGATGCCGAGCATCTTTCCCGCTTCTGCTATCTGGAGCGTGACCACGCGATCAGCTTCTGAGGGCGTGGGAACGCCTGACGGGTGATTGTGCACCAATATCACTGCGGCTGCCGCATGCGCGAGCGCAGGCCGGAATACTTCGCGCGGATGGATGAGATTCGCATCTATGGTACCGATGGACAGGACTTCGTCATGCACGACCTGGTAATGCGTATCTAGATAGAGACCGCGTAGATGCTCCTTGCCGAGCGTGCGCATATCTACCGTGTAGTCGAAGACATCTTTAGCGGTGCGGATAACGGCGGCGCCATTGCGCCGCTTCTGGAAAAAGCGCCGGCCGAGTTCCCCTGCCGCTACTATCTGCATCGCCTTTCCGAGCGGGATGTCGAGATCGCTTGCAAGCTGCTTCGCGTCCGTGCTCGACATCACGCTACGCTCTCCGTACTCATCGAGTATGCGGGTGCTCATGGCAAGCACTTCCTCCTTCTTCGTACCGGTAGAAAGCAGGACGGCCATCAGCTCTTTGGCCGAGAGCTTCGTCGGCCCGTGCGCGAGCATGCGCTCGCGGGGCTTATCGGTGTCCGGCAGATCGCGCACCTTGAGCACGTACCGCTTCCCGCCGGTCGTGAGCAGGAGGTCGTGATTGGTCATGACGTAGGTCCGTTGGGTAGTTGTTTCCATAGTAAAAGTATACAGGCAGGCATCGCGGGTGTGATGCACAAATCACATAGTATTAGTTCCTGCCTACGTAAATAGTTAGTGAAAGATAAAATATTTATGAATTTTTCCTCTGTTGCTCGGCGCGCCACTTATCCCGATTCATGAGGGTGATGGTGCACTGAAGTAGGGTCGCGAAGCATACCCAGAGAAGATACGGGATATTCGCGAGGCTTACCCACGGCAGGTAGCCGTATGCTCCGATCAAGGCGACGACGAGCGTCGCGAGCACCAGGAAGATGTCCACGGTCGCGAGCAAGAGGTTGCGCAGGCCGAATTGTATCGGCGAATAGAGAATATTGAAAAGCAGATTCAGCAAGAACGGCAAGAGCACGACGAGCGGCAGCTTCCCTGAGATAGCCTGATAGGCGACGTAGCCGTAGGAAACCGCGATGATGACGTAGAGCACGGTCCAGACCGGTCCGAAGACGGACGCCGGAGGCGCGAACCACGGCTTCCGGAGCGTCGCATACCAGGTATATGCCTTATTCATATATGCAAAGTATACGCTACGCCTGACTACTAACGAGTTCGAGCTTTTGCGAACGCGTGAGACGCTTCAGCTGCGCTTCCCTTTTTGCCGCTTCGCCGAGACTTGCGAACGTCTCGTGATAGCGCATAACGACCGGGCGACGAGCGCGCGTATATTTAGCGCCCTTGGGCGACGTATTGTGTTCTGTCTCCCGGCGGTTGATATCGTTAGTGGAGCCCGCGTAGAGCGTACCGTCCGCGCATTCGAGCAGATACGCGTAGTAGGCCGGCATAGGTAAGGTGGAGGCTAGCGAGAGAGGTCGAGTATCTCGTCGATGCGTATCTGGGAAACGAATTCCGGCACATGGGAGACGAGGACCATCGCGCCTTCGTATTGGTCGAGTGCGCGCGCGATCACCGGAAGATGTCGGAAGTTGATGTGATTCGTCGGCTCGTCGAGTATGAGGAGCCCGGGTCGGAGCAAGACGAGTTGCGCAAAGGCGACAAGGCCTTTCTGCCCTTCCGAGAGCGTGCCTATCTTCTTCTCGATGGTGGCGCCCGTGAGCAGGAAGCCTGCGGCGACTTTGCGCATATCTTCTTCGACTTGCTTCTCCATGACTTTCATCAGTTCCTGTCGCACCGTCTTATCGAAGTCGAGCGTGGAGAAATCCTGACGATAGTAACCGACCCGTATGCCCTTCTGAATCTTGGCTCCTTCAGCCTCGCCACTTGCAAGTGATTCAAGGAGCGTGGATTTCCCGATGCCGTTGGGGCCTTGCAGGTGCAGGTGCATCTTCTTCTTGAGCGAGATGTTCGCCGTATGCGGCACAATCTTATGGGTCTTCGGGTTCAGAGTGGTGTAGGACGTGATGCCCAGTATCTCCCCGATGATCTCATCCTGAACGGGAATGGTGAACGGCCGGATGGTCTTATCCTCGCGCCTCGTGTCCACCTTATCCTCCTCCATCTCTTCTATCTGGGTCCGCATCTTCTTGGCGACGACACGCATCTTGCCTCCCTTTTGCGCGAAGAAGTTTGCCTTGTCCTTGTTCGCCTGTATAGCCTTCTCGAGCTGGGCGTTCTTGCGGTTCTCGCGCTCGATACGCGCGGAGATCTCCTTCAAGAGATCGTGATAGTTGCCTACGTACTGCTCCAGCTTCTGCGTATGCACGTCGAGATATAACACGCCGTCCGTGAACGAGTTAAGGAACTCCGCATCGTGCGAGATGACCATGCACGTCTTCTCATAGTCCTTGAGGAATTGCGTGAGGTGCTCGATGCCTGCGTGGTCAAGATTGTTCGTCGGCTCATCGAGCAGGAGCAGATCAGGTTCCTGTATGAGCGCGCTCGCAAGCAGCAGGCGCGCCTGCTGTCCGCCCGAGAACGACTTCACCAGCTTATCGTGGTCGGCCTTCAGATTCACCACCTCGAGCGCCGCGTCTATGCGCGGATCGATGTCGAATACCTTCTTCGGGAATTGCTTCTGGAAATAATCGCGCACGGTAAGCTCGCGCTCGGCAGGGGTTATCACCTGGTGCGCCATAGCGACCGTGAGCCCGGGAGACAGGAGCACGCGGCCGTCGTCAGGCTTCAGGCTTCCCATGATGAGCTTGAAGAGCGTGGACTTTCCTGCGCCGTTCTGACCCATGAGCGTCACTTTCATACCCTTGCGCAGCGCAAAGCCGGTCTCCTTAAGGATCGGGTGATTATGCCCGTATCCGAAGGAAACCTCCTCAAAGCGAACGGTCCCCTCGCGGGGGCCGGACGGCTGATTGTCGCCTGAGGCTTTCATATCTTCCTACTGTACCGTATTTTCCTCGCTTCGCGTAGATTCACGAAGGATCAACGTATCTCGCCGTATCTTCAGCTATCAGCTGCCTTAGTCGCCGAGAATAACGTAATCGCGCTATACGCGTACATGCCGCTCGTATCGGCTGGCAGCTTCTGCTCTGCGGTATGCATATCCGTGAACCCGCGTGCCGTAAGAAGACGCTCGATCTCTTTGGAAGACTGGTCGATGCCGTTCCAGGTATACGCCGGTACTGTCTCGTTCTTATTGTGCCCATCCGTATTTATGTGAAGCAGCTTCCCTCCCGGCTTGAGTACGCGATCGATGTGCGTGATCGCTCGTTCAAGCTCAGCGGCGTCTTTAAGGCAGCCGAGCGAGTAGAGTGATATCACGGTATCGAAATATCCATCAGAAAACGGTAACGAGGCCGACATATCCGCCTGCTGCACTCCCTTGATCTTCTGTATTTGTTTAAGGATATAGTCTTCCGGTAACAAGCCTTCGAGAGTCTCAACTTCTTTCTTGTACTCTTCAAAATCTCCATACCATTCCTCTACTGTCCGGAGTTTCTCCTCTACGAAAGAGATGCTCTCTTCGGGAAGGTCTACAGCCTGTATCTCAGTCGCGTGCGGCATGAAGATCGCCCAGAGCTGCGGAACCGGTCCGCATCCGCAGTCGAGGACGACGCCTTCGACACTTTGCGCGAGAAAAGTGCCAGTCGCTCGTATCTCCTCATCTACATGACCATTCGAATAGCTTTCATAATATCGCTGTACGTATTCTTTCGGTGTTTCCATGACCTTACTATAGCCCATGGGACGGGATCGAATAAAAGCATGGGAGTGGCTGCTATACTTGCCAGATGGCCGAGCAAGCTCCGGAATTAACTCCAGGACAGGAACGAGAGAAGCGAAAGGCTGAGTACGTAAGACTGGCCGAGGTGCTAAGTGAGAACCTCGAAGGGTTTCCTTTCCCAGGAATCGATCCTGAAGCCTACTCTTTGCTTAAGGAAGCTGAGGTTGAAGACCCAGGATACATGACGCCCCTAGACGAACGGCTCAAGAAATTCCAAGAACAAGGAATAAGAATAGTACTTAGCAAACATCGAGAAAGCGGTATGGCATTCGTCATACCTGCTATTAACGGAACAATAGAAGAAGATAGTCTGGCTCCTCGGTATTTGAAGATTAATCCAGATGTGAACGACGATCTACGGAAGTTGATATTAGCGAATAGGCAATAGATATGATCTGGAACACGAATGCCTCGCGCATTTTGTCTTAGAATGTTGGCGGCCTATAATCAAAGCACCTATAAATCTTCCGTGGCTCCTGATCGGCGTGGTCGCGCTTAATCTCTCATTCTCGACCTTGAGCGATATGCTCGCGAAATACTGGGGCATCACGAATAACCAAAACCTCCTCTACGTAGGACTCCTCGCAAATGTATTTACGGCGTTCTTCTACATGTACGCGATACGTCTTGGCGGCCTCGCGATAACCGCATCGGTCATGCTGCTCCTGACTCTTAGTATCAGTGTCGGTCTGGGTTTTTTCTTCTTTCACGAAGCGGTCCGGCCCTCCCAGTGGGTCGGTATTGGTATCGGTTTAGTCGCCATTATCCTGATTTCAGGAATGTTCAACCCAGCTTCTTAAGCTCAGCCTACCGACTATCCACAGAGATGTCATGAACCGCCCCAGTCTCCTCTTCCTTACCGACCTGAATAATGGTGCCGAACAAGAAGATATACTCATTGCCGATTTTCTTCGACGAGATTTCGAAGTACTTGTGCGTCATCCTTCAGATTCTGAGAGCCTAGAGAAATCTGTAGAAGCTATCATCATCCGCAATGTATGGAACGATACGACGTACGGGAAACCGGAGCCGTGGTACGCCAGGTGGCGCGTGCACCCCGATCTTCCGATACATGACGACCTGTATATGAGAGAAGGAGAATATAAGGACTATCTGCTGAAGCTGTATGCCGACGGATTCCCAGTGATCCCCACCATAGATACTGTACGCGCTATAGATGAACTGCCTGAAAGCGAGACGTATTTCATAAAGCCGAAGGATGGATTCGATGCTATAGATACGCACGTTCTTTCTCGTGAAGAACTTCTGGCGATGAACCCCGAGCATCATTTGATACAGCCGTTCGTAGACTTTGAATATGAGATTTCCTTCTATTATCTGGATAAGAAACTGCAATACGTGCTCCACGCTCCCGATAAGACAGAACGTTGGAGACTCGAGCCGTTCAAGCCTGCCGAAGATGATATCCGTTTTGCCGAGCGATTTGTCAGATGGAACCGCCAGAGGCGCGGCATCGAACGCATAGACGCCTGTCGCCTGAAGGACGGGTCCCTACAGCTTATGGAAATCACCGACCAAGGCGGCGTATACCTATCGATCCCGACACTGCCCGAAGAAATGCGGCTCCTCTTCCTTGGGAATCTCTCAGACTCTTTGCAGGCTCTCGTGGCCTTTCGGACGGGAACGCAAGCTGGATAGAAAGATTCTCGCAGCTATGAATCTGCTACTCTAGAGATATGCAAAAGAAGATCATCGTTATCGGCGGCGGTATGGCCGGCACGTCAGCCGCCCATCATCTCCTTAAACGAGGATACGAGGTCACTATCATCGAGAAGAACGGCCGTCTGGGCGGCCGAGTAAGGAGCGAGATCCATGATGGCATCGCGGTCGAATACGGCGCGGGATTCATCACGAATATGTACTCGAATATGCTCCGTTACTTGAAGGAACAGGGCCTTTCGAATCGGCTGTGTCCGTACTGGTCTCTCCCTGGGATATTCCGTGGTGGCCACGTCAAAATGTTCTCATTTGCCAACGTCTTTAATGCAAGGATAGTTTCTTGGCGCGCAAAATTCCTGCTTCCCATCTCTCTTCTTGGTCCTCTACGGCATTGGCACGCATTTGATCCTCTCCATGCCGAAAGGCTTGCTGAGTATGATGATGCCTCCGTTGCCGAGCACTACCGATCAAAGACGGGTAAGGAAGTCCTTGAGTATCTGGTCCAACCCATTCTTACGGCCACCTTTCATTGGCTTCCAGACGTGGCGAAACGAACAAGCGAAGCTATACTCCTATTTTGTGCCAAAGCCCTTGTTGTGCGAGGCGGCACGTATTTATTCCAAGGAGGACTGCAACGCATACCCGAGACTCTAGCGAAAGGAAGTAGTGTGCTACTGAATCGCATCGTTATACAGGTCAAGAAAACAGAGGACGGTACATATACCGTAACCCTGCGCGATGAGAATGATGTAGAAGAAACGCTTACAGCCGATGGTGTCGTGTGCGCTACGACAGCGACTACCGTATTACGAATCTTCCGAAATCTTGCGTCGTATCAACGCATCTTCTTCGAAGGCATACGCTATACTTCGGTATCGTACCTAGGAAGAACGTATCGGGAAAAAGACGTGCGCGGTAACCGAGGCATCGTATTCCCTCCTTCAGAAGGACTGGCGATAACCCACATCGCCACTTTGCGTGAGCCAGATACTGAAAATAAAAATTCAAGCGTTGCATCGGTCAAAGCATCAATAGCTGGAACATTGTATGAGCAGGGTGACGACGTAGTTTTGCATACCTTGACGAAAGGTCTGGGTCGCGCGCATTCAGCACTATTCTTCGGGAATCCCGAACCTCTTTCCACGTTTACCTGGCATTGGGAGGAAATGCTGCCAATCATGGAGGTCGGCTATTTCAAGCGACTCAAAGCGTTTCTCGCTGAAGAAGAGAAATCTGATGAACCCTTGGTATTCGCTGGTGACTACCTTTCCAGCCCCTTCATGGAAGGAGCATTCTCGAGCGGTATGCGAGCGGCAGAACGCCTACATACGATCTTTCAGGCTGATCGATAGAATCGTGTCTATGAGAATACTTACCGCCAATATTGCGCTCGGCCTGGCAAATTCAGACCGCCTTATGAATAATCTGCGCGGCATAGCCGCGTACCATACCTGGTTCGCGCTCATCGGTATAATCTTTTCGCCGCTACGAGGCAGCGGTGAAGGACCTGCACACTCGGAAAGACGCACGGATTATCTTCACAAGCATAGGGACCTTGAGCCATTGTTCCGGATGATCCAGGATACTGGCGCAGATATAGTCGTACTGAACGAGGTCATTCCGGAAATACATGAGCCCGAGCTTGAATCAAGACTTCGTTCTATGGGATTCAAGACCATAACGTCGGGTCAGGGCACGAAGTACCCTGATGCTCATATATCCACATACATAGCCGCCAAAGAGACAGGCAAAGCGATTCCTGCCCACATGCCTCAGCTTGCCCGGCCAGGTTGCGGCAGCGGAGTTGCCTGTCTGCGGCTGGATAACGGCATAAGCGTTATCGGAGCGCACACGGCATTCGGCGGCTCTGAACTCTGGACAAGGCAGATCGAGGCTCTTGCCGCATTAGCCAAGGCAGAACAAGAGCACGGCCAGCAGATTATCCTCGCGGGAGACTGGAACGAGACGCAAGGACCGATACTGTCCTTGCCAGATATCCAGAAGCTTGGAGTTATTCCTGTGGATCCTGACGAGACTCCTACCTGCCCCATATCGCTTCCTCGTTTCTTACAGAGGCAGCTCGACCATATCCTCGTGCCCGAGGCATGGAGAGTAGTTGACCTTGATACTATCGCCTTCGGTTCGGATCACCTGGCCGTATGCGCCGAGGTTGCCGGAACATCGGGACTTAACCCATAGCTCGATCTCTCCTTGCTAGAATATCCATATGCATGATCTAAGTAATAAGACGATACTGGCCCACGCGTGCCTCTTCGACGCAAACGACGATGGCGAGTATCGGAAGAATGCCGAGCGAACATGCAAGGTTGCCGGCAATAAGAGCAGAGTCGACATCATCGAGATAGATATACGAAAATCAAAGGACGGCGTCCTCTACTGCTATCATGGCAGCCTGATCGAGTATTATCTCTTTTTTCATTTCTTCAAGAAACCCCTCGCGTACCTGCGGAAGAGATATCGGGTCAACACGCTGGCGGCGATCTTAGACGTCATCGCGGAAGAAAAGACGGTCTTTCTGGATATTAAGGACACGGATATAACGCGGGAGGATATATGCATGGACTTTGAGAATCGCCGGTTTAAGGAAGTGATACTAGCGAATAAATCTCCCCGATTCCTCAAGCGATTTCATGACATGCCGCAGTACTTCGTGAAGATCCTGAACGGGAATATCTTTTGCGATTTCTATGACTTGCAGAAGCTGAGGCGAGATAACTTCAAGTACGTCGAGGTCGTCTTTCCGTTCCAGATACGCAAAAGGATACAGCAGAAAGTCCAGGATGCGGGAATGGAGTTCCGCTGTTCAGGCATGTTTTTCTTCAGTAACGAAACGTACTGGAGAGCGATCGAGAAGTACGGTCTCAAGCATATCTCGAGCGATCATATCGAAGATAACTTGACCTACTAGATTTTGGCTGCGTCCCTCTTTTTGTATGTCTGATGATCTCTAAAGTATGAGTTCTATCGGACTGTGATCCGAAACCCTGTCTGGAAGTATCTGGCAGGACATACGAGTTTCCTCGGCAGTAATACTATCGACGAAGAAGTGGTCCGTGCGTAACGCAATGCGCATATTAAAGAATCCTAAGAATGCAGCGATTCTGTTTGGGAGGTGCGGCACGTTCTCGCTATAGCGGCTATCAAGCGTCGGTCCGAGGCCCTTGCTTATCCATTTGAATCCTGGACTTAGTAAGCGAGCCGCCCTTGCCGCCTCTCCTGGGAAGCCTGCGTTCAAATCACCGGCCAATACTGTCGGAATATCTTTAAGAAGCAACTGCCGCTTCGCTGCTCCCAGCTCGGCAATCCGTGGGCGACTATCAATTCCCGCGTGTAAGTGAATGGAGCCGACCCTCAGCAGATCATTGTCAGTCTTAAATTCTCCCCAGATAAAACTGAAGCACGGATGCTTGAATCCATATACTGGATCCTTATGCATAGATGCGAATGACTGGAAACCTTTATCCGCAAGCTCATATCTGCTCCGATAGACTATGCATACTTCGCTTCCCATCTCCGTTTCTGCGTTGACGGCATGGAGAAGATTGTAGGAAGGATGCTTTAAGAACTCGCGTACATTCGTACTAGCTTCCTGCAGCAAAAGAAAATCATATACCTGACTCTGCAGCGTCTTATGCAAGAAACCTTCGAGATCCGGTTGGTATCCTCGCTGGCAATTAAGGCTCAAGATTTTCATGGTCGGACACCCTTATTGATGGCATCATGCTCTTCTTCACCGAGCCAGCGAAGTATCTCGTAAATGGGCTTCTCCCATCCCTTCTCGAGCATGAGCATGTGGCCGATATGAGGAATCTGTACGTAGTCGGAGTTATACTTCTTTGCAATCTCCCGTTGCGCGCGAAGCGGAGTTGCATGATCCTCTTCTCCGGCGACGACCAGACTCGGACATGGGAGACGCTTAACCCATATACGCCACAGGCCGATATCCCGCACGGCCCGTGGTGATTCGAGCGCGTTAAAATCAAACTCCTGGGCTGCAACAGGATCACTGTACAAGAAGCGGAACACATCCGAACGCTTGAGTGGTGTCGGCTTCCTCGAGAAGAACTCGACGAAGTAGCTCATGACCCTGCCGGTAAAGCCGTAGTGCGCGACAATGCCGGCGGGAGGAGCACTCGCCAGCAATACCGCTTTTCGTATCAAGCTTGAGCGTGACGCTGCGAGTTGAAGGGCGAGGCCGCCAAGCGAGTGACCGACTACATACGAAGTCCCGATCTCACTTACTACCGTCTCTATATCTTTCGCGTAATCTTCGATGGTGGCGTTTCCGAAATCCTCACATGCACTTTCCCCATGACCTCGCAGATCAAGAGCATACGATTCCCACCCTTGCTCTGCGGCAAAACGTATCCAATTTTCGAATTGGTACTTTCCACACCATGCGCCATGGACGAAGAGAAGCGGAACCTCGTGTACGAGACGTTCAGGGCGAAGATGCGATACGGCAAGAGTGCCAAAGCGGATAACGGGGAGAGATGAGGGCATATCTTGAGAATTCGACAGATTACATCTTGTGACGACGCTTATGAGGCTTCTTCGGAACATCTACAGGATACAGATGCGGTATCGCATGCTTCTGGAACACGAACCAATACAGAGCCCAGCTGAAGAGTATGGGCAGCGCACCGACGACGACTGTCCACGTCGGACCTATCAGTACGTAGAATACGCCTGCGAGCGCGGGACCGATCATCCAGCCCAGGTCTTCGAATAGGGTTATGACACCAGCGACTGCCCCGTCGTGCGCATGTTCCCTATCGAGCGTATTGAGCCATGACCAGAGGGAGATGCCTGCCATCTCGTCCCCCGTAGTAGCGAGGAAGCCGAACAGCACGAACAGAAGGCCGAATCCGAAGCCGAGCAACATGCCGAACAGCGAGAAGATAAGCAGCCCGAAGAACACGAGCGTTCGCTTCTCGAGCCGGTCAGCAAGGCTGCCGAGCAGGAAGCCGAGCACGACCACGGCAAAGTCGAAGGTGCCGAGTCCTATGCCGAGCAGGAAGTTGTCAGCCTGATTGGCGAGCACGAGCGGGACTACGAACCAGATTACAGCATAAAAGATACCGCCGCTTGAGTTAAGTAGGAGCAACATAGTGCTCGCAGGGTTGAGCCTCTTGATCATCTTGATCGAGGAATGCAATTCGCGCCTGATGTAGTAGTGCTGTGTCGGGAGCTTGATCTGCGCGTGGACGGATACGCGGTCCCGGGGAGATAGAAGTATCGCGACGATAGCTGCCATGAATGAGAGTGCCAGCACGAGTCCCATGCGCGTGGGCGAAAGCAGGAGGACAAACGGCAAAAGGACGCTTGCAAGTACGTTACCTACGGAGCCGAAGACGTCACGCAAGGCCATGAACCGGCCCGCACGCTCCTTGGGAGCGGATGAGAGAATATAGGCGTTAACGCCCGGGCCCATGAAGAGCCATCCGAATATGCTGAGGAATATGCTCGCCAGATAGGTGCCGAGACTGAATTTCAGGAACAGGCACGATGCTCCGGCAAAGAAGATCAGGGACGAAAGGATGAGTAGGCGCCGGTATCCGAAGCGGTCGAGTAGTCGCCCTGCCGGTACGTCAAGCGAGAGCTGTACGAGCGACGCGCCGCCTATGAGAAATCCGACGGCCCATATCGGCATCAAGCGCTCGCCGAGCGGGGAAAGAAGCGAATAGTGCAGGCTTCCTGCGAACTTGAAGAAGGTGAGAAATATCCAGAACGGCGTGAATCTCGCGAACTGCCGTATCGCCGGACGGATCGGGGACATGCGTAGAGCATACCAGATAGTAAGTGCCGCTATCCACGGCTTCTATGGGTTATACATCGGGGAAATCCTTCTTCCGGGCGGCAGTGTAACTCCACCAGGGACGCGCAGGACTGCCATTCATGAAATCGATGGCGGCGATGTATGTGTCGAGCACGCACGGGTCCTGTCGGACACCGCTCACGCGGCACATCTTCTTATACAGGGTGAGCGCGTCCCTCCCTGTCAGCTCCTGCGGCGTCTTCAGGCCGAGTTCCCGGAAGTCCTCCGCCATGCGCGGTCCGATGTTCGGGATGTCGGTGAATTTCCTGACTGCATCTGCTGACTCAGCTTTCATACGAGCAGTATACGACATTGTTTTCTTACGAGTCCGCGAGTTAGAAAACAAGAAGTGCCCCATGTGGTGCGACATTGTTTTGTTAGGAGCGGAGCCACTTAGAAAACAATTAGTACTCTTGTGGTGCGGTTATCCCTAGGACTCGCAGCCGGTATGAGAGTAGTATGGAGAGATATGGATATCATTCACACAATCATCCTCGGCATCGTCGAAGGCGCGACCGAATTCCTCCCGGTCTCGTCGACCGGACACCTCATTCTGGTAAGTAAGCTGCTTGCGATACCGGATTCGACGTTCCTCAGCACTTTTGAGATAGCGATACAGTGCGGCGCCATCCTTGCCGTAGTCGTCCTGTATTGGCGCTCCTTCTTAAACTGGGAGCTACTGAAACGCATCGTCGTCGCCTTCATCCCGACCGCCGTCATCGGCCTTCTCGTCTACCCATTCATCAAAGGCTATCTGCTCGGCAATGCGCTCGTCGTGGTCATAGCGCTCTTCGTAGGAGGTATCGCGCTCATCGTCTTCGAATACTTCCATACGGAACGTCAGGGCGCAGTCAGTACGCCGGAAGCTATCACCTACCGCCAGGCCATAGCCATAGGATTCTTCCAGGCCATCGCGGTGATTCCGGGCGTATCGCGCTCGGCTGCGACGATACTGGGAGGGCTTAGCGTTGGCGTCCGGCGCATCGCCATCGTGGAATTCTCCTTCCTGCTTGCCGTGCCGACGATGGCAGCTGCGACCGGTCTTGACCTACTTAAGAGTTACAAGAGCATAACGAGTGCCGATCTCGGCATACTTCTGCTCGGCACTGCGGTCGCCTTCGTCGTTGCGCTGGCTGTCATACGCTTCTTCCTCAGCTACGTCCGCCGTCATACGTTCATCCCGTTCGGCGTCTATCGCATCATTCTCGCCCTCGTCTTCTTCTTTCTCGTTCTCAGGTAAGTCAGCGGTATAACCTCTCGAGAGCCTAAGGCGTCCGTAAACCAGTCTTCCTCTCGCCCGTCGGGAACGAGGCTGTAAGAATAAAAGCGGTTCAGGATTGCCAAGTGCAGCATTCCTATGCGGAACGGCGCTTTTATTCTTACAGCCGAGCGACTCGTTACTGATATTGAATGAAAAGCGGCTGCGGCGTGAGCTTCAGGAGCTCGCTCGGAGTCAGCAAGCGCGTCGAAGGAGGCTTAAGATCATTCTTATAGAAAAGCTTGAACCCGGTGAACTGCACCGGCTGAGTGGCGACGAAGCGCTGATACGTATTCAACTTCTTAGCGGGATCTCCCCATCCGTCCATATCCATAACTATCTGCACTTCCGGCAGCGGGTCTATGGCCTGATAGTTCGTGACCATGTTCTGCGTGAAGCGATGTACGACGAGAACTTTGGGTGGCAGATCGTTCTCCTGTACGAGCTTTGCTAGATGTTGCGCCGCGTAATTCACGTCAGCGGCATCGAACGTACCGATAACGGAGCCTGGCTTGTCGCCGCTCTTCATGGAGAATTCCGGGTCGATAGCCAGATGCACGTTAGGCATCGCTAGATACTTGTCGAGCATCGGAAGCTCACGCTGCAAGGTAGAGAGGCCGACCTGTACGTCGAGGATGACGATACCGTTCACCTGATTCGCCAGATCGACCGCATGATCGATCTGATCGTCAGGCATGCGCAGCATGTAGTATCCCTGCTTGCCGGGGCTGCCCTGGGCGGTGAGAGCTATGTAGTCGATGGCAGGAACGACCGGGGTGGCAGGGTCTGCGGCTTCCCATTTCGCCTTGACCTGCCGGAGCATATCGAGCATCTGCGGCGCCGGATATTGTCCGAGCACGCCCATGCCGGTGGAATAGAAGTTGCCATAGTACGCGACGATGCGTTTGAACGGAAGGATCGCGCCAGCCTTCGGATACGGAGCCTGTACCGGCCAGATGCGCTTGGTAGTGCTAGCAGTGGTCGAAGCGTAGTTGGCGACGGAGAGGAGCTTCGCGTCATATGCCTTCGTATCGAGTACGGGCTTCTGCACGACTGCCTTAGCGACCACTCCCTTGGAAGTCGACGTAGCCTCCGCCTCCTCACGGGAGTAATGCATGCCGAGCACATTGCTCCAGCCGATAAGATAGATGAGGACGAGCCAGAGAGTAGTGAATCCGACGATGGCAAGCATCCGCTTGTCGGACGCAGGAGGTAAGGGCTTTCGAGAGCGTGCGGGCGTACGGGAAGGCATGAAGTATTCCCCTTACGATACCATGCAGTAGCGGAAAGCTGATTCCGAGCTTATTTCAGATAGGAGTCGAAGTAGATGGCGTGGCAGGTATAGCCGCCCGGATTCTTCTGCAGATAATCCTGGTGATACTCCTCAGCCTTCCAGAATCTCGTGAAAGGCTCGAGCGTCGTCACGACCGGATCTTTCCAGCGTCCTGAGTCATTCACGATCTTGATGAAGTCTTCTGCCTGCTTCTTCTCGTCTTCGTCTTGGTAGAAAATAGCTGAACGGTACGACGTGCCCCGATCATTCCCCTGCTGATTCAGCGTCGTCGGATTGTGTATCTGGAAGAAGAAATCCAGCAGATTCCGGTAGCTCGTCTGCTCCGGATCGTAGCTAATCTCGAGCGCCTCGGCGTGTCCCGGATGGTCCTGATAGGTGGGATTATCGTTCTGCCCGCCCGTATAGCCCGCGTCTATAGAGATGATGCCTGGCTGCGTACGAAAGAGATCTTCGAGTCCCCAGAAACAGCCGCCTGCGAAATATGCCTTCTTCATACTATTTGCTCGGGTCGCGCCAGACCGCCTCAACGTTATTGACGTCGAAGTCATGCACGAAGGCACCGTAGTAGCCGGGAGCATACTCGGTACGGTAGCCGGGAGCGCCATTATCGAGAGCTCCGCCAGCGAGGGCTGCGTCATAGAACGCTTGTACCGCGCTCGCGTCCTTGGCTACAAAGGCTATGTGCACGCCCGCAGGCTTCTCCACTTCGCCTATCCAGAATTCTCCCCTATCCGCTTCTCCGTATCCTGCGGCCTTATCGTCCGGGAGATCCATAATGACCTTATAGCCAAGCGGAGCGAGCATCTTCTCATAGAGCTCTTTCGATTTCTCGTAGTTCGAGACAGAAACGGAGGCGTGATCGATCATAGGCAAAAGATTATTTGAAAATAATAAGTACGGCGCCAATAACCGTAAGTATAATACCCAGCACGGAACGCACCGTGAACGCTTCCCCGAAGGCGAACGCCGCGATGATAATGATCAGAACTACCGACATCTTGTCGATCACGGCGACGCCGCCCGCAGGACCGAGCCTGAGCGCCGCGAAATAGAGCGCCCAGGAAGCAGCTCCGGCTGCGGCTGAGAGGAAGATAAAGAGCCATGCACGGCTATCGACCGCTCCCGAGCCGAGCGTCTGGAACTTCTTAAGCGCAAAACCTGCAACGAGAAGCAGTACGCCCATGATCACGCCGCGGATGATGGTCGCGAGCGTGGGATCGACCTCCTTAAGGCCGATCTTCCCGAATATAGAGACGAGGGCAGCACATACGGCCGAACCTCCGGCAAGAAGCATCCACATGCCGTAAGTATACGGCATTGTTTTCTTAAGAACGAAGCGAATTAGAAAACAACTAATGCCCTTGTGGTGCGACACTTATTGCTCCGTTTCTGCATGTCTAGGTGTCACCTAGACAGCTTACGCTCCGAACGCTTCAAGCACTTCTTCCGTAAGCGCCTGCTTTACTCCTTCGCGAGCATCCATACGCGCCATAAAAGCCGTGATGTTCGGATGTTCCGAGAGGCTCATCTCGAACTTCTTCGTCCAACGCAGGATGGTGTAGAGGTACGCGTCCGGCAGCATTAAAGCCTCGCCGAGCAGATACGGATGCTTACCGAGCTCAGCCTCGACGAACGCAAGGCGGCCCATGATTTTGCCTTTCTGGGCTTCTTTCTGATCGTCCGGAAGTGTCGGATTGTAGAGCGGCGAGAACCCCTTATGAATCTCCGAGCTTATGAACGTGAGCCACTCGAGCATGCGATAGTAGTCCATCGAGCCTTTCGGAGGTGTCATGGATATCTCTGACTGATCAGCGAGGTATTGGAGAATAGCAACACCTTCAGCGATGACCTCACCAGAATCAAGCCTGAGCGCTGGGACGTATCCGCCTTTGGGGTTTACGGCGAAGAAGTCCTCACCTTCTGCCGTCGTGCGCACTGCGCCGTCGAACGTGACGCGAGAAAGCTCGACGGGGAGCTTCCCTTCGCGAGCGACGATATGCGGAGAGAGCGAACAGGCACCGGGAGCGTAATAGAGTTTCATAGAAATCAATAGTTAGGGGCTAATACTTCCAGCCTAGCAGTTCCCGGCTGGCAGTGACTGTGGGGATAACTCGAGCCATATCTTGACCACTGTTTCTTCTACTTTGACAGTAAGGCCTAACTCTATTACGGTACTACGGTACTTCTGGTACTAAACTGAACATTGAGGAGAGATGTCGTGCCTAGCACCACTCGAACCACCCCTGAAGAACGGCAGACATTACGTCAGGCGGGTTTCGTCCATGTGACGAGACTGACTCGGCATGCCAGTACCGCCGGTCCGATGGGTTCCGAGCTTTACCCGGCCGACTACGGGACCTTCACGCCGACCACCACGTCCGGAGAGACCCAGATGCTTATCACTACCGGCGGCGAAGTCTGGATTGGCTGCCATAGTGACTCGAATTTCCTGAGCGAGCCTATCCAGAAGGTGGTCGAGAGATTCTGTCCGAATGGACGCGGGAACCGCCCCGCGCCTTGGGACAATGGCTCTGGTCTGCTCAACGCACTTGACCTTTTGAGACGCGTCGCTGACCCGGATTCGGCACCGCGATAGGACATGCTGCCAAGATGGCTGTCCGAAACTGCCGCCCGTAGTCCGGGCGGCAGTTCTTACGTAATTGCGGATAGCGAGGCCAGGAATTAGTTCCCAATACCTTTGATATCTATCAGGATCTCAGGTAGTTCTTCATCGTTGAAGTGTCCGGCTTTGTCGAATATACGCAGATGAGCGCCAGGAAGGTCTTTCTGATATCGCTCGAAGTTGCTGAATGGCACGATCTGGTCGTCTTTACTGTGGTACAGGAATATCTCACCACACTGTTCCTCGAATCTTAAGAGCGGGCCGAGAATGTTGAAGTCAGCGCGAGGATGCTCAGTCGGCGTGTTATAGGGAGTCGCGACAAGGAAGGTAGCCGCGATCTTCTTCGGAAAACTATTCTCCGATAGATACTTGGCCAGGAATATCCCGCCGAGCGAGTGGCCGATGAGGATGACCCCGTCCTCCATGTACGGCACGAACTTCTCGAACCATATCTTCCACTCCGCGTACTTGGCATTCTCCTTGCACGGCATCTGCGGGCTGTACACCTCGTAAGAGTCCCCCAATCTCTCGCCTAGGTATCCTTTCCAATCCTTGCTCTCGCCTCGCAGGTATTCGAGATCGACTTCCTTATTCCTGAGCCATTCGAGATATTCCTCGTACGAATTCCGCGCATGTCCGCCGTGGATAGTGAATATCTGCGTTTTCATATACTTATGGATTCAATCTTATTTCTGAAGCACTAGCCAATGATGACTGCTAGGATAGCTCTTCCCATAGAAAACAGGTGTCTTTGCAATCCTCTCGTGCTTAATAATGGTAAACCCACTATCTTCGAATGTTTTCTGGATATCCTGGTCATCGAATACCTTTTCAAACTTACCGGTCTCGTGATGAAAGGCATTCCGTTCTGAAGCAGGACGCTTTTCGAGCATCTCCTTATGAAATCCGTCTTCGGGCGAGAGAAGATAAGCGAGCAAATAGGCTCCGGGCCTGAGTACTCGGTACATTTCCTTGACCGCCTTCTTTCTCCCTTCTTCGGATTCTATATCTGTCGTCGCGAAACAGTCGATTCCGAAATCAAAACTCGCATCATCGAAATTCCAAGCTTCAGTTGCATCCTGGACCAGGAAATGAGCACGGTCTGAGACAGTTGTTGAACGATGCTTCGCCTCTTCGATCGCCACGGGCGAGAAATCGAATCCCCACATCTCATAGCCTTGCTGCGCGAGCCAGATACTATTGCGTCCTTTGCCGCATCCGAGTTCGACTCCCTTTCCCGAGCGTATCTGATTATTGACAAGAAATTCATAGAACTTCATCACACCGCTCGAAGCCTCTGCAGAATCCATCTGCTGGAGCACGCGCGGTTTCTGATGTTCCTTATCCCATATCTGTTGCTGATCTTCATGAGAGATGTCCATACGACCGAATTGAGTTAGATTTCAAACCGACTAGTCTCTTCCTCTTCCCTTTTCTCCACCGCCTCCTCGCCGAGACCGAAGTAGTGGCCGACTTCGTGCCAGAGGGTTTCGCGGATGATGGTACGGACGGCGTCGCTCGGCGACTGGTCGAGCGCGAGCGACTCGTCGAGTATGGGAAAGCGATAGAGCGTGATGGTGTCCGGAAGCGTCTCACCGACACCATACCCTTCCCCGCGCTCCGTAAGCGGGATGCCGCGATAGAGACCCAGCAAGGTGTGGCCATCCTCAAGACCTTCTTCTTCACGCACCGCGTCATTCGGCTCATCCTCGATCAGTAACGCTACGTTCTCGATGCGGCGCGTGAAATGCTGCGGGATATTCGCCCACTCTTCCACGACTATCTGTTCGAATTCATCGGCTTCCATGGGGGATATTCTATCGCATCCGCTCTGATTCTGTTGCCCCAGCTCGCTCTATGACGTAGAAGGGATAAGCCCGCGTATCTTCTCTACCAGCGCCTGCACTTTGGCGTCCTCGCGCGCTCGCGGACGCGGCAGGCTTATCTGAATTCCTTTCTGAACCGTTCCGCCTGAAGAGACGAGTACGGTATCGGCGAGCATGACTGCGTCCTCGACGCTGTGGGAGACCATGAGCATGGTGATACCTTCGCGCTCGTGTATGGAAAGAAGGCTTTCGGCCAGGTGCGCGGAAGTCTCGACGTCGAGCGCAGAGAACGGTTCGTCGAGCAGAAGAAGCTGCGGCTTCGAGACCATCGCGCGCGCGATACCCACTCGTTGGCGTTGACCGCCCGAGAGCGCGCGCGGATATGCGCCCGCAAGTTCCCGGATGCCGAGCGCCTCCAGAGCGTCAAGCGCTATCTTTTTCTCCTCCCGGGCGGATACCTTAAGGCCGGTAAAGCCCGTGCATACGTTCTCGAGCGCCGTGGCCCACGGAAGGAGCGCGCCACTCTGGAAGACCATGCGCGTGCGCATTGCATTGGCTACCGTCCCAGATGTAGGACGCTCAAGCCCTGCCGCAAGGCGGAGCACCGTAGACTTGCCTCCTCCTGAAGGCCCGACGATGACGGTGAAGGAGCCTTTCGCAAGCTCGAAGCTTACGTGGTGCAGCACGACCGGCGTATGCGGCTCATAGGCGAAGGAGACGTCCTTAAAAGAAAGCACTGGTGAAGCTTCGTTCTTTTTCATACTATTCAAATTTAAAGCGCTCGGCATAGGCGAGAAGTGGCTGCCAGACGGCGACATTCACGAGCACCACGGCGATGACGAGCAATGTCATCGCCGCGATAAGCGTCGACGTATCACCGTTCGTAGAGGACCGGACCAGGATGCTTCCGATACCGAAGAGGTCGTGCGCGGAAGCAGCGTTCGGTGCATACGCCTTGAGCGCCTCCGCTACGATGACGATATTCCAGCCATCGGCAAACGAGAGGATGGAACCGGTCAGAATAGCCGGAAATATAGCCGGGAGCAGTATCTTCCAAAATCGCTGCCAGTAGGTAAGCTCGAAGACCTTCCCTATCGCTCGCACGTCAGCGGGTGTCTGTTTGAGTCCGCCTACGACGCTGAAGGCAATGTTCCAGACCATGCTGAAGAAGATGATAAAGATGGCTGCGCCCTCAAGCAAATTGGCGCGCAGGAACAGGATGATGATGACCGGAAAGAAGGCCAGCACCGGCATCGACTCGAGTACGTCGAAGATCGGCAGCAGCGCGCTCTCGATGCGGCGCCCGCGCTCGGCCAGCATGCCGAGCGCCACCCCTACGATAAGCGCAAAGATGTACGCGACCATGAGCCGCATAAGCGAAGCGCCGAGCGCCGAAAGCAGCGTGCTCGCCGTCACCGAATACGGCGTGGGGACAAAGAGTGCGCCTGTGGCGAGGAAACAAGCGAGCACGACAAGACCCAGTGGAAGGACCACTGCGGTCCCGAGCCGGTGCAAAAGGGTCGTCGGGTGCCTATGCCGCCCCCGATGGCTCCAGTAGTGTAAGCGGACCTTCTTCGGCTTCATGCCTCAATTCTAGCACCTTCGTTTACGCTAGCTCGCCCGCTTGCCGTGCATGAGGAGATCGACGGCATGCTCCATGGAGCCGGCTTCGGTGATAGTGCCGCCATTGATGAAGAAGATATCATCGGCGCTCGAGATAGTGTTGAGGCGATGCGCGATGATGACCTTCGTCGTCGTTTCAGGGAGCTGTTCAAGAACCTCTTCGAGAAGCTGCTCGGTGACCGTATCAATGTTTGCGGTCGCCTCGTCGAGAATGAGTAAGTCGGGTGCTCGCAGCACGGCGCGCATGAAGGCGATGAGCTGCTTCTGGCCGAGCGACAGCGTGTCTCCGCTTGCGCGTGTCGTCGTATCGAGGCCTTCGCTGAAGCGTTCCATGAGCTTGTCCAGATTCGCAGTCTTAAGACGCGCAAGCAACTCATCGTTCGTGAGCCCGATGAGCTCGTCATTTCCGTAGACGATGTTATCGCGTACGGTGCCGGTGAACAGGAATGGTTCCTGAAGGATGAAGCCTATCTTCTTCGCGCGCTCAGCATCAGCATACGTGCGGATATCGCGGCCTTCCAGGTATATGGTGCCTTCAGTCGGATCGTAGAGGCGCGCCATGAGCGATGCCGACGTGGTCTTTCCGCCGCCCGTAGGACCCACGAGCGCGTACGTCTTCCCTTTCTCAAGCGCGAGGTTTACGTCCGTCAGCACGCGGCCGCCGTCCGGATACGCGAAGGAAACGTGATCGAAGGAAAGAAGCATGGTGTCCGGCTTCGGAGCCTGTGCTTCCTCGGGAGTTAATATATACAAGTCCGACTTGAGGGACAGCACTTCTCCGATGCGATCAAGCGAAGCGAGGGCAAGCTGCAGGCTCGACCATACGCTCGCAAGCTGGCGCAGCGGATTATAGAAACTATTCACGTAGAGGATATACCCAACCAGAAGACCGATGGTGAGCAGGCTGTGTGATATGAGCCAGATGCCGAAACCGAGCACGATGAGCTGCGCGAGATTGCTTGCAAACGTATAGAGCGGCGTAAAGATGCCCGAGGCGATGCCCGCTCCTACCGACGCCTGGTAGTTGAGGGTATTCGCCTCACCGAACTTCTCGCGGAAATAGTCCAGACGGTTGAAGGCTACGATGACCTTGAAGTTAGCCAGACTTTCCTGTATCTCGCCGGACATGGCGCCCAGGCTCTGAAGCCCTGCACGGCTCCTGCGCTTCACCCAGGCGCCGGAGAGCTGCGTGATTATGAGGATGGCAAATGCAGGGGCGAGCGCAGCGAGCCCCAGGCGCCAGTTAAGGGCGACGAGCAGGATACCCGCGCCGAGGATTATGAAGAAGTTCCCGAAGAACTGCATGAGCGCCTGCGAGAAGAATTGATTGAGCTTATCGGTATCGTTGTTGACACGCGAGATGAGGTCGCCAGCCTTGTTCTGATTGAAGAACGCTATCGGAAGGCTTGAGAGCTTCGTGAAAAGCGCATTACGCAATTTGAAGAGCACGCCTCGACCCACCGTTCCCATGCGTATGGTCTGGAAATATTGCGCGCCGAGGCCGATGAAGTAGATGACAAGCAGGAGCGCGCTATAGCGCAAGACGAGCGGAAAATCCTTCGTAGCGATAGCCGTATCGATGACGTGCGCGATGATGACCGGCGAGAGGAGGTTCGCGGCTGAGCTTATGACGACCGAGATGAGCGCGATGGCAAGATTGCGCTTCTCGTCTTTCAGGAGCGGCGCGAGGCTTGCCCATGCAAGCGGTAGCGTGCTTTTCTCCTGCGCTTCTTCTTTTCCGGTAGTAAGGGTGTAGTCCATAGTAGTAAATGCGTCTGATGCTATGCGGTGTCGAAACGCTCCGTGCTCTTCTGAGAGTCGAATATCTGCACGTATTCGGGACTCGTTTTCATAAGCTCCTTGTGCGTCCCTTGCGCGAGCAGCTCCCCTTCCATGAGAAGGAGTATCTGATCGTAGCCCTCGACCGGCGCTATCTTCTGCGTGATAGAGATGAGCGTGATGTCAGGATAGTTCGCCAGAACATTGCCGAGGATCTTATGCTCAGTGTTCGGGTCGACGCGCGCCGTAAAGTCGTCAAGCAGAAGTATCTTCGGATTAAGCGCTAAGGCACGTGCAAGCATCACGCGCTGCTTCTGCCCGCCTGAAAGCGACGTGCCGCGCTCAGACACGAGCGTGTCGAGGCCCTGTGGAAGCGCACTGATAAAATCATGCAGCTCAGCCGTATCGATGGCCTTGGTGAGACTCTCGTCCTCAACCCTATTGCTGAAGGCGATATTCTCCCGAAGCGTCAGGTTGAAAAGCACGCTGTCCTGGAAGACGAAGCCTATCTGCGCGTGGAGTTCATGCTTGGCGTATTCGCTGAGCGGATAGCCATCGTATTCGACGACGCCTGACGTAGGCGCGAGGAGTCCCGTCATGAGATACAGTAGTTGGGACTTTCCCGCAGCGGTAGGACCTATGATGGCGTTCTTGGTGCCAGGCTTGATATTGAACGAGACATCGCACAGTACTTTCTTCTCGCCGTAGACGAGTGAAAGATCCTTCACTTCTATGGCGCCCGTAAGGTCCCTAGTTATCGTGCCGGTATCCGGGCGTACGGTGGAAGTAAGCACCTGCATGATGCGGCCGTAGGAAGCCTGTGCCTGCGCGATGGCATTGCTCATGAAGCCGATGATGAGTATCGGGAATATGAGGATGACCAGATAGCTGTTGAAAGCAGCGAATTGTCCGAGCGTCATCGAGCCCTGTATGACGAAGTGTCCGCCTAAAAGCAAGATAGTCAGTGTCGCCGCATTCGTGAGGAACGTTATAACCGGAATCATCGAAGCGAAGAGCGTGAGTATCTGCATGCTGATGGAACGCGCTCCGGCATTAGCTTCTAGGAACTTATCGTATTCTCTCGATTGCGAGTGCGTGAGACGGACCAGGGCTGCGCCCAGGATGCTTTCGTTGATGACCGAGTTTAGCCGGTCTATCATTTCCTGAGCTTTACGGAATAGCTTGCGCACGCGCCCGAGCACGACATAAAACGTACCGCCGATGAACGGCAGGATGAGCAGTACGGCGAGTGCGAGCTTCCAATTGAGGAAGAGGAGGAGAGCGGAAGCGCCGATGATGAGGAAGACGGAGGAGATTATAGAAGCGATAGCCTGTGCCACAAAGGTCTTGACCGCGTCTACGTCGGAGGTGAGGTTCGTAAGGAGCTTGCTGGGAGTGAGTGTCTCTATAGCTGCATATTCCTGCACTGATATCGCAGCCGCCACCTTGGTGCGTAGATCGCGCGCGACGATTTCCGAGGCATAGGTCTGCACGACAGCCTGGAGCGCATTCATGATAAAGATGCCTACCGCTACCAGGCCGAAGATGACGAGCGTCAGCGGGAGATTGAAGGTACCTGCCTGATACGTGTCGATGCCGCGTGCGAATATCTGCGGCACGGCAAGGTTGAGCGCGCTGCCCGCTATCGTGAGCACGATGAGCAGGAGTATCCAGAGTGTATAGGGACGCAGTAACGCGACCAGGCTCGCGTTCTCGATATCAGGATTCGTGGATGGTGAAGATTTAGGCATGCGAAAGATGGGGAGCGATCAGACTATCGATGAAATATTGAAGAACGAGAACAGAGATCGAGGAATTCCAGGACGGCTCCCCTTCTTCTATGATTTCTGAATATATAGACACTATAGCAAGGATGGTGAAGATTCGATAAAGGAAACCTGGAAACCTACTACTAGTCGGCCTTCCCGAAACCTTTGAATTCCGGATTATAGATGAGGCCGAGCAGATTACCCCACGGATCCTTAAGGGTCGCGACCATGATCGATCCGCCTACATTCATCGGTTTCTCTACTTCCGTAGCTCCTTGTTCGAGGAACCGCTGATATTCTTTCTCTATATCTTCAACGCCCCAGAAGACCGCGACATTCTCTCCAACAGGTACGGTCTCCGGCTGAAGACCGAGTTCGAATCCACCTATATTAAAGCCGACATAATACGCCTCATCGAAATAGGGTTCTGCCTGGAACACTTTGGAATACCATTCTTTCGCTTTCTCAAGGTCGGGAACTTTGTATATGGCGGTTCGTAATCCGAGGATGGGTGAAGACATAGAAGTGTAGTTATGATAGGTCAAGTCTGCGCGCTGGAGCGAGTATCGCTTCAGGATCCGTCTTCCATGCGTCTGATACATCCGCGTATAACTCAAGCTCGTTACCGTCAGGATCGAAGATATATAAGGAATGCGTGACGCCGTGGTCGGTGGCGCCGATAATGTCCGCTCCTGCGAGTGTCAGTTCCTTGAAGGCCGTCTTCACGTCCTCTGTACTGTCCCCTATCTTGAAGCCGATATGGTAGAGGCCGCGCTCGGGCGTCCCAGACGTTCGGTGCACCTTCGGCTTCCCGCCCACTTCGATCATAAGGAGCTCGTGATGGGTCCGTCCGCCTGAGAATATTGCCATCCCCGGACGTCGCGCGACCTCGTGAAAGCCCAGCGTATCCTTGTAGAAATCCGCCATCTTGGTGACGTCGGTCACATACAGCACCACGTGCCCGAGTTCCTTGATCTGCATACTAGGATAGTAGCACTCCCCCTTATCCCGGTAGGTGAGGATAGCCGATGGCTCAAAAGCCGCTATACTGTCTCACATGAAGAAATCCACCATACTTTGGCTCGTGTTCGCCGTTGTCGTTATCATCCTGCTTTCCTGGAATCATATATTCCCCCATCCCGCTCCCGTCGTAGACTCGGCGACGCTTCCGGGCATGCAGACAGGAGAGGCACCCTGGAATGCCGAGATACCGAATCTGCTCGCGCGTCTGCGCGCCCTTGAGCTTCCGGCGCTTGCTCAAGAAGGCAACGTCCTCCACATCCATCAGCATCTGGACCTTTCCATCAATGGCGCGCCTGTCGCCGTTCCTGCAGGCATCGGCATCAATGAAGCCGCCGGTTTCATTTCCCCTATCCACGTGCACGATACGACCGGCATCATTCACGTCGAATCCAATGTTGTGCGCGACTTCACCCTCGGACAATTCTTCGATATCTGGGGCGTACGCTTCAGCGATACCTGCATCGGAGGCTACTGCGCGGACGCGACCCACACGCTCAAGGTCTACTCGAACGGCGCTCCGGTTAGTGGCGACCCGCGTGCGCTTATCCTTGCTCCCCACCAAGAGATCATGATCGTGTATGGAGGCGCATCGAGCACGCTGCCTATACTCTCCAGCTTTACGTTCCCGCCAACCTACTAAATAGCGCGACGTATCGTAGTAGCCGCCGGCCTTTCGGCCGGCGGCTACCGGTTTCGCGTATCCATTCGCGGAAGTTGATTATTGAGTTACCACAACGGTCGCGCTCACTGAAGAGCTATGTCCTTGGTCGTCTGACACCGTGAACTTCGGTGCGTATTTCCCTGCCGTGCTATAGGAGTGAGTGAACGTCGCAGAAGTCTGCGTATTCGTGTTCACGCTGACGGCTGAGATACGCATCGGCGGCTCATCGCCCCAGATTACGGAATAACGAAGGCTGCCGAGAGCGCTCGTCCCCGTATGCACCGTCCACGTTCCCTCCTGGTTCACGGAGAGACGGACCGGTGCGTTCACGCCCTCTATCGAGACGCGAGCAGGCGCTGCTGCCTTGAGTTCGAAACGGATAGCGTTGCTTGATCCGTTCTCATTCGTCACGTAGACATCGTAGCTACCGACACCCATGGAAGGCACGGTGAAGGTAATAGAGGTGTCGCTATTCACCGTCGAAGTCGTCGCAACCGTCCCTCCGACATACACCGTGCTGCTAGCCGTGAATCCCGAACCGGTGATGGTTACCGAGTCACCCGCATAGCCACTCGTTTCCGAGAGCGATGTTAGGTGCGCTACCCCTTCTGCAGAGACCGTCACGGACGCAGCGGCCTTCGATACTGTCTTGCCGTTACTGTCCGTCACCGTAAACTCCGGCGTGTAGCTACCAGCCGTCGCGTAGGTATGGGTGAAGGTTGCTGAGGACTGAATCGCCTGAGAAAGGCTCATCGCGCGCATGGTTTGTGCGCCCTCGTCACCCCACTTCACCGAGTAGCTGAGAGAACTGGTCGCCGTGCTTTTCGCGTTCACCGTCCAGGTTCCCTCATCGCCTACGCTAAGCGCGGCAGGAGCGTCGATGCTCGTAATGCGAAGCGTAGCCTGAGTCGTCGTGCCATGACCCCATGACGGTGGGAACTTCCCATCTTTCAAGAATGTAAGGAATGACGCATGCTCGTTAGCATGCTCGAATGCTGCCGGCGCTGGCGCCTGCGCATGAGAGGACGTTCCTGCGTGCGCACCGAATAAGAGAAACGGTGCCATCGCGAATGCCCCTATTTTTGCTGCTAGTGTGTGGAACATATATGTATGTTTAGACCGAATAAGTAATTAGATTAATAATGTATTGAGGCATGAGTGCCCCGAGCGTACATGATACTTAACAGATAGTGAGTTCGTGGTGAATCATGAATATCTCATTAGGTACCGCTACGCTGCATAGGGAGCGATAGATGCCTTCCCTATAGAAGACGGATAAGAAAATATCGCATTACCGTTTTTATCTAAGATATAAGTCGTACTTCACTGGGCGTTCAGAATGAAAGACAGGGAGGAATAAGGTCGAATACTATGGAGCTGCACGCAACTTGTATCTCTGGTGATACTCGTGCCAGATGAGCAGTATCGTGATGAGATCAAAGACGATAAGCACGACGAGCCAGAGCGAGAAGAGGTGCGAAAGACGGTAGAGCTGGTATACGGTGAATACGGATATGGCAGTTATAGCGAACGGATACGCCCACTTCTTCTCTTTCCAGAGTCCTATCACAAATATCGAATTGATTACGCCGTGTATGAGGAAATAGAGGACGAGAAAAACGCTCACATGGCCAGGCAGATGTCCTAAGGCATGCACCAGGAAGCGTGCGAACAGATCGTAATGATCTTCGGCGAACTCCCCTCTGGTGATGAAGATCGTGAATCTTGTTATCGGGCCCGTACCGAAGACGAACAGCAATACGGCAGTGGCGATATCGATGATCGCGAAAATGCCCTTTATGAGTATCGTCGCCTCAAAGAGCCGGTAGAGATGCTTTTCTGCTTTCATGTGTGCAGTATACGACTTATTTCTGTTGCGAGTAATCGAGCTAGAGAAATAGAAGCGCCCTTGTGATGTAACGCACGTTGAAGATTCCTTGTATCCGGACCTGGGTGAGCGGCTACCCTGAAAGGACGATACCTCGGCCCGCATAATAGCGATCAAACTCTTTATTTGAGAGGCGGTGATTGCGCTGTGTATTCGTACTGGTGAATCCAGAAGGATTATTGATGTGTATCGTCCCGGCCTCCAGGTCGTAACCCGTGACTAAGATCAGATGACCTCCTTTCTGGCCCCTCGGTGCCGTATCGTATCCACGGATATTCGGATTGACTGATACGATTACGAGCTTGCCATTCGAGAGCGCGTACCGAATACCCTGCAGGCTCAGTCTAGAATACACTTCGGCCTTTATTCCGTACTTCCTAATCCAAGGGACGAATTCCCGGTACTTCATCCCTGAAATGATTCCCGCCTCATCCGCGTACACTCCATGCCGCATCGCTTCTTCAGCAAGCTCTGCAGGAAGCTTCTCTATGCCCTTCAAATGAGAGAGCGCCATCGCCGCCGAAGCCATGCCGCACATCGTGAATGCCCAGTCTGCATACCGCGCAGGCGAGAGCGCTCCCGTATCTTTCCAGTGCGGATCATTCACCGTCTCGAGCTCTCCTCGCAGACTCAACTCTGCGTGTTCGGGCCTTGCGAACTGGCACACGAACGGCACGTCGTGCTCTACCCGTCTCTTCAGCTTTGAGGTATGAGCCGCCAGCTCATACTGAGCGTTTTTGATTTCCTGGGTAACACGACGTGCTAGTTTCATACAGATTCGATCTTTCGCACCCATTCGTCATATGCTTCAAGCGCTTCCTGGAGAAATTCCGGATGATGGGTCATAACGATTGGTTTAAAAAAATCCGCAGCGAGAATTTCTGTACTCGCCTGACTCTCATATGCGTAATCCGCACGAACGCTCGACTTAGGAATCACATAATGAACCGTATCGATTCCCGCCCAGTACATCTTCGACGAACACATGAGGCAGGGCTGCATCGACGCGTATATAATCGCGCCAGTGAGTGGCGCGCCTTCGGCTGCAATGGCCATATCGATGACCATGGTCTCTCCGTGGTTATGGGGAAGAGACGGTTTGCTCTCGTATACCTTTGCGCTCTTGGTTACGAGAACAGCGCCGGCAGGAAACTCTCCCGCCGCAAAAGAAGCTTTTGCTAGCTCCACCGCTCTTTTTAGATAGTCTGGATTCATACCTCAGGGAGCTTACTCGCCAGGTTCTCTACCACTTCAACATTCGGAAGCTGGGCCAAGAATGCTGTGGGCACTAACAGCTTAGATACCTGCTTGCCCCCGCCGACGATGACTTTCTCTTTCTCCATCAGACGGCTATCTATGAGGATTCTCCATGACGCGGGCAGTCCTACCGGCGTTATGCTTCCGTATTCCATGCCTGACTCTGCGATGACGTCCTCCAGAGGCGCCATCGAGACCTTCTTCGCATCGAGCCGCTCGCAGACGATGCCGTTTATATCCGCCCGGTATCCGACCGGCACCAGGACCGCCGCCGTGGTTCGCACTTCTCCCCGCTTCCCTCTCACGACGATGCAGTTTACGCCGTCCTCAGGATCAATGTCGTAGTGATCCGACAGCGCGCTCCCATTCATATACTGCGGGTCGATCTCGCCGACCAGAATATCCGAACCTGTCGTGGCCGCATATACCGACTCGCTCACCAGTTCAGGGTGTTCTTGTATGGGCTTGAAGTCTAGGTGTTCTTTCATACGTCCATTATCTCCCAACCTTCCCTTATTGGCACTACGAATTGATTATCGCTGACTAGAACCAACGGATAATCCCAATCTTTGTATTCAATCAATACCGCGTCGTGAAGCTCCTTATATTTAGAATTCCCGGCGTGCGGAATCACAGAGAAGTTCACCAGACCCAGTCCCTTCGTATTCTCAAGACTCGCTTTTTCGGGATCATCGAACGACGCCACGTAGCTGATATCCGGCCCGGCCAATACCGCGCCAGCGCTCGAACCGATGTATATCTTACCTGCTGAGACAGCCTCTTTCACTGCCACATCGAAACGAGTCCTACGTGCATGTTCAAGCAAATAAAACGTGTTGCCGCCAGCGACGAAGATGATATCCGCATCCTGTGTCGCGCTAGCAACCTCCTCGGGAGACGCCGTATCGAGTCCCAAGTCGTTAACTATAAATCCGAGCCGTACAAGCTCATCCCGGTCCGCATGCATCCACGGAGCATCCGTATATAGCGCTGCGCCCGTAGGAATAAAAACGACCTTATATTCGCTTGGCTGCTTAGGCAGTAGCGGGACAATCCCTTTCAGCACCTTGTTCGCCTGTGACGTGAGGAAAATAGTATTCATTTCTCTGTTCTGCCTGTCCATGGCAATTCGTATTTCTGGCTCGGACTCGACTCTCGGCTGTCGAAGAGCGAGAACTTCTCTACCGTAATCTTGTAGAATCCGTGTCCAGTATCGGTCTTATTCTCCTCTAAGATTTCAGGGCCAGTACCGAAACGCTCACAATACAACGTGTATGCTGGGTGACTCTCGTCAACATTCAGTAGCCGCTCGGCCATGCCTTCGAAATACACACCGCGAGGTTCTTCTTCGACCGTATGTTGCGTAACTATATCCCCTGCAACATTCGGATTCGAAGCTATCTCTATGCTGTGTCGTGTGTCCGGTTTCGATCGGAAATAGAAGTTCAGGTCATTGTCATATGCGAAATGGAGTTCGCACACCCATGGCCTATTTTCCTTACACGTAGCAAGCGAAAGATGGATTATCTCTAGCAAGTATTCTCTTATGGCCTTCTCTATGTCCATATTACTGCGTTATACCTAACAGCTTCTCAAGCGCGATAGGCAACTCTGTGAATCCTGCCCCTTCATTGAAGTGACTCTGCTCATGCTGGATGACGACTTCAGAACCGAGCTTCTCCTTGAAGTCTTCGGCATTCGTGACCGGAACCCAAGGATCGTTATCAGAAAAGATTGCAACACTCCTATTCAAGTGGGAACGCACGGAATCAAGATCGAGTGGCGCGTCTATGAAGTTTCGCGCGATCTCTTCTTCCTCGTCTGTCTCAAGACCGGTAAGCGCACGCAGGAAGCCTGCCACGAAGATCGCACCGCCGACTTTTACGCCTTCAGGAAGAGTCTCAAGGTATCGGATGATCGTCTGACAACCCATGCTATGTCCGACGAAATATGTCTCTTCGTCAGCCGTACCGGTGGCAGAAGCAAGAGACGGCACCCAATTCTCGATTTTCGGAGAAGTTGAATCGGGCAGCGCAGGAACGACTACTTCGAATCCCTTTCCTTCCAGTTCCTTCTTAAGCCACGGAAACCAGCCGTCTTCCGGCGCGCCGTCCCAACCATGAACTAAGATGACTCTTTTCATATCTTTGTATGTATCATCTTCTCAAGCTCTTCTTCATTCGTGAATAGATGTGCCGGAATGCCTACGCTCTCGGCAGCCTTAAGATTCTTCTGCTGATCATCGAAATAGATGCAGTCCGCAGGATCGAGTCCGTTCTCTTCAAGGACCAGCGACCACGCTCGTGTATCAGGCTTCACGAAGCCCGTCTGCCAGGAGAAATAGAGTTTATCGACTGCGTCGTGTATCCAGGGATAGTTGCCGTAATACTGTGCACGTTCCTTGAAGTTATTCGAAAGGATAAAGACCTTGATGCCTTTCGCGCGCAGTTCGCGCGCGAATTCAACCATACGATCTGATACTTTCTCCGCTCCGAACCAGAAGTCCCAGAATTCAGCCTCCGTAAGCTCAACTCCCCACTCCCTTAAGACCGGCTCCCAGTACGTGAAGGCACTCCCAGCATCCGGCTGCCGTACTTTATCCATGATCTCAAGCAGCTTCGGCATGAATGTGCTCGTCGGTACACCGTATATCTGCTCGAACCTGTCGCTCAGCTTCGGGCTCTGGATGAAGATACCGTTCAGATCGAATATCGCGGCTTTTAACATGTCTAGATTATACTCCCGCATCACTCCAGATAATCAATTGACTTATGCTATATATAAAAGTATAACTCTATCAGTCTGGAACCGCCCGATGGGCATGATTGAGGAGCGTTTCATGTCCCTTCCCTTCACTCACGCCTCTTTGAGGGGTGCCGCCCATTTCCCGTCCGGGAGCACGGTCATCGTCTTCGTCGCCGAAAGCGAGAAGGGACCGCGCTACAAGCCCGAAGGCCATTTCTTCCGCGCGAGGGTGCTCATCATCCAAGAGCAGGGCATCAACGTTCAATTCGTGAAGCAGGTCTTCGACACTGCACCACGGTTCGACGGGCACACCAAGAGATATCCGATCGATATCCCGTTCATTATGAACCAGGACGAGTTCGACCTGATTCATACTCGACCGGAGCTTCGTGAACCATGGGTGAACGGCTTCGCCGATCGCTTCATTTCCGGCCGGATCGAGGAATTCCTCGCCGCGCTGGACAAGCCCAACGACGTGGGTACGTTCAATCAGGTGTTCACCGTTTGAAATCGCTCGCCACGGAAGAGCCGCTCGTCGGCCATTCCCGGCGAGCGATTCTTCTTTTACATTCAACGCTGTCGGCTTCTTATGCCGCTTTCTTGAGCTCGTTGTACAAATTCTCTTCAATCTCGATCTCTCCAGAAGACACCGCTTGCTGGGTAAGCTTATTCCCACTTCCCCGATCGTAGGGTTCGCACCTTCCTCAGGCTTCGACCTGCCGATGCCTTTGAGCGTAAAGGTGCAATACGAATACTTCCCTATTCTCCCTGCCCCAGCATTCCCCATCGCCTCGCGCAGCTTGTCTGCGTGATCCTCGGGCGCATATACGACTATCTTGTATCTCTTTTCCATATCTATAGTTCCGCGACTACGCGCACGGGTGCGCCGTCTATCTGCAGCTTTATAGGAAAGGCGTGAACCTTGAATGTCTTTCCTTCGAGTGCTTCGAGATTGGTGAGATTCTCGATGATCAGGACTTCCTTCCCGAGCAGAAGTTTATGTATAGGAAAATCTGATTCAGTATCGACGCTGCACATGTCGACGCCGACTATCTTAACCTTCTTCTCGATCAAGTACTGAGCGACATCTTCAGGTACTCCTGGGTAATTCTCGAAATACGCAGGTTCTTGGTACTTCTCGCTCATGCCGGTATGGAAGAGTACGATATCTCCTTCCTGGATATCTGCCTTCTGAATCTCTGTCGGGTCGAAGCTACCATCCATCCGAATACATACGCCACGGCCGGAGAACTTCTCTATCGGGAACTCGTCCAGATTCTTACCGCCCACGATCATATGAGACGGCGCATCCATATGCGTTCCTACGTGCGTACCGACACAGACATAGTGGTCCTGGTAACCACTCTCCGCAAGCATACCGGCAGGCCGTATCTGCGTCTCTGGATCGCCCGGGTAGACCGGGGTCGTTTCGTTCAGACTTACCGAAAGGTCGATGAACATATTCAAGTTTGCTGCTCCATAACCGCTTTAAGCTTATCTAGGATTTCCTGCATGAATGGAGAGTGGAGTTCGTCAGACTCACTCCACTCGTAGTATTCAAGTTCAGTCTCGTTCTCAGAGAGCTGTGTGTACGTATACCTGACCTTATAGTCTTGATGCGTCGCATCAAGCTGGAATACCTTAAGTGGTTCATACTGAGTCACTTTGTATTCGTTCATCTCTCCTTCTCCACTCCAGTTCTGATATATCGTGCCAATCTCTACATGGTCTGAATCTCTCGTTTTCTTCACGATCGAATCAATCCACTTAGGCGTATTCTCGGGATTCGTCGTGAATTCAAAAACCTCGCTTATTGGTTTACTGATTCTTACCTTTAACCTCATATCCTTCATACCTCGATAATATCACTAGGCTTTAGGATCATGCAGCATCGTAATCTCGCCGGTCCGCAGATCTATCTCGACTCTCTGGCCATCTTTGAGCATCTTACTGGCCCGTTCGGTCCCTACGACACAAGGAATGTTAAGTTCGCGGGCGGTAATGGCGGCGTGCGAAAGCATGCCGCCCACGTCCGTGACGATAGCTGTCGCCTTCTTCATGGCCTCAAGCAGTTCCGGATCGGTACTCTGCGACACCAGGATCTCCCCCTCCTGCATCCGTCGCATACTTTCCTTGAGTACTGAAACGTCGCTGTAGTCGCGCAAGATGAGCCGGACATTGCCGGCGACCTTGTCTTTTCCGGCTGCATGCGCAATCTTGCCTGATAGTGTCTGAGCAATACTAGCTGGCGTAGCGAGGGACTGCATGATCTCCTGCGCCTCTATATCGGAGAACACCTGGATGCCATCATCCTTCTGGAATACATATCCTTTTTTCCTCCACGCGATGTCTTCCGGCGACACCCTCATACCGTCGAAGAGATTATAGATCTCCGCTTCGCGGTACCAGTTGAGTTCCTCACGCGACACGCCACTGACCTTGCTGACGTGCCCGAGCAATACAGCATAGTAACCGTCATCGGTGAACATGATCGGATCGAAGTATGCGCGCAGCTCGTTCTTATACTGCTCCACCAGGCGCACCATCTCCATCATTTCCGGGTCAGACTTCGACTTCTGGAAGACCGTATCCCAGTTCGAGAAGTCAAAATAGAAGTAATCCCTGAACAGCGAGGCAAGTTGATCGAACATGTGGCGAGCATCATCGATGGTGAATGTCTCTTTTCCGGCATACTCGCTAGTCTCGACAAGGACACTATCGCGAACCGCTTGTATGGAAGCGACTATCGCGTACAGATCGGAAGGTTTCTGAGACTCACCGAATTCCTGCATCCTCTTGATAGCCTCCTTGGCAATATAAGTCCTGACCACGCCATCCTTCCCGACGATCAGTGAACCTTCCGGCGTATAGTACGAAGAATCTATATCCTCGAACTGAAAGGTTGTGCCTTGCGCCTCGAAGGTGAATACGTAGTCTGCGGGATTTATCTTCATGCAAAACGGGGTGTATATCTAGAACCTCGCAGCTGTTTCGTCCTCTAATAGCTCTACCGCTTCGACATTCCCGAGAGCATGATTCCCGGTGTGTTCTTCGAGCGCATGGCCCATATAATTCTCGTGACCAAAGCCGATCACGTTCACGCGCTTGTCCTCGGGTGCCTTTGAGCGCGCCCACTGCGCAAGTCTCTGCATATTCTTGAATTGCGTCTCATGCAATTGCGCGGGTGTTTCCATGTCCGGGATAAATTCTCTCACTTTCTCCGCATGAGCTGCGAAGTTTGCGCCCCATGACCCTCTGTCATCCGCCTTTACGATTGCCCTTGCCCTATCGAACAATGCCTTTGTTTCAGGACGTACCGCATCCCAATTTACTTCCGGGTCATATGGGGAATTAAAAATGCTACCCAATACCTGGTTCTCCATATTGAGAGACAGCGCATTTATCGAGCGGAGTGAACTTTCTCCAACTTCAGCAGCTACCTTGCTTCCTGTCTTTTCATGTTCGATGACCTCGAAGCCTAGCTCCCTTGCGATATCCGCGTATATTCTTCCAGTCTCTAGAGCACGCATCTGCGTGCTCGAAACGATGAAAAAGGCGTCTAGCTTTGGATCAAAACGGGAAAAGAATTCGCGTGCCTTTTCTTTCGCCATATCTATACCGGCTTCTGAAAGATCGGGAGACTGCGCATTGATATCCATCGGCGACTCGGGAGAATCTGACATCAGCTTCTCGCCATAGCTCCTATAGGTCGCGCGCGAATGACGGATTACGAACACCCGAGTCTTGGGAGGCTTGTGAGCCTCAGCATCATTGGTTGATTTTTCCAGTCTCTCAGTCATATATTATGCGCGTTCAATGATTCGAATAATGCCTGCGTCTGCATCTACCTCCACGATATCTCCGTCTCTTAGCTGTCGAGTCGCACTCCCTGCCTGGATGACGCAAGGAATCCCTAATTCACGACTAACGATTGCTGCATGCGACAGCATACCTCCTTGATCCGCCACAATGGCTGAAGCTTTGCGGCAAAGAGACATGAGGTCAGGGCTGGTGCTCTCGGCAACGAGAATATCTCCCTTCTCCATCCTCTCATCAAGCTTGGAGATGGCCCTATGATCATTCAACATGGGTGCGGTCAGCACTTTACCCGTTGCCTTGCCTTTGTTCGCGGTAATACCCTTTATCGTTGAACCCGTTGGCAAGGCGGTAAAAAGCGTATAGAGCTCTTTTGTTGTATCGAAATCAAGCACTTCCACGGCCCCGTCAGTAACTCTCATGCCGTAGAAGGCGCGCCTGTTTTCTATCAGATCTGGCCCTGGTCGCCACCCATCGAAGAGCGAGAGGAGCTCGTCGAGAAAGAGGAACTTCGCGTCATCACCCTTGAGAAACATCTCTGAGATGCCAAGAAGAATATTAGGTATAGGACCGCCCTCGAACCAGTACGCGTTGAGTATTTCTCGTCCCGTAAATTTGAATTGGCCGAAATCCTCAAGCCTTTGTATTACTTCATCATTTTCTTCTGCCTTAGCCTTTTCGTAGGCGGGGTCTATAAAAGGAAACTCGGTGAATCCGTAGAAGTACCAGAGCTTACCGAGAAAATCGGTAGCTTCTATGAACTCTTCCTTCGTCATCTCAGTGGGAATAGCGCTCCATTTCGGCACGAACGTTTCTAACGCTTCATGTGCGTAACTCTTAAAATCTTCCAGGAAGGCATCGTACTCGGCTTTATCGAAGAAGAGCTCTAGAGCCTTCTCGGTACAACGATACAGCCTATCGTTTCGCAAGAAGACATGGAATATCTGGTCCTTATTAAGTGACAGAAGATCTGCTGCTGCCAAGGGGCTCTCTCGCATCAGAAAATCGCAATGAAGACCGGTTATCTCACACTCCGCCGTGAAGAACTTCTTGTAATCTTCGGGTCGCTTGTCCATATTAGAGAATTCTCACAATACCCGCATCGGCATCAACTTCGACAAGATCACCGTCCTTGAGAACTTGTGTGGCCTTGTGGGTTCCAACTACGCACGGAATGCCAAATTCGCGAGAGATAATCGCGGCGTGACAAAGCATGCCACCTTCATCGGTGACGATAGCCGCTGCACGACGTGCGATATCTACCACATTGGGCTGTGTCATAGACGTCACCAACACACCATCAGTGAAGGAGTCGCGGAATTCTCTTGTTGCTACGGGGTCATTCACTTTTAGTATGTGGACCTTACCTGTTACCTTGCCCGGCCGCGCACAGGCTCCTTTCAATTCCGTTACGTTCGCGCTCTTATCTTCTTCCAAGATCTCCCGCTTTAGAGCAAGTGCTTCTGCTCCGACGGAAGTATGAAGTACGCCACTTTTGAGGTGATACGCCGTGCAAAGCTTCCAATCCTCTACCTCTTCCATACTCAGAATCTTGCCCGAAGCCAAGAGCTCATCGGTGTCTTCACTACGATAGAGGAATGTGAGCGTACGCTGATCTATACCAAACCTGCGAGCGATTTCTTCAAGCATTGGATTTGCATAGTAGCCGGTCGCACCCCAGCAAGCTTTAACTTCTGGGCGCAGGAGTGCAAGCTCGTGCAAAATCTCGATTGACTCAGCCAGCTCAGGATGGGCTGCAAGTATCTTTTCCTGTCGTTCACCCAGTTCTGCCTTTTCTTGCTTAATGTCTCGAGTAACGTGACCCTGCTTACGCTGCTCGAGTTCATTTACTGTCTCGTCGTACGTAAGCGAATTCTGGAAAAGCCAAGGGAAGTCCTTAATATGCGCAAGCGCGGCTTCACGACTAAAACCTTTGGTGAGCAGCTCTTCCCAAGCAACCTCCTCACGATTAATCTCGTCGAGCTTGGGAGACACGAGAAGCGTAAGCGCGTCTTCAGGTGAAAGCTTTTCAGTCACCGCTTTTACGATGAGCCTGCTTGGCTCATCCTGACTGCTTCTAAAGTAGCCGAGAGAATGCGCGTAGTTGTCGATGAGTCCTCGCCAGAAGGTCAATAGCGTGGATTCGCTAGCGGTTGAGAGATCAAGAACCTCGAGTTCTTTGAAGAAAGCTCGGTGGTTAGCACACTGTTTCTTGGCGTCTTCAAAGTATGCATGGGAGCGTGTCGTGTCCAGGAACAGCTCACCTTCTCCCACATGCCGTTCCAGATCTGCAGTGCCCACATAGCAGCTCATAAGATTTCCTTCAGACGCCTGGAATACGAGTTCTGCTCTGTTAAAAGGAATCTCTGGGTAGCGACGATATGAGTCGATACTGCCAGTCATATAGAATAGCTGGTGGGCATTTGACCAAAGGAAAGTGTATTTTGACATACGGCTCTTTTATCGGATTATCTTGATAATACCATTGTCTGCATCCACCAGCAGCTCATCTCCGGTCTTTATATTCAGTACCACATTCTTATCTGTACCGATAATGCATGGGATCTTAAGCTCTCGAGCGATGATGGCTGCGTGAGAAAGTATTCCGCCTTGATTGGTAATAATAGCCGCAGCTTTCTTACACGCAGCTACAATCTCAGGAGCCGTCGTCTCTGCCACCAGTATCTCTCCTTGCTGCATCTCTTCTACAGCAGCAGCAATCTTGCTGAAATCACTGAAGTCAGGGGCAAGCACCCGAGCCTTGCCTCTTACCACGCCCTTATAAGCCACACTTCCCTTGATGACATCTGAACGCTCGCGGTACGGCGCAAGAAAATCCTTGACACGTTCGTAAGCTTCTTTACCAAAGAGAGTTTCTCTTAGAGAGGCGAAGACTACAGCGCGCTCCTCTATCTCACGTTCTGGAACAGACTTCCCGTCACTAAGGCTAACGATCTCTGCGACCGAGTATTTAAAAAGCTCTTCCTTTGGAACGGAATACTGTTCTGATAGCTTATCGACAAAGTTTGGTACGTATTCTGCAAAGAGAATCTTATTGAGATATGCTCGACCACCGAGCTTCAGTGCGTCAAATTCCTGGACGCTTGGCACCATCTTTGTTGAATCAATTCCATCCGTATAAAAGAACTCAGTCTTGGAATAATAGGAGAAATGCCTTGCTGCCATCCCAAAGAACTCTCTTATTTCTTCCCCCGAGAATATCTCTTTCTGAAGTTGGTCTTCGAAATATTCAGCTGAAGACCGTACATACTCGTCAAATTCCTTTTTATAGGCAGCGTACTTTTCGTGAGATGCATACATCTCCACTCCTTCGGTCAAGGTCCGCTTTTGCGTGGTTTTTGGGAGGAACGACATCCACATATCCTTATCCTGAACAGACAAGACTCCCATACTCCCATAGTGCATCAGGAAGACGTCCGCAAATAAATAGTGGAACGATTTATTTGCAAACATCCGTGTGTAGTCATTCGGAGACATGGCTTATGTAAGAATGCGCACCACGCCAGTATTCGCGTCCATCTCAACCAGATCTCCAGTGCTTATGGCCTTAGTCGCGTTCTCGGTACCTACGATACAAGGAGTATCAAGCTCCCGCGCTGATATTGCTGCATGCGACAACAGGCCGCCGATATCGGTCACGATAGCACCTGCTTTCCTTAGAGCTGGCATGAACTCAGGATCGGTAGTGGTCGTAACGAGAATCGAGCCTTCTTCCATCGCCTCCATATCGGCCACGAGCTTCTTGTGGTCGGAATAGTCGCGGTTGATTATGCAGGCCTTAGCCGTTATCTTCTTGCCCTTGCCGTGCGCTACCGTACCTTTGAGCGTACTCGTAGGCTCGGTCTCGTACTGCTCTTCGAAGGCTTCAATACTCAGGTACGCAATATCGCCGGATTCAAGTGTTATATGGCCTGATGCGTCACGTTTGGAGAAGTAATTACGGCGCCTATTATCGAGTTCGAGCTCAGAAACGCTTTCACCCTGGTCAAGAAGTCTCTTAATCTCTTCGAGCCGGTGCCACCGAATGTCTTTTGAGCTTATTCCCGAGATAGTGCCGACGGCAGTAAGCAACATATCCAAGACGCCATTCTCCCTGAAGAATGTTCCATCGAGGTCGTCTCGTATCACGTTCTTCGACTGCTCTACCACTAACGCGCGAGGATCTTGCAGGTCATCCGAGTATAGCCCTTCGCAGTACGCGGTATCGAAATATGAATAGAGTTCAAGAATCTCTTCCATCTTCGCAAATACCTCCAGACATTCTTCCTTTGACATGTCAACTGTAAGAGAGATGCTGCGAAGCTCGCCAAGTATCTCCTGAATGCTAGCCAGTCTCGTCTCGAGATCTTCGGCCGAGTGAGTAAGTCCCTGCACCTTCAACTCTTCGGGCGTACCGGCCGGAACGTACTTGCGTACCCGTGTTCCGACCCCAAGCACTATCATGGGCCAAGAAACATAGGACGACATGATCATGTCTTCGAGAATGAAGGCGTATCCTTGGGACTCGTAAAAGAACACGTATGGCTGATGGTCTTCCTTTTGAAGGATTCGAACGACGCCAGTATCTGCATCGACTTCCACCTCATCTCCATCCTGCAATACTTGTGTCGCGATCTTCGTACCGATGATGCACGGCTTCTTCATCTCGCGGGCGACGATAGCGGCGTGGCACGTGATACCTCCTTCATCGGTAATGAACGCTGCTGCCTTCTGGAGTGCTGGGAAGAAATCCGGAGTTGTCATCGTGGCGACGAGAATTTCCCCTTCCTGTACTTCGGACACCTGATCGCGACGACTGAGCACCCGCACCCTGCCCCGCGCGATTCCTTTATAGGCGACTTGTCCGGTAAGTTCCTTAATGGCGGTCGTATCTACCTTTTCAAGTACGAAGTTCCGTTCCTTGAGGGCTCTTGGCAGGTCGTCTATAAGACCGAAATCACTGCTGGTCATATACCAGCCCCCTAGACGCTGCTCGAGAACGTCATGCGAAGGAAAGGTATCGCTGAATACCTCCTCTGGCGTCACTACGGAGAAATACTTCGAGAGTTCCGGGTGATTCTGCTGCATATACGCGTGGAATAACTCGTCTCCGCTATCTGAGTATTCCTGCGTACTTGCTCGCAGGTTGAATGCCTGGTCTTTGATATCTTGAGGAACACCTTCGATCTCCGGAATCTGCATCGTAAACGCCATCGGATCCCACCAGTTCACCCAGTGGTCATAGAATTCCGAAAGCTCTTCGCGTGTAAGCACTTCCTTCTTCTGTATGAGTCTCAACATGCCCTGCCACTCAGTCTCAAAATACGCTGCGAGCGCTTGGAACCACTCTGTATCACTCAGTATCTTTGCCGCGATAGCAGCGTCATACCGCTTGAGTTCATTATCCGAATACCAGACTTCCACCACGTCCCCTCCCGCCGGATGTGCGTAGAGGGCTTCTTCAATATTTAATCCGACCCACTTCTTTGCCCTCTGCGTATTGCTCGTGCGCCAGACATAGGTATAGAAAAGCGAGTGATCCCTTGAGAAGAACTTCACGAGCGTGACTTCCTTGGTGGAGCGGCCTATCAGCCGGACCGTGCCCGTATCTGCATCGACCTCAACCTCGTCTCCCGTCTTAAACACCTTGCTACCGTACTGTGTTCCTACGATACTCGGTATGCCCAGTTCACGGCCCACGATCGCCGTATGCGATAGCATGCCTCCTACGTCCACGACCATAGCCGCTGACTTCCGAATCGCATCCATATGTTCCGGTGCGGTAGTCGGGGCCACGAGTATCTCTCCCTGCTTCATCAGAGCCATCTGCGCTCGCAACTGATCGACGTTCGAGTAGTCAGTAGTGAGATTGAAGACTACCCCGCGTACAATGTTGCCTCCGCTAGCTACTACTCCCCGGATAACCTGGCTTTTATCCTCCACGACTTTTATCTGACCGAACTTGGAACTGAAATTAATTGCATCTTTCCCGTACAAGAACGTATATTCTTCGGATTCCCCCGCCTTCCTGAAGACATATGCGCGCTTTCTTTCTTCCAATACATCCTCGGCTACTTTCTTGCTCGTGAGTAGGTCAAACAATTCTGAAGCTATATACCATTGTAGATTCGAGACCGGTACGGAGAATCGTTCTGAGAGATTCTTCAAGAGGATTGCAAGCGCGCCGTTCTCGTCGAAGAAGAGTATGTTGTATTCTTCGCGGATAGCATTCTTCTCTTCTTCAACGCGCTCCACGTTCTTACGAACCACATCGTTACTATCCATCACCGAATACGCGCCGTCAGTGTACCCAAAGTCAAAAGCGTTATATTTCCTATGAATCTCGGTGAATGTCTTAAAAAGATTCTCTATATCCGAGCGTTGAAAAGTATCTTTCTTCGCATCTGTAGCGGAAGCAATTAGAGCCTTCAAGTCCTTCACGAGCTGTTCTGCGTATCCTTCCATGCTGAAGAACTCGATTCCCTTAGGACCCATTTCCTCGAGTCCGGCGTTCGAGTAGTACTGCTCGTAGGTACCGTTCCTATAAATAATGAGTGAGCCAGCGGGCAGGTATCCTGCGCAGATGATCTCGCTCATGAGAGTACCTATGCCACCACTTTCAAACGTGAGGGTATAGTTGTCGACGACGTGAGTAACCGAAGATCCGCTCCTATTCATTAGCTGGACCACATCACTATCCGTGTCCAGTTCTCTTTCTTGCGTTGAGAGCGTCGTGATCGGACGGCTTTGGACGATATACACTTCCTTCCCTTCCACCGCCCACTCGGTATCCACCGGGAAGTCATAATGCCGTTCGATGCCTATGAGGGTCTCGCCAAGCGCTAATATCTGCTCGTCCGAAAGCACTTGCTTGCTGCCTTCACTCTGAGGGATATCGCGCCACTCGTTCCCCCCGCCGGACTTTCGGAAGAGTCCCTGCGCTTGCTCGCTGATGCTCTTCTCGATTATTTCTCGCTTGTCCTTGGTTACAACATAGCTATCGGGAGTTATCTGGCCGGATACGACCGCCTCGCCGAGCCCGAAGCCGGCTTCTATGATCATCTGGTTGTAATCTTCGGTCACTGGATGAACGGAGAACGCGATGCCTGCGGCATCGCTGTTGACCATCTTCTGCACCACTACCGCTACCGATATCTTCTGCGTATCAAGTCCCTTCTCAAAGCGATAGAAGATGGCCCGCGGCGTAAAGAGCGAAGCCCAGCATCGCTGCACATTCTCAAGCAGCGTCGACTGCGTCGTATTCAAATAAGTATCGAGCTGCCCGGCCCAGGCGGCAGTCGCGCCGTCCTCAGCGGTCGCGCTCGAACGCACGGCGACGAATTCCGTATCAAGCCGCGCAAATGATTCCTCGATCTCTGTTCGCAGGTCGTTCGGCATCGCGGCCGCGAGGATGAGACCCTGAATCTGTTCGGACGCGTTCTCGACCGTGTGCATCGCTGCATGGTCAACCGTATCCAGAATCGCATCTATCTCGACAACGAGTCCCGTCTCTTCGATGAAGCGTTCGAAGGCATCTGCCAGCACCACGAACCCCGGAGGCACTGGAATGCCTGCCTGCGTCATTTCCCCGAGAGACGCCCCCTTACCGCCCGCTGTCTCGGCATCGTCTTTGCCTATCTCGTCAAAGGGTTTAGTGAGTCCCACAACCGGCAAATTATCGTTAATGAATGCTTTGAGCATACAACAGCTTTGGTGGCTTGGACAGAGGCGAAATTAAGCAATCATTGACTACTATCTTTACAGATGGTATATTATAAGGGACTCTGCAAGTTCGTTTGTGCAGAGAACGTACACCACATCCAGCTTCACAAGGTCAGCCGGAGGAGGCACCATTGATCGATCCCGCACATCCCGAATACATCCACGTCGACCTCGCCCGGCATCTGCCGCAGGTGCCGCCCAAGAGCACGGACACCTGGGACTTGGGGGCAGATCTCGCTCCCGGCCACAGGCTGCGCGCTCACCGCATCCGCATGGCACATCTGAACGGCATCAAGTACCGCCGCGTCGGCTCCACGCAGGTGAAGCGCGGCATCTTGTCCACCCAGCTGCTGGTCCCGGACTATACCAAGATCGAGACGTTCGACTGGCTCAGCCCGCACGACGACGAGGACTGGTCGTTCCTCGCGACGATGGCGCCGGCTCCGGTTGGCTTCTTAGCTCAGGCCTGCTGCACCATAGCCCCCCTGCTCATACGGGCGAAAGGGCTCGATGCGTTCCTCGGGATCCACAGAATCGTCAACGAGTGCGATCCCGGCGATTCGGTCTTCCTGACCACGCACTGCCCTATCGCCGAAATGGGGATAGGGGTGGCGCTCGAGCAGAATCAGCCCGTGCAGGACTTGGAGAAGGGCGAGATCGCCCGATTCGCGTTCACCCCAGCTGGCAAGTTCGTGGCCCTGACTCGCCTCCCCGTCCCGACCGGGTGAAGCAGCCTGCTCGCCTGGAGCGAGAGGCAAAAGGGTTCCGACGCACAGCGTGTGTCGGGCCTTTTTCTATTTACACGCAAGCGCTAGGGTTAGTAGCAACTAAAGCTTCAGCTTCGAGAATACGTACCGTAGGTCAATGATTCTATCATTGACCTGTCTTGTTAAATATGTTACAGTATTCAAGACTCTGCATGTGCGCCTGAGTAGAGCGTGTACACCACAGATTCAACTTCATACGGTCAATTTTCAAGGAGATGCTCGTGACCAAGCCTATCACTGTCTTCCTCAGCTGCCATACGGGGAACGCGATTATCACCGAAAGGGTTCGCGAGGCGTGCCTGGCAGGCACCAGCTTCAGCTTCGTCGGCTGCTCGCCCCTTCGGGAGGCGGTCGAGTCGACTCGGCAACTGGTCCCGGATTATGCCTGGCTGCATACCCTTGCATCGCTCGGACCGCATCCGGAAGATCCCTCGGACCTCTTCGTTCCGCCGGAGCATTCCATTCCCTGCAACCTGGCCGCCGCCGTCTACGACAAGGACCCCGATCTCTTCGGCATGAGGGCGAGGAATGCGATCTTCGAGATCACCCCCCTCATCAAGGCTTCGAAGCCCGGCGCTTCGATCTTCCTGAACGTCAGCCCCTATCTCGCCGAGATGATGCTCTCGGCGTGCAGGGGTCAGCCGCGGCCCGACCTCGACCTGGAGCCCGGGCAGATCGCGAAGATCTCGTTCTCGCGCAAGGGCGAGTATATCGAAGTGGTGCGGCTCGCCGTCCCATCCGAATGAGGTTGACGCTCCCCCGCTAAACGCGAGGGAGCTGAGGCAAGAGGAGTCCGACGTACGGCGTACGTCGGGCCCTTTTCTATTTATACGCAAGCACTCGGGTTAGTAGCAATGTAAGCTCTAGTTTCAAAGATTCAATATATTATGAATCCCCTTCGATAGGATGCAGTTCGGTGAACACGGCATCCGTGCCCTGTCCGAACGTGAAATCGCCCCAACGAATCCAATCGGGCGTGAATTTGTAGAATTGCAGCTCGCTCGCGTCAAAGTGCGCCAGCGGTATGCCGTACTTCTTATGTTCCATAAGCCTGTGTACGAAGTCGGTAAGGAGTGGATCATCTGTCGCCGTATCGCTGAGATTCGACACGGTTCCCTCCATCTGGAGTGTCCGGGGAATCTCTGTTTCTGAGACGACGAATGCGGCGCTACTGTTGAAGATCATGTCGGTCACCTTGCGCGTATTCTTGAGCGTTATGAAATAGACGTTGAATGCATCATCGCACGTGTAGTACACCAGCCGCGCTCGCGCGCCTCCGGTCTGCGAGATAGTGGCTAACACCCCTGCCTCGTGTCCGACCAGGAACGACGAAGCTTCCTCGAGCTTCCCTTCTTTGTCAGTTTTCATACCTGCATACTACCACCCGGAATCAAGGTGGAAAGTATTTTGAATAGCTTACGTTCCTGAGTCCTTTCCTGTATCCTGCTGCGTCAGGAAGGTCTTGAATAAGCCGGGTCTCGCTGAGAGCTCTTGATACGTACCCTCCTGGACGATGGAGCCGTTCTCGAAGACGAGTATTCGATCCATATTCTGGAGCGTAGTAAGTCGATGAGCTACCGCGATGACGGTGGCGTCCGCGAATGCGTGTTCGAGATTCTTCTGGACGACAGCTTCATTCGTATTATCGAGAGCTGACGTCGCCTCGTCGAGAATGAGTAGCTCCGGCTTCTGGAGCATGAGGCGCGCGAGTGCGATCCTCTGTCTCTGTCCTCCGCTCAGATTGTTGCCGCCTTCTGCTACTTGCCCATCCAATCCACCGAGCGAGCTCTCTATCTCCTCCAAGATATTCGCTTTTCGAGCCGCCTCGATGACTTGCTCGTCAGTAATTCTTTGCCCGCTTCCATAGGTGATGTTATCCCGTACAGTTCCGCGGAAAACATAGCTCTTCTGAGGAATATAGGCGATCTGTCGCGCCATTTCCTCGCGACTTATCTTTTCCAGGTCTTTGCCGAATAGCATGACACTTCCTTCATATCCATGGACCAGTCGAAGCAGTACTTTCACGAATGTCGATTTCCCATGCCCCGAAGCTCCCACGAGACCTATCTTCTCTTCTCGTTTTATAGAGAGGCTTACAGTATTCAGGATCAGCTGACCACCCTTTTCATACCTGAAGGAAAGATTATGGGCTTCGATTGCATTCTCTGACGTCTGAGTCGAAGCGATACCTTCCTCACCAAATGACGCGTCTATCGGCTGATGCTGCAACTCATACAGGTCCTGGACACGTATCGAGCTTTCATGCGCCTCGTCGAGTATGCGATGGATTTCCCTGAGCGGGCTGATGACGCTCAGGAAGAGTATCGAGTAGGTGAGGATGTCTCCGTTTGAGATAGTTCCCGTGACAGCAAAATACACGGCTATGGAAACGACCAGCACGTAGAAGAACGCTTCGTTCAGATACTTCGCGGCGTCATAGAGCGCCATGGCTATATGGTGCTTGATCTCGATCTTTCGCAGCCGTTCGGTAATAGCCTCGATGCCTCTCACCTCTACGTCAGTAGTGTTGAGAACACGAATGGTCTCAAGCCCGCCCATCATCTCGATAACTTTGGCGTCCACGTCTTCCTTGCCGCGCAGAAGCGATACGCGAACACCCTTCTGAGAGGCCACCTGCTTTACGATGATGAACAGGCCGACCGGAATGACGAGGATCATGAACGCCGCGAGCGGCGGCTTCTGGTAGAAGGCGATGGCAAGCGCGGTAAGCGCCGCGAAGAAGGCTGGGAAGAAATCCAGGAAGCCCAGTTTGAGGAGCTTCACCAGGCCCTGTATCGACCGGAATATCCTTCCATGAAGCGCACCGATGCGATTCTTGGTTATGAAGTCGATGTCCGTCTTAAGGAGGCGCTCTATCGTACTTACCGTCTGCTTCTTCTCGGTCTGCGTCGCGACATTCTCGACGAGGTATTTGCGGAAGACCGTGAGCACTTCTTTGGACACGACCGCGATGACGATAATGATCAGAAATGGTATCGCGATACTGAACGTCGGATGTTCGAGATGGACGATCGTATCAACGAACCGCCCGAGAACGAGAGCCGGGACGTTCGCCAGGAAACCCGTGACGAGCATAATCACCGTCGCGATAAGCAGCGACCGCTTCTCTTCCTTGGCTAGCAATGAAGATACTCTCTTGAGCCCTAGGAGGATTTCTCGGAACTCATTGGTCATAGTTATCTTAAAAGAATTGTATCAGTTCTTACGCATGAGATTGAAGAGGCTTATTTATTCACCTCCCACATATTCTTGAAGACTTCGCGCATGTTTCCGGCCATGAGAGCGTCATGTATCTCCACAAGGTAGAACGGTGCTTTGGAGGTTGAGATCATGACGAGATAGTCGCCCACGACCCAGGTGGTCGCTGTGAAGCGAGAATTCTTAAGAAACTTTACGGATCGTTCAGGAATCATACCTTCGATCTTCTCCTCTATCTTCGACGCATTACTAAAGAGATGCACTGCGTAGTCCTTCCCTTTGAATTTCTTCACGGTCCAATCGATCCAGTCCGCGTAGTTCTCAAGGAAGCTATGGTCCTGAAAGCCATGCCAAATTCCGTCCTTAGACAGGACGCTCTCATTCCATTTGACCGCATTCTGGAAGAGATAGTCACGCAGTTCGTTCTCCTCTACGAATCGCAGACGCGGCACCGGATACGTCTCGCCTGAATGAATAAGACCGAGTTCTTCTATAGCCGTATCTACCAGCGCTTCTTTCTTCTGAAGCTCGACTTTCGAGCGCTCGATGAATGCCCGCAATCCTTCCGGCGGCAGCGCGACCAGGTGAAGGATTGCGTCAGCCTTATCCTCAGCTATCACTCCTTTCGATATAAGGCTCTTTACGAGGTTATACACCGTCGGCCTTCCTATCTTCGTTATCTTAGCCACTGCCGCAGGCGTCGTCTTTCCGAGCTTGATGATGGCTAGATATACCTGGATTTCCTTCGCTGAGAATCCGAGTGCTTCGAGAGTCCTCTGTAATTCCATAGGGTCAGTATAGTCCGCGCTGACTTGTTGTCAAATACTGTCTGACAGTGTTTGACAGTGATGTGCTATTCGCATCATACTCTCCGGTATGACAACTACCAATGTGATTAAGAAAACGAAGGGCGGATATACACCTCGCGTGACCATATTCGCAAGCGGGAGGAACACTCATAACAAACGTTATATAGGTGACGCGGAGACTTTGGCATGCAGGATAAGTGAAGCGGGCTATGGCATCAATACCGGGGGCGGCCAGACAGGACTCATGGGCGTCGTAGCTAGAGAGACAGGGAGGATGCGTGGCAGCCTGTTCGGGATAGCACTCGGGAATCGTGAGCCGGAGCCCAGTCCCGACTTCACGGAATACGAAGCGTATACCGATCACTATGACCGTCAGCGCAGACTCATCGAGCTGGGAGATGCATTCATCGCGCTCCCGGGCGCAGTCGGTACGTTCCATGAGATCCTCGAGATACAGATTCTCAATATCCTCGGAGAGATCCATAAGCCGCTCGTGCTCGTGGGAGACTACTTTGAGCGACACAAGACCCTTATCGACTCCTTTGTATCCGAGGAATTGATGCATGCTGATCCCACTCCCCTTTTCTATGCGAAGGATGGCGAGAAAGCGGCGTCCATAGTGCTCGAGTATCTTGATTCGCTTGTGGAGCAGAATTACTCTCCACCGATATATTATCCGGCTGCTGGAGTTGCTGAGATATATAAGCATGTGCTTAAGAGTGCGAATACGTATCGCATACTATTTGCGGGCTTGGTTATGGCCGTATTTCCCGGAGTGTATCCGTCCAATCGATTCAGATCATCGAAACTATTCGCGAGACTGGTGCGCGAAGTATCTAAGGGCAAGAAGATAGCCGATATAGCATGCGGACACGGGGCAATGGGCTTAGTCGCTCTGGACGCAGGAGCAACGGAAGTCGTCATGAGCGATATCAATTCTGTCGCTGTTCAGAATGCAAAATATAATCTCGAAAGTTCTCCTCATGCTGATAAAGGAGTGGTCTTCGAGAGCGACCTGTTTGAGAAGATACCATCGATCTATAAGAACTACTTCGACATCATCTTCTTCAATCCTCCGTTCCATAACGAAAGGGTCGCGAAGACCGAGACCAGCCTTGCCCACGCATTCAAGACGCAGAACGATGAGGAGAGCGTTCTCGGCAAATTCGTGAAGACCGCGAGAGACTATCTTGCACCGGACGGGATTATGTATATCGGATTCTCGAATAAGGATGTGGATGCACTTAGAATCCTTGAAGACTCGCTGAAAGAAAATAACTACACCTTCGAGATAGTTGGTCTCGAGAATAGAGAAACAGTGGCTGATAATCGGATCTACAAAGTTACTGCTCTCTGATTCAAGAAGCTGTCCACGTTGGCTCGCAGAGGCATCGAGGAAGCTCCCAGCTTCTGGACCTTGACGGCCGCGGCAGCATTCGCGAATTCGATAGCGTCCTTTGCACCTCTCTTCTCTACAAGCATGCTTACGAATGCTCCTACGAAGCAATCCCCCGCTCCGGTACTATCTACGGCTTTCACTACATAACCGTCGACATTGAACGCTTCTCTATTTAAATACGACGCCGCGCCCTTACTCCCTAGAGTAGTAATGATATTCATCTCGAAACGAGCAGCTAAGTCCTTCATGACTTCCTGAGCCTCTTCTTTAGAGCTAATTGGATCAATAGCTCCAAAATATGCGAGTTCGGTCTCGTTTACGATCAAGTAATCCGTTAGAGGAAAAAGTTCTTCCGCTTCTTTCTGGGCAGGCGCGGCGTTGAGTACAGTAGTGGCTCCTACCTCCCGTGCTTTTTCGAAAGCTCTTTTGGTGGAACTCACGGGGGTCTCGAGTGTGGCGGAGACTACGTCGTCGCCTGAAATAACGATAGCTTCGATATGCAACGAAGAAAGTCTGGAATTAGCGCCCGCGCTTACATAGATGACGTTCTCCGAAGCAGAATCTACTGCGACAAATGCGGCTCCAGTCGGATGTTCGTTATCAACCGAGACATGTTGAGTATCTATCCCCTCAAAAAGATAGAAATTAAGGAGCGTGTCTGCGAACGGGTCTTTTCCGACCATACCAGCCATCTGTACCGAAGTGCCCATCCGACGAGTGGCGACAGCCTGATTCGCGCCCTTTCCGCCAGGAACGTATAGAAAGTCCTTACCGGTAATGGTCTGTCCAGGCAGAGGATGTTTCTCTACCTGACTCACGATATCCATATTGATACTCCCGATAGTTATGCTCTTTGCCACGGATGTATTGTACCAGCTAACTAATTGGAGACTACAAACGCTCCTTAATCTCTTCAAGAAAAAGGATTTCTCGAGGGACAATATATTCAGCTTCCCAGTTAGTCAGGCTACTATCTCTTAAGGCTTTTAACGCATCGTTATACGAAAGCCATACGGTCTTATAGCGTCGCTCTCTTTCACTTTCGGTGAGACTCGGTTCTCCTTTAGCGCCCACAAGATTCGCGAGATAGCAATGCGATATCTGTTTCTCCCGGTCTTCTTGCCAATACTCAGTGATCATTCCGATTTCACTCGTGACTTCGATATCGCACCCGATCTCTTCTTGGCATTCACGCCTGAGAGCTGTGATCACATCTTCACCTTCCTCCACCCCGCCCCCTGGAAGCTTGTAGTAGTTGTCTCTCGTGACATGGAGCATCGCTATTAGTCCTTCCGCATCTCTAACGATCGCCCGCGCAGCCTCCCGTAGGGAGTAATTTTCACCTTCATCTCGAGAGACATTCCTGGGGTTAATGAATCCGAGATCTTTCATATGTATTATTCCAGCTCTTACTTCACGAAATCTAGCCGTCCATTAAAAATCCTGACCGACGAGAAGTTCTTGAAGGGTATAAGATCAACAGCAATCTCTTGGTGAGGAGCCTCACTAATTTGTTCTGCTTGACCAGGGGTGAGCACACGGTCATAGTAGTGGCCATCCTTCTGCTCCAGGACGCCGGTCCCCACCCAGAATTTCGCTATCGAGGTCTTGGTCGTACCAATAGCGATCAGCGACGGGAACGGGAAGCTGAATACTGAGATAATGCCAGGATTATCGGCAGTGAATGACCGGATCGTCGGGAGCGCTACGAGCGCGTCGTGCATGATCGCACTCGTAACGATCTTCCGTTGTTTCTCCTCATCCGAAAGGCTCGTGAGATCCTCCACTCCATCCCAACGGATATTAAGGGTCGAGGTCGCGAGGTCGCTTTGTCGCGCCTCTTCCGGCTTATCTTCCCATGCATTCGTCATCTGTATCATCTTCTCCTCGAATTCCTTCTCCAGGTCTTCAGGCTTCTCATAAAGTGAGCTGTGCTTGAGCACATCCATAGAGAAGTTCTCGGGGAAATATTTTCGGAATTCATCTAAGAGCGCCTGGAACGAACGGTAGTATGCCTCGGTCTTATCTTTCCCGATGTTATCGAGCCGCTCTACGAAAACATCATCGGATGCGAAGATCATCCTTACTCCTGGCTTATGCGCAGCCGCTATAGGTGCCAAGTAACGTGAATAGTGAACGAACGTGAAGAACTCCGCCCAATCGACTTCCGGCGAGGACGGCAGTCGCCAGAGCTTGTATCCACCGAAACGATAGCGGAACGTGATCGGTTTGTTCTTCTCGATGCAATGAGCGATTGCTGTATCGATGCGCTGCTCGGCTGCCTCTGGCAACTTCCATCGACGGAATGCCTTACGAGTCAGTTGTCGTTTCAGGAATGCTGGCAGACCGGCGCCTTCGATCTCTTTCTGCTCAGCTGGAGAAAGCTCGTATCGGGCACAGCTTGAGAGCTCGGACGCTAAATGCTCCTGTGGTGTCATGGAGATGCGGGCAGGACTTGAACCTGCGTCTCTTACCTTGCGGGCAAGCACCTGAACCACCTCGGCGACCGCATCGAATCCAGTATACCCTTAGATACTAAACTTAAGCTACATTCCAGATATATGAGCCTGGCTTCGCGTTTTCAAGCATGAATGAGGGATTATTCCGTAACGGGGAAATTCTGGCCCGTAATCTCTCGAGCTTCGGGAGATGCGAGAAAGACTATCTTCTTCGCTACCGTTTCCGGCTCAACGAGCTTGTGGTCCGGACGTGCAGCCAAGGTTTCTTCGAGTTCCTGCTGAGGAGCAGTGAGCCAGTAGCCAGCATGTGTGGCAGACGGTGAGACGCTATTAGCGCGGCCGAACGGCTCGAGCAGTTTTGCATATGCCTGCGTTATGTTTATCACTCCGGCTTTTGCAGCAGCATACGAAAGAGCAAAGTAATCTCCGGTCATCCCATGCCGCGAAGCGATGTTCACCATCACTCCGCTTTTCTGTTTCTGAAAGATCTCTAGCACATATTTCGAGACGCTCATCGTGGAAATAAGGTTCTGCGAGAGGGATCTTGTCCAGATCTCGACAGTCCCGTTCCACTCATCTCCCTCTATGTAGCCACCTGCATTATTTACGAGAATATCGATCCTTCCGTATTCATCCATGACTCTCGCGACCATCTCTTTCGCTTCGTTCTCATTGACCAAGTCTGCCTGAATGACTAATACCCTTCGGCCCAACCCCTTAATCTTCGCCGCGATCTCAGCAGCTGCCGCTTCGTTACTCTTATACGAGAAAGCGATATCTCCTCCCTCTTCAGCGAACAGCAAGGCTGCACAAGCGCCAATGCCGCTTGAGCCGCCGGTTACTAGGATTACCTTGCCTTCGAACATGGATTAAGTATAGCAAGTCGGAGAGTTGGCCAATCTATTTATCTTGAGGCCTCCTCTTTCCGGCTAAAAGCAGCGCGCAAGCCTTCTCGATTCTTTTGGTACGGGCCTCTGAGTCCTTTGCAGTATTAATCCAGTCGGTGAAATCTCTTTTCTCATCTGGCGTGAGGTCCTTCCAGAGCTTCTTTGCTTTGGGAAGAAAGTCGAGAGCCTTGTAGAGATTCGTCGGGACTATGGCGTAGCAGCAGGGGCGGCGCTTTCCTGAGGCGAGCCTAGAGGGGAGGCTCTCGACTCGTCGCTTGCGTGTTTCGGGCTGTTTGGCCGATTCTATCCAGCTGATGAAGTCCCTGCGCGCGATGGGAGTCAGGTCCTCCCACGTCGCCTGCGCCTTCTTGTTTGTTGCGAGAACTTTCTTCAGGTCCGGTAGGGTTCTTTCCATGTTGAGAAAGTATATCAGTCTCCGCGCGCTACCCAGAAAGGATACCTATCTAGAGCTTGCGGCTATCATATGCCCAGTGCAGCACCGCCTGACGCTGTCGGGGATGGCAGGTTGAGTCGCCGCGGCGGCAATGCATGCGTATTTGAGCGAGATGCCGGCGCATGGCTATCCACCGTCTGATCTGCCGGTCGTCGTCGGGCCCGCGCCTGCCGCTATAGTAGCGGCAGTACCACTGGAACCATCCGCGCGGATCGTCCTTATAGATCCAGCCCTTGGCTCGCCAGACGGAAAGCGGCTGACTGGCATTCACTCCGAAGTAGTTGAGTTTCGGGTCGCGCTTATATGTTTCCGGTATCTGGAATTTCGCATGTGTAAACCAGTCCTTCGGGAATTCCTTTCCGCAATCGCGCATATACACGCCGCCGAAGACTCCGAGCTCGAGCATCTCCTTAGGCGACACTTCCGGCTGAAAGCGCGGATTGAAGTTCTTTCCCATAGGCTCGGTCAATTCATACTGGTAGCCGTCCTGCATCCTATCGTGTACGAGAACTATACTGCGGCGTGCGGACATATAGGAAGAGCCTTGCTAACGGATACCTGTATCACAACTTATAGCAATGCTGGTGATGGTGTCCTTCGTTACTTGCGTACTCGCCGACGAGCAGCGAGGATATACGGCAGCTCCTGCAGCTTTGACGGTATACAGTCCTGGTGCGAGGCTGAATCTGAAACTTCCGTCATCCTCAGTCTTCTGTTGAGCGACTATGCTCGTGCCGCCGGTGCGCAGCACGGTTACGGACGTCACGTAAGGCTTCGGCGCGCACTGCGGGTCTGGGGGTATGCGTTCTACCGGACACGTAGGCGAGAGACTCACCGTACCCAGCAGAGTCCCTGTTTCTTGTACTCCAGGCGCGGGCGGCTTGGACGGTGTCGGTCTCATCGTCGTAGCAGGAGGCGGAACGATATTCATCGGAGCCGGTTCTACGACATAGGTCGTATTCTCTTCTGCTAGTATCCAGTTTACGAGTGGTGGTACCCAGATGCTTTGAGCAGCTAGTAAGCCGAGCCCGATGAGTATCAGAACGAGCAGGATTATTCTGATGGATTTCATATCCATAAGTATATACGAGACGAGGAAAGGAATTTCAGCCAGTATTTCATCGTTATTTGCCTCCCCTATAGTCCTGAAAGTCTGAGTATGGAGATACAAGAGGTCACCGTCTCAGATGACACGGTGACCTCTTGTGAATCGAAGTTGGGGACACGTACAGGCCTCTCTTCTTTGCGGTATAAATATTTTCTGGAGGCGAAGAAGCCGCCTATTTTCCTGAAGATAGATTCGACGTAAGCGCTCCTGCGGATTCGTAGGTCGCAACGATAACGCCCGTTGTTGATGTCTTAGACTCGACGAGCCTGAAATTCTCGGCCTGCGTTCCATCCGCGAAGAGTCGCTTCCCGGTCCCGAGCGTGATCGGATATATCCATAGCTGCATCCGATCGATCAGATTCGCTTTGAGTAAGGTCTGGATAAGATTCCCGCTGCCCCAGACCCATAGGTCCGGACCGTCTTCTTCCTTAAGTTTTGTAAGCTGCGAGACGACATCGCCCGTGATACATGTCGAGTTATTCCACTCAGGCTCGAAGGCTTCGTGCGACACGACATATTTCTTCGTCCGATTGAACGGCTCTGCCACCTCCTGGTCAGTCTTTGCACTGGGCCAGTAACCGGCAAAGATATCGTACGTGATCTTGCCAAGCAGAAGCTCGAACGGAGCATGCATGATCTCGTTCAGCATGGAGTCGAGCATCTCGTCGGAAGGGCGGGATAGTTGCCAGCCTCCATAGGCGAATCCGCCTGCGGTATCCTCCTGCGGTCCTCCTGGAGCCTGCATGACTCCGTCAAGAGTAACGAATGTCGTAGTAATAATCTTTCTCATAAGAAGAATATAACGAGGTGTGTCTGCTTATAGCGCCTCGACTTTCCCTTAACCTTTCCGTGCTGCGTCGATAGCAGCGACGTCGATCTTCTTCATGGTCATCATGGCCTTGAAGGCACGTTCGGCTTCTGCACCGCCCGCAGTCATAGCCTCGGTCAGCGTACGCGGGGTGATCTGCCACGATACTCCCCAGCGATCCTTACACCACCCACACTCGCTTTCCTTGCCGCCGTTGCCGACGATCGCGTTCCAATAGCGATCCGTTTCCTCCTGATCATCGGTTGCGATCTGGAAGGAGAACGCTTCGCTTTGCGTGAAATACGTGCCGCCATTCAGGCCGAGACAAGGAATCCCGCAGACAGTAAATTCCACTGTCAGCACGTCGCCTTTCTTACCACTCGGAAAGTCACCGGGTGCGTGAACGATAGTGCCGACGCTGGTGTCAGGGAACGTAGCTGCATAGAAGTTTGCTGCATCCAGCGCATCCTTTTCGAACCAGAGGCAGATAGTGTTTTTAGGTATCATAGGTGCTCGTATTACTCTAAGTATGTATCTAGGGTATCACATGAGATATCTTGCTGCAGGACAAGGCTGCAGCTACATTTCTAGAGACCTGCCGCTTTGAAGCTGAATGAGGTTGGGCCACTTTGATGACGCGCTTTGCTGCTTCGGTCCTCTAGTTAAGCGTTGAGAGCAATGCTTCGAGGGCAGATTTCGAGGTCGCCACATTCGGATTCACGGAACGTACCTCGCGCAGCACCTTGTCTATAGCATCATCGACCTCATGCCACTTCGCCGTATTCATGGGCTTGAGTCGCGCTTCGGCGTTATCCCACTCGAATTCCAGATCGTCCGCTCGGGTCTTCGCCCCCGTAAGGTCGCCTTTATTTACTGAGTCGAGCATGTCCTGAGTGATAGTGCGGAATGTCGTGAGGTTTCCGAGAGGCGAAGGCGCCACAGTTGCTGTAGTCGTTCCTTCAGACTGCGAAGGAGATGACAAGGTGGCTGCAGGAGCCTGCAAGGAGGATTGGCGCAAATAATAACCGGCAGTTGCGAGCGCGATGATTATCAGGAGCGTGACGACGACTTGCATCATCGCCCCCTTACTTCCCTTCCGTCCCTTCTGTGGCAGCGACTCTTCCTCAGTCCCTTCCGGCTCGGTTACGTCTTTCTTAGTGATCGCAAGATACGCTACGGTCGCGATGATCGCCGCGATGAATATCACGCTCGTTGTCGTCGCACCAAGACCTAAGCCGCCATGCGCCGGCGACTGGGTAAGCAGATCACCTATGGATGCTCCGAGTGGGCGGGTAAGGATGTAGATAAGCCAGAACGAGAGTACGGCATTAAGGCCAAGGCGCCGTGCGAGCGCGATAGCCGCTATCGCTCCCGCAACGATGACGCCAGTAGTGAAGTATCCGAGCCCAAGACCTTCTGCCATAAGGTCGCCGGACGCCGTACCGAGTGCGAACGTAAAGAGGATGGCGAACCAGTAGAAGGTTTCTCGCTTTGCCGTCACGATCGAATGCATCGAGAGGCTTCGCTCCTTCCAGTACCAGAGAGCAAAGGTAATCGCGAGAAGAGCGCTGAAGACGAGCGTACTGAGCTCCAGAGGCACGCCGAGGGCATCCGTAAGGTTATCGGTGACGAGCGTGCCAAACACGCTTATGAGTACGACAGCCGACCAATAGATGCCGGGAACATATCGCTTCGCCTTGAACTGAAAGAAAAGAGCGACTGCGAGGAGAACACCCATAACGACAGAGGTGACGGTGAGGCCCAGATTAAGATTGACGTTCAGGAAGTCCGCCGCGGTCTCACCCACGGTCGTACCGAGAACCTTGATGATCCAGAAAAAGACGGTTATTTCCGGAACCCTATTGAATAGTCTCCCAAACGCGGTTTCTTGAGTATGTAAAGGCTCTGCTGACGGCATAGATAAAGGATTATGAGGGACGCATACCGTCCTTACCTATAGTACCCCGTTCGGGTACGATTTATTTCATTTCTAGGTTGTCTGACTCCTCTAGAGAGTGCAGGACTGAAAGTGCCCATTTCTTTACGTTCTCAACATAGTCAGGCAAACCTTCCCGCACGATATCTGCCGCTGCGATCTTCCAGATAGGCGCAGTCGCATATGAGCCGTGGTCGTCAGGAGTACCTGTTATCTTCCAGTCTCTTACGTCCGACGAAAGCCTATTTCTATTGCGCTCATCATGAGCCTTGAAGGACTCAGGATTCGCAAGAAACTCCGGCAAAGAGCTTTTCGCGTCTTCCAATCCTTTGGAAGAATACAGACTGGGGTGCTGCAGGTTATAAGAGAGCACCGTCAGGTGATGTACCTTCCCGACGCCAGTAAAGTCTTCGAAGTCCCATCTGATCATCTCGTTCAGATACTCTCGGCACGCAGCGACCCCTCTGAGCGAAGACCCGCACTCACTGCATTTCTCATCAAACATAAAAGATAGGTTTGGTATAACGTTGAAAACTTTATGCAATCTCTACAAACTGCCCGGTAGCCTTATCTTTCTTGCATTCATTCCACGGGTAAATGCGACCATTCATGGCTACGTACACTCCAGCTGGCATTGTTTGCACCGCAGCGACCGCAAATCCCAAGTTGAATTCAGCATCAGTATCCTTTATGAGTTGAGACTTTAGAGCGCCAGTAAGCACAAGCGTCTTCCCTTCAATTCCGGCAAGCATCTCGCCTGCCTCTGCCATAGCATCGGTACCGTAGGTTACGATAATTTTATCATCTGCCGCTTCAGCACATGCCTTGCGTATTTCTTCTTTTTCTTCAGGAAGGATATTCACGCTTACTTTCTGAACGACAGAAATAATAGTTGCTTCAAAGTTAGGGTTTACAAACCCGAGCACTCGATCAACAGCACCCTTCCCAACAGTAAAAGCTTGATCGAGCGCGTCATATTCCTTATCGATAGTTCCTCCGGTAAGAATGAAGGTAATTCTTGGTCTCATACAGAAAGTATATCAGCCAAGACGCGGACTAGGCGTCTTGGCTGATATACGACCACATTCTGTAGGTACATCTTCGAGTCAGCCTATCTCCTCGATCTTAGCCACGACAAACCCTATCCCCTCCTTTGCCATCCCGTCGTACTCGCCACGTATGAGCTTCTCGAATACAGGCCAGGGTTCGTAATAGAGATAGCTGAATCCCTCATGACCATGATCGCGTATTGGCTTACTCGCAGGCCCCAGTGACCTATACGCAAGTATGAAGGCAAGTTCCTCTATAACGTATTCAATTCCTATCGAGAGCACTGCCTTGACCTCCTTCTCAATGCCAATACGATTCAGGAGCACCTGCTCAGAAGTATCGTTTATATCGGTACGGAATTCAGTGCTCATAGAATATAAGTCCTTAAGGTACTTATACGAGTCAACGTACGCCTGGTCGGCATAGATATGCTCCCACTCCATGAATGTGATGCTGCGCTGTTCATCTTGAGGGAGCTCAGCATTGATACGCCCGAGAGCATCCATGCATTGATTGCGGAGCCGGTTCCGAGCAAGTCGCGTTATCGCGGGAATCTTGCTTTTCACTTTACCGAGTGCCTCGTAGTTGTGCTTTGCCGGACCATCGGTCGTGAATATCTGCATTCGGTTCGAAAAAGTCAGAGCGAATCGCAGCATCCTATAGATATTCTCGCGATGGTAGTATCCGTTGTTGAGACACATCGCTAAAAGTACGTCTTTCCCAGCATACAGATACTTCAGACCCAGCCGGGAAGGCACAGCATCAGCATTCTGATCAACGGCCATTCTCCAGCCTTCTGAACAGACCTGCTGGTTAAAGCGATCGATTCTCTTTATGCCTTCTATATCGAGAGTTGCATCATGCATCTGCATAGCACAGAACGATACCTCGCTATCTGACGAGCGGAAGCAAATGCCACCTAATACATGGCTTAGTGTCATAAAATGACACTAATGATATGCTTCTGGCATGCTATTGGCACAAAGCGGTTCTGAGAAGTTGGAGAATGTCCTGGTTGCCAGCCTTCATACGCAAGAAGCGTCAGGCCCTGCCCTGCTCGCTGCAGCACAAGCCTTCGACCCCTCCATCACCAAAGAAAGCTTTTACCGCACCCTACGGAAGCTCCTCGTGGAGGAGGTCGTAACGAAACAGGACAAGATATATAGATTGAATTTCCGCTGGCTCCAGCGCGTATACCGATTCAGTAAAAGGTACATCGAGACCAGTTACGGAGTCGGGCAGGATGACGTACTCTCCTTCCGCGAGGGAGATACGATCAGTTATCGATTCGGCACACCTAATCTCCTTGGCATCTACTGGGCACATATATACGACATGATCTTCGATCTTCACGATCCGAAAGTCCCTATCCTTATCTCTCACCCGCATGAATGGTTCATTCATGCCCGAACTGAATCTGAATCGTTCTTTCTCAACCGCTTCGAAGAAGATAGGAAGCTTGTATTCTTTTCCCTTGCGAGTTCAACTCCGCTCGATAAGGCGTTCAAGAAGGGCTGGGATAGTAAATTCAGGCAGATCGGCGTGGGTATACATCTTGGTCTTAAAAGAACTGAGTACCTTAACGTACTCGGTGACTTCATTATCCGCGTATCCGTTAGCAAGAGATTCAGTGAAGATCTGGATTCATTCTTTGAACGGAATCCGGTGATGACTCCGGCTGCTAAGCGTGAATTGATAAAACTCGGCAGTCGCAAAGATCCGGCACGTATGACCTTCATCCGTTCAAGGAAAGAAGCTGAGAAGTGGAGAATCAAATATAATAAATATTTCTTCGTACCAAATACCCGGAACTGAAGGAGGTTAGAACTTACTTCGCCTCCCCGAGCCAGGAAATGACGATCTTGGCGAACTCCCTTTGAAACTCGGGGTACTTTGAAATACTATGGGGAGCGCCCTTCATAACCACGTAGGTAACCTTACTCTTGTCAGAGACTGCATCTCGATAACTCTCTACGGTTGTTTTTGGGACTAGTTCGTCATATTCAGATTCGATTACTAAAATGCTGCCCTTGAACGAATGTACTGCCCGTAGGGCTGCAGTCTCGTCATGAGCATGCAAGCGGCTTTTCCATTCCGAATGGTCTGATTCTTTTCTCTGCGAATATTGAGGCGCATCAAATCCTGTATCTCGATAGTCAGCAGGTACCCGTAATACCATACCTGAAAGCTTTCGTTGTGCGGATAGGAGTGCGGACAGATACCCTCCAAAACTCGACCCTATCGAAACTATTCGCCCCGGGTCAACTTGCTCCTGCGCTGAAAGGAAATCATACGCCGCGGCAACATCTGCTAAGAACTCTTTTCGAGAGTAAACCTTATGGTCTCCCTCGCTCTTGCCGTGACCTCGTAGGTCAATAGTGAGACAGACGTATCCCAACTCCGTAAGTTCTTCCGCAAGACCGAACATTCTGTCTTGTGCGCTTTCCCATCCGTGAATGAGAAGCACTCCCGGCCTTTTGCCCTTAGCGACGTTCGGTGCAAATAGTTCTGCCTTAAGTTGCAGGCCATCAACCTGCAAGTCGATATCTTTCATTACTAAAGTGTATCAGGCTCGAACGTCTTAAACTCCTCCTCGTAAAACCTATTATCTAAGAGCTCATTTCGTTGCTGCAGGCATTAGACGAAGTTAGAACCGTTCTTTTGGCTGGCAAATCGGAGTTTGGCTATGAAATCCTCTCGTCTGAACTGCTTGCAACGGTGTAAACTAGTTTTATGAACCTACGAGAGCTGATAGCTACCAAGAAGCCCAAGGTGGGACAAACGCTCTTTATCGCTGTGGATGGACACGGCGGTTCTGGTAAATCTACTCTAGCGAAATGGCTTGCGGAGAAGCTCGATGCCGAGCTAATCCAAACTGACGATTTCGCAAGCTGGGATAACCCTTTGGATTGGTGGTCATTGGTTATAGAGCGAGTATTTACTCCCATCAAGAATGGAGCGAGAACGCTCAACTATCCTCGGTCAAAATGGTGGGAGAACCACTACCCTGATCCAGTGGTAGACCAACCTGTTTCCCCGATAATGGTACTTGAAGGAGTGAGCTCATCACGTGAGGAGTTCAGGGACTACATCAGCTTGAGCATATTCGTGGATACTCCAAAAGAGATATGTTTACGTCGTGGCCTTGCGAGAGACAGCGGCACTGGTAAAACGCAGGACGAACTTTCTGCAATGTGGGAAGACTGGTTTGAGGAGGAAGAAACGTATATACGGCGCGACAACCCTAAAGCGCACGCTGACATTGTAATTGACGGAACAAAACCATTTGAGGAACAGATTTCGTTTACTTAATATCTGAGACTTCCATATTAGGTTAGAATCATAAACTCATTCCATAAAAACCGAATATTTCACTAGATAACCTCCTCATACCCATTGAAAATGTCGCGGAAGAAGCTCGCACACTTTCTGCAAGATTAGAGCTAGAAACCAATAAGGAAACGCAACAGATATTGAAGAAATATACTCTCAAAATCCTAGAGTGCTGGCCGTCTCGTGTTAGAACCGTAGTCGGCTAAGCCCCGCTTAGTCCGTTTGGTGAATTTTCAGAGTCAAAAACGACGCGTCTCGTGCGCTTCAAAAAGTGACAAAAGTGACAGTCCTTGCGTGGAAGGATGTTGGAGCCATAGCAAGGCTAAAACTTGACGTATTATAACTTTAGTAGTATTCCATAAGTACCGACTCTTGTGTCGGTGTTTCAGCGTCCGGAATGGACTCAAAGAGGCGGAATGCCTCAGAAAGCGAAGGCTAATATGTTGTTTGGTGATCGCCACGCGACTCAGCGGATGTACGAGGATTTCCCTTGGCTGTGGGCAATTTTCAGCCACTACCGGCCGGGAGATGTCATCAAGGTAAAGGAGCTCGAAAACGAGCTCGAGGAGCCTGCTCCGTATGGTCTCTACCTTGTCATCGATCGGACTCAGGACTGGATTGACGTCAAACATCTCGAAGGTCCGGGGCAACACGATCCGGATGAGTACATGCTCAATCGGATCCTCTGGAACGATCGCGAACATATCGACGGCAGAAAGGTGAAATACGTGGTTCGCCGCAACGGCGACGACAGCGTCACTATCCTCAAGCCGCCGAAGGGCAGGACGATCATCGAGGTTGCTCACCAGTTGCGGAACGCGATGCGCGCTTCGAAAGAACAGGTCTAGACAAGCGTCTTCGCTGATTGACCGCCATCTTAGGAAAGGATAGAGGACTGTCACCAGCCTGCCTTTCTTGGGTGGCGGTTCTCTATTTAATACCGAGAGTTGGATGTTTGAGAAGTAAGATACTTTTGAATAACAAAGAAATCTCACTAATATGACTTTACTTGACTAAAGTACTGCACTCTGATAAAGTAGTTATATGAACTGGAACAGCAAGGAGGCCAGGACGCTACTGGAAGCAATACTGTCACTTAAAAGCGAGAATGAAGCTCGTCGCTTTCTGCGTGACCTTATGACAGAAAAGGAGATCGCGGAATTCGGAAAGAGGCTTCAGGCAGCTCAAATGCTCACCCAAAATATTTCCTACGCAGTTATTGAAAAGCAGACCGGGTTAAGCTCGACCACGGTAGCGCGCGTTTCTAAGTGGCTTAACGGTAAAGAAGGTGGATACAAAACAGTTATTAGCCGACTTCATCATGGGTATTCAACGTATATGCCGGAGGCATGAACTTTACTAATTCTAGAGATGGGAACGACTTCACAACTGACACACGGCCTCTCACTATGATATATGGACTTGTGCGCACCGCCTCTAAAGAGGCTCTATCAGCAGTTAAGGATGAGGAACTTCGAGGCTATTTAGAAAATCCACACACTAAAGAATCGCAAGATTTTTTCTGGGAGCTGTTCGATACCTGTAACAGAAAGTGGATACCTGATTATTATCAGTTTGCTCTTAAGAGGTGGCGTGAGGACGCCGGGATAAGCTAAGTACGTCCACGACAGTAAAGTTGTGTGTCTTAAGTCGAGACTACGCATCTCGTGCGTCCGAACCTAGCACGAGTTGGCTGCGGGACTGGCCTCTCTCCTACGGAGCAGTATCCGTTGCGGATTTCTCAGTTCGGAGGACTCCTGAGAAATACTCGTAACAGCTTCGAGTCCTAGACGCGAGTGCCCCACACTCGCTTCCCGCAGCAACGTGAAAACCGCCCTCCCGGGCGGCTTCCATACGTTGCTGGCCGTCTCGAGTTCGAACCGTCTAGAACCAAGCCCTGCTTAGTCCGTTTGGTGAGTTTTCAGAATCCAAAACGACGCGTCTCGTGCACCTAGGAAAGTGACAAAAGTGACACAGGAATGAGGTTTTGAGTGTCACGTAGAAAGTTACACTTCTATGTAACTTTCTACTATCTTTCTTGATTCTAGAATGACATTGATATCTCCTTTCGTTTTTCTGCTTGTCCAGTATTCTCCCTCTAAGGAAATCTGTGGATTCTTAATAATCTTAAGAATTGCGGCGCCGTCATGTATTGGACTTCTATCTCGGATTGATGCTTTGGATCGATTTGTATAAGTGTAGCTAAGACAGGACGTATCTCCCCCAAGTCCAAAATTAATATCTGCGACAACACTGTAACTTGTTGACTCCTTTGTCATCAATACGCAATGTAGATTAGAGAAATCTTGCTTAATCGTAAGAAGAACAGGTATTGGCTCAATATTCTTTCCTGTTACAGGATTGACCCAATCGCTTTTTAAAACACCTCGCCATGTACCGTTAAGATTAGGTATTTTCACTAACCACGGATGAAGGATTGGAATACGCCAAAGCCATTTAACAAATAAAAGACTTAGGACAGCATATATAGATATGGCCGTTGGTACTTCTTTGAGTGCATTTATTAAATCCCAAGTCTGGTTTGGTTGCGTAAATATAAGTACGAGAATCCAAACAAAAAGAAAAGTAATTATTTGAACATACATCTGTACCTTCCCGTTTACCTTTTCCATACTTATTGGAAGCCTAAATAATTCCATGCGGCAGAAAAGAATTTGTGAGCCTGTTCGCGCGTCCACGGCTGAGTTACATGGAAGAGGTACTTAATATCATTCGATTCAACAAGAGATCCGTGGCTTCCCGCAGGCAGGGTCTCATTGAAGCAGTATGCTAATACAGCTCGAACATCTTCAGTATAAGTTGTGTGATTAAAAGACTGGTCGGCGGCATTCCAGACCATGCTTTCAATGAGATACGAGGAGATGTCGTTTGCTTCTTCATAACCTTCTGCCTGCATCTTATTGCGAAGACGTTTTAGGATGCGAACCATTTTCCGGTGCCGACGACCTGTTCTATCATGTTTATCTTTTCCGTTTTCGTAGGCTTGATGTGGCCAATTCTCAATTCTTTTTGAAGTGTCGCGCGTAAGAAATGCTACTCCTGCTGGTTCTATAAATAGACCGTTCTCGAAGTAATGGCGATGTGCGAATGTAGCTACCACATCAGCATCAACTCGATAATTATTTGAATGGATATCAAAGGCCTTATTTCCTGGCGTTACTTGTGCAGAGCCAAAATAGTCATCTAGGGCGACTTGTACTAGACCGCGAAATTCAGGAAAAGTAATTTCTTCCGAGCTACTATTTCCAAAATCTTCGTGTACTTTACCAGCAGGATATTGCGTGAAGAACGTCGAATTTAGACATACTGCAATATCGACGTCACTGTCCAATCTTACATTTGTCTTTGAACGATAAGAACCTTGCGGGATGATGGACACATCCATTTGACTCAAACGAGTGTTTGCGGCAACGGCTTTACGTATTGCCGTTTCAGCATTTTCCATCTTCTCACGTTCAGTGAGGCTGGGTGGTGCGGACCAGGTAATAAAAGTATCTTCCCAAGACATAACGCTATTTTATTACAGCCCAGGTTATATAGCGAGCAAATAGGAGAAGAGTATAATACTGGTATGGAATATCGGCTTGATCTAAATCCCGCCGTCCTTAAAAAGGGACGGAAATATGTCACGATTCATATCACTGACGGAGCGTTCCATACTGCGGCAAAGACTGCCACTCCTTCAGTCGGAAATAAAATACGAAAAGCAGTTGATGCAGGGCAACCAGGTCGCATTTACGGGCCAATTGACTTGCTCGCACTAATGGATTCACGCGCGTACGCAATCAATCGTCTTAAGGAGGATCCAGATTTTGTGAATTATGTACGGGATCAAGAGTCTAAAGGATATAAAGTCCTTCTCTCTTTTGACCGTGCAGGCGTTCCAGTGGGACCGGGAAAGGATACTGTGGAGTTCCTGAACAGTAAAAATGGTAAGCGAGTGCTTCGAGGCCTTGCGAAGAAAAAGCGAGAGGAATAGAATAGTGATATAGCGTAGTAAAAAGTAGAGTAGCGTATCGCCTCCCGGCCATGCCTATTCCGCGCAAGAAATGAGTTGAGGCATTGAACCTCTTCTCTTTTCGTGTGTGGAATAGGCCTTTTCTATTTCCATACATCCTTATTGAACATAACTGTTTCAAAGGAATATGAACAAAGAACTAAATATTGTGTACGTACCGGTCGGAGACTTAAAGCCTGCCGAGTACAACCCTCGCAAGATCTCCAAGGAGGCGCTTACCCAGCTTAAAGAGAGTATCTCTCGCTTCGAGCTGGTAGATCCTGTAATCGTGAATGGTGCACCGAAGCGCAAGAACATCGTTATTGGTGGTCACATGCGCCTTCGTGCCGCTAAGGAATTGGGACACAAGACTGTACCAGTCGTGTACGTCCAGATTCCAAGCCTGAGGAAGGAACAGGAACTGAACCTTCGCCTTAACCGCAACACCGGAGAATGGGACTTCGAGAAATTGAAGTTCTTCGAGATGGACTTCCTGTCTGATGTTGGCTTTAGCGACATCGACCTCTCGAATGTCTGGACGGAGAACTTGGAGACAGAGAATGACGAATTCGACGAAGAGAAGGAGCTGAAGCAGATCAAGGAGCCAAAAACTAAGATTGGAGACCTCATTCAGCTTGGTGGCCATCGTCTTATTTGCGGGAGTTCAACTGACCCAAGGGTACTCGGTCACCTCTTCGGAGAGGAACGCGCGTCAATGATCTATAGCGATCCACCATACAACATCAATATCGACTACAACGGGGGGATTGGGGGCAAGCAGAACTATGGAGGAAACGTCCTCGATACTCGCACTGACAGCGAGTATAAGGAATTCATAACAAAGACGATGATCGCTGCCCTTTCGGTAGCGAAGCCGGATACGCATGTCTTCTACTGGTGCGATCAGATCTATATCGGTCTCATGCAGGAGCTGTACCGCGAACTCGGTATAGCGAATAAGCGTGTGTGTCTATGGCTCAAGAACTCGCAGAATCCGGTGCCGTCTGTCGCGTTCAATAAATGCTACGAACCCTGCGTTTATGGACTGCGAGGTAAACCGTATATAGCCAAGAGCATTCAGAACCTGAACGAAGTACTCAATAAGGAGATTACGACTGGAAACAACCTCATTGAGGAGACGCTCGATCATCTCGATGTGTGGCTCGTAAAGCGACTCTCTGGGAAAGATTATGAACACGCAACCTCGAAGCCCCCTAAGCTTCATGAGAAGGCTATTCGTCGCTGTACGAAGCCAGGCGAGATTATTCTCGATAGCTTCTCTGGCTCAGGAAGTACGATGATTGCCGCCGAGCAGTTGAAGCGCCGCGTCTACGCCGTAGAACTTGAGCCTGCCTTCTGCGATCTCGCTATTAAGCGGTACGAAAAGCTTACGGGAAACAAAGCAAAAGTAACCGGAAACGCGCATGAAAAAGAATAAGGTCAAAGACGCGTTCCTGGATCATCTCCGGAAAGTCCCTATCGTCCAGGTCGCCTGCGAAAAAGTTGGAGTATCGCGCAATAGCGTCTATCGCTGGAAAAACGAAGATCCTGAGTTCCGTAAATCGATGGACATAGCGTTAGGCGAAGGCGAGGAACTGATCAACGACATGAGCGAAAGCCAGCTCATTAGTATGATCCGCGACAAGAACTGGAACGCCATATCCTTCTGGCTCCGTAAGCGCAGTCCCAAGTATCGCGATCGTCTGGAGGTGACGACTACGAAACCAAAGGAAGAACTTACTCCTGAACAAGAAGAAGTGGTACGCGAAGCACTTCGACTTGCCTCCTTCTCTCTTCCTGAACCAGCAAACTTAGAGAGCCCTATCCAAGACCAAGATGAATGAGCATCTGCCACCAGAACTTGCCGAGAAAATGTTTAGTGACCGTAATGTTCGCTCAGCAATCACTCGGCAAAGCCACTTCATGTTCTTCCACTTCTACTTCGCACACTATGTAAAGTACCCTACCGCTCCCTTCCAACGAGAACTGATTCATCTGTCTGAACAAGAAAACATCAGAAACCTCTTCATAGTCGCATTTCGTGGGTCGGCAAAGTCTACGATCTTCACTATGTCATATCCGCTTTGGGCAATCCTTGGACAGCCACAGAAGAAGTTCGTGCTAATACTCGCGCAGACCCAGGCGCAAGCAAAGCAACATATGATGAACCTACGACGCGAGCTTGAGGGAAATATACTCCTTAAGAACGATCTTGGTCCGTTTCAAGAAGAGCATAACGAATGGGGAGCTTCCTCACTCGTATTTGCTGAAACCAATGCCCGTATCACAACCGTCTCTTCCGAACAAAGCATCCGAGGCTTGCGTCACAACCAACACAGACCAGATCTTATTATTGGAGACGACCTTGAAGATATCGCTTCGACGAAAACACGCGAGGGACGTAATAAGACCTATGAATGGCTAACGGGTGAAGTTATACCGACCGGAGACCGTACTACGCGCATGATCATTATCGGAAACCTCCTTCACGAGGATTCACTCATGATGAGACTTAAAGAAGATGTGGAAACAGAGAGCATGGTGGGTGTTTTTAAGTCTTATCCACTTATCGACAGAAGTCAGGTGCTATGGCCAGGCAAATATCCAACCATGGAGGATGTTGAGGAGGAACGCCGTAAAGCTTCTAACGAATATGCTTGGCAGAGAGAATATCTCTTAAATATCGTTCCTGCCGAAGATCAAGTTATCGATCGCGCCTGGATTCAGTACTACGATACGATTCCTCCATCAACACAGTTGGACGAATATTACACAACGCATACAGAGCTCCATATTGGAGTAGATCTTGCGATATCCAAGAGGGATACGGCGGACTACACCGCCATGGTTCCTGCGCTATTGTATGAACGAGAGAATGACTACTGCATATATATCCTGCCTAAGATCGTAAACAGGAGAATGGATTTTCCCGAAACAGTAAATACCTGCAAGATCCTTCACCAGACATATATGGACGAGGATAGACAACAAGCCACATTTCTTATCGAAGATGTTGGGTATCAGAGGGCTATGGCCGAGCAGCTTATTACCGAAGGTATTTGGCAAGTAGAGACTATTCACCCAGGGTCAGACAAGCGCAGTCGACTCATGTTAACCGCAAATCTAATTAAGAATGGCACAATCCTTTTCCCAAGAGAAGGCGCGGAACAGCTAATTCAACAGCTGGTACACTTCGGTGTCGAAAAGCATGATGACCTAGCCGATGCCTTTTCGATGCTTGTACTACACACAGTCAACAATCCTCCAGCTGTGCCCCGATTCTTTTAAATTAACTGGAGACTATTTATAGTCGTATACCGTCATCGTATAACTTCCATTCACTATATTGGTATCAATGTAGTATTGGCCGCTACCGTAGAACACAGTTTCATCGCTTACTGCCTCAGGGCTATTCATAAGCGCTCTTGGCATCTGATCGCTTGTGTTGAATACGAACGCGCCGCAATACATAGCCTTACAATCATAAGTAATCTTGAATCGGCTACCTATAATGGTAAATGGCTCTGACCGCTTAGGTCCATTGCCAGAGAACGTAAGCACTTCTTGATACGTTCCCGTTGTACTTACAGCAGGCTGAGAACTCGTATCTGGAACATACTGATATTGATATGTTGGAGCTGGTGTTCCAGAACCCCAAACTATAAGGATCAGTATAAGCACCACTACAACAGTGGTAACTCGAGTTACAGGACTGGTTTTCCATAGCTCGCTAATAGGTTTTTGTAGAGCAGATTTCTCACTCTCGGTTGAGTCATTCATATGTTGCTGGTCGCGATTTGTAATTCTGGTGGGTAGCACAAAACCCGCCACCAGGAGTCCCGAAGGACATACCAGAGTTTCCCCTGGTAACGCGACCAGCGCCCTGATGACGGGTTTTCTATGCTGGTCGCGGTTATTCGGCCATGCCGGGCAATTGCTCGGTTTAGGCCATATTGAGGTAATACATAGCCCTGTACTACTTCTTCATATTATCGCAGTTCCTACCCTTTGCTAAGGCCTTCGCGACCATGCGACGAAAGACTAGTTCTGCATAGACTATGCACCAGCCACCAGTCTGGCATCAATTAATAGGTGGAGGACAGGGACGAAATATTGGATACCGCAGATCATTATCGTTTTAAGAAAGAAGCCGACAGTGCCTATCTGAATAGAATCTCTCTGCTTCCCCACTCCAAGAAGGATTTAAAGCGAGCAATCCTTGAAAGGATTGAAGAGTTGATAGTTTCCTATAGCTCTCTTGCTACATACGTACCAGACGAGTTGATCGACTGGCTCAATACGCACCAAGGTACGGACAGGAGCCGGAAAGTATATTTAGGTGTACTCCGAGATATGGGAAGACTTCGTGCCGAAGCATTAAGTAAATTGAAATAACTATATGCAAACTTTAGAAACCTCACAGATAGGATTATCACCCGTCATTATAGAAGAGAAAATTAGATACTGCTTATACGCCCGAAAATCTACCGAGTCCGATGAGAAGCAAGCTCTTTCCATAGATTCGCAGATTAAGGAAATGCTTCAAATCGCTGAGCGGGAGAATCTAGAGATAGTAGATATTCGGAGAGAGTCGCATTCAGCAAAGGATTCAGGACAACGACCTGTATATCAAGAACTACTCGAAGATATACGACGCGGACGCTTTAACGCCGTACTAACTTGGGCACCTGACCGTTTGAGTAGAAATGCTGGAGACTTAGGAACACTCGTAGATCTGATGGATCAGAAGCTACTCCTTGAAATTCGTACTTACGGACAACACTTCAGGAACTCCCCTAACGAGAAGTTCCTCCTGATGATTCTGTGTTCTCAAGCAAAGCTCGAGAACGACAACAAGAGTATTAATGTAAAGAGAGGTTTAAAGACGAGAGTAGAAATGGGACTACTGCCGGGACGTGCCCCTACCGGCTATCTGAAAGAACAGCGACTGGATAGGAAGTGTCAGAGCATTCTCGACCCAGATAGAGCAATGGTAATTAGGAAGATGTTCGAGAAAGTAGCATATGAAAAATGGAGCGGACGTAAGGTATATAACTGGCTCAAATTCGAGCTTAATTTTAAGACAGCCGCCGGGAACAAGAACCTGAGTTTGAGTAATATTTATATTCTTCTCCAAAATCCCTTCTACTACGGAGTATTTGAATACCCGAAGAATTCAGGCCGTTGGTATCAAGGAAAGCACGAACCCCTTATTTCTAAAGAGCTGTTTGACCTCGTTCAGGAACAAGTAAAGAGCCAAGTGATCCGTTCCGAGACTAAAGAATTTGCCTTCACTCGTCTTATGGAGTGTGGCCTATGCGGTTCAAGTATCTCGGCTGACGAGAAATTTAAGAAGCAAAAGAACGGAAATGTTCACCGCCACGTCTATTACGGCTGCGGCAAAGGCAAAGATGTGAATTGTAAATCAGGCTATATAAATGAGACGGATCTTATAGAACAATTCATCGCTCTTATGGATACCATTGATATCGACGAGATTGGTATTAAGGAAAAGATAAAAGCTGAGGTTGAGAGGTTTAAGAAGTTCCAGCAAGCTATTCTAGGCACAAAGACCAAAATTGAGATAGTAGATGTAGATATACGAAATTACGCTAAATACCTCTTAAGAGAAGGAGCGGACATAGAAAAGCGGGAATTACTTGGATGTTTAAAGGGTAAACTTCTTATTAATGACAAGAAAATTACTCTGGCGATTAATTAGTAGCATCCTAATGCAAAAGGCCGCTATATAGCGGCCTTTTGCATATTTTGATTTGTAGAACACTAATGCATTCCAATCATTATCAGCATCCATAGAGCCATCGCTATCATCATGAGATTCTCAGTGAGAGATAGGAAGCCGAGCGGAACATTACTGTTTCCACCGACACAGGCACATTTGAGTTCTCGCTTGTCGATGTAGACGGCCTTGAATACAGATACTGCACCAATGATTCCAATGAGCAGGGCAACTGGAATTGATAGCCAAGACAATGCGCCTGCCACCATGAGTGCTCCCGCTCCAAGTTCTGCATATGGGTATATATATCCATACCGAACCCAGCGACGAGCAAGCAGATCATAGTTCAGGAACATACTGGAGAAGCTTTCAATGTCTTGGAGCTTGAGCATGCCGAGTACCATCATTGAGAGCGCGATGAACCACTGAACCGTTTGCAGTGTAAGCAGGTCTCCGTATGTTGCGTAGCTCACTGCCAAAGCCATGAGAGCTGTGGTAACAAACACTACAACAACGGGCGTATACGTCGTACCCTTAGGATCGCGCACCTTCATGCCTAACGATTTACGCAAGTCATCATACCCACGAATTCTTTTGTCGTTAATGAAGATTTGAGGTGTCGATTCTACAGAGTATTCTGCTTTGAACGCATCCACTTCATGACGGGTGTGAAGTATTTGATCATCGATTTCATACCCGCGCTTCCTTAGAAGCCATCGAGCCTTCAGGCCATACGGACAGGTATGGTCTGGTAGCACCATTCGGTAGAGGATCGCTGTTCGTTTAGTAGTCTGGTTCATAACGCATACAGTCTCCACTTAGTTCCCGTACCAAGACTTTTGCCAGTCTTGCATCTCTTTGATCTCGGTGTTCTGTGCAGAGATGATGTTCTTTGCAAGATCCTTTATCTCCTGATGCTTTGCGTTCTGAAGGGCTGCTTCAGCCATTTGTACGGCTCCTTGGTGGTGCATGATCATCTCGCTCAAAAAGGCCTGGTCGAACGCGTCTCCAGTCTTTCCTTGAAGCCCAGCCATCATCGAGTCCATCTCACCCTGCATACTATTCCCTGACATAGAGCCTCCCATCATCTGACCGTTAGACATCATATGACCTCCGGTAGTTGCTGTAGGTTCCGGGGCCTTGTTCATAGCAAGTGCATAACCCCCTCCAGCGCCAATAATAAGAGCAACGAGTCCTATAATAATTACATTCTTTTCCATAGAGTTTAGTTAAGTGAAATAAAGATAACTAAAGGGTTTCTATGGAACTCTCGGATTGAGGAGACCGCTTGAGAAGAGTTCTTGTAGTAAAGGCGGTACTGGATAGGAACGTCTTCGGTACCCCGGTGGATGTTCAGGTTTTGGAAGAATGAGCCAAATCAATGCGAGCGCGAAGATTGGCAGGGCAAACGTGAGTATCTCGACGAGAGTAATGGTAAATGTGCTCTGCCAGCTCGTTATGTGATCCAAAACCGACATCGGGCAGATTGAAGTCTCACCCTTCATAAAGGGACAGCCACCCGTACTATGATCCATGGGCATCGCCATGGTGAAAAGCATCAGGAGAGGAACCACTACTATCAAAGCCAGCGCTGACCACGATAGGAGTTTCTTTATCTGCGCAGTCATACCTCTATTCTATACCTATTAAGAAGGGATAAAAGGTACAATATCTATACGTATTATCAGTTCGCATAAGCTAATATTTCTATGAATATGAAAGATGCCTCCTATAGCAAACTAGCTCTTATGGTCGGACTCCATGTAGTCGCCATGTTCGTCCTCATGTTTGCAATGGTAAATGTATTTGCGAACGCGGTTCCAAATATCAATTTCCTCTATATGGGAATCATGATGACTGCGCCTATGCTCATTCTTGAGATGCTCCTCATGGGCATGATGTACAAAGACAAGAAATTGAACAAGATCATAATTGGTATCGGGTTCGTTGTTCTCGTACTTTCATTTCTTGCGATTCGATATCAGACTTTTGTGGGAGACAAGGGATTCCTTCAATCTATGATTCCTCACCACTCAGGAGCCATACTGATGTGTGAGCAAGCGAAAATCACTGATCCAGAGATAAAGCAGCTTTGTCAGAACATCATTGCGAGCCAGCAACTGGAGATTGATCAGATGAGTAGCATTCTCAAGAGGCTCTAGGAAACTACTATCCTGCTATGGAAGACAAGAGAATCTCGCTTAAAGCGGATTAGTTGCTCCGCGAACTTCAAAGTGCAGATGCGAACCCGTTGATTTTCCGGTACTACCTACATACCCGATAATCTCACCCTTTTCAACCGTGCCACCTGACACCGCAAGGCTCGACATGTGAGCGTAAAGTGTCTGAACTCCTCCCCCATGCTCAATTACGATGTAATTTCCGTAGCCACCGTTGTAGCCTCCTCCACCCTTAGCAATAATGACCTTACCGCCAGCCGAAGCGTAAATCGGGTCTCCTGTTTCGCCATCTATATCTACTGCATTATATCCGTGATTCGCCTGTGTGATCGCTCTGCCTGGGAGCGGGTTCCCAAACTTCCCGCCAGTAGACGAGCTACTCGACTTTGCTGTTGATACCGCAGCTTTCTTTGTGTTTGCCGTACTTGCGACTTTCTTCGTAGCTGAAGGGAACGCTCCGCCGGGAACCACTATCTCTGCTCCCTGCTTAAGACCACTTGATTCATCAATGCCGTTATAGAGTGCGATGTCAGATGCATCCGATCCATACTTCTTCGCTATAGTCTGTAGAGTCTCGCCAGAAGCTACCTTATGCTGTACGCCTGAGACAGGAAGGATAATAAGTTCGTCTCCAGTACGGATGGTACTTGCATCACGAATGTCGTTTGCCCAGAGAATAGTATTACTTGAAACTCCATGCTCTTCAGCTATTTCTGAAAGCGAATCTCCTTCTTTGACAGTGTAGAGAGAAATGCCTGATTTCTTCGGCTTCGCTGATTGCGTGCTTACGCCTCCCTCACTTCCTTCTGAAAGATCAGAATGAGACATGAGCGCCATTCCTCCTGAGACTTCCATCTCATTGTCGTCAGTAACACTTGAGTCACGAACGCCTTTAAGCAAACCTATGCTTGGGTCATGAATGATGCCGCCGATACTATCGCTCTGCGCATGTGCGCTGTGAGGGAACGGAAAGAAACCGTCTATCGCATTAGGTGCGATGATATGGACAAAAAGAAGTAGAGCGGGAATCGCAGCTACTAAACCAAACCGCTTATATGTATCCCTGTTCGACGCACGTGTAGAACGGGAGAAAAACTTTGAAGGTAAAATAGGAAACAAAAAGGAAATTCAGCGTTTCTTCATAATACAAAAAGCCTGTAATAGGCTTTCTTGAGTACATCCGTATCTAACCAGTCCTACTAGTATAACGAGGGTAAAATCGTGGTCAATGATGCTTTTATGAAGAAGTGTGGACTAAAGTATGGCTTAAGTAACCGCTTAAACTCTGAATAACCGTAAGCCATTTAAAGTGACAAGAATTGCAATGCCTGTATCTGCGGCTATCGCAATTCCAAGACTGGATATGCCAAAGATAGTAAGGATAATGAACGCGAGTTTTGACGCGATTGCGAGAAATACATTCACCTTAACGGTTGAGAGTGTGCGCCTACCAAGACGCACCATGTCAGGAACCGTTGAGAGAGAATCATTCATAAGAGCAATATCTGCGGTCTCGATTGCAACATCAGAGCCTCGGGCTCCCATAGCAATACCAACGTCTGCAATGGCGAGCGAGGGCGCATCGTTTACCCCATCTCCGACCATTGCAACAGAATCATACTTCGCTTTAAGTGATTGCATCTCGCGCACTTTGTCTTCAGGAAGAAGATCGCCTCTTGCTTCGGTAATACCTACCTGTACGGCAACATAGTCCGCGCCCTGCTGATGGTCACCCGTAAGCATAACTGGGGTTACCTTCATTGCACGCAGACGCTCTATCACGGCGGAAGATTCACTGCGGATAGTATCTGTTATAGCGAGTGCCCCCATAGGGGTATGACCCTCCGTTACTAGAACGATGGTCATTCCCTGTTCTTCATACTCTTTTGTTTTTTCTACAATACTCGACGTATCTATATTGTGTGTGTCGAGCATTTTCAGGTTCCCTATAAGATGCTCCGTATCATCACAGACCAGACATACCGCCTGTCCGCCCTTCCCTTTCACGTTCTCGTACTTTTCCATCGTATGCGGTGTTACCCCGCGCTCAGTAGCATATGCGAGGATTGCTTTTGAAAGAGGGTGCGAGGAGTACGTCTCAATGCCTGCTGCGTCTTCAAGAACCTGCTGCTCTGTAAACCCATTAAACGCAATGACTGCGGCGACACGAGGTTCTCCTTGTGTGAGTGTGCCGGTCTTATCAAACGAAATGGCGCGGATCTTTCCAAGCATCTCAAGGAAACGGCCGCCACGGATAAGCACTCCTCTGCGCGATGCGCCGCCGAGAGCTGCTGTAACCGTAACGGGTGTAGCAATTACCAGAGCGCATGGGCATGCGATCACAAGGAGTGTTATCGCCCGTTCAAGCCATAGCGCAGCCTGGCCACCAAGGAAAAGTACGGGGACGGCAAACACGGCGAGCGCGAGGAACGCGATGCCGGGTGTGTAGTATTTTGCAAAGCGATCAATGAATTCCTCTGCTCCTGTTTTTGACTTCTGCGCCTCTTCTACCAGTCCTACAATCTTTGCAATTGTAGAATTCTTGCTTTCCTTGGTCACACGAATTTCAAGGTATCCATTTTCGTTCAACGTTCCCGCGTACACCGTGTCGCCCTCGGTCTTTTCCTTTGGTAGCGGTTCTCCGGTGATTGAAGCCTCATTCACTGCCGACTGACCTTTGACGACTTCTCCATCAAGCGGTATCAGCTTCCCGGGCTTAACCGCGATCACGGTTCCAACGGTAATGTTTTCAACCGCCATCTCGCTTCCGTCTGAGAGTGTTGCAAACTTTGGACTTTTTTCCACGAGTGCCTCAAGGGCTTTTCGAGAGCGTGCTATTCCATATTCCTCAAATGCTTCCGCTAGCGAGAAGAAAAATACAATGGCTGCCGCTTCCCCGAATTCACCAAGGTACAGCGCACCGATGGTAGCGATAACGACGAGGAAATCAATATTAAGAAATCGTTGACGCGTAAGTCCCCGTAGTGCACCCCGAACTACGAATATGCCTCCTACTGCTATTGCAGAGAGGAAAAGGGGCATTTGTACTTGAGGGAAAAGACTGGTGTATGAGAGTAAGAATCCGAGCATGGTAGCAATGCCTGAATATCCGGTACCGATTTTCCTCCAATCAGGACCCGTTACCGGCTTTACTTCGCAGTTGTCGCAGGAAGAAGACATATTTTAGAACTTATTTTCAAGCAGCGTCTTGAATGCTTCATAGGACTGAGGGTTCTGGATCTTCTCTCCATTCAAGAAGAAGGATGGCGTACCCTGTACACCCAGCGCACGGCCTGAATCTAGGTCTCGCTGCACGCGTGCTCGTACCTCCGCTGAAGTCACATCCGTCTTGAAACGCTCTACATCCAGCCCGATCTCCTGTGCGTATTGGGCAAAGACTTCAGGAGTCTCTACCTGCTTCTCGCCCCACTCTTTCTGGCGCGTGAAGAGTAGGTCGTGCATTTCCCAAAACTTGCCTTGTCTTCCTGCGGCTTCTGCGGCAAGCGCTGCCTGCAGCCCGTTCTTATGGTTCGGGAGCGGATAGTAGCGCGCGACAAAAGTTACGCGGTCACCCAACTCGCTCTCCAATTGCTTTACGAGCGGATAATATGCTCCGCAGGCTTCGCATTCAAAATCAAAATATTCGATTAGTGTTACCGGGCTTGAAGTAGCGCCACGAATATAATCGTCTGAAGAAAGCGCCGTAAGTGTTGAATTACCTACTGGTGGCTGGCTAGCGGGACGTATGAGCGTCGAAAGGAATAGAAGGGCTCCAAGGGAAAGAATGAGGATTCCGCCGATCCAAATAGTTCTATTTTTCATAGTAATTTTAGTATATCAATCTATTTAAGAAGTACGTTTTAGGACTTTGTGCGCAAAATATGCGAGTATGAGCATGCTCAAGAACATGAGAACTCCCATGAACGGAATAGTGACGAAGCCAAATATTAAGATTGGCGAATCAGTGCAGGCCGGAAGCAAGCCTCCAGAAGAACACGGGAGGGCAAGTTTGTTTCCGAGTACCAGACCTTGGAAATGGTAATAATAGTGGTAGCTCGCATAAAAAAGCCCTAGCGCGGCAAGAATCGCGATAGTAATGTGTGCCTCTTTAGATTTACGCCAGAATGCAACAAGCGAGATGACACTGATTGGGAAGAAGAATATTCGTTGCCACCAGCACAACTCGCATACAGGCGTTAGGTACACAAGCTGATATATAAGAGCACCTGCAATCGAAACAACTGATAGCAGACCCATGGCTATTAAGAATCTCCAATAACTATGAGCATATACGTGCTCTCTAAACTTGCCTGACACCTGAAATAAAACGAGTGACAGAAGCAGTACTGCACTTACGGCCATGCTGCCGATCGTAAGTATTGTTGAGAATAATTCTAAGGACATACGATTAAAGTATAGGTTGGTAATTTAGAGATTGGATGGATGTTGTGAGTCATCTGGCTCTGCGTTCGTAGGTGAAACTATAGGTTGCTGAAATAAAGTTTCATTTACAGGTACTGCTACTGATTCACCATCTTCTGTCGGAGCAGACCTTCCTATGTAGAGATACCCTATAAAGCCTACGACTAATAAAGTTGCTATCAACGCAACAATAAACTTTTTCTGCATACGATTTCAAACAAACGAATAAAAGCACGCGCATGTGCGTTTTAGTAAGCCTTTGAATTCAATATTCCTTGTGAGAAAAGTTGTTGAAAGAGCGTGGGTTGATATCGCTTAAAGAAGAAAGGGATATCTGGTTTGAGTCGCTGAATGATAGCGAAGAAGATACTTACAACTGCGATACATACTGCGAAAGAGAGAATTTGCACGAGCGTGAACATAAACGCAGATTGCCACTGCTCTAGATGTTCGAGCGAAGTCATCGAACAGAACGATTCCTGACCATGCGTAAAAAGACATCCGGGATCTATATCAACCGGCGATGAGAAAACCAGCCACGGCCCAACGATGACTATAAAAAGAAACGCAGCCAGCGATACGTAAGTAATTAGAGGATTAGGTGCACGCATGACTCCTATTTTACACTATCTGACTAGTGCATATGTGGAACGAAATGTCTCCTGGCTTATGAGTTACCGTCTTAAAAATCAAGAAAGCTACCACTAGCGCTAAGAGAATAAAGATAATTGCTTTAGGTGACATGGGTTAAATATTAGACGACTTCCTCAGGCGCGAGGTCGCATTCCTCCCCTTCTCCTTGTTCAGTCTGTAGGGTTGCGTGAGCAATACCAAAACGCTCGCGTAATGTATGACAAACTTCATGCAAGAAACGATCATTGCACCCTCCCTGCGGAAGCACTAGGTGCGCTGTAAGCGCGATTTCGGTGGTGCTTATAGGCCAGACATGTACGTCGTGTATGCGAGATACCCCGGGAAGCGTTTCAAGATAGGTGCGAACTTCAGGAAGCTGTACAGAATCAGGAACGGCATTAAGAGCAAGCTTTACTGCGTCACGCAGAACACCCCAACCTCCCCATAGAACGACTACTGAAATCAAAATACTAACGATAGGGTCGAGAACATTCCAACCCGTGAAGTAGATAGCGATACCTGCTACGACAACTCCCGCCGATACCGCCGCATCAGCCGCCAAATGCATGAAAGCACTTTTCACGTTTAGATCTTTATTCCCCCGTGAAAGCAACCACGCAGAAAGTCCGTTTATAAGAATGCCTACAGCGGCAACAATCATGACAATACCGCTTTCGACTGGAGCTGGCTCTGCAAAGCGACCGAATGCTGACCACACAATCCCGCCCACTGCCACGAACAAAAAAGCGGTTGAGGCAAGGACAGATAATATGGTTGCTGAACGATATCCGTAGGTGTATTTTCCATTCGGAATTCTCCGAGCAAGTGCTAGTGCACCCCACGAAAGTAGGAGACCTAGCACGTCGCTAAAGTTATGAGCAGCGTCCGCAATCAGAGCTACAGATCCCGCCAGTAGACCGAAGCTGATTTCTACAATAATGAAAACAGTATTGAGACTGACTCCCCACGCAAATGCTTTGCCTATTGAGGCTGAATCTGCGGAAACACTATTGTGATTATGGGAAGCGGACATATTAAAGTTGACTCCACCAATTATACCATTTTGGTGATTCTCATATCGACGCGTCTCGAGCGCGATAACCTAGCACGAGTTGGCTGCGGGACTAGGACTCGAACCTAGATGACATGCGCCAGAAGCATGGATCCTACCATTAGATGATCCCGCAAATACTACGGACCGTAGTTTCGAAATTGTAGCAAATTGGCTAATTTTTGCACCTCTTCCTTCCGCGAGACCTGTATTTGCTTAGGTGATCGGTGCGGATGGAAGCCAAGCTTCTGGAGCTCATTAAAGACGATATCCAGAAGCGATCTGTTTACGTTGGAGAATTGGAACTTATGCGTATAGGTGCCCTCATGGTGCGCGAGGCAACCTTCTGCTTCATAGAGCCCACGCAAGAAATAGATGATATGTTGTGGCTCATCTTGAATCCACGGCGGAAGTTCGTATACAAGATTCTTGCGGGAGCCTGCAGGTATACCGAGACGCGCGGCGATCTCTCTTTGGTAAATCGTTATATTAATTGCATATTCTGCGCTTCTGAGAGCTACATGTGGCTTCTTACCGAATATATTCTCGACAAGAGATGCGTATCTTTGCGCAAAGCCGGGGTTATTCCCACTTCCGACGATGCGCAAGGATTCGCACCGAACGTGTTTATAAATATGACCGTCTCCAAGCACTACGCCGATTAACTCTGCCAGATCTCCGTTCTTCTCGAACGGTTCGTAGGATGACTTGATCTTCCCTTCTGCCTTCATGCGGTCTCGCCACTCCTTGAGGTTATCGAGCTTCTTAGCTCGCATTGTTTCTGATATCTTACGAGAGCGCGCATCCATAACGACCTACTATGGCACAAACACATAGAGGAAATATGGATAAAAGATAAAGAACAGAGCCGGGCATGCCCGGCTCTGTTCTTTATAAATTCTCAGATACTTAGCGCCAGGCGGCAAGGATAATGCCCGCAATGATCATCGCGACGAGCCAGTAGCCTGCGACGATGAACCAGTACTTCCATGAGCGGCCTTCCCAGAGGACGGAGCCGAGAGTCGCCGGGACGACGAAGCCGAGCCAGCACCAAATGGCAGTCGTGACGCCGGTGTCGACGCCGTAGACGCCGGTGAAGATGTTCATATAGAACAAGAGATGGGCGAGGACGGTTGCCATGACGAGCGAGAAGATGGCGACGACGGCATAGGAGCGCATCATGCTGCTTCTCATCGCCTTGGTCATCTCGTGCGGCATATGGATGCCGGCGAGCTTCATCCAGGTCTTCCCGAAGAACGGTCCGAACCAGAGGCCTCCGAGGACGAAGGCGGCGATGGCTGCGAGAAGCACGGCCCAATAATTGATTATGACTTCCATGGATACTGCGGATTATCTGCTATTCCCTAAGTATACCGCTGTATGGGGCCTGGAAATCAGGCAAGGTGTATATATAGAATCAGTCCCCGGCGTAGCCGGGGACTGATTCTATATATCTGATACTTACTCCTATCTAAGCTCCCGAGAGGAAATTATGAGTGGGTCTTCACGGTCGTTGAAGCGTGCGCTTCTGCGCTTGCTCCCTTCACTGTCTTGAGGATGGTACCGATGTCGACGCGAGCCGCCTTGAGGTCAGTCTCGGCTACTTTCAGCTTGTCGTGCGCGCTCTTGAGAGCGGCACTGTTGGCGGCGAAGACGGCTTTGTCGCCGTTATCAGGCTTCAGTCCTGCAATGAGGCTTGCGGCTGCATTTGCCTGAACTTTCGCGTCAGCGACCTTTGCGGTGTAGTCGTTGTATGCGCTTACTGCAGCAGTCGTGTCAGTGCCGGCAGTCGTCGCAGCCTGGATGCGGGAATTGAGCTTTGCGCCGAAGGCATCCATCTGCGCGCTAATGTTAAGCACGCGATCGCTCGCTGCGGTTATCGCCGCCTGCGGAAGGACGAGCGCGTACGTGCGGAATTCAGGGCGGATACCCTTCACGTCAGCACGCAGCGTTGAAGTACTGGCATCGTTCCCTATCTTGGCCTTGAGGCTGGTAAGCGCCTGTATCTGTGCGGAAAGCTCTCCGGAGAGTTCGCTCCGTATGCTGCCTGAGACGCGCTTCGCGCCTTCGATGCGGCTAGAGAGCTTCTCAAGCGCACCTATGCGCATATCAATGCCGGTGTCGCCGCGCTCCATCATACCTGCGCCCTTATCTCCCTTAGCATTGCCGTGATCTTTATTCATCATGACACCCTCCGGAACGAGGTTCGCGTGATCGCGCGTTGGACGACCGGTAAGGCCTTGTCCATCTGCGGAGACATTCGTGTCAGCGTGAACTGAAGCATCGTCGCTGTTCTGACCTTCGTTAAACTTGACCTGGACCGCCGATGCTGAATCCAGGTTCGCATCGTGAGCAAGGGCGAGGAACGGCGTAAGCGCGATACCTGCGGCAAGCGTGACGGCAGTAAGGGTTCGGGTGGATTTCATAGAGTGGGTAGTAGTGAGATTAGTAAAGATGTGAGAGTCGCGGATACCAGAGCTACTGCGCAGTCGCGTGCGTCTGGATTCCCTGGTCGACAGTGGCGTCATCGTCAGATAGGCCTTTCAGCTGCGCATCGATAGCGGCTGCATCCTTATCCATCGCGCTATCGGACGTGTCATTTGCGGGCGTCGGAAGGGTTGCCGCGTCAGCCGATTGCGCGTTCGTACCGGCGTCATGCATGCGAAGCGCGTAGAACGCGATGACGAGGATAACGGCTGCTAGTGCTATCCCGAGAACGGCTTTGCTGGTAGTGGTCATAGACGAATGATAGGTGGTTAGTTCCGCTAAGGTAGACGTTCTTAGTATAGCTCCCTTACCTAGGAGATAAGCATGGCACGAATGTCGTGAAGAGAAGATGAGCGCGCTTGCGCGCTCTAGCGGGCGCGCCGGGCTGAAGCTGCCTTCAAGAACTCAGTGAAAAGCGGGTGCGGCGCAAGCGGGCGGGCCTGAAGCTCGGGGTGCGCTTGGGTGCCCAGGAAGAAGGGGTGCGTCTCGCGCGGCAGCTCAGCCATCTCCATGAGCACGCCGTCAGGACTGGTCGCAGAGAAGACCATGCCAGCTTCTTCGATCTGCGGCACATATGCAGGGTTTATCTCATAGCGATGGCGATGGCGTTCTTCCACGGAAGCTACGCCGTATGCTTCGCGCGCTATGGTCCCCGCCTTGATGTTCTCGACATAGGTTCCGAGCCGCATCGTGCCGCCATAGTTGCCTTCAGCTATATGTTTCTTCTGCGCGTCCATGATGGCGACCACTGGATTCTTAGTCTGCGGATCTATCTCCATGGTGTGGGCGTCAGCAATACCGAGCACGTTGCGCGCGTATTCGACGACCATGAGCTGCATGCCGTAGCAGATGCCGAAATACGGAATCTGGTTCTCGCGCGCGTAGCGGATGGCCTTGAGCTTGCCTTCGATGCCGGTCTCGCCGAAACCGCCCGGGACGAGGATGCCATCATACTTGGCCAGCGTCTCGACACTCGTTCCCTTCTCGAAATCTTTGGCGTTCACCCATTCGATGACGGGCTTCACGCCCTGCGCCGCTCCCGAGAACTTGAGCGCCTCGATGATGGAAAGATAGGCGTCTGACAACACGAAATCTCCGGTATCGAAATATTTGCCGACGATGCCGATAGTCACTTCAGGACCTCCCGCCTTCAGCTTTCCGAGGAATTCTTTCCAGGCCTTGAAATCCGAAGGCTTGTTATTCGGGAGCTTGAGCGCGTCAAGGAGCAGGTTGCCGAGATTGTCCTGCTCAAAGTTAAGCGGCACGTCATAGATGCTCTCGACGTCAGGAGCCGAGATGACATGGCTCGGACGCACGTTGCACCAGATGGCGAGCTTCTCCTTACGCTTCTCATCCATGGCATTGTTCGCGCGAGCAATGATGAAGTCCGGCTGCACGCCATAGGAGTTGAGCTCGCGCACCGCAGTCTGGGTAGGCTTGGTCTTCATCTCGCCGAGCGTGCTCGGCACCGGCAGGTACGAAACCATCACGAAGAGCACGTCGTCAGGATGCGTAAGGCGCAGGACGCGCGCAGCCTCGATGAAGAGCGCGTTCTGGAAGTCCCCCACCGTCCCGCCTATCTCAATGACGGAGATCTGGCTGCCGTTATGGCTTGCCGCTATCTGGATGCGACGCAATATCTCATCGCGCACGTGCGGGACAGCTTCGATGCAGCGGCCGCCGTACTCGAGCGCTCGCTCGCGCTCGATGACCGTCTTATAGACCATGCCGCTCGTCATATAGTCTTCGGGACCCAGGTCGCGGTTGAGGAAGCGCTCATAGTTGCCCATGTCCTGATCGGTCTCGAGACCGGAGTTCAGCACGAAGACCTCGCCGTGCTCGGTCGGATTCATCGTACCGGCGTCGACATTCAGATACGGATCGATCTTCACAAGGTTCACGCTGTAGCCAAGCTCCTGCAAGAGAAGACCCATGGAAGAGGAAGCGACCCCCTTTCCGACGCCACTCATCACCCCGCCGAGGACGAATATATATTTGTGACCTTCGAGCGCCATACTAGATGCGGAGATACCTGCGCACGGCTACGAATGAGGCGATACCGCCGAGCAATACGCCTGAACCTACTAGCACGAAGAATATGAAGGCGAAATGGCCCGTGTAGTAGGTGAAGAGGTTGAATCCGCCGAGCCAATCGGAAAGCGAGCGGCCTGCATACCAGGTGGCCGGATAGAACAGCAGGAGTGTTATGACGGCGGATATGACGCCGCCTATGATGCCCGCCACGATGAACGGTCCGCGAATGAAGGCATTGGAGGCTCCAACCAGACGCATAACGGCTATCTCGTCGCGCGCGCTGTAGATGGCGAGCCTGACGGTCGCGAAGGCGATGATGATGCTTGCGATGGCAAATAGAAGCACGATGGCGAGGCCAGCCTTCTGGGTGGCACTGATGGCGGCGGTAAGACGGTCGATCACGGTCTTGTTCTGATAGTAGTTCACGCGCTCGATAATCGAGGAGCCGCCTGATATATTCGAGCCGTCAGAAAGGAAGTTCACGATGCTCGCGTACTTGCTCGGATCGGTGGCCTTCACGGCAAGCGAGGCTCCGAGCGGATTCTCGCCGAGTTGATCGAGAGCGGCGAGGGTTAGCTGATCATCGGAATGGCGAGCGCGGAACTGCGCGAGCGCGTCTTCGCGCGAGGTATAGGTCACCTGCGCTACCGCAGGAAGCTTCTCCAGGCTCGACTTGACCGACATGATGTCGCTTTCGCCTGCGTCGGTCGTGAAGTAGACGTTGATGTCGACCTTGTTCTCGATGGCAGCAAGCGTATTGGAAAGTACGGCAGAGAGGAGGATGAGGGTCCCGATGATGATGAGCGTCGCCGTCATGATGAGCACGGTCGCGAATGATACGAGGCCGCTGCGTGCGAAACTCTGGCTGCCTGCGGAGAAGATGCGTCTGAAAGTAGTAAACATGATTATAAGGAATTATAGGCGTCGGGAATTCTCTGCCGGGAAGACTGCAGAGAATTCCCGACATCTAACGAACACATAGTCGCTACGCTCGTTGTGTTCATAAGATATACTGCCCGTGCGCGTCGTCACGGGTGATGCGCCCGCGCTCCATCGTGATGACGCGCTTGCCCATGGCGTCGACGACACCCTTGTTATGCGTGGTAATGAGAACCGTCGTGCCGAGCTCGTTTATCTTCTTCAAGATCTCGACGATCTCGTACGTGTTCACCGGATCCAGATTTCCCGTAGGCTCGTCAGCGACAATAACGTCCGGCTGGTTCACGATTGCACGACCGATAGCGACGCGCTGCTGCTCGCCGCCTGAGAGCTGGTGCGGGAAATGTCCGCCCTTGCTGCCCAGATCGACCAGGTCGAGGATGTACGGCACGTCGGACGCTATCTCGTCGTCAGGACGGCCTGCGGCTTCCATGGCGAAGGCGATGTTCTCATAGGCAGTCTTATTCGGAATGAGACGGAAATCCTGGAAGACCATACCTATCTTGCGGCGGTAATGATGAAGCGCGTGCTTCGGAAGCGAATGCACGTCGGTCTCTTCGAAATAGACGTTGCCTTCGGTGGGCGTATCTTCGGCAAGGAGCATCTTAAGGAGCGTGGTCTTGCCCGCGCCTGAGTGGCCGACGATGGAGACGAATTCCTTGGGACTGATGGAGAGGGTTACGTCCTCGAGTCCGGGACTGCCGTCGCGGTACATCTTCGTCACCTTGTCGAAATAGATCATGACCGACGTAGTATACCCCACGGTCGCAAGGCACGTCTATTCATGAAGCGCGCAACGGACCGCTCATTTGGCTTCGTTATCCACAGACGCGTGCGCATCGATGAAAGCATCGAGGTCGCCGTCCAGCACGGCGTCGGGATTATGAGACTCGTGACCGGTCTCATGGTCTTTGACCATCTTATAGGGATGCAGGACATATGAGCGCATCTGGCTGCCCCATTCGTTGGCGGTCGTGGGCGCTATAGAGCGGCCTTTAGATTCCGCGTCTCGCTCGAGTGTCTGCCGGACCAGGAGCTTCGCACGGATGAGATCCATGGCCTTCTCACGGTTAGCCTGCTGGCTGCGTTCGCTCGATACGTGGACGGAGATCCCGGACGGCGTGTGCGTGATACGCACCGCAGTCTCGCGCTTATTCACGTTCTGGCCGCCCGCTCCTCCGGAGCGGGCGAATTGGATATCGAGATCGTCCGGCCGCAGATCGATGGCGTCGGCAGCGCCGACTTTCGGAAGCACTTCCACGAGCGCGAATGACGTCTGCCGTTTGTTATTGGAGTTGAACGGCGAGATGCGCACGAGGCGATGCACGCCCGCTTCGTATTTGAGCCTGCCGTACGCGCTCTTCCCTTCTATCTCAAGCAGAAGACTGCGATATCCGCCGTGATTGTTCTCGTTGGCATCGAGTTCGCGCACGCGCCAACCCTTCTTATCTGCATATCCTTCGTACATGCGTCGCAGCATGCCGGCGAAATCCTCCGCGTCGTCGCCTCCGGCGCCAGCGAGGATGGCGAGCGTCGCAGGTCCTGCATCTTGCGGGTCGGCTCCCTGATCGCCTTCGCCGTCTTTGAGACTCTGATACTCACGTACGATACGCTGCGCTTCGTCCTTATCGGCCCAGAAAGACGGCGAAGCCATCAGCGCTTCGATTTCTTCGAGCCGTTTCTGCGTCTCATCGTTCATTAGGGTTGAGTATAGCAAAAACCCACCGATGCTCGGTGGGCGCAAGAGAGCGGACGCTCGGCGTGCGGAGCACGGCCTTGGCTCAGGATTAACACGCCGAGCGTCCCTGGCCCGAGAGGTGAAATCGTATCGGGCCAGAAGGCTAATGTATCAAGAATAATAATGTCGCACAAACTCTTTGAGCCGAAGGCCGGGATTGAACCGGCGACCTTTTCGTTACGAGTGAAATGCTCTACCAACTGAGCTACTTCGGCTTCTGGGCGCCTAGCGGCGCCCAACTAACGCTCTGGCTTGTGAACACAAACCTGGAACCGATGGGATCACTTGAAGCCCGACCGCATCGGAATCGATGCTTGAGCCGATGGGCAGAATTGAACTGCCGACCTACTCCTTACCATGGAGTTGCTCTACCCCTGAGCTACATCGGCGAACGAGGGTAAAAGAAATCTGCATTCTTATGCATATTTCTTTTCGCCCGAGAGAGCCGTGATGGAAAAACCTTTCGAGTCTTCGAGATTGTGTTCTTCCATCGGCGAGGCCATCTTCTATCGACTAACCCTCTCTACATCGCACCCCGCTATCCTATCTGATTTCCTTACAAATCTCAATCCACCGGCTTACTAGGCTTGCGCATATACGCGATCCAGTAGTTTCTCTTATACTTCCGGCCCGCAACGGCGTTGTAATGGCTCACTCGTTCGAGTTCGAGGATCTCGAACCTGCCATAAGTCTCCCTGAAGGACTTGCGAGAGAAGACTTTCTCGATGATGCCCAGATCCGGGTGCACATAGGTATCAGGATCAGCGCCAGGAGCGCGCGCGATGAGCGTCTTCGCGTTGGCGTCCCCCTCCTTGGCAAGCGCCCGCACGAGCATATGACCGCCCGGCTTAAGTACTCGGGAAATTTCCGAGAGATATACCTCGCGCTTCGCATCGCTCAGCGAATTGGAAGACGTGATATCAAGCACGATATCTACGGATGCGTCCGGTAGCGGATACGGCGCGCCGATATCCTGTCTCCGGTAATCGATGGCGAGCTCGCCATGACGGGCGAACTTCTGCGCCATAGCGAGCGCCGTCTCGGAAAGCTCGTAGCCTATGGCAGTTGCTCCTTGCTGGGCATAGTAGAAGCTGTTGCGCCCCGTACCGCTTCCAAGATCAAGTACGGTCATCTCGTCGATCTCGAGCGGACGTCCCGCGCGCTTGCCCTCCTTCTTGAGCCAGCGCGTAAAGCGTACGACATCCGCCTGGGGAATATTCGATGGCGAGAGCATCTGCGAAGCGCGATATTCCGCGTCCCACTGCTCTTGATTGCTGTTCCGGTTCTCGGGAGTCATGTCCCTACCCTATAAGGTATTCGACGCATGTAAAGGCGAACAAAGGCACTTAGGGGTTCAAGAGAGCGATGACGTGGACGATATAGGTCGCAAAGATTCCCCAGACCAGGAACGGGACCATGTATAGTGCAGCCTTGGCTGATGCCGTTCGTACCCGCAGAAGGATAGCGAGTATAGCGAGAGTAACGAGGGCTGCGGCCCAGACGGAAAGCGCGACCATATGCGCGCCGAAGAAGAGATAATTCCAGAGCAGGACCAGGAGCGCCATGCCTGCATACATCCGGACGGTCCACCTGAAGGTTCGGTCATGCGTCACCGTGTCCCAATATTTTGACAGCGAAGCTGCGGTCGAAAGGAAGATGAGAAGCCAGATGGTCGAGACGACTACATGCGAAGGCGTCCAGACCGGCCGAGTAAGCGCGTAGTACCAAGGAAGCTGCGGAAGGGTGGCTGCACCGATTCCTAGGAAGAAAAGGACAGCAACGTAGAAGATGAAGGAGTTGATGAGCCGGAAGTCATTCTGCATATGCGGACAGTATACCCGATTTCTTATCCCAGGAACGCAAGCTCAAAAACAGCTACTTAGATATCGCAGATGAGGGGCGGGGCCTTCTGCACGAAGGGCACCGTGTCTCTGCGGTCGACGATGATGAGCGCGAATCCGATGAGCGCGACTACCGCGCCGAGAATGCCGAACGTCGTATTGAAGCCCAGAAGATCAGAGGAGAAACCTGCGAGGATAGGTCCGAATACGTAGCCGAGATTCGTGTAGAGATCCTCGAGGCTTTCTATCTCTTTCTCCAGGTCGCCACGAACCTCTATATAGTCCGTGAACATGCTCTGGAAGGCAGGGATGGCGATGGCTGCGAAGGAAGCTGCGACGAAGACCATGGCGACAACAGCCACTCCTGAGGACACAAAGAAGATAGGTATGAGGCAGAGCGCGCTCGCGAATTGCGCGCCGTAAGCCGTGCGCTCCTTCGAGTACCTGGCAGCGATCCTTCCCGCGTGCCAGCCGAGCAGCATCGACGGCAAGGACCATGCGGTCATGAGAAGTCCCGCGAGGAAGCCGAGCTTAAGCGCTTCGGCGAACAAAGGGCCGATACTCCAGAAGAATGAGTCGACGAAGTTGATGAAGAATACGGCGAGCAGCGTCGGGAACAGGACGCGTCCGACGGACCCGAGCATCCTGGCCTCCGACCAAGTTCCGCGCCGGCACTCCTTTTCCTTATGACTATTCTCGAGCGCCCGCTTATTCCCTGCCGCGACGCAGAGAGCAATAAAGAAGGAGAAGGCGAGGCCCAGAAATACATAGATCGCCGCGAACGGCTTCCAACCCACCGCCTCTCCTGCAAGAAAGCCGACGATGATCGGTCCGAGTATCCAGCCCACTGACTGGAATACCTGGATGAGGCCGAAGGCACGCGTGCTGTCACTTCGCACCGTGGTGCGAGCGATGTAGTCGAAGTTCCCGATATTACGCAGATCGTAGTAGACCCCCCATACGCCCATTCCTATGACGAAGGCAAGAAGCGTTCCTGCATGCATCAAGATAAGTGGGAATGATAGGCACAGGATGAACATGAACCCGAATATGCGCTTGTAGAAGATATTCCTGAAGAGGCGGCACGCGACGAGATCGAATAGCGCGCCCGCGATAGAGGATGTGCCGATGATGACGCCGAGCATCGTATCGGTGAAGCCGGCATTCTGTATCTTGAGCGGCACAATGAAAGACACCATCCCTTCCGAAAGCGTCCAGAAGAGCATCATCGCGCACACAAGATATATAGAGGAATGCGTTCCTGCAGCACTCGGTTTCTTATGGTGCGCTCCGAACCTCCGGCGATGGATCATGTCGAAATGCTAGCACACCTACCAAGAGATACGTGAACCGGCCACCCTGTGGGGAGTGGCCGGTGTGCCTGTGTTCGAGCACGGGTCTGATTCACGTCATTGCGCCCTTACCGACGAGGGCGGATCGAATTTCGCATCGAGACCCTACCGGTCGGCAAATCCTCGTAAGCGTCTATCCAGGCTCGTTCCGCTTCGAGACGGCGTCGCAAGCGCCGCCGCTCATCTTCCGGGAAGACATTCGGGTAGCACGGCCTGAAGATCGTGTCCTGCGTATGCCGTATCTGCCGGTAATAGAATCCTTTCCGGCGATTCTCAACGACCAGCCACTCAAGTCCCCAGCGAAGCCGCAGCATATTCAGAATGAGTCGTGAGGTCCTACCGTTCCCGTCTTCGAACGGATGTACGCAGAGGAATAGTTCGTGGAGGATTCGAGCAATACGTTCCCGTTCCTTTTTCGGGGCATCCTTCATACGCTTGTCGTAATACTGGACGGTACCGCGCCACAAGTTAAGAAGTCGCGTGACTTCCCTCCACCTCGGCATATCGTACTTGCCAACGCATACATTACAGGTACGTTTCTTTCCGCCGAAACCTTCCATGCTGGTGCCGCGGCACAGCAGCGAATGGATGTGCAAAGGATCCAGAAGCTCACCGCGAGCGGTGCGTCGCACGACCTGTACAGCAGCGTTCAGATGGCTTGCGACCAACCGGACGCCGGAACGATAACGGATATTCTCGATGAGATTGCTCTCTCGAACGTGCCTCCTGAGGAGGCTGATGGGGATGTACATGGTCGCCTCCTTTCTCTAGTGGCCACATCCATGTTGACTATATGCTCATCCGTGTAGAAATCAATTCTTACTAACCGTAGTAGCCCTTTGTCCGCAGACGTTCTTTAAGGTCTACACCGACTTCGCTGACGATAGTCATACGTCACCCAGGCTAAGAATCTTTAGAAATACGAGTACAGGAAGAAGCCGCCGAGCAACAGAGATATGATGAGTGCTCCTGCCATGTATACCCTATGTCCTTTCGTGTACAGCGTATACGCGAAGTAGAATGCTGATATGAATAGAGTGATCGGAATGACAATCGTCATGTAGAGATTACTGCCTGCGCGTATCGGTTCCATTCCTACTACGGATGCCAGGAAGAATGTCGCGAATAATGTCAGGAACGCTGCCGCAATGAGAGGAGAAGTGAGCTGTTCTTCCGTCATACGCTACGCAACTGCGAAGAAGGTCTTCCAGAATGGCTGGGGAGATACGAGGTCTCCATACGCGTTGGGTCCTATAGACCCTTTGCGCACCAGGAGATAGATGAAGAGTCCGATATTCACGTACGGGATGAGATTCAGGAGGAGCAGGAGCCACGAATGGCCGATGTCGTGAAGGCGACGTACGGTGAGTGATATCCCTAAGATGACCACTATGCCGACTAGCACGATGGTAACGAAAAATACCACATAGATATTGTGCGCAAACAGTCGAGGAAATAGCAGCATCAAACTAGAGGTCAGCAGCAAGACAAGACTCCCGAACAAATAATTCTTCCTGTTCACTCTTCCCTGGAATCTGCCCTTACGTACATCTACACTCGCGGCCGGAGCTGGAGGTGCAGTCATAGTGCTGCGTACGATAGGGGATGGTATATCAACGGGACTACGATTTACTACGGGAGCGGGTGCGGGCGCCACATACGTTTCTGCCGGAGCGACGGCAGAAACGGGAGCAGGGCGTACAGCATTCTGCGAAGACAAATACGCGCTAATCTCCGCCTCCGAGTAATGCGCTTTCAGGAGCATGTCCCGGACCTCCCTTTCCGAGCTCGTATCCGTGATGCCGTTTATGCGCAGGAAGGTCCGGATAGCGGAGAGGTCTAAAGCCATACGCAAATCATACGGCACCGTTCCGTATTCTCATACGTTCGTGTTGATAACGATGGAGAATGAAGGTCCGTCTGACTTTATAAATACTGGCAGTGCTAAAGGTGGTGATACGAATCTTTAGAGAGGCAAGATTCTCAGAACTCGTTCAAGGTCTTCTTCTTTTCCCATGAAGTCGAGTCCTGTACGGTCAAAGAAGACGACGTTGGGATGTCGCTGTTCCATCTCCTTGAAGAAACGATCATGCTGCCTATGGATAGCTAGCTGCCGCTCGAAGTATTCAGCATTATTCTCGAATTCCCTTCCGCCAAGCTGTATGAATTCTCTGATACCCTCGTCTGACTGAGTGAGTACCAGGACGGCGTCCGGCCACGGATATGTCTGCATATCTAGATTAGTAAGCTCCGTCAGAAGACTCCTTTGAAACTCATCCGGCACCCAGGCGTCGATATACACCTGATTCGTGAGCCAGAAACAATCAAGGACAGCTATCTTTCCTTCCTGCTTTATCCTGAGAGCCTCGGCATACTGCTTGATGAGCAGGTTCCTGAAATACAGCACAAGTTCGAGCTGATTATCTCCCTGCGCGATGTCGTCGATGATTCTCGTGGGAAAATCCTTCTCCTCTCCTTCGAGAAAGGGCGTTGCGCCAAGCCGCTGTGACAGGAGCTTCACGAGCGTGCTCTTGCCGCTGCGCGGACCTCCGGTTATTGCGATTATCTTTCCCTCATTCATGGTTGCGTAGCAGTATCCAAAGCCTCGAATCCCACCTCATATATCTCTGCATTGGCAGGCCAGATCTGATTACGTTCTTCCATAGGAATCCCGGCCTGCTGGATCTGCTCGATATTCACGTCGCTCGTTACAGCAATGACGCGCAGCGTCTTGCCAAGAGCATGTCTCCTCACGAAACGCCTCAGTATCTCGACGAAATATTCGGTACGCTTAGCAACATCGGCGAGGTTCTCGTAACCGGCTGCATTCATGGCTGAACGTGTCTCTTCATCCTGATACATCTCCCACCAGAATGCTTCGAGATCTGCCTCGGTCTTGCCCTGGTGATTCATGATGTAGTCCACGAAGCTGTACCAGCCGCCTCCTTGAACATCCACCAGGTTCTTATGGGGCTTCACCCTCACTACGTCGATACCGTTCTTGCGCAGTTCGTCAGCGATGATATCGGTCGACTGTTCATGCCGTGTCCGGGTACCGTGCGCTATCGCGACTATCTCCTTCTTCGGGTCGATTCGCTTGCATAGCTCACGTATAGACTCTCGCAGTCCCTCCTCTCCTTCCTGGGTTACCCTGCCTTCTAGCTGCTCACGCGCGTCTTCGATCGAACCATCGACTGCCGGCATAAGCGTGAATATCTCCGGATCTTGTCCGATATCCCGGAGTTTCTGCTCAAGAGCGGGTCCGTACGCGGTCGTGCCATGTCGTATGAAATCGATTATCAGCTCGGGCTTCCGCTCACCCTCAGGCGTTTCAACCGGAGGCACAGATTCCGAAACATTTGTAGCCTTGGGTCCTGCTGATTCGATCTTCTCACTCATAGCTTAAGTATACCCCCCGGTCTTGAAGTCCTGCAGGCTGAAACGCAAGGCCGCCCAGAGGGCGGCCTTGCGAGCGGAGATGGGTTGAACGTCTATCCTTCCTGAACATGCCGCAGTATTTCAGTAACGACCTCATCAGGCGGGAGCGTCGCGTCGATGACTATTGCCCCTTTGTGTCGAGCAGCCTCGAGTTCTTCGGCATTCCATTTCAACTGAAGGGCCAGATCGTCCGGATGTTTGCCATAGTCGTTATTGGTTCTGGTAGCGAGCCGATATTTCAGAGTCTCGTCATCTATCTTCAGTAGGAAGGTCTTCTTGAAGTAAGGCTCGAAGTCGTCCTGATTCATGGCTCGGCCACAGATAAAGAGCGGTTCACCGTTTGCATCTGTTATGTGCGCAAGGATCTCTGATTTGGGCCAGATCCAGTTCAATGGAGACTTCTCCGCAGGCTCGCCCGTCTTCGGATCGCCGTAATAGCACAGCACATCAGCATCGACGACGCGGTATCCCCTTTTCCTTAGGTCTTCAGAAACAGTACTTTTCCCGGTACCAGCAACTCCCTCGATATGGTACGTGCTCATCAGGTAATAGTACCAAGGAGGCTACTTGCCGCAATCAGTCCTCGAGCGATTTACGCACGCCCCTGCGTTCAATAGTGACAGGCTCGCCCACCTCTACCTTTATGGTCTCAACGTTGTCAAAACCTGCGTCGCCGAAGTTCTCACTGAGAAACGGGCGTATGTAGTTCTCATGACCGAATGCGAGCACCTTGATCTTCCTCCCTGGTGCCAATGTCTCGCTCTTCCTCTTCGCAAACTTGGCGAGCCTCAAGAGATTCTGGAAGCCCTGTACGTATGCCGCCTTGGCTCTCGCTATATCGGGGTACAGCTTTCCGATCTCGTCTGCATGGGCCACGAAATTCTCTCCCCAGTTAGCCCTGCTATCCTGGTCGATGAGGGCACGCGCCTTCCTCCACTTCTCTCTTGCTTCCGAGCTCACTCCGCTCCAGTTGATGTCCTCCTCTGTTGTCTCCGGGCTAAATAGGGCGAGATTCAGAAGGTTCTCCACCCTGAGACCGAGGCTCGGGAGGGTCCGTATCTCGCTTTCGGCGCTATCCCGGGCGAAGTCGTCACGAACCTGTCTGTCTTCGTGTCGTATGACAGTAAAGCCTAGCGTGTGAGCTATCTGCCGATAGATGTCTGCGGTCTCAATAGCTCGAGGGATGTCGCTAGACACGATGAAGAGCTCATCGGTATCGGGGTTAAGCGATCCTAGAAGCTTCTCAGCTGCCTTATGGACAGCCTCGATCTTCTGAGGGTCGAGATCTGGACGCAGCAACCCCTTGAAGTTCGGCGTGGCTTCAGGGCTATCCGAGCGAAGGATACGTCCATTCTCTAGATATAGGGCAGCGCCATGGCGCGTGAAGAACGCTTCGAATGCAGCCTCCTCAGATGGTGGCTGATCTTGTGCAGTAGCCTCAGATCGGAGACGTTCGGTCATACCTCTGATTGTAAGCTAGTTATGAAGGATTTAAAAAGCGCTGAGCCGAACTCTGGATTCGTCGCGTGGACTGAAGCACCCCATGCGCACCAGAATATGTTGTGGAGTGCGACTGAACGCTTGAAGTCTATATCTGGCGGAATGAGCCCTTTCTGCTTAGCCAAGGGCACATAGCGGCCAATCGGAGGTTGTTTTCTGAATACGAATTCCCATGCGGGATGTCCTAAGAGCGCCCATTCGAGATCCACGACTCCGGTGACCTTCCCGTCCTCTACCAACACGTTGCTGTAGTTGAGCACGTCGCCATGGATGAGACTGGCGCTCTCGATCTCGAAGCATTCCCTGTTTAGGGAGAGCAGATCTTCAATCTTTCTTCTGAACTCATCCGCAGAGACCGCACTAAAGTACGAGACTCCATGAGAAGCTTCTGCAGCTTCAAGCATAGATATATTTCTCTTGAAATTATCCAGTAAGAATTCAGGCCATGAGGCGTGCGATCCCTGTATCGCGCTCGCTTGCAGGTCTATGTAGCCGAAGCTCGTGAATCGATGCTCGTGTATCTGGAGTATTACTTCTTCAAGTTCTTCCACGAGTCTCTGCGGATCTTCGACTAAGAACTCATCAACAAATGTTCCTCCTGAATACACGCGTCTGCCAAGCGGCGTGCCTGGTTTGCGTTCTTGGACTATGAAGTACCCCTTATTGGGCAACGGGCCGGTAAGGTATATGTGGGGAATCTGAGGCACGCCCGCTAATAACCTCCCTACTTTTAGAATCTTCTCACCACCACCCTGATAGAGCTGTTCCGGCACCGGCTGCGCGACGATAGTTATGACGACTTCGCCTTTGTCGGAGCGCGCAGTTAGTACTCGGCTCATGAACCCCGCGCTATCCAGAGGAGCAAGCGTGGAAGCGTCTATATCCAGGCCTTCTTTAGCGCAATAAGCGAGGATGCTCTCTATTGTCTGGGTAGCCTCCATAAATCTTGGTGGATGGCCTAAGCATAGCAGTTCCGTTTACCGAAACACACAGCCGCCCAGAGGATGGCTTTATTGTTCGCGCGACCTCGTGGACGCTGTTGGAACCACTGTACGTACTTAGACGTAGCTGTGTTGATATCTCTCTTGGTTTTCTATGATCCTCCAGTCACGCAACGGCGGGTAAGAGTTAGCTCAACAACACGTCATACTATAGTAATGAAACCATACCAAATACTCCCCGGCGCATTGCTTGTAATTACCATGCTCTTTTCTAGCGTTTCGGTCGCTTCTGCCCAAACTGACGGTACAGGAGCAGGCCCGGCTTGCTTTTCTCCTGTAGTAAATATGCGATATGGCGCGGACGACACGACTACAACAGGCGAGGTTACCTCTTTACAGCAATACCTTGTGACACAAGGGTTCTTTGATTCAGTGAATATGGGTACTGGTCACTTCGGACCGATAACCCGTAAGGCAGTAATAGCCTTCCAGTCAGCCAACGGCGTTCCTGCAACAGGATATGTGGGCCCCCTTACCCGGGCCTTCATACAACGACACTGTAGTCCAAACTCCTTCCCCACAGACACTCCCCTCTCCGCTACTCCTACTTCAGGCTCTGCACCTCTTTCGGTAGACTTTTCTGGGTCCGGCCTTACTGGTGGCAATCAATATGTCATTGAGTACGGAGACGGTTCAAACAGCGGCGCTCTGGACGCGGTAAATGTGTGCATGGGCACCCTTAATAATCCTGCGGGCTGCCCGCGAGTTCATTCGACACACACCTACACTTCGAGTGGTACGTACACCGCTACTCTCGAACGCTATATCGGTTGTATGTGGAGCGAGCCTCGCTGCATGATCGCGACCATGCCTATCGGTACGGTAGTGATACAGGTGGGAACAGGTAGCCAGCAAACTCTCTCGATTAGCGGCTTAGACGCACCCACAACGCTAGCCCTTGGACAGCAAGGAACCTGGACGGTACGCGTTCTTACAGATAGCGGTTCAGGCAACCTGCATTACTCAGTACTCTGGGGCAATGAGCAATATGCGACGAGCGGCGCCAATATCATGGCTCCTCAGCCAACCACCATAAGCACAAGCGGAACATTTACCCATTCATATGGACGCGCAGGCACTTACGCTCCAGCATTTACGGTGACGGATGACAGCGGCTCAAGCGCACACACCGCCACATCAATAGTAGTAGCTCCGCTGTACTAAAGTCTTTACAGACGTATTCACCCCTCGCACGCACAAAGCCGCCCATATGGGCGGCTTTGTTGTTGGCGCGGCTGACCGGACTCGAACCGGCGACCTATCGCGTGACAGGCGATCGCTCTAACCAGCTGAGCTACAGCCGCATGGTTAACCTATGGAATATAACGTTTTCCGTTCGGGAATACAAGTTGGTGCTGGCGGGAAGACTTGGTCACGATCTGCGGGCCGAATGCTCCAAGCATTCGCATTCGTCCTCGCAGTCCCGACCCGGGCTCGCCGTCGCTTCGCGACATGACTCCGCCTTGCAAGTCTTCACGAACCCTGCGCAGGCAGGGTTCTCCGCCAGCACCAAGCTCGCGATAACCACTTTGTGCTGGCGGGAAGACTTGCACTTCCGACCTTAGGTTTATGAGTCCTATGCTCTAACTACCTGAGCTACGCCAGCAAATGAGAGAATCCAGCTGACGAAAGCCTGCGCACGTCAGCGATAGGAACACCTTACTACGCGAAGCCCGTATATTCAACGCCGGAGCCGCATGCGAGGAAATCTCGTAAACGCCTCTGGTCAGGAGATTGGGAGCTCGACGGTGAAAGTTGAGCCTTTGCCCGCGCCCTCACTCTGCGCCCACACCTTCCCTTTATGTGCCTCGATGATGTTCTTCACGATGTAGAGCCCGAAGCCGGTGGAGTCGATGTTCACCTTCTGACTCTCGGCACCATGACCACCCTCGGTGAAGAGATGCTGCATATCCTCGGGCGTAATGCCCACGCCCGTATCCTGTAGGACCAATCGCAGTTTCCCTTCTCCTTGCGTGAGGGTGACGGTGATACTCCCGGTCGGCGTGTACTTGATCGAGTTATCGATGAGATTCCTAAGCGCATTCTCCATCTGCATCTTGTCGCCCATACACGGCACCGGCTCGCTCGGCATGACAAGCGTAAGGGTAACTCCCTTGGCGTCAGCTGCGGGCTTGAGTCCCGCGACCACGCCTTCGAGGAGCGCCTTGAAATCACAGGCTTGGTTCATATAGGTGACCTTACCGCTCTTTATGTTGGACGCATTCAGTATCTCCTGGATGGTCTGCGCGCCCTTAGTCGAGGAGTTGAAGCCTTCGGCGATGACGGCTTTCATGGTCTCCGGCGGTGTGCCGTAGTCACCCTCCTGGATCATGGAGAAGATGTTCCGGGATTTTGCGATGAAACCTTTCAACTGATGGCTGATGAAGCGGATGAGCGTCTCCTGCTGCTTGTTTGATACCCCGAGGTCCTTTGCGAGCAGCTCGATGCGCTGACGCTGCTCTATCTCCCGGCGCACACTCCTGATAAGGATGAGGCCGATGAAGCCGGTCAGGACGAGCGTGATGCCGACAAGAATTCTATTGGTTACAGAAGTCACGAATGCGAATTCAGCTCCGATGAGCGCGATGAGCGCGAGCACGAGCGCCTGCGTACCGAAGATGCGCAGGTCGAAGGCATGATAGCGGACGATGAGATAGCCGAGGTACATGAGAAGGATTGGCATCCCGAACAATCCGTATATCTCATAGTTATAGGCGTAATCGCCGACACTGTAGTTGACGAGGAGCTTGACGGCAAGCGTGGACGTGAGGAAGAAGCCCAGGAAGGTGATGACGCCGATACCGGCAAGCAGTCCTTCTCTCCTGAGCTGCATATCCGTAGTCCGTAGGTAGTGCCGGATCGAGAAGACCAACGATCCAAGGAGTACGATCGCTTCCACGAAATACGGGTACGCCGTTATGCGTGCGTTCTCTACGGCTTCGCAGGTATTAGCGTCATATGCCGTGAGATTCGTTCCGAGCAAGGTCGCGATAGCCGTGGGCAGTATGAGAACGATACTGAGTATCTTCTGCCAGAGCGGGATGTCGTGTTTAGTGACGAAAGTATAGAGGAAGTAGTATGCGAAATAGAAGAAGATGACGGCAAACAAATCGAGCGGCGCCCACAGGAACATCGTCTGTGCCGATCCCAGGAAGGAGAACCAGGATCCGAGGTCTCCGAAGCACCACGCGGCAAAGGCGACGCAAACTATGAAAAGCATGGTGCTCGGAAGATTACGCGTCTTCCAGAGCACGTAGCCGCCGAAGAGAAGCGCTGCGATAGCGGTCGGGATATGGGAATAGACGAGCAAGCCCACCGGTATCTGCTCTATCAGATAGTCGTAACAGTATTGGACGTGTATGAGGGATTCTAAGTGCATAGGCTATCGGGGAGCGGACGTGCTCGCTGTGGGTATCGCTGAAGACCTTTCCATCTCGGATGCAGGCGCAGAGACCTGGTCTGGAGGAGTATCCGCAGCACTGTCGCTATCTGTGTCAGGAGTTGCACATTTCTCGCCGTCCTCAAGCACGTCTCCGCTGCAGAGTGATAGGGTGCATGACGCGATACCTGCACAGGAAAAGTGCTCGCAGGAATGCTCTTCGAGGCACGCAGGCGCGTCCGCTGCGCGTATCTCTACTTTCTTATATGGCGTCGGATCGCAATCCGGACCGCTGTCAGGCGTGCAGTCAGCCGCGAAGCAGCTTTCGGCTGCCGAATCACAGGAGACGTCGACACGCAACGTATACTGCTTCTCGACGAGATACTGGTCGTAGCGATAGCCTACGATGCCGAGTATCGCCGCGATGCTGAGCACGAGAAAATACCGTGGACTACGCATGAATGAGCTAAGTATACCCCCAGAGCTCGCCTCTGAACCCGATATATCGCTTCGCAGCTGGGTATATCAGGCGCTCGGTGTCCCGCGCTCCTTCGCATCGACAGCATCCTTGCGCACGAACGGATGCGAATGCCAGAAGCGATCGCCTTCTATGTCGGTCGGCTCGAGCGCGACGATGAGCGGCTTATGACCGCTCTCCGCATACAGCTCGAGGAAGGCCGGCAGGATGATCTCCTTCGTAAAGTTGTATTCCTTGCTGTCGACGAGAAAATTCTCGAAGAGTATTCCGTTCCGCAGGAAGAGCGCGATGAAGCTCTTATAATACTCCTTGGGCGAGGGTCCTGCCTCGTGTATCCAGTCGGAAAGGTCGAAGCGGAGATTCTTGAAATTCGGGTAGGCTGTATCGAACAGCTCATGGTGGAACTCGACCAGGTTCTGCCCCCAATGCGTGCGGATAGAATCGATAGGCTTGAAGTTGCTATCGTTCATATCGATGATGGTCTTATTCTCCACGATGGTCTCGTTCGTTCTCGTATGTCCTTTATGGAAGCTCATCTTCCCTAGCGAGAATTTCCAGTCGTTGCGATTGGTATATTTATCTTTCGTGTATTCGAGAACGAGCGGTTGGAATTCCGGAAAGGCATCGGCCGCTACGAGAAACCGGTGCACCTCGTAATTGGGCGTCAGCACATGGCGGAAGAGCACCATACTTTTCTTCCCGTTCATGATGGGAGGTATGCCCGCACGGACCGTGCGCTCCACATACGCGGCGAGCACGGGGTCATTCTCACGGCGTTTACATTCCTCTATAGCCTCCTCCCACGGCGTATACACGAATGAGTTGAAGAGGCTCCGGTCGGAAGCAATCCTGTCAACGGTGAGTTCGTCAGGTGATGGCTCGCTCATATCAGATAAGCAAGAGGAAATGTAACCAGAGGAATTTAGCAGCCTCGACGATGAGGCCGATCTTGAGGAGCCACCAGGCATTAGCGGCAAGCGTCGCGCCTATGAGGAGCAGCCAGTCGCGGGTGCCTAAGCCGCGGAAATGATTCTTGCGGTAATGTATGGCCACGATGAGTGGATCGATCGGCAAGGTAAGACCGATGAAGACTATAGGGCTGAGTATCTTCTCGCGCAGCGTCGTCTTTTGCTTTCCGAGCCACGTGGCAAGCTTCTCGATATTGCTCTTATTCTCCTTATCTTCGAGCTCGCGCAGCGCGTGCGCGCCGAGCCAGTCGACGCGCATGTACTCATAGAGCCAGAATACGAAGCCGTTTACGATGACGGAGATGACGGTGACGAGTATGCCGCCTGCGACGACGCCCCAATACGCGATCGCAAAGGGATAGAAGAGCCAGTCGTACAGGAAATTCCAGCTTTCCCAGATAAATAGTCCTGCGCCTATCTCTTGAATCTTTCGCTTATGTGCCTGAAACCAATGGGTCATGGAGATGTGGAAATCATAGCACCTTATCTAGCCCCTGATAGCAGTTATATCGGATCCTCCTCTGTTCCCAGATAGAACCACTCGCCGCCCGGCTGCGCCGTGTGTTTAGGCATTACCATCACCGCATCCCGAGGCGCGACGAGCGGCTCCCCGCTTTCGCGAGTTGCAATTACGGCCCCCTCGACCAGAGGTTCGAGGTGTTCGAAGCGACTACTGAAGACGTCGCCTGGAGCGTGCTTGTACTGCAGGGTATGCATCCGGACCGTGCGCGTCTTCGTGCGCGGTGTGTCCGTTCCGAGGGGATCTATCATGCCGAAGTGAGCGAGTGCCCGGAGTATGGAGCGCTCAGCAATCGCGGCTGCCGTAGGCTCTGCATGCTGTCCGCATTCGATGATCACGCCCGTCTTCCCCTGCTCATACGTATACCGGGTCGTGTCATAGGAGTCGAGACCGGCAGGATTGTTCGCATAGACTGTGGACCAGCCGGTTATCGCGTAGTCCATGCCGAGCGCACCCGCAAAGGCGATATTCTCGGGCGTCGGATAATCTATGAATACGCATGTGGGCCCAGGCGCGCTCGTCGAGTGGATGTCGAGGAAGATATCAGTCTCTTCTATGAACGGCGCGAGCACGTTCGCGAGCCGTGCTTCGTACGTTTCCGGGAGTTCGGTCTTTCTGAAGACGCGATTGAGGTTGTCCTCGAGAAAGCGCGCATCTTCAGCATATGCTCCGGGATTGGCGACCGGAACCGCAATGAGTTCGCCGCCCAAAAGCGCGACCTCTCCTGAACGTATACGTTCCAAGACCCTCTCTATGGCGAGCGGTCCGCATGGCTCGTTCCCGTGGACCGCGCCGAATAGCAAGAATTTCCTGCCCGGCTGCGCCGAGGTGATTCTCTCTACCTGAATCTGTTCGCTAGACGGTTCCATCCGCAACGAAGCTGCCCGCCTGGATACTCCAGAGCTTATGGTAGAGACCACCCTTCTGGTCGAGAAGCTCGGCGTGCGTGCCCTCGGCAGCGATCTTCCCGTCCTCGATGACGACGATGCGGTCCATGGTCATGATGGTCGAAAGCCTGTGCGCGATGACGATGACGGTCTTCCCTTCCATGAGCACCTTGAGCGCATCCTGTATGAGCGACTCAGACTCCGAGTCGAGGCTCGAGGTCGCCTCGTCGAGGATGAGTATAGGCGCATCCTTAAGAATGGCGCGCGCGATGGCGACTCGCTGACGCTCGCCGCCCGAGAGCTTCACGCCGCGCTCGCCCACATGCGTCTCATAGCCTTCCGGAAGCCCTGCGATGAAATCATGGCAATGCGCCTTCTTCGCAGCTTCCATGACTTCTTCGTCGGTAGCGCCTTGCCTGCCATACCGGATATTATCCATGAGCGACCGGTGGAAGAGGATGGGCTCCTGCGGCACGAAGGCGATGGCGCGACGCAAGCTCTCCTGCGTGACTTTCGCGATATCCTGACCATCGATCTCTATTGTGCCGCTCGTCGTGTCGTAGAGACGCAAGAGAAGCTTGGTGATGGTCGACTTTCCGGCGCCTGAGGGTCCCACGAGCGCGACCTTTTCTCCCGCACGTATGGAAAGCGAGAAATGTGAAAGTATCGGGCGGGAATCACTGAATCCGAATGCTACATCGCGCATGACGATGTCTCGAGAATCGACGCGAAGCTGTCTCGCTGCAGGGATATCCCGTACGCCATGCGGACGGTCCATGATATCGACCATCTCATAGGCGTCAGCAAAGGCATCATAGATACGGCGCAAGTTGCCCCCTACGTTCCATATATGGTTTATGAGAGCCAGGATGTAGATCTGTATCAGGACGAAATCGCCGACCGTAACGACACCGCGCTGCCACAGTATGATGGCGCCGTACAGAAGCCCCGCCTGTACCACGACGGTAAGGAAGCCCTGGATCCCTTGTGTCCAGGCATCCGCGTTCCATGAGCGGAGATTCGCTGCGCGCCATTTCTCGACGGCGCCTGCAAATATGTCATGTTCGTGCCTGCTTGCGCCGAACTGGCTTATCGTCGACTGGTTGGAAACCGCATCCGAAAGCACGCCGGTCATGCGCGTATCTTCAAGTGCGCGGGCGATTCTGAGTGGTTGCCTCCAGCGCGTAAGGATGATTTGGAGTGCGAGAAAGAAAAGAGTCCACACGAGGAGTGCCGCCCCTAGAATGGTATTCCTTTGAAAGAGAACGATTATGGTCCCTATAGCGAATACTGCGGTAGAGAAAAAGCTATAGAAGAATGTATCGAATATCTGCTCGAAAGAACGCGAATAACGACTTACTTTCCGTGTAAGGGAGCCAGCGAAATTCGATATGAAGAAGTCGTGGCTATGGCCGAGGAGATTCACGAAAGCGTCGTTTGAAAGATCGGCCATGATCCAGAGCTCTATATAGTTGATGGCGAATGCTTGAGCGAGGCCAGCAATCCAACGTATAAGGATGACCACGGCAAAGACCACTAAGATAGCGAGCAGAACCGAGACGACTCCCGGAGTCCGCGCTCCGATAGAAAGAGTATCGATAAGATCCCGCAGATACAGCGGTGCGATGATCGATGCGCCCTCCAGAATCATGCTTGAGACGAATACCCCTACGAGAAGGGCTGGGTATTTGCGTATCGCCTTAAGGTAGGCCCTGATTACGGGCCAAGCGCGGATCGGCTTCTTCTCTTGCAGAATCATAGAAGCGTTATTTTACCACGTGTCCGAAGTGATTCAGATCGACTTAGGTCTGCTACAGTACCTATATATGGATGCGCATGAATCGGTGAAGATGGAACACAGGGAGAACGAGCGATCGCTCTATGTGCTCTTCAAATGGAGCGTCATCATCAAAGGCGTCATATCGCTTGCCGAAGTCGTCACGGGCCTGGTATTGCTCGCCATTCCGGAAGATCTCATCATCCGTGTCGTGCAAGGCACCGGCACGTGGCTGCTCGGATATGCGGATAATCCGCTTATCATCCGTATTCTCGGCGAGCTTACCCGCTTCGGGAGCGGCGCAGCTCTGTTCGTGGCGCTCTATCTGCTCGCACGCGGGCTCATCAAATGCTTGCTGGTCTGGGGACTCCTTAGGAGCAAGCTTTGGGCGTATCCGGTCTCGCTTATCGTGCTCGGTGCCTTCATCGTCTATCAGGCCTATCAGATAGCGATCGCGCATTCGATCTTCGTTATCGGTATCACGCTCTTTGATCTCGTCGTGGTCTACTCTATCGCGCGCGAATGGCGCATCGCGAAGCGACGGCTCTCGCCGCGGGCTCCGTAGCCCTCTTCTCGATCTTAGTACTGCTTGAACGGGATGCTCATGACCCAGGAGAGGACTCTGTGAAGGATGCTCCGGTGGCGCCATGCGTCCGCGCCTATCTCTGCTGAGTTCTTGAGATCGCTATTGAACGTATCGACAAGCGCATGCGCGAGCGACGGATCTTGTATGCCCATCACGTTCTCGTCGTTCAGCTCTGCCGAACGGTTATCGATATTCGCGGAACCTATAAGGGACCAGACGCCGTCGGCAACCATGGCCTTCTCATGCATGAGCGTGGGCTGATACTCGTATATCCGTACGCCAGCGTCGAGGAGATCCTGATAATAATATTGCGAGGCCCAGCGGACGACCGGTCCGTCAGTGTTAGGGCCCGGAACGAGGATGCGCACGTCTACCCCGCTCTTCGCCTTCTCTTCGAGCACATCACGGAGCGCATTATCCGGAAATACATACGGATTCGTGATGTAGAGGGACTTCTGCGCAGATAACGCAGTGAGTAAGAAGCTTGCTGCTATAGGCCGGTTCTTATCACCTGCTGACCCCACGACTTCGACGAAGGTATTGGTAGGGGGTGCGACATTCGAGACCGGTTGAGGGGCCGTGATGATCTCTCCCGTCGTGTCGAGCCATTGGTCGACGAAGGAGCGGTCGAGGCTCTGCGCCATCGTGCCGGTGAGCTTGAACATTGTATCGCGCCATTCGTCCTTCTTCTTGCCGTTCCCGAGCCACGAGTCAGCAATAGCTATGCCGCCGATATAGCCGACGCGATTATCTATGACGATGGCCCGGCGATGATTGCGATTATCGGCTGAGAACGGATCATCAAAGACGGAGTGGAAGACTGCGGCATGCCCGCCGGCGGTCACGAGCTCTGCGCGCTCTTTCTCCGGAGGACTGCCTGAGATGCCATCCAAGAGGAGTCGGACGACGACGCCGCGCCGCGCCGCAGCCGTAAGCGCCTCAAGCACGCGTACGCTGAAGGTGCCGTCCTCCCATATATAGGTACTGAAATCGATGGTGCTTGATGCGTGCTGTATCTCCGTGATCAAGTCCGGAACGAAGGCCGCGCCGTTATTAAGTATGCTTACCGGGCTTCCCTGCTCGATAGGGCTATTGGTCACGTTCGAGAAGGTCTTCACGAAGCCGGGCGTACCCGCTACGAGTTCTCCATCTAGCGAGATCGGGGCCGGCGTCCCGGTATGGACGAAGAGCGCGACATAGAAGAAGAATGCGACGGCGAGTATGCCGATACATGCCAGAACGGCGAGCAGGCGGACGTGACCGTGAGCGAATGTGCGCAGAGTAGAAAACACTTCCCTATCATACTCCTTCTAGCTAGCCGTGCCTTAAGATACGGTAGCTGGCACGATTCAGCCGAGGCGTCGCGCTATGCGACTATCCGTGCACGCGTAAGCGGGCCGAAGTAGCCGGCTGCCGGACTGATGCCATGGGCGGCCTGATATTCGGCGAGCGCCGCCTGCGTGAGCGCACCGAAGTACCCGGTGGCGCCGGCGGTAGCGAGCGCGCTTGCCTGCGGCCCGCTCGCGCTTGCGATAAGTATCTGCTGGAGCGCAGCAACGTCATCGCCGCGCGAGCCTATGGTGAGGTCGCGCGCGAAACTTCCGGACGTGATCACCGCGGGCTTGCCGAGCGCGTCCTCTATGGATGACGGGAGCTTGGTACCTGCGGCGCGCGCAGCGAGGAAGGTAGGACGGTAATTTGCAACGAGCGTCTGCGCGTCGGCATCTTCGTCATCTGCACCCTTCAGCGCTGTTGTCACCGCATCGATACGCTCGCTGAGCGTGAACTCGCGCGCAAGGCGCGGGAACGGGTCGGTGGCTGTTTTACCGTCGCGAATCTCGAAGTGGAGATGCGTCGGACCTCCAGCAGCGTCGCCCGTGTTGCCGACATAGCCGATGAGATCGCCTTCCGTAAGGACCGTACCGACTTTCAGATTCTTCGCGAACTTATCGAGATGCATGTAAGCATAGGTCTCGCCGCCCGGGTTCGCCGTATAGACATAATTGCCGGCGCTTACTCCATTGCCCGTCGAGGTGACCACTGCATCGGTGGGGGAAACGATGTAATCGTCGAGTGGGGCAAGGATATCCTCACCTTCGTGCGTACGGGCGCCGCCATCACGCGGATCACCGAAGTTAGGGGAGATGCTTGAGAGCGGGACGCCGAGCAGTACCGGTATCGGCAGCTGTTCTACAGGATCCTTGTCGAGCGCGGCTATGGCTTTCATCATCGCCGAACTCATGCCCCGGCGGCTTGTGCCGCGATCAAGCGTCGTACTGCTGACCCCGCCTTCAGAGGTACCTGTCCAGTAGTTGAAGTACGGATTCGTACGGTTAGTACGCGTAGCGGCATGCGCCGCAGGCACGCCTGCGGACGCAGCCAATAGTAGTATGAGCAGGAATGCGCTGCCAAAACGAACAATAGAGGTATTGGCCATGTGATGGGTGGTGAGCTAGTGAAACAAACCAGTTACTATGGTAATTCTACTACAATTGAGACGGTCCGGAGGGCTCGGACTTACGCACGTACGCTCCTTTTCATTTGACGCAAAGGAGCGATACTTATGGGAGCGGCAGCACTATTAGTAACCACTATCGCTTGCCCTTCACTACATGAAAGCACTCCACATGATCTCGTTCATATTACTCATCATCGGCGGCCTCAACTGGGGACTCATCGGCCTCGGCGGCTTCGCAGGCGGCGACTGGAACGTCGTACACATGATCCTCGGATCAGCACCGGTAGTCGAATGGATCGTCTACGTTCTCGTCGGACTTTCGGCGCTTTATCTCCTCGTCAACCACAAGCAGGCGTGCCGGATGTGCGGCTCGAAGTAATCTCGTTTCGAAGAACACAAAAGAAACAGGGCCCGCCTTCGGCGGGCCCTGTTTCTTTTGTGTTCTTCTACTATCTCTTATTTAACGACAACATCAATCGTATACGGCTTCGCGATATTCGTCGCCGGCCAGTACGGGGTGAAGGAGAACGAGTGAGTCGCAGTGAACGATACGCTCTTTGTGCTTCCCGGAGCGATGGTGCCGGTAGAAACGATCGAACTGCGGAAGTCGAGACCGCCGTGATAGGTAGTTCCGGCGTCCGCGCCGAACGTGATAGTAACGGGAGTTCCGGCTGCGACCGTAATGGTCTTCACGTCCGCAGTCGCATCATTGCCGTTCACGGCGAAGCTCTTAGGAGCCGGTACTATCTTTGCTCCGGTCTGCGCGGCCGGAGTGACGGTCGTAGTGGTGGTCGTCGACTGAACGCTTGTCTGCGTCGTTGGCAAGGCTGAAGTCGGAGACGAGGTGTCCGGCGTATAGGTCGGCACGCCTGCAGGCCGTGCCAGATACCAGACAACCCCCGCGATGATTGCAATAGCTACGATGGTGGTGAGTATCGTCGATATTTTCATAGGAAAATGTGAGGAATAATGGCTATATTCTATCACTCTCCCGTCGGAAGTCTCTCGCTCGTGCTGCTATTATTCCTTATCCGCAAAGACGACGAGCCGTCTTGAGTAGCTCTTTTCAAGCGCGTTCCAGTCGCCATCGCAGGTGATGAGGCTGAGATGCGCTTGACCATCGTCAGATATAAACAATCCCGTCGTACTGTCGTGTTCGCCGTATGACCGTACGGCACGCACGACGAACGTCGTGGTAATGCCGATACTATTTTCGAGATATATCCTATCTCCTATCTGCAAAGTGTGCAGGTCATCAAATACTGCCGGGACATCCTCCTTCCATCCGAAGTGTCCAGTAATAATGGCTACACCTGGTGCTCCAGGCAGGGGCCCGGCACTCGACCAAGCGGCATCTCGAGGCTTCACCGGGACACCCAGTGCTCCTGCAGCCGTTAGTCCGATACTTTCAACGGGTGCATTGACCTGTATCTTCGGAATGATGAGACGACTAGGTGGTTGTGACCTGAGCTGACCCAATAGGGTCGCGAACGATAGGGGTCCTATTCCCGAGGCGCGGGTGTGAAATAATCCGTGCGCGATGAAGACAAGAGCCGAGCAAATGAGTACTCCTGCGACTACTAGGGTAGCCCTTGCGTATAGTGGCCGTACATTCAAGAGCATTGCATTAGCTACTTTCCTCGAGGCGGGAATCCCGTGTCCGGGAAGCTGGGCGAAGTGACGGGATAGTAGACCGGTGTCGACGTAGTTGGAGCCGTATCTGTAGTGACAGAGGTGACTGGGGTCGTCGTAGCAGTTGGTATCGACTCGGATACAGGTCGGCGGTGCCCTCCCCCACCTGAAGTACCTACATCGGACGTCGGGGGAGTAGAAGTCGAGGGAGTTGAAGGAGTCGACGTCGAAAGTGCGGCGATATCGGTATTCGTAACCGTACAATTCTTAGAAGCGCCTGCGGCAAGCGTAACCGCGCCGGTCGCGTCGCAATCACCGCTGAAACTCTGCGTATAGAGGGCACCTGGGTCTTCGGTTACCGTGTAGGAGCCGGCGGCGACTGAGTACGATGTGCCCGGTGACGTACTACCGACCTGCGGGCTCCCAACGACATCAGTACCGGAGTGAAGGACGTGAAGCATGAAATCCGATGGAGTCGACGTACCCGTACCGTTGGTGTTCGCGATTACTTTTATGATGTGCAAGGTAGCGAAGGCCGGAGGATGTGAGCAACCAGGTACTACAATGTGTGTATTATTTAAACTAACTGCAGCATTCCTCGCGAGGAGCCGTCCTTCAACGGTGGAACCGCCGTTATCCGTGATCGAATCCATCGCCAGTATGGTCCCCTTGAACGTAGAGCCGGTACCAAGCGTCGCGGAGCTTCCGACCTGCCAGAATACGTTGCAAGCCTGGGCGTTGCCCGCCAAGATGACAGTGCTTGCGGAACCGGTCGTAAGCGTCGAGCCTGCTTGGAATATGAAGACCGCATTAGCGTCGCCACCCGCATCAAGCGTGAGCGACCCGTTGAATGAGATGGAAGATGCCGAATTATAGACGCCGGGAGTCAGTGTCTGCCCGCCGCCGATTCCAGAGATGCTCGCATCCAGAGTCTGGCTGGCAATAGCATTGTAGGCGCTGGAGAGGTCGCTCTGAGCGACAGTCAAGAGTCCAGGATTCTGGACGGTTCCGAGCGGACCCGTGCCGTCAACATCATATATGGTGCCCGTTACTTGCGCAGCCAATATTCCCGTAATGGCTGCACCGGTCGTCGGCGAGAGTCCCAGATCTCCCACTACGGTACTACCGCCCGCATCACTTATAGCTGAACCGGCAAGGACACCGAAATTAGCGGCCGATGACAGGTCAGATGAAGCTGCAGCTGCCACCTGAGGTCCGCCGAGCGCTACGAGATTCTTGATTCCCCCTGCGGCAAAGATCGAGACGAATCCAACGACACCGACCAAGAGCACCATGGCAAGCATCTTGAGGCTTCGTAAGGAAAGGATGGTGATAGGTATAAGGATACCATGTCAATCTCATACGTATGCGACGCATGCATCTATACGAGATTCTGAAGGCATACTCTTCGTATCTACTGATTCCTACAGGGTGTAGGCGCGTGTTGTCGGACACTTCTTGTTTTCTAATTCGAGGACTCATAAGAAAACAATGTCACCACAGGAGTACTTCCGAATCGCTAATTCACTTTGTTCATAACCGATTCTAGGTCGCGCACCACAAAGGGCACTTCTTGTTTTCTAATTCGAGGACTCATAAGAAAACAATGTCGTATACTTAAGAGCGATGGATCTTCAGGTAGCCTCCTCGCTCGCGAACCTGTCTTCGCTTTCTTTCACTCCTGCGGAATTCTTCATATGTATGGGGGTACTCCTCGTACTCCTGCTCTTTCTAGCCAATCGTCTCAAGCCTAAGTGCTTCTACATCATCCGCCACGGCGAGACGCTGCTCAATCAAGCGCACATCAAGCAAGGCGCTGACGGAAAGCTGAGTCCCGCAGGCATCCTGCAGGCGCGCGCGCTCGGCACTGCACTGCAGAGCCTGCGCATTCAGGAAATATGCTCCAGCCCCTTCGAGCGGGCTGTTGAGACCGCGACCATCATGAGCGAGCAGCTTACCAAGAAGATAACGGTGAGTCCCCTTCTAGCCGAGCGCAAAAGTCCTTCGGAAGTCATCGGCAAGAGCGTAGATGATCCGGAAGTACAGCGCATCGTAGGGCTTACGGAATCCGGATTCCACGAAGATACGTATCGCTTCTCGGATGAGGAGAATTTCCAGGAACTGATAAAGCGGGCGAAGGCGTGCTTGACCTACCTGTCTAAGCGACCAGGGAGTCGCATCGTCGTAGTCACGCATCGCGCCTTCCTGAAGATACTGCTTTCCTACCTCCTCTATCGGGACGGTCTAACGGCCTCCGACCTCGTGAAACTCGGCTTCTTCAACCCGGTCGACAATGGCGGCATCACCGTCTGCATCTATCACCCTTGGCATCCCTTCTCGAAGACGCGCGGATGGGAAGTCGTAACGTACAATCAGGTCGCGAGCTAATACTTCTAGGAGGCGCTGTCTGCGGCCATCATCTTCACCGCTTCCTGCACGCTCGTCATGAACTGCGCGGGAAAGATTATCGTGGAATTCTTCTCGACGCTAATCTCGGCCATCGTCTGAAGCGTACGCAACTGCAGTGCCACCGGATGCGCTGCCATTATGTCTGCAGCTTCGGCAAGTTTCGCAGAAGCCTGCATCTCTCCTTCTGCCGCAACGATCTTTGCGCGGCGTTCACGCTCGGCTTCCGCCTCTTTCGCCATTGCACGCTGCATATTCTCCGGAAGCGTAATGTCCTTTATCTCGACTGCAGTCACCTGTGCGCCCCACGGTTCGGTGTGCGTATCAATGACTTCCTGTATCTGCTTATTGATATCGCTCGTTTGGGAGAGAAGCTGGTCGAGCATGAACTGTCCCACCACGTTACGAACCGTCGTCTGGCTGATCTGATTAACCGCGTCGTAAACGTTCTCTATAGCGACAACCGATTTCTGCGGATCAACGATGTGGTAATACGCGACCGCCGCTATGTCGATGGATACGTTATCCTTCGTGATGATCTTCTGGGACGGGATATTCATCGTGATGGTCCGGAGCGTGACCTTCGTCATTTGCTCGAATATCGGAATAAGGATGATGAGGCCCGGGCCACGTACACCGGTAAACTTGCCCAGAAAGAATATGACGCCGCGATCATATTCTTTCACGACGCGAAGCGAAAGACCCAGGAGCACTATGACTACGGCGATGATGATCGGTATGAATAGTTCCATATAGAACCAGTATAGCCAGGATACGTCCATTGCCCAAACAGGTAGGCAATCCTAGGTTCCGTCCGTCTTAGCTCTCGAGTACGCACCCCCAGGCCCGCGCTACGCGAAGCCCGGGAAGAAGTCGGTCTTGATGTTCCTGCGCGGTACGCCGAGCTCCTTGAGCAGGTCCTCGAAGGCGATGATCATGCCGTGCGGGCCCGAGATATAGGTACGACGATCTCGATAATCCGCAACCTCGCGCGTTATGAGCGCGGAATCCACTGCCTGCGGAAATTCTGCCTTCGCTACCATCTGCGGCGTCTGTTGGCTAAATACCGGAAGTACCTGGATGCCGAGTTCCCGTTCTGCCCTATCAAGGAGGTCTACATACGCTGCATCTTCGACTCCCCTATTGGCGTATACGATGACGATATCGCGTCGCTCCTTCTTCGCGAGCAGATACTCGATCATGCTGACGAACGGCGTGATACCGATGCCGCCTGCCATGAACATGAGCTTTTCTTTGGGGTCCTTGGGCAAGACGAAATTGCCGGCGAGCTGGGAGGCGACGATGGTCTCGCCCGGCGCAAGCGCAAGGAGGGCCTTCTTGAAGCTGCTCATCGGCTCATAGAATTTCACGCCTATGCGTAGCTCCGTATCCGTAGGCGTCGACGCTATCGTGAAATAGCGACGGATACCGCGTGTGTCCGGATGCGGGTGTGCCAAGGTCCATTCCAGATATTGTCCGGGAATAAATCTGAACCTGCGGTCGTGTGAGAAGATGAATTCGTACGTGCTCGTCGCAAGCAGCACGCGCCCGACGAACGTAAGTAGCAGCTTCTGCTTCGGGCTCACGAGATACGCGAATATATTACCTGCAAGAAGGGCAAGCTCCGGCGTGAAGTAGAAAGAGCCGATATGTACTTGCGGCGCGAAGCAGAATCCGACCATGATCGCGAACAGGATACGGAAGTAGCTGTCGGTAGGCGCGGTGAGCGGCTCGGTAAGCATTACGGTCGCGAAGAATACTGCCGGAGCAAAGAGCAGCGCCTGACTCGCCGTGTGGAGAACGTCGGACATACCTCCGCCAAGCGCGAGCGCTGTGAGGACGAAGGCTGCGAGGAATGTCGCTACCATGCCGAGCCGGCGCACTTTGCGCGCGACGAGGAATCCGCCGACGACTACGAACGGCAGCATCCACGGCGTACCCACCCACCAGCTTGCGCCTTGGTACAGGAAGAGCGCCGTCATCGCGACGCCTATGGCCGCAGGATTGAAGACGTGCTTCTTGCCTATGGCGAAGATATATTTTGACGCCATCGCCCAGCCGGCAGCCCACGCAGCAAGCCCTATGAATGCCGTGTCGGTGAACGCGTGCGGCGGCGCGATAATAAGCGCCAGGATAAGGGCTGTGATGTAGGCCGATTCGGGATTACTCGGCGCGTCAAGGAAGTACGCGAAGACAGCGTTTATGACGAGACTGACGAAGAGTATGAAGAGTACGGAGTAGCCGAGCATGAGCGGCGTAAAGGAGAGCACGCCGAAGGCGCTAAGGACAGCGCTCGCGAGCAGGAGGAAGATAAGCTCGTACAGCACGAGCCGGTACATCGTGATGCGGTTGAGATATGAATCGATGAGACGGATCATGGGCGTAGGGTTAGGGCTTCGAAGCCGCTCGTCATGGTTGCCACACCCTTCGGGTCGATGGCGTACGCCTCAAGTCCCGGAAGGCTCTCGAGGAAGGCGAGGCCGCGGGGACCCATGGCAAAGGCTGCGGTCGCGAACCGATCAGCTTCGTAGATATCCGGCCCCACCACCGTGAGACTTACGAAGGCCTCAGGCGACACACCGGTATGGGGGTCATAGATATGTTCTCCGCGTATGTATGTTCCGGAAGTCGCTACTCCCTGTCCCTGCGGCGTGATTACCTTCACTATCTCGTCTGCGGTGAAGGGACTCCGTATGCCGATGGTCCAATCCCTGCCATGCGCGTCTACGCCCTTTGTCTGGACGTCGCCCGCGACTTCGATATAAAAGTTCTCATGCCCCATGCGTTCAAGGAGTTCCGATGCTTTCTGTATAGCCCATCCTTTGACGACTCCCGACGGATCGAGGGTACCGTCCGGTTTCCGGATGTCGAAGTAGCCGTCCGTCGCGCGCGCGGTTGCGTCTGCAAGACGGAATATCTCTCGCATATCGCCGCTATAGGCGTCTTCGGCTATCTCTCCCCTATTGATGCGCGAGATCTCGCTCTCCGGCTTATACGTACTGAATCGCTCATCGATAGAAGTGAGGTAGTTGAAGACCTGCTCATAGGATTCCTGCGAGACATGTGGTTCGGCGATCTCGATGAAGGTGGGCATGCCCATGATGAGACGAGACTGACGCATACAGGCTTAGGTGCGAGCTTGGCTGAGTGCCGAACCGAGCGATTGCTTGAAGGCGGCGCTCGTATCGGAGGCCCCCGATACGCCGCTCACGCTCGCGCTCTGCGCTTCTATTGCTTCCGACTTCAGGATAGGCATCGCTTGCTGATTGATGAAGATAGATTCGCGGCGATCATTGGGATACTGAAGGAAGGTCACGTCGGTGAGCTTTCCGCCCGAGATGACTGCGGCGACCTGGATATAGCCATAGTAGGCATTCGCCGCGGTCCCGGTATAGGTATCGTCCTTGTATTGGCCGACAGGCTTCGTAGGAGTAACGACTGGGGTTGGTGCTGCGGGAGTGGTCTTTGGGATAGTCGGTACAGGAGCAGGTCCCGCAGCTGGAGGCGTGCTTGCCGTGGGCGTGAACGGGGTCGGAGAAATACTTGAGACTGGATTGGCTACGATGGGAGTCGTCTCGGCTTCGCCGCGCTCATTGAATACATAGGCGGCGAAGCCGCCTATGAACACGATGGAAATAAGGAATCTTTTCATAGCGAGGATGTTCTTACATCTATACTACGCAGCCATCAGGACTTTATTTCACGGAAGCGGATCGTGCCCCGACGACCTCTATACGCGTTGCCGTGATGTATCCCGGTCCAGGATTCCCGAGCACCACTACCTCGTCTCCCACATGTAGTTCCGGGAGGCTGGCATGGTCCTGCACGCGTACGACAAACGTACCGTCATCCCGGTCGCGGTCATGATCGTCGTGCTGTATGAGGAAGGAGTCAGGCTGTATCGCGACTACCCTCCCGCGTGCGAAACCGCGGTCATCGTGATGATCAAGAACGTGTTGGTACACGCCGCCTAATACCGGCAGTTCCCCTTGGTCCGAGACGTGTAGGAGCGTCGCGTGAAGCGGAGTGAAATTTATGAGCGCGCTCAGCGCGACGCTTACTACGAAGATACCGATAAAGACATTGAGAAGCGGTATGCGGTAGCCGAATCTGAACCTTCGGAGCATCCACTCGAGTACGAGGATGAGGCTAGCTGCGATAAGGCCGAGCAGCCAGGGAAAGAGGCCGAGAAATACTTCCACGCCGTGGAGGCCGAAGCCGAGCAATATCTGCTCATCGCTCTCGTGCAGGCTGAAGAGTATGAAGCTTATGATGAGTACGCAGACGACGAGGAGCAGTATGCTCACGGCAATGGTACCCGCAAGACGCGCGAGGAAGTAAGCGCGCGAATGGCGGCGCACCTCCCCAGCTCGCACCTTTGCGAGAACGGCCTCTTGTATGGAATGTCCGGAATTCGTGTCGTTCATAGTGTTAGATGGGAAGAGTCAGGTAAGGCTCCTTTGAGTCTCGCGCGAGCTCGGGCAAGGCGGACGCCTGCGGTGCTTACTGGAATATGCAGGACGTCGGCGATCTCCTTATAGCTGAGCTCCTCAAAGTAGTATAGGACCAGTATTTCGCGCTCGGCAGCCCGCAGGGATTTGAGCCCGTTCTCTACTAGTACGCGGATCTGCTCTTTTTCTTTCTCGTCCGCGTATCCGTCCTCATAGGCCGTATGCGAGACGAGGGTATCGAGATCGATGCCGTAGATAGGCTGCTTCATCGTCTGCCGCAAGATGTCGATGAAGGCGTTGTGGGCGATGCGGTATATCCACGGTGAGAAGCGCTGTCTAGTATTGAAGCCCTCGATATTCTGATAGACGGAGATGAACACGTCCTGGACTGCCTGCCTCACCGCGTCGTCTCCGTGTCCTACCAGGAACCGCCTTCCGTAGCGCGTCAACTTCTCTTCGTAGCGACTGATAAGCTCTCCGAGCGCTGTCTCCTCTCCCTTCTGTACGCGCGCGGCAATATCCTCGTCACTCGCGTCTTTAAGGAGGAATTCAGGAGCCATAGGTACGATATCTCACTATAGCAGGTAGGTTCTGACGAAATAATTTTACGTGAGTGGCGTACTATAGTCGTACTCCCTTCCCTATGGACACTCCCTTCACGAACGCTCTGAGTCAGTTGGAACGCGCCCGCGTCGCGGGCGCTCTGGACCCGCTCATTATCGATCGTCTTTCGCGTCCCGACCGGGAGCTGACTGCTACGCTGCGGATCCGTACGGATGACGGTGAGATGAGAAGCTTCACCGGCTACCGTGTCCAGCACTCGAATCTGCGTGGACCCTATAAGGGCGGTATCCGCTTCCATCCGAAGGCCGACATGGACGAAGTGAAGGCGCTGGCGCTCTGGATGACGCTTAAGACCGCGCTTACAGATCTACCGCTCGGCGGCGGCAAAGGCGGCATAACGGTTGACCCGAAGATACTGAGTGCGGCCGAGTTGGAACGACTATCGCGCGCGTGGGTACGGGCCCTGTATCGTGATATCGGACCGTCCATTGATATTCCGGCGCCTGATGTGAACACCACGCCGCAGATAATGTCCTGGATGGTCGATGAATATGAAAAGCTCACGGACGACACCACGCACGCCTCCTTCACCGGAAAGCCTGTGTCAGACGGCGGCTCAGAAGGTCGCGGCAAGGCTACAGGACTGGGCGGCTATATCGTCTTCGACACGTTGCGGGAAGCGCTCGGCGTGCCTGCGTCAGCGCGCATCGTTATACAAGGCATGGGGAACGTGGGCGGCGAAGCCGCCCACGTCTTCGCTCGAGGCGGACACCGCGTCATCGCGATGTCAGACTCGCGAAGCGGCATCTATGATCCTGCCGGACTCGATGTCGCGCGCGTCGAAGCTTATAAGAAGGAGACAGGTTCCCTACAAGGATTCCCTGGAGCGCAACCGATCACTAACGAGGCGCTTCTTACGCTCGATACCGACGTCCTGGTACCGGCTGCCCTTGAGAATCAGATCACCGAAGATAACGCGCACGACATCAAGGCAAAGGTCATACTCGAACTTGCCAACGGCCCCACCACGCCCGCAGCCGATGACATCTTGCTCAAGAAAGGAGTAACGGTCATTCCGGACATACTCGCCAATTCCGGTGGCGTAGTCGTCTCATATTTGGAATGGGAGCAGAACCTTAAGGGAGAGCATTGGAGCGAAGCAGATGTTGACCAGAAACTTGAGACCGTCCTTGCCGATCAGGCGCGCGAAGTCTTTGGGCGCTCCACCGCCCTATCCACCGATCTGCGCCGCAGCGCATACGTCATCGCCCTTGAGCGGCTCGCGCAGGCGATTGGCTCCGAATCCGCGTCGGGTCCTTCGCGCTCATGAACCGTCAGGCGCTCCGGCGTTTCCTCAGATACGCCGGGATAGGCGTCGGAACGCTCGCCTTTGATCTCTGCCTACTCTACGCAGCAGTACGTCTGGCTGGGGTCTCGCTCTACATCGCGACCCCTGTTTCCTTCCTCATTGCCATAAGCGTCAATTACGCCGTGAGCAGGCGTATCGTATTTACGCGGACGAAGCGCGGCTGGAAGCATGGCTATGTCTACTTCGCCCTGGTCGCCCTGGTCGGGGCGGTCGTCACGACTCTCCTGGTGGCCAGCCTCGTCTCACTTCTTAATCTGAACTTCCTTATCGCGCGCATACTCGTCGCCGGTATCGTCGGATTCGGGAATTATCTCTTCAACCTATATATAAATTTCAAGGTCGTCGGGCAGCATGGCATCGCCACATCCCGAGAGTACTAGCCATATGGATTATTTATCCTGTGCCCGACGTTGTATTTAGGACCGGAATCCCTAATAGTTATAGGTATGGAAAATCATATACCTAATCCTCGCATCACTGAGCGCGCGCAGAGCGGTCCGCACTTGACCCAGCATGAGCGGCTCGGATTCAATGGCCGTGTGGCACTTATCATTACGAACGCCGTAGGCACGATGTGGTGCGCCTATCTATTCGCGCTTCTCGCGCTCGTGAGCCTCCCTGCCGCCATCCACGGCGGAACAGCGACGCTCATTTCTTGGATAGCGCAGACTTTCCTCCAATTGGTGCTTCTGTCCGTCATCATGGTCGGACAGAAAGTCGCTGCAGCCGCCTCCGACAAGCAAGCGCTCCAGACGTATCGCGACGCTGAAGCGCTTCTGAGGATTCAGGACGAAGTCCACCGCCTAGTCGAGATAAATAATACCCTTACTCAGGAGATCCACGAGAGCGTCGTGAGCGCAAAAGCTTCCAAGTAGTCTCGAGCAGGAGCGACGTAATCGTCGCTCCTAGAATACGATGTGGATGAGTGCTCCACGTCCTATCTCACCGATCGACGAAGCCGGGATGTTCGAAGATTCCGGGGTGGTAGGCCGGAATACGCGATGCACTGAGCTGAGGTATTGCGCGCTCTGCTTGCGCGTAAGATAGGACACGGAGAATCCGCTGCCGTCTGAGGTTATAGCAGATGGTGCCGCGAGCAGCGAAGAACCGCTACTGCTCATGACCACTTGCTGGCTATCGATCGCTCTAAGCGGAACGATGTCGCCGTTCACGCCAGCTGATACGTTCTGGAAGGAAACCGTACCGAAATCGTTCAGGGGCAGATATCCTGTCCCGTCGTCCATAATGGCGAGCGGACGCTCGACTATCCATTCTGCAGAAGAGTTCGACGAATCGTAGAACAAGCTGGTCTGCGTACCCTGCCCCGTCGTCTGATCGGTAACGTGTATCTGCCAGAGGCCTGCGAGGACTTCCCTGATAGATACTGAGACGGTATCTCCCGGATGAAGCGCAAGCGGGAGTGCATGTTCTGAGTCCGGTAGCGTCTCGTACCAGGCCTGATAGCTCACCTGACCGTTCTCAAGTACCGCCTGAGTACCGGCCTGGATAAGATTCGGATCCGACAGGCCGCCGATACCGACCCATGCGGCGCTTGCGGACAGAGGATTCGGGTTCTCGCTCACTGCAGGCACTATCCACGTAGCGGATACTGCCGAATAGGAGCCGCCCGAGGCCGTGTATCCGGACCAGTTCTTTGAAACATGTATGGTCTCTGCCGCGTGGGCTGCGGGTGCCGCCGTCATGAACATTCCCGCCGCAAAGAACGGAAGAGCTAGATACGAGAGCATCCGAGCGTGAATAGTCATAGGTGAGAGCATGGTACTACTAATCTGATTAGCTATGTATGAAGACGATTAGGCTATGTATCTAGCTCTCTACGCGCTTTATATATGCAGCTAGCCTGGCCTATGGCATAAGTCGAATTCGACCTGCCCTCCCCCCTGACTGCTCTACGTCAGATTCGTTCGCAAGAACGCAAGCGCCTTCTCCCACGCGTCCTGCGCGGTTCCGGCATCATAGGCGCGTGCATTCGTGTCATTGAAGAAGGCATGGCCGACACCAGGATATACGACAGGCTCGAAGTTCTTCCCGGACTTTTCCATGTCTTCTTTGAGCTTCGGGAGCGACTCCATCAGAGCGGCGTCTTGGTCACCATAAAAGGCCAGTATCGGGCAGCTGATGTTCGGCAATTCATCATCTTTCGGCGGGTGACCGTAGAACGGGACCGCAGCCCGTATACGTGAGTCGTGCCCAGCCAGATGGAAGCTGTAGCTGCCGCCGAAGCAGAAACCGACGACGGCAACGTTGCCGCTGACTCCTTCGTCCGCAAGCAGATAGTCGACACAGGCCTTGAGGGTCGCAATGGTCGCAGCCGCATACTCGGGCTGGTTGATAGGACCCATGGCTTCACGCAGCTTCGGCTGCACCTCGTGTCGTTTCTCAGGATCGAAGAGATCCTTCTGTACCTGTGGCGTGAGCGCCTCCAGCAAGCCGGGCGGCAGTAGTTCAGGCGAGAGCACGCTGTACCTTTCAGACGCGAATCGATCAGCCACCGAGCGGATGTGGTCGTTTACGCCCCAGATCTCCTCGATAACGATAAGCCCCGGGTGCTTCTGCCCGTCGTCAGGATACGTATGGTATACGGCTGCGCCGCCTATGGTGATGTCTTTTTTCATGCTCCAAGTATATACCGGCTTCGTATGTACCTATGATGAACGCGTGCCGAGAAGTCGGGGCAGCTATTTTCGTACTTTCGCTAGGATAGCGCGCTCAAGCCCCCTTGCGAATCGGGCTTGCTCCACAAAATCATCCGTGCACGACTTAGGGATCTCCGTCATGCCTGGATAGTAATGATAGGATGCAAATACTTCCCTGGCCTTCTCCGGATCATCAGTAACTTCGAATAAGCCGCCCGGGCGGCGTCTTTGCAGTTTCCTTACATTCTCACTCTCGAATAAGTTAGCCAGCATGGCGTCAGGAATGCGCTTATCGCTATACGTGCTATGAAATATGAAATCTGAGGAGAGCCCGAACAGATGGCCGTCACGCACGGTCCCGATATTGTTGAAGGCCAGAATCAGGTTATCGGTCTCGAATCCAAGAATTTCGTCCTTTACCGGACCTCTGGGTGCCATTATGGACAGTACCGGAAACACGGGAGCGAGATGCGGGAAATAGATATTCGGATAGACCTCGCGATCCCAGTAGCTTTCCACGACATCTGCGAACTCTGCTATTGTCTCGATGTTCTTTAGAGGAGCTTCGCCCATGTTCGGGTAGAAGACGACCGGAGGCTTGCTCGGGTCAACCGTGTCGTTCGCAACGTCTAGGATCGAATTTCCTATCTGTATCGCATTCTGGAAATAGCGGCCTTTGTCGATTCCCCAGAATTTCTGTACGATACCGCCTTCCCGTATGAAGTTCTTGACCGCCTGAAGGCCCGGCAAGCTGCGGTCCAACATCGCTCCCATCATGCGGTCGTATACTGCCGCATTGATTTCCCGGCAAAAGCCTTCTGGGTATTTCTTATCCCAGCTTCGGAGTTGTTGGCGAATCTCGCTATCTTTTTCAAGGGACTTATCAGCTTCTTTCCGAAGGACTCCGACGTCCTCTATGATTAGCTCTTGATACGGAAGTATCCAGGTCTCGGTCAGTTGCCGTTGTAATTCGTTTGGAGAGGCGATGCGGCCTCTTTCCAAGAGTTGCTGAGTACTATCGAGATTCCGCTTTGCGGCGCGCTCCATTGACATGAAAGTAGTATATACGACCTTGCAGCTTTTCCGATTAGGTACTGATCCCTGTCGCCGACGGCTCAGAACCTTGCTTTGAGCTCTGTTATTGCCGCGGCGATGAAAAGCTTCGGTCTAATCTAGAAGAAAAGCGAGCCGATGGCGGCAGCGCCGGCGACTACCATGATGACCGTAATGATCCACCCGCAGACAGTGATGAACGGATGATTCTTTCTCGTATGCATGATCTTCTTGTTGCTGCTCATGCGCACGATGTAGAAGAGCACGATAGGGGCGACGAGACCGTTAGCGACTGCAGAGTAGATGAGGCCCTTGATCGGGTCCAGGTGCATGAAGTTCGCGACCAGGCCGATAAGCATCGAGACGATGATGACGCCGTAGAAGGCATAGGCCTGCTTGAGCTTGCGGTAGAGACCCTGCTTCCAGCCGAAACTCTCAGCGATAGCGTAGGCGCTCGAGCCTGCCAGTACCGGGACGGCGAGCAGTCCCGTGCCGATGATGCCGAGCGCGAAGAAGAAGTAGGTCAGCGCGCCGCCGAACGGCCGGATGGCTGAGGCGGCCTGGTCAGCGGTGGCGATATTCGTGATGCCGTTTGCATGGAGCGTCGCCGCGCAGGCGGCGATGATGAAGAACATGATGAGATTCGAGACGAACATGCCGGTCCATACATCAACACGCATGCGCGCGATGTCCTGCGGCTCGACCGCGGCCTTGCGCTGCGCTACTGTCTTCTCCCCTTTGAGGATATCTTCTTCGACTTCCTGGGAGGTCTGCCAGAAGAAGAGATAGGGCGATATGGTGGTACCGAGAATGGCGCAGAGGAGGAAAAGCTGATCCTTGGACAGCTGCAAGGTAGGGATGACGGTGCCGCGAAGCGCCGCCGCCCAGTCGACATGAACGGCAAAGGCGGTGAAGACGTAGGCGAGGAGCGCGAGCGCCGTGTATTTCAGGAACCTGGCATACCGCGCGTACGTAGTGAATATCTGGAGCAATAGGCTCACAAGCGCGAATAATATGAGGACTAAGGCCACGCTTATGTGCGGAAAAAGAAGTTTCGTGCTTGCCGCCATGGCGCCGAGGTCCGCGGCGATGTTGAGCGCATTTGCGGCGAAGAGAAGGATCGTAATGAAATGAAGCGTCTGCCGTGAATAGTACTTGCGGATATTGGCCGCAAGTCCCTGCCCCGTAACGAGTCCGATGCGCGCGCACATCTCCTGAACCATCGCCATGAACGGGAAAGTGAGGAGCGAGAGCCAGAGCAGCTGGAAGCCGAACTGCGCGCCGGTCTGAGAGTAGGTGCCGATGCCCGAAGGGTCGTCATCAGCGGCGCCTGTCGTGAGGCCGGGCCCGAGCGTATTGAAATATTCTCCGGCGAGCCGCAGCGGCTTCTTGCTCGCAAGCGCGTGTTCGCCGGCTTCTGCGTATTCTATGGTCTTCTCAAGCGCCTCGGCAGGCGCCTTGAAGAATTTGTATGCTGCGCGTCGCGGATCAAACATAGCAGAGCGAGGAAAGCTTCAGGACGGACATACGCACAGTATAGTCTTAATGAGAATGGCTGCCCACGAAAATGTGGATAGCCTCGCGTCCGCCGATATAGACGAGGACGAGACTCGCGAGCGGGTCGGCCCACCACCACCCCAGGTACATATCAAGCAGGACCCCGAGAAGAAGCGCTGCCGCGAGCAGTCCATCAACAGCCGTGACGATGGCCTCCTCCTGAAGCACCGTATTTCCTAACTGCTTCCCTACCCGTCTCTTGCCGTGCGCGAGCAGGAACATGGCTATCGCGGTTATAAGAAGCCAGAGCGCGCCGAGCGTGGAAGCCTGCGGATGAACGTGGTGTACGAGCGTACTGACTGCGCGCACGAGCAGATAGAGGGATAGCGCCATGAATGCCGCGCCGATGAGCTTGAGCGCGAAGCGCTCATTGTCCGTATTGATAGCTTTCAACTGCCAGACCACCACGACGGAAGCGAATATCTCTATGACTGAGTCGATGCCGAAACCGAAGATCGCGAGGGAAGATGCCTGAATACCTGCCCATACCGCGATTACGGACCCGACGACATTCCAGCCCAGCGTTAGATATTCGAGAAAAAGTCCTTTCCGTAAGAGCGGGTTAGCTTCCATAGATAACTTTATTCTAACAGGCGTTATGCACCCTGACTTCGGGCGGCCCTGATATTCGGGGTATGATTATAGAGTAATCCTATAAGCCGTAACCTGCCTGTATTCAAGTATGAATCACATGAATAACGCCCCGGCGTGCTCCTGCGGACACCACAAGACCATGCCCGTTCTCATCATCCTGCTCGGCCTCCTCTTCTTGCTTGAGGCGCTGAACGTCGTTACGGTCAGCTTTACGAGCGTCGCGTGGCCGATCCTGGTGATTCTCGCCGGCCTCGTGAAGTGGATGGGCGGGGGCTGCAAGTGCTATATGCGCGCGTCCTAAATACGAAGATTCGGTACGTACAAACGCAAAAGCCGCCCTTGGGCGGCTTTTGCGTTCATTCACCGCCAGGATGGGCATCGCATCAAAAATGGAACGTCCTTAGCGAGGGCCAGAATTGAACCGGCCTACCACCACAGTCCCGTCAATCCCGCAGCTTTCATCAACGCTTGCGTGAGCGGACCGAAGTAACCGGCAGACGGGACGATACCGTGCGCTTTCTGATATTCAGCGAGCGCTGCTTGAGTCAGCGGACCGAAATAACCCGTTGCACCGGTCTGCGCAAGCACTGAGGCGGCCGACCCTGCCGCCTCCTTTATGAGGAGCGTCTGGAGCGCGCTCACATCGCCACCCGCCATCCCTTTCTGAAGGTTCCGAAGCGGATACGTCACGACGACGACAGGCGCGGCCGCAGGCCCGATACTGAGAAGCGACGCGACTTCGGGAGGAAGCGCTTGACCTTGTTCGACATATTGATCGAGACGTCCTTGGTTACGCTGCACGTACTCCGCCAGGCCTTTGCTGTCTCCATTCTTGAGATACGTGTCGAGGCGACTCAGCACGCTGCGCTTAGACGGCGCGCTGCCCGAATGATGCGAAGGAAGAGGAATATCCTCGCTAACGCTGTCTTCGCCAGAATCGCGTGCATCTGATTCTTCTGTTTCTGGACCCGCATATCCGAGAAGGAGTGGAAATCCATCATGCTCACCAGAAACATCCCACACTTCAGAAATGTTCCATGCCGCTATCGGCGTATCATGCGTGTTGAGCCAGTATCCGCTCGCGCTACCGTCTACGCCCGTACAATCGGCTCGTGCACTAGTATCGCCGGAAACACACACGGTCTCTTCAGTCCTTAGCGTGTCGAAATAGTCATCATATAACCCTGTTAACGGTGTTTCCGATTCATTCACGCCACCAACGAATCCTCCGACGGGAGCCCCATCAGTCGTAATGTTCGGCGCGGCGAACGAATGCACGATACGTGCGTCCGGCGACTCCATGAAACCGACAAGGCCGCCTGACGGGAAGAATACTGAGTCTGGGCCAGCGGCAACAGAGCCTGCGGCATAACTACGGGATATGATGCCGCTGGCCATGACGCCTACAAGGCCGCCGAAGCCGCCCGTCTGCGGATCAGAACCCGCAAACTCGTCATTGAACTGCACCGTGCTGCTTGAGTAGCTATTACGGATTTGTGACCCGCCATCGAGATAGCCTGCGACGCCGCCCGCAGAAAGTCCGCTATATATACCTCCGACCGAATCCGAACGCGAGATCAATGACGGTGGTCCGTCAGAAAGATCATTCATGACAAGGCCTGCGATGCCACCGACGATAAAAGGCGAGGCGGCGATGCCCGTGAATTCCGATCCGTATATCTGCGAGCTAAAGAGCGCGCCGACGAGTCCGCCCGTTCCGGCAAGCGGAAACTGAGGCGTCGTAGCTGCGGATACGACGAAGGCTGCTGATCCCACGCGCGTCAGGGTCGAGTTATATGCAAAACCGGCAATGCTCCCGTCTACATCTTGACCAAGAACTATGCTGTCAGGCGCTATGGCGAGGTCGTGCACGGTTGCTCCATACAGCGAGCGGAAAAGACCCATGCCTGGCTGGCCCGCGTTCTCTATGTCAATGGCAATAGAATGCCCGCCACCATCGAACGTTCCCGTGAAGGGATTCATGCCAAAACCGCCTATCATGACATCGGTACCCATCTCGCGACAGTCGAGGTTCGCATCAAGGAGGTATGCCGCGCTCAAATCGTCGTTTATCGTCGGAATCTGCGTACAGTCATCCACGATGAACGGTGTATTGCTCGAACCATCGCCTTCGGTGAACGGCGTTCCTCCGCCATCGCCTCCCCCGTCGCATGGGCTTGTCGTGAAAGTCGCATCGGTGGAAGTCGCGGATTGTCCGTCACCATTCGTGAACGTCTGCGCGAAGTGGTACATCGCACCGCAGGAAAGGCCGGTAACATTAGTGGCACCTGAGTCGGCAAATGCTCCCGAGAACGTAATGGGCGTGTGTTCCGCGTAAGAGGCGTGCGCGAGATAATACGCATCGCTCGCGTAATCGAGTTCGAAATGCGAGAGCGGAGCAGAACCTTCACTGCTCATGTCGTAGTGCACGATGACGGACGTCTGCGTGATGTCCGTCACCGCTCCTGAGTCTTCCGCGAACACGGGTGGTGAGGCTGGTGGCGTCGGCGCCGTAAGCATGAACGGATCTGACACGATCGGTTCGCCGTCGCCAGAAGCATCATGGGGAGTCACTTCTATTTCCGTCTCGGTAGAGCTCGCGATTCCGGGCTCTGCGCTGAAATCCCAATGGAATGCTACGTTCGAACGGTTATTCGGACCATCGCCATAAGTCGTTATTCCAGTAACGCTATTGCCTGATATGGGAAAAGAAGCGCCGGAAAGGTGCATGGCATCGTGCCAGATATTTCCCCCGTCAAGCGAATAGCGAATGGAAATAGAGGACGGATCGCTTTCAGTATCATTGATATGAACATCTATAGTAACGGCTGTATCGGATGTCTGGCTCGGCTGGTTATTGAATCCGACCACTGGCACCGAAGCCGCGTGCACCAAGGAGACGGGAAAAGCACAAACGAATATACATACCACTACGAACGCGGAAGTTTTCTTTTGTAGCCCTGAAAGAACAAGAAGATTGGGCATGTTCTGAAAGTATAGCGCATTTGACGTTTTATTCGGAGCAGAGAAAGGCGCCTCTCGGCGCCTTTCTCTGCATTGACTCGGACCGGTACTGAACTAATCTCTGAGGGGAACCGGTCTTGGTTCCACTATCACAACCGTGTTGCGGGGGCCGGAATTGAACCGGCGCCTGGAGGTTCTTTTACACCTGATGTTTCCAACAGGAATGGACTATACCATGATCCCAAATCTTAATAGATGCGGGATCCTCCCATTATAGTCTCTGAACCTTCCGAGCCTATTCGTTAGAATGGGCTCGGCTTGGCTGCTGATTGCCGAATCTTTCCGTTTTTCAAGCATTCACGCTCACCCTTTCGAATCACGTTGTAGCACAGAAAGCTCTAACGGTATTCCAGCAATTTAGAGAGTTTTTCCGCTACCCGTTACCGGATAGGGTCACCTTTTGATGAGCCTCCCGAGGTACCACTCCTCTACCCCGCTATTTTTATTTTTATCTAACGAAGCTCTGCATCTTAGCCTCTCGCTTTGGGAAAATCCCCGATGCTTCGCTCGCTATATCCATAGTATACGGTCTTTTATGGATACTGCAAGCCTAAATCTCGCCGAACTCCTCAAATACATTCTGGTATTTCTGTATGGCCTGATAGGCGGTGTGGTTCGTGAGCTGGTAGGCCGAGCCGTCGTGGGCGATGCGGTTGCGCACGCCGTGGGCCTCACCTGCGTCCTGGAGCGTGCGGAAGTGAGCAGGATTCGCACTGCGGAGCTTATCGCCCACTCCTTCACCTGCATAGCCTGCGTGTCTGAGGGTATCCTCGAGCATGATGTCCGCTTCGATGATGGCCTGGCGCCAGTCGCTTTCCTGACCGCTCTCGATAAGGCTTTGGATGTACGACCAACGGGAGTGCTCGACGTGCTGGCGTGCGGCCTCCGGTTCGATAGTCTCGTAGCGCGGCTCCTCTTCCTTGCGTATCTGATAGAGCCGCATGGTGCTATACACGAGGAGGCCGATGGCAGCGAGAGAGAAGATATAGGCGATGACCGTAAAGACAAGCCAGATGTGGGCCGCCGTTGCTAGAAGGCCGGTTACGCTGAAGGTGCTGACGCCGCCTCCGTGCAGGAGGTTGTACAGGATCCGGAAGAAGTATTCGAGATTGATGAAATGTACCGGAGTCTCGGTCGGTTGCATCTCTTTAGTATACCTGGCTCTTCTCCACTTCAGTGCCTATTTTGAACAGATGGTCTTCGGCGCCGTGGGGAGCGGTGAAGTGAATGCCTATAGGAAGGGTGCTGCCATCGCGGTCCACGGCGCCCATAGGTACGGAAATGGCAGGCATGCCGGTCATATTCGCGGTTACGGTAAAGATATCCTCAAGATACATGGATACGGGATCACTCTTCTCGCCGAACTTGAAGGCAGGCGATGGCGTCGTCGGGAAGGCGATGACGTCGCAGGACTCGAAGGCAACACGGTATTCCTCGCGCAGGACGTCACGTGCGGCTTCGGCCTTGCGGTAGTAAGCGTCAATGTAGCCGCTCGAGAGCACGAAGGTACCGAGCAGTATGCGGCGCTTCGTCTCTTCTCCGAACCCTTCGGTCTTACTCTGCGTATAATCGTCTAGAAGCGTCTCTCCGCGGGAAGCGAGCCCGTAGCGCATACCATCATAGCGCGCGAGATTCGTCGAAGCTTCGGCAGGCATGATGACGTAGTACATCGGAAGCGCGTAGGAACTGGTCGGGAGACTCACATCGACAAGCGTGTGTCCTGCGGCAGTGAGGCGCTTCAAGCTTTCCTCAAATGCCTGCGCAAAATCCTCGTCGATTCCGGTCTCAAGCAGATGGCGCGGAACGCCGATGCGCATGCTCGCGGGAGGCGGCGTAGACAGATAGGTGCCGGAAGGGATAGTAGTCAGATCCATCGGATCGGTCCCTGCGATGGCTTCGTATACGGCCTGTACGTCCGCCACGGTCTTCCCGAGCGGTCCTATCTGATCGAGACTGCTACCGAGCGCTATTGCGCCATAGCGAGACACGGCGCCGTAGGTTGGCTTGAGCCCGACCAACCCGCAATGCGCTGCGGGCTGACGGATAGAACCGCCCGTGTCGGTGCCGAGCGACGCAAGCGCGATGTGCGCCGCAACCGCGCTTGCAGAACCTCCAGAAGAGCCGCCCGGGACACGCGCGACATCAAGCGGATTACGTACGGGACCATAGGCAGAATTTTCGGTGGAACTCCCCATGGCAAACTCGTCCATGTTCGTGCGACCGAGGAAGAGCGCGCCTGCGGCTTTGAGCTTTTCTATTACGGTAGCGTCGTACGCGGCTTCGTAATTCTCGAGCATCTTGCTCGCCGCGCTCGCGACGTGTCCTCTGATAAGTATGTTGTCCTTGATGGCAAGCGGCATGCCGCAGAGCTTCGGAGCGGTCTCCCCTTCCGAGTCGATGCGCGCCTGCGCCGCAGCTATCGCTTCTTCATCAGCGTCAAAAAGTTCGAGATACGCATTCAGCTCAGCATTACGTGCATGGGCTGCAGTGCTGCAGGCATCCCACAGTTCGCGGACGGTGCACTCGCGCGCGCGAAGCGCGCTCGCTGCCTCCTGTATGGACAATTCATTCAAAGGCTTAGTCATGCGTGATAATCTTCTTTACCTGAAGCGTACTCCCTCGCTTGAACGGGAAGGCGCGCACGAGCGTCTCCGTCCATGTTCCCGGAATGTACGCCTCGCCATCGTCCCGGAAGGCGTTGTGATGCAGAGGCGCCTCCGGCGCTCCCTGGTTCGGAAGCGTTAGTTCGTCAAGCTGGCCGATATACGTGAGTATGCTCGAAAATTCTTTTCCAAATGCCGAGGCGCGTTCAGGCGCGACCGATATGCGCGCAAGCGCCGCCAGGCGTTCTACCGTACCGTCATTCTCTTTCATAGAAGGACTGTATCACATCCCGATGCGCTTTCGGAATTCCTCCTCGTCCACGACTTCGATGCCGAGCTCCTGCGCCTTTACGAGCTTGCTGCCGGCGTTCTCGCCTGCAAGCACGAAGGACGTCTTCTTCGAGACCGAGCTGCCGGGTGCGCCGCCGCTGCGCCGCACTAAGGCTTCGGCTTCTTCGCGGGTGAGATTCGGCAATGTACCGGTCACGACCACGGTCATTCCGTGCAGCGGGCCGTCTGCGGGAGCTTCTGCGACTTCCTGGACGGAAAGGTGCGGCGCAAGGCGCACAAGAAGAGCTTTGTTTTCCGAGTCATCGAACCAGTCTCGTACGGCGACGGCGATAACATCGCCGACTCCCGGGACGCGCGCGATCTCTTTCTCGCGAGCCTTCTCAAGGCGCGTGAGCGTCCGAAACGCCTGCGCAAGCAGCAAGGCAGTCTCTTCTCCTACGTGCCGGATGGAAAGTCCTACGAGAAGCGAATCCAGCGGCACCCGCCTCGCGCGCTCTATCGAAGCCAAGAGATTATCGACGGACTTCTCCTTGAAACCGGGGAGCTGCAAGAGTTCGTCGCGCGTAAGGTCGAAGAAGTCATCAAAGGAGCTCACTAACTGATGCTCCATGAGAAGCTCTACGGTCTTCGCCCCCAGGCCGTCGATATCGAGCGCGTGCTTGCCTGCGAAGTGCGCGAGCGTGCGCAGCTGCTGCGTAAACGAGCCTCGTGTCGAACAGCGATACGCCGCTTCTCCGGGCACACGCTCGATACTGCCGTCTCCCCCGCACAGAGGAGTCCGCTTCGGGAAGGTCCACTTCTTCTCGCTTCCAGAGCGCATCTCGGAAAGGACGGCCACTATTTCCGGAATAATGTCGCCTGCCTTCTGGAGGATGACCGTGTCACCGATACGGATATCCTTGTCGCGTATGAAATCCTCGTTATGGAGCGTCGCGCGCGCCACCGTCGTGCCCGCGACCGCGACCGCGCGCAAATGCGCGACGGGCGTTAGCACCCCCGTGCGCCCTACTTGGAGTACGATGTCCTCGACGACCGTGGTCACCTGCTCCGCCGGGAACTTGAGGGCGATGGCGAATCGCGGCCCTTTGCCGGTGTAGCCGAGCGCTTCCTGGAGCTCGCGTTCGTTCACCTTCACGACGATGCCGTCTATCTGGTAGTCCTCGCGATCGCGCTTGCCTCCCTGCCACGACTTCCAGAATTTCAGGATCTCATCCACGCTCTTCGCATGTATGCTTTTCAGATTCACCGGAAGCCCGAGCGAGGAAAGGTACGAGAGCTCATCGGTCTGGCTCCCCGGAAGCTCATTCTCTGAAGCGTCGATATCGTAGAGGAAGACGCCGAGCGGACGCCTGGCTGCAATGCTTGAGTCGAGCTGTCGGATAGAGCCCGCGGCAGCATTGCGGGGATTGGCGAACAGCGCTTCGCCGGCTTTCTCACGCTGCGCGTTCAGCTTCTTGAAACCTGAGCGGGTAAGATACACCTCGCCTTCCACCGTAATCGAGATCGGCACGGGAAGCGTCTGCGGCACAGCATGAATCGTCCGGATATTATGCGTGACGTCTTCGCCTATGACGCCGTTGCCACGCGTGGCCGCGACCTTGAGCGCGCCTTTCTCATAGGTAAGTACGATGTGGAGACCATCTATCTTGAGCTCGCAGGAATAGGTCGGCTTCACCTTCGCTCCGAGCGTCTTCTGAAGCATCCGTTCCACACGATCGACGAAGGCACGTAACTCGTCTTCGCTGAAGGCATCATCGAGCGACCACTGCGGGACCTGGTGCCGTACCTTCGCAAGTCCTGGGCGCACATTTCCTGCGATGGTCTTGGTGGGCGAGGCGTCGCTCGCGAGGTCCGGGTACTCCCTTTCGAGCTCGGACAGCTCATGCTTGAGGGAGTCGAGCGCCTCAGGAGAGATCGGTGACTCATCCTCCTCGTGATAGAGGGTGCGGTACTTAGCTATCGTCTCGCGCAGATGGGCGGCGCGGGCCAGGGCTTCCTTCGGAGGCTTCATAGAGCCATTCTACCGCGCGCAGGCAACCACCGTAAGAGGTTTCTAAAAAACCCGATATGCACGACCTAAATCTCTTGAGCGAAGCGATTAGAGATTGGAAGTACCCGACATTATTTGCTTACGACGGGCTGGAGTTAGCAAATAAGGAGTGCCTGCCTTCCGAGGTAGGCCTTGTGGTGAGGCGGAGCAGAAGCATGAACGCCGCAGGTCGGGAAACCAGGAGACCCTTTAATAGTGAACTTTCAGGCCGCGCTCAATCCTAGTATTGCTTGATGCGTTGCACGTATTATATCCATCAGCGTATATCCTGGTGCTCCCGTCGGTTTGCTTGAGCACGGTCACGGTGGCCGAGATATTGCTTCCTGTGCAGGTAGGGTCTGACGTATCGGAGGTGCCGAAGACTGTAGTGCGCAGTCCGGCGAACGCATCTTGAGTGCTTGAATAGGCCTTTACCGCCTGGCTGTCGCAGACGATCGATCCACCGGGCGCAGGCGCGCTATAGCTGAATGCGTTGGATGTCTGATCCCAGTACAGCGCGCACTCAAGGGCCGAATCGGCGTTATAGAAGGCGTACTGCGACTGCTTCGCGCTTGAGGAGAGCAACACCTGCTTATAGGCGACATCAAGCAGAGATGCGCCGAGCGCGAGCACCACCGAAGTGAAGATGATAGCTATGAGGAGCGCGAACCCGGAACGTGCGTCCTGGACAAGCTCCCGAGGAAAGATAGTGGGAGTCATCATAGCCAGTTATAGAGGTCGTCAGTCACCGTAATAGTATACGGCCGGTGGCTCGTAGACCATGTAACCTGCACGACGACCTTCGCTTCGCTCGCCGAGACTTGCAGGATCTTGACCGTGCGCGTGAAGCGCGTCACCGGATATCCGCCGAGAGTATTCTGCGTGTAAAGGCCGGTAGAGCTCAGTCGTAGCGGCAGGCACCCGCTCGACGAGCAGGCAGCAAGCGCATTACCCTGTGTCGGATCGACCGTACAGCCCGGGTCCGAGAGAGTATTCACCTTGCAGGCATCCATATTCTGAAGCCATGAGTTACCGGTACCCGACAGATAGTTATTATCGCGAAGGAAATAGATGTATTCGGCACCTTCCTGCGCGAGCGATGAGGCGATGAGCTGGTCGCGCGCAGCGTATGAAGCGCTGATCGCCTGCTGCACGGAGTAGAACGGACCTACGATAGCTATCATGAGTATCGTTATGGCGACCAAGGTCTCGACTAAGGTGAAGCCTGCGGGAGGCAGCGCGGTCATGCCTGTATCACTGCCTGATGCGGTTCGTGTCTTCCCTATCAACTGCATGGTATGCGCTCTTTTCATCATGGTATGTCGATGAGACGCTCGGTCGCGCTGCTCTGGATGCTGAAGCTCACGGGCGCAGCGCCGACTTCAGGCGTTATCGAGCCAGAAATAGTGAAGACGACGCGCGGCTGGAGGCTCAGGTCCCCGCCAGTCGTGCCGACTCCCTGCACGAAGAAGTGCAGGTCTGTAACATTTATGCGCGGATCGGTGAGCGGCTGCGGATTGCCGCATGACGTAGCGTCAGGGCACATGCCTATGACGCCCCCCGACTGCAGGAGATAGGTCATGGTCTGACCATTGCTGTTGGTAAAATTGAACTGCGTGCTGCCGGTCGAATCCCAGCAATTCTGGGCTCCTCCGAGCCCTCCGCAGTCGTAATTCGTGCCGGTTCGGATAGAACGACCCATGGACTCGACGACATAGGAGAGATTCGAGACGACGTCGTTAGTAGCGCGCGCTTTCCGGTTGAGACTGATGAGCGAAAGATAGGCGCTCATGGCAATGGTCATGACCACGGTGAAAAGGCCGATGGAGACGATGAGCTCGAGCAGGGTGAAGCCACGCGGCGAGTGCTTAGGGGTGAGCATATGGGGAATAGTAGCCCGTGCGACGCGGCGCGTCGCATTGCCATTATCTCCTATCCTCTCTGTGCTATCTGCTGTTTTCATCATGGACATGTCTGGCCTACGGATATCTCGCCCAACTGGGATAAGCGTATGATCTTCGACGCCGTCTTGGTCTGGTCGGTGACCGTCACTTCGGCACAGGAGAACAGGTCGAGCGAGCTCGCGCGCATGCCCGATATGGTTGCGGACGTATTGGGCCTCGTAAATACGATATCAAGCGATGTAAGCGGCAAGGAGGAGTCGTCTGAACATTCTTTCGAGGATCCTGATGTCTTTCCGCAGAACCTCAGTATAGTGAAGCCGCGTGAAAAGGTGAATGTCTCGACCGTACCGTCGGCGGGACCTGAAGCATCATAGCGACAATTACCCGGGCGCTGCTCAGGCGTACCCGGGACATTCGGCGGGCATATCGTAGAAGACACGGGGGTTAAGAAATGGGATATGTCGGCAAAGAGGATATAGGAACCCGGCAAAGAGCGGTCGAAATGCAGGCCATAGCCCGCGCCCGCGTTCTGTATCCCGCCGAATTGCCGGCTCGAGAGGCCGAAGGATTGCGCTTCGCGCGCTGAGAAGGCCATCGTATAGGCAGTGTCGGTAAGCAGGAGGGATTGATTGAACGTCGACTGGCCGAGCAGGGTTATCGTCGTGAGTATCCCTATGATAGCGAGCACGACTACCATCTCTACCAGCGTGAACCCTGCCGGAGCGCAGGCCGCCACATCACGTGCATCGCTTCGCGATGCACGTCTTCTGTCTGCAAGTCTTAGAAAGGGAGCGGGTTCCATTGGGTAAAGAATGCCAGGAGAAAGCCGATCGCGAGAAACGGCACGAACGGCACCTCTATACCCATTCTAGGCCCACCGGGGCGAGAAACCAATATGGCAATGCCGATAACCGCCCCCACCCAGAAAGAGAAGAAGAGCCCAGCTATGGCCGTAGAACCGCTAAGGAGCGAGAGCGCGAAGGCTACCGGCGTATCGCCGAGTCCCATGGCTCGTCCGCGAGAGAAGAAATAGAGGCTGAAGAAGAAGAGCGCGACGAGAGCGGCTACGAGTAGCGTGAATTCAAGATGAGCGATAGTACTGGCAGTCGTGAGCATATACGCCAGAGCGATGAGTATCAGAAGTGCCGAGGCGGGTAGCGGAACGATGTGGTGGTGCAGATCGTAGATAACGACGAAGCTTAATACGCAAAGGAAGCTGAGAAAGAGCACGAGCGGAAGACCCAGACCCAGATGTAGGTAGCTGAGCACAAAGAGAGCCGCGAGGGCGATTTCAGACACTGCGTAGCGCACTGGTACTTTCGAGCGGCACATGCGGCATCGTCCACGATATGCGAACCAGGATACTGCCGGCAGCAGGTCACGGGCACCGAGCGACTGCCGGCACGAATTGCAGCGCGAACGCCCGCGCTTCCATGACTGACCGGTATACGCGCGCTCAGCGACGACACCCACAAAACTCGCGCATATCGCGCCGAGTATGGCGAGGGAGCTGAGAATAAGAGCGGTCATGCGCGCGTCACCTGCGAGAGTCTGGCGTCCTGCATGCTAATTACACTGTACATCGCTACCGGCGAGGAACTGACCGGTATTCTGAACGCCGTTGAAGCCCAGATTGTCGACACAATACATCTTCGTAGCGTCCGTCTTGAGCGGCGACTCGAGAGCGTATCCCGTTGCAGAAGCGTGGCAGGTCACCTTGAGACCGACCGCGCCAGCGTTTCCAAGCGTAGTGTTCAGATTCGCCAGAGCAATGCCCGCGGAGTTCGAGGCAGAGAGGGCGAAGTCATAGATACCCTTCACGCCGGCAGCGGTAGCGCCCGACGTGCAGGCATTCAGATAGCTCAGAGTGTTGCTGTCGTAATACGATTCTGCCTGCGCTCGCGCGTTAGCGAGATTCGACTTGATAGCCGCATCTGCACCCTTATTGCGAGCGGTGTTGAGCGAAGCCAGCACGACCGACGAGAGGATGCCGATGATGGCTATAACGACGAGGAGCTCGATGAGGGTGAAGCCGGCTTGATTACTTCGGCTAGATAGGGACATAGAAATGCATTCGTTCCGTTAACGGCTGATATCTTTACTATACGCCACGCGACCTACTGACGGCGTAGCCGGTGTGCATAGCAAAGGGCGACCCTTCGGGTCGCCCTTTGCTATGCACACCGGCACAGTATCCTTCTGATCCTTACGGACACGCAGTCGTGGTAGGAGCCGTAGTAGTGATCTTGGAGACGCCAGTGCTATCGACGCAGTAATAACTCGTCGGAGAGACTGCCTTCAGCACAGAAGAGAGTCTCCATGCAGCGCCGCCCGTATCAAGACATGATGCCGTACCTCCGGCACTGTTCGTTCCCGTAACCATAGGGGCGATACCGCTGGCTGAGGCACAGACGCCCGTATAGCTGTTAGGCGACTGAGAGTCGTAGTAGAGCTCCGCTGCAGCGCGCGCGTTATTGATGTTCGACTTGATAGCCGCATCTGCACCCTTATTGCGAGCGGTGTTGAGCGAAGCCAGCACGACCGACGAGAGGATGCCGATGATGGCTATAACGACGAGGAGCTCGATGAGGGTGAAGCCTGAGCGCGCGTCCTCGGAAAGACCGCGTCGTGCTTTAGAGGATACTAGTGTCATAAAAGATTGGTGATGCGGGTTGATAAATAAGTGGTCCGCTTCCCGTATTGTACGTGAAGATGAAGGAATGTATACGCTCCCTGTGGATAATCCCGCTAATTGATGGATCCGGCGAGGTTATAGATAGGTATGAGCACCGAGGCAAGGAGCGTTCCGACGCCAAGACCGAGCAGCACTATCATGAGCGGCTCGATGAGGTCGACGAGGGTATCGACCGCGGTCGACACTTCGCGGCGATAGAACTTGGCCAGCGTCGAGAGAATCGTGCCCAACTCTCCCGTCTCCTCCCCCACCTTTATCATGGCCGTCATGATGCCGGGAATCTCCGGGTGCCTGCCGAGCGCATCCGATATGGATGATCCTCCCTTAACTGCTTCGCCCGTCTCAGCAAGGATGCGCTCGTAGGTCGCACTTCCGACCACGGATGCAGTGATTTCGACCGCTTCCACCACAGGTACGCCCGAGACGAGCATGGTCGAGAAGTTATCCGCGATGCGCGAGAGATAGAGCTTCTGATACAGATCGCCGATATACGGCACGTCGAGCTTGAAGCTGTCAAAGAAAAGCTTGCCTGCCGGCGTCTGCAAGGAGCGGTAGATGAAGACGATACCGATGGCGATGGCGATAAGGATGAAGAAGCCGTAGTGCACGAGGAAATTCGAGAGGGCGATGACGACCTGCGTATAGACCGGAATGGCAGAGCCAGATTCAGTGAGGATGGCGCTGATACGCGGGATGACCATCGTGAGCATGAGCGCCATGACGATGACGAAGACGCCGATGACGAAGGCCGGATAGATGAGGGCGTTCTGCGCCTTGCTCATGACTTCGTAGGTACGGTCGAGATAGTCGGCAAGGTAGCCGAAGGTATCCGAGAGCTTTCCGGACTCCTCTCCTGAACGAACCATATTCACGTAAAAGTTGCTGAAGACTTTCGGATGCCGGGCCATCGCCTTGGATATCGGGCTGCCGCCTTGCAGGTCGTCAGCGACTTGCGTCATGACTTCGGCAAGGGTCTTGTTGTCGACTTCAGCGGCAAGGAGGCGGAAGATGCGCAGCGCCGACACCTGTGCCTCGAACAGAGTCGCTATCTGGCGCGAGAGGATAACCACGTCCTTATTCGAGACGCGCTTGAAGAGCGAGATATCTATCTGCAACAGCGACTTCTTTATCGCAGGCTCGATGGAAGAGACGATGAGGCTGCGGCGCTGGAGCGTCGAGACGGCGACATCCATGGAGAGCGCCTCTACGGTGCCCTGCCGCTCATGTCCGTCTTGGTCGAGTGCGTGGTAGCTGAACAGCATGTACCTATAGCTTATAGCAAAGCGAGGCCTACAGATAGCGCCCTGCGGGGATTAAGGGCAAGTCTAAAAGGCTTCAGATGCTAGGCACGAGCGAGAATCGCAATGAGCCGTATGAGCTATACGGTGAATGCGAATCGGAGCGAGCAACGACGCAGATGAACGTTTTAGTTTGTCCTTAGAGATAGCGTTCGAAGGTCTTAGGATCAGACGCCCGTTCATAGGCGTGCTCGATCGTAACTTCGCCGCGGCGAACGAGCTCTGCAAGCGAACGATCCATATCGATCATGCCTTCCTGGGAGCTGGTCTGAATAACCGTCGATATCTCGTGCGTGCGGCCCTCGCGGATGAGGTTGGCGATGGCGCTGTTATTGATGAGAAGCTCGTAGGCCGGGATGAGGCCGCCGGCGATGCGCGGCACCAGGCGCTGCGAGAAGATGCCGGCGAGAGAGCCTGCCAGCTGCACACGCACCTGATCCTGCTGGTTAGGCGGGAACATATCGATGATACGGTCGATGGTCTGCGCGGCGTTATTGGTGTGAAGTGTCGAGAGGACGAGGTGGCCGGTCTCAGCTGCGGTAACGGCGGAGGAGATCGTCTCCTGATCGCGCATCTCGCCCACCATGATGACGTTCACGTCCTCGCGGAAGGCCGATTGAAGCGCGCTGTGGAAGTCCGGCGCATCAATATGCACTTCGCGCTGATGGATGAGAGACTTTTTCGCGTCGAAGATGTATTCGACCGGGTCCTCGATGGTGACGATGTGCTCGGCGCGCGTCTCATTGATGCGGTCGATGATGGCGGCCATCGTCGTCGACTTTCCCTGACCGACCGGGCCTACGATGAGGAAGAAGCCCTGCTGGCGCTGAGTGAAGACCTCGAGGATAGGCGGGAGATTGAGCTTCTCGAAGGTGTGCGTCTCGTGCGGGATGAGGCGCATGGCGAGCGCGACTGAGCCTTGCACGACGAAGCCGTTGACGCGGAAGCGGGCGACGGCCGTATGCGCGTATGAGAAATCGATGGTCTGATCAGCCGCGAACTTCTCGAGGCGCGCTGCAGGCGCCATAGCATTCAGTATCGCGCTCGTGTCCTCAGGAGTAAGTACCGGCTGCTGGAGCAGGGATACGAGGGACCCCGAGACGCGTACGATGGGATGGCTCCCTACCGATAAGTGCAAGTCCGACCCCCCTTCGGAAACGACGGTGTCGAGCAGCGTAGCTATGCGTTGTTTTATTTCAGGAGTCATGGGTATCAAATGAATGTTCGTAACGCTTTATCGGCGCCAGGTTAGATGGCTGCCTGGGAAGCCTCGATGATGCGAATGGTCTCGGAGAATACTTCCGATGGTATGGCAGAAGCCTTGATGATGTATCCGTCCACCTTGAAGGCAGTGGCGCGTTCGATATCTGCAGGCTGTCCTTGATTGGAAAGTACGATGACCTTCATGGCGGGTTCTCCGAGATGTTCCTTGCGTACGGCTTCGAGCACGCCGAAGCCGTCTATCTCGGGCATCATGATATCGAGCAACAAGGCGTCAGGCGCAGGTCCTTTGCGCAGGGCTTCAAGCACTGCCATACCGCCCGGGAAGGCCGCCACTTCGTGACCTGCGGCCTTGAATTTCACCGCATACATGTCGAGCAGGAAACGATCATCGTCGACCAGATATATTTTGTAAGGTTTCGTTGGTGCCATGCGGTAGTCAGTTATAAGGGCGCCTGCGCCGGCTCTTCACTCTCGACATTCTCTTCGCTCTCTTCGTCAGCCAGGAGCGCGCCGCCCAGCGTATCAACTTCCTGGAACGGTATCTGGCCGACTAACGCTTTCATGATAGCATCCTCGCGCATCGTAAACATGCCCTTTTCGCGGGCGGCAGCGTATACCTTCTCTTCTATCGGATGCTCGAGCACGACTTTCTCCAGATCCTTATCCATCTTGAGGATCTCGAACACCGCGAGACGCCCGCGGGTGCCATTCGGACAGTCAGGCGTCGTCGAGGCTTCATAGAGGGTAGTGAATGGCGGGACCGTCTTCCGGAACTCTTCCGGAAGATCCGAGAAATCCTTCTCAAGCCTGAGCTTCACGCTGTCTGAGACGGGCGTACCGACTCCCGCTCCCGGACAGAGCTTGCGGACAAGACGCTGGCCGATGGCCGCTATGAGCGTGGGCGCGATGAGATACGGGTCAACGCCCATGTCTACCAGACGCGGAATGACGCCTGCAGCCGTATTCGTGTGGATGGTCGAGAAGACCAGGTGGCCCGTGAGCGCCGCCTGAATGGCCAGCTGCGCGGTCTCCTTATCACGAATCTCTCCCACCATGATGACGTTCGGATCCTGACGCAGGATGGAGCGCAGACCTGAGGCGAAGGTGTACCCGATTTCCGGATGGACCTGCGATTGCGCGACGCCCGGTATCTCATACTCGACCGGGTCTTCGACCGATACCACATTCAGCGCTTCCCGGTCGAGTGCCGAGAGCATCGCGAAGAGCGTCGTCGACTTACCCGAACCGGTAGGTCCGGATATGAGGATGATGCCGTAGGGCTTTGCGATGATCTCTTGGATAGTCTGGAAGTCTCGTTCGGTGAAGCCGAGGCTCTCGAGGGTCGCGACCGACTTCGAGCGGTCGAGGATACGCATCACGACCTTCTCGCCGAACTGCGTCGGGAAGGTCGAGACGCGGAAGTCGATACGCCTGCCTTCGACCGTAGCGGAGAAACGGCCGTCCTGCGGCTTGCGCCGCTCATCGAGGCGCATCTGCGAGAGTATCTTTATGCGCGCAACGACCGCCGGATGCACTTTCCCCGGAAGTTCGAGCGACATGTGGAGCTTGCCGTCCATGCGGAAACGCACCTGCGTCTTCTCAGGAGTCGGTTCGATGTGGATGTCGGAGGCACCGCCTTCTACCGCGTAACGCAGGATGGTCTGGACGATCTTCGTAACCGGTGCGTCCTCCTTGATGGTGTGCTCTTCGGGTTCATCCTTCTTCTTGCCTTTAGTTTCCTCAGGAATCTCGGTCGGTTCAAGCTCGGAAAGCGCTTCGCTCACCTCGCCCGAGAAACTCCCGTATTCGTCCATCACCTTATTAAAGTCGACCTGGCTTATGAGAAAGAGCTTGTACGGCAGACCCACGCGCCCTGCGATGAATTGCAGCGCGTCGAGCGCTTCGATGTTGTCAGGGTCCGTAATACCCACCTGGAGTGCGCCGCCCTCAAGGCCGATGGGCGCGAAGCCATAGTGCTTCGCGGACTCTTCCGGAATGTACTCGAGCGCCTTCTTGCCGATGGGACCGGGCGCAAGGATCTTGTACGGCATGCTGTAGCGCTTCCCGGCTTCCGCGAGGATGGTCTCAGTAGTTATGCCGCGCTTCTCAAGCAGAGTCTCAACCGGCGTCTGCGACGTGCGCGACTCGTCAGCTATCGCGGTCGCGTCTTCGGGCTTCAGCGTCCCTATGTCGGTCAGAAGCGTGAGGATGTTCATGTAAAGAGTATGCCGGAATCGTTGAGCACGAATGAGTTCCAGCTCTCGTAATCATATACTAGAGCGCGTCCTTTTATACATCACATGCGAGCAAGCAGTGGGTATACCTCACCTTAAGTAAGTCTTATAGGTGACTCTTCCCGAGACTGATACGTTCCTCTTGACGATTCCTTGCAATTTTTGTGATATCGGCTTCCTGAATGATTGCACCATTCTCTACTATCTTTGATTTCATCTCTTGGCTTATTGATACAGCACCGGTTGGCCCCTGGCTGGCATATAGGACTAGGTGCCCTATCGCATCAGGCAGGGCGTACCCTTCGCTGCCAAGGTCAGCATCATAGGCACTAGGTACCAGCTCAACGACTACTTGTTCGCTACCCTCTCCGAAGTCAAAATCAAATGTTAGCCGATTTCGATCCTTCTCCATACCTTTCGCGATTAGATGCTCGATTCTATCGATGACTTCTTGTATCGCTTGCTGCTGCTCAAAGACAGGATCAACCATAATGATATGTCTTCCGCCAAGAGCTAACGGATATTCGACATCTGTTCCTGAGCCTATATAGACCATCGGATTATTTCTCAGGACCTCAGTTGAGAGAAGTCCTTGCTTCAGAATTTCCAGAACAATTGAACGTTTCATCTCACGTACGGGGCCACGAGGCATGGTTGTCGTATCTACAGCCTGAAGCGCCATTATGCGTTCGTTACTGCCTAGTAGTTTTGCCTTTGTGTCTAAGGGGATTGGCTCAAAGTCACGGATACCTAGCATTCGTTTTGAGGTTGCACTGAGTACTGTGGGGCCTCCTTCACTCATGCTCTCCAGTCTACCACTCTGACTATGTTTTTAGGATTCGAAAACGACACTTACCCCCCATTTCTTTCTGAGGTTTCTGAAAAACCCGAGATGCGAGGCGGAGCAGAGCGAAACATTATTTCCACGACCGAAGGGAGTGGAAATAAGAAGTACCCTTGTGGTGAGAATCCGAGGCGTACTCAGGTGTACGGTGAGGATTCGAGCGATAGCGCGGGCAAAGCAGGTTGGGGAATTTCAGGAAGCTCAGCGGATAGGAGCGAAGGGATCGGTTCTGCCCTTGGTCTCAGGAACCACCGTCGTGCGGATATCCTGTCTTGTGGTGAAGCGGGGGTCTGCAAGGAGCGAGGTGTCGAAGACGATGGGGTCGAGCTTGCTCACGAGCGCGATGAATGAAAGCTCTGCGTCGCTCGCCGGCGTATTGTCGCTCGTGAGCGCAGGTTCAGTGCCGCTATTGTAGAAGAAGAAATAGTAGAAGGCGCCGCCAAGCACGATGACGAGGCAGATGATGAGGACGATGGTGTTACGGGAAAGGTTCATGGCGGTATTAATGAAGCCAATAGATGCGTACGGTCATGTTGTAGGTGTAGACGCCGGTCTGGGATTCTACGACGCCCAGATTCACGACATCGAGCGGACGCAGGCTGTTCTCCATGCCCGCGAGGAGGGCGCGGAAGGCGCTGTATGTTCCGACTCCGGAGAACGTGAGGTCGATGGAGTCGACCGGCGTATTCGATTGAAGGGCGAGGCCGGTCGCGGGATTCGCGGCGGTGGTCTGATCCTGATTCTTGATGTCGAAGTTCGAGAGCGTCATGCCTGATCGCGCCGCAAGCGCATCGAGGTCAAGGATGAGCTGGACGTTATCGACGCCGTCAGGAAGGAACTCGTTCAGACGCTGGAGGCTGTCAGGCGCTATGGCGGCTCGCTGCTGCGTGAGCTGCGCTTCCTTCTCTGAAAACCTGTCGGCTGCAGCGAGAGCCGCGGTATAGCTATCGATCTTGGTCTTTGTCTCCTGTATCGGACCAGTATAGGTAGGCTTCACGTACAGAAAGAAGAGCGCGATAGCGATCACGAGCGCACCGATGGGAAGAAGGCGGGACGTCATAGCGAAGTGGTGGTGGTTGCGCGCGTGCTTGTGGCAGCCGTCCTCGGTGCCGTCGTAGTCGCTACCGCTTGCGGCTTGAGGAGCGGCGACGAACTTGCCTGCGGCAGCGCGCCTGCAGGTGCGGGGAGCGTAGTTGCGCCGCTTCCCGAAGGCGCTGCGGTTGCGGCGCCCGCGATAACGAGCCGCGGATCGATATCCGCCGTGAGCTTGAATTTCACGAGCTTCGCTTCCGTAAGCGTGATACCCGAGAAGATGGCGCGCTTGATGCGCTTCTCGGTAGCGAAGGCGTTCGACTGCGCAGCAAGCGTATTGAAATTCTTAGCGGTGCCATCGACCTCTATCTGCGCCGTATGATCGCCCGCGACGATAAGCTTCATGTCGTTGAAGCGAACATTGGCGAGCGTGAGGGTCTCGAGCGTGTCGAAGAATTGCGAGAGCATGACGTGATTGGTGAGCAGGTCCTTGCCGCTGCTCAGCCGATCGCGCAGACGGACGAAATCCTCGATAGTGTTCTGATCCACGTGGGATTGCGCCGCAGTGAGCTGCTGTTCCTTAGCGGCAAGCGTGCCAGCCAGGTAGCGCTGATAGATGAAGACGCCAGCACACATAAGCGCGACGATGCCGAGCACGCCGAGAGAGGCGAGAAAGAACAGGTTATTGCCGCCGCGAAAGGCACGGCCAGCTGAAGGCTGTACCGGCTGCTTCGGTACGAACGAGGTCGGGATGCCGGGAGAGAGTGCCACGGATAGAGTATACGCTATCTAGAAACAATCCTTTTCCTATTTATGCACACCCGGTAGCCTACTTTGGCATCGCACAGCTCAATATTCGTTAGCAGGTTCTAGAATCTAAGGCTCTCACCATGTGCATGTAAAGCGTATGAGATTGGAGGCTGTGCATACGCCTCCTATGCCAAAGTAGGCTCACCGGGCACAGATGGCACCCCTACTGGATCTCCTCGAGCTTGCGCAGCGCAAGCCCGACCGCAACCGCAAATTCAGGGCCGATGTCCGCGAGAACAGGGCGCATGAAGGCCGGAGCTTCGACCTTCCCGAACGGATCGGCTATCTTCACTTCCATGGAGAAGAAATTCTTCGCATACGTTGCGAGCTCCTTCGTCACTCCCCCGCCGCCGGTAAGCACGATGGCGGCGACGCTCTTCTGGCTGCCGAGCTCGAACTGGGCGAGCACACGCTTCGTCTCCTCGAAGATACGGGAGAATATGAGCTCGATGGTCGCGCGGGCATACGGCATCGTACCGCCCTCGAATCCGTGTTCCTTCTTCGATATCTCCGCCTGCTTGATGGAGAGACCATTGGCAGTCGCGATGCTGCGCGTCACGTCCTGGCCGCCTTGCGGGATGTTATGAGAGAAGGCGACGACGCCGTGCTCGACGACGTAGACCTTGGTCGCGGAGGCTCCGATGTCGAGCACGAGGACGGGCCGCACCGGTTCGTCCACTACCGAGCGTATCGTGCTGAATATCTCTATCTCGTAGAAGGATGTGGCGAGCTTCGCTCCTTCCACCACGCCCTGGAGCAGGCTGAGCTCGTCGTTGTGAACGGCGACCAGCAGTACGCGCATCTTGTCCGATGGCGCTTCCCCTTCTGCTATAGGCTCGGGCACTACGAACCAGTCGAGCTGCACCTCGCTCACCGGCACCGGGATATACTTGCGCGCTTCGAGTTCCACCATCGTACGTTGCTCGTTCGGATCGTCTCGACGCGGGAGCGTGATGAGGCGCAGAAGTGAACGCGAGAAAGGAATGGAGACGCCGGCATCGTTCGTCGTCACGCTCGCTTCGCGTAGCAGATCAACGAGCGTAGCCGCGATCTTATCGGCCGGAAGGTTCGTAGCCTGCCCTACTTCCCCGCCTGCGTAGGGGCCGAGCGAGAGCTCGCCATAGGTCTCGAGCACTGCCGTCTCGCCATCGCGCCGCAGTTGCACGACTTTGAGCGAGGACGAGCCGATATCGACGCCGATGACGCTCTTCGATTTCTTATGCCCGAAGATACCCGACAAAAAACTCATATATTGATTGTATCATGTAGAGCATATGCGCCTCGTGGAGATGCTTATCGACATCGTCTTTCCGCCCCGTCCGAGCGAACTCGTCGTGCGCGCCATGCATGACGATTCCCTGCCGCAACTTCTCTCGCCGAGCGTCATATCTCTAGGCGACCTTTCGGCGGTCGGACTTCTTCCCTACAGCAACAGTGAGGTACAGAGCTGCATCATCGAGACCAAATATCACGGCAATGCGCAGGCAACGACTCATCTTGCGTGTACTCTTCATGAATATCTTCTCGATCTTATAGCCGATCTTCGAGATCTCTCTTCCGGTTCCTTCGTCCTCGTTCCTGTTCCCCTCTCCAGTTCACGCCTGCGCGAGCGCGGCTACAATCAGACTGAGCGCATCGCGCGCGAAGCACTTCAAGGTCTTGAGGCGCATCTGCACCTTGCAACCGACACATTGCTACGTACCCGAGACACCCTCCCTCAGACGAGTCTCGGCGGCCACGCCCGGCTTCGCAATGTCGAAGGCGCCTTCGTAGCGAAAGGACCCTGCAACAGAGCACATACCTATATAGTATTCGACGACGTCATCACCACCGGCGCTACCCTCTCGCAGGCCGTCCGGGCCCTCAAGAATGCAGGCGCTACCGACGTGCAGGCCCTCGCACTCGCGCATTAGCTCCTGAAATGATAATTTACCTATATCAAGGTGGGCTGCGGCCCGATATGCCTGGATATATATGGAGACGTGGCTGAGTGGTCGAAAGTACCTCACTGCTAACGAGGCGAGCTGTAAAAGGCTCCGAGGGTTCGAATCCCTCCGTCTCCGCAACTGCCAAAACCGAAGCACTGCTTCGGTTTTGTTGCATGTTGCGAGAGACGGAGGGATTCGAAAGCCGGAGGCGCGAAGCAAGTTCGAGTCTTCGAGGACTATTGCCGAGGCGGGGTCGAGAGTACTTAGCGAGTCCTCGAGCTTAGTAACTCGTGACCGAGTCCCTCCGTTAGACGACTATATTTTGGCAGGATGTTGTGTAATCACGACGCCGCAAATTTACACTTGATAACTCGTCGCCGAACCCTCCAAGACACGAGGTATAATGATCATATAAGGATGGAATTGCCGATGACTACCGAAAATCTCAACCAAGAAGAATTTGAAGCACACGCAAAGAGCGGAACACTCCGAATCGCATTTGTAGGAATGTCGAATGCCGGTAAGAGCTATCGGTCTCGCATTCTTCGAGACGAGCAGAACTTCTTTTGGTATGACGTTGACGGCGAAATACAGAAGGATCTCGGCTTCGAAGAAATGAGTGATATATCATCATGGCTCGGATATCCGAATACGGAAACGTATCCCGAACGCGAAGCGTCGTATTTAGCGACAGAAGCCAAGAACACCAAGATTGACTTTCTTGAGACGAATGGAGAGAATCTGGTCTTCGATACAACGGGAAGTGTCATTTATCTGGATAGCGAGACACGCAACTGGCTTATCAATGCCTGCCTCGTCGTAAACCTAGATGTAGGAGATGATGCGATAGAGAACATGCTCCAGAGATTCATCAAGGAACCTAAGCCCGTCATATGGAACGGTTTCTTCGTAGCAGAAGAGGGTGAGACGAATATAGAGACTATTCGGCGCTGTTATCCGAAGCTTCTGGCAGACAGACTCGCTCGATATCGTTCGCTCGCGCATATAACCATCCCGGCAGAAGCGCTCTATGATAGAGACGGTACGGGAACGCTTAGGATTATCAAGTCATATCTTCCGCAATGAAACTCATCAGCACGCGCGACGAATCTCAGAAAGAATATTCCTATACCGACGTGCTGCTCGCGGGCCTGGCACCTGATGGAGGGCTTTTTACCCCCTTATCCTATCCGCACGTATCGCTTGAAGAGATCGCGAGCTTTAGGGGTGCACCGTACCGGGATATCGCGTTTACGATCAAGAAAAAGATAATCGGCGGCGATATTCCTGACGATGTCCTACATTCGCTAGTCGATGCTGCGTACAGCGATACTTCTTTTCTACCCACCAAAGACGGGAACGTAGCACCTTTGCAAACTATCGGAAACGGAGTCTTCATAGAGCAGCTCTCGCTCGGTCCGACGGCAGCGTTCAAGGATGTGGCGATGCAGATGCTCGGGCAGGAGATGAATTACGAACTCAGTAAGAGAAACGAGCACCTGATTATCCTCGGCGCCACATCGGGCGATACCGGTTCCGCCGCCGAAGCGGCATTCAAAGGACTCGAACACGTCACGATATTCATGCTCTCCCCGGAACGCGGTATGAGTCCGTTCCAGAAAGCGCAGATGGGGGCGTTGTCCGGAGGCAACGTCCTCAATATCTCCGTGCGGGGCGTGTTCGACGATTGTCAGGACCTGGTAAAGAAACTGAAGAACGAGAAAGAATTCGAGAAGCTTGGCGCGGTCAATTCGATAAACTGGGGGAGGATCTCCTCGCAGGTTCCTTACTATTTCTCCGGATACGTGCAGGCAGTACAGGCCATCGGTGACGAGGTCGACTTCTGCATACCGAGCGGTAATTTCGGAAATGCGCTCTCCGGCTATATCGCCAAACAAATGGGCCTGCCGATACGCCGTCTCATCATCGCCACGAACGAGAACAACGTACTGGACACTCTCTTCAATACCGGAATCTATGCTCAGACGCCCACGCGCACTACGTCCAGCCCTTCGATGGATATATCGAAGGCGTCGAATTATGAGCGATTTGCATTCGATCTTTTAGGACGGGACGCCGCAAAGCTTCGCGAGTATATGCATATCTTCGAAACTACCGGGTCGGTTGACCTGAAGGAATTCGGCGTATCGGTGAGCGACCTGTGTGGTCAAGGATTCGAGAGCGGCGTCTCAACCCATACGGACAGGCTCGGCAGTATTCGTTCCGTGTACGAGAAGGCGAACATCGTCATCGATACTCACACGGCCGATGCTGTAACAGTCGGCATTCGGGCTAAGAAAGATAGTGTTCCTCTGATATGCATGAGTACTGCGCTCCCGGTAAAGTTCGAGGATTCCATTAAAGAAGCGCTTGGCTTCGTTACGGAACGATCTGAACGTTTTATGGGTCTTGAGAATTCATTACCCGAAGATGCATTCATAAGGATAGATGCTGATGCGGAGCAGCTCCGAGCATTCATCCGTTCGCATTCTTAAGAGAAACCTCTTTAATCTAATAGGCAGTCGTTCTTACAGCTTTGAGTATAAAAATCTCTATCCGCCCACAAACAATACCGCCCACAACACCGCGAACCCCACCGGCAACACGAACAGCAGCCGCCACACTCCCCTTCTCCCGGCAACGAAGTCCTTCATAGTAGTGCGGCTTCTTGCGGGCCACATCTGGAACGTGCTCGATATGCCGAGCTCTTCTTCCACCGTCTGGATCCTCTCCACCCAGTGGTTCCTCCAGAGTCGCTGCTTCCGCACGATGAGGAACCAGTAGAGCGAGAGCAGGAAGCCGGTGACCTCTGCCAGATGCATGTACCCCAGACTGAGCTTGTCGGTGAAGGCAGCTATCAGGAGAGCGCTCTCTATGACGAAGAAGAAGTTGAAGAGCCAATACAGGTCCTTCGCTTCGGTACGTACCTGTTCCAGGAACCGATCATACTGGTCCTTGAGGTCCTCTTTATCCATATCTTAGTGCGTGAGTGTATTCAATACTCCCCTCGTCGCAGGCCCCACATATCCCAGATGATCGAGTCCGACGGAGCGCTGGAAGTCGGCAACAGCTTGGAGCGTGACTTGTCCGTAGTATCCCGTAATGACCGGATAGGTATAGAACCCTTTTGCCTGAAGTATGGTCTGGAGCGCGATGACGTCGGCACCGGTGTCCCCAAGGAACAGCGGGCGTGTAAAGACGAATCCGGAAACGGATGTTGGAAGTGGTGTTGCAGGGGTCACCGCAGTGCCAGTAGGATTCGTTACAGGAAGAGATACCGTTCCAGCGGCTATGAAGGCCCGGGTAAGCGGTCCGAAGTACCCTACTGAAGGTACGATGCCACTCGCTGCCTGGAATGCGGCGAGCGCAGCCTTAGTCTGCAGTCCGAAGTATCCGGTAGCTCCCGCAGGAATCGAGAAGCCGTGCGCTAAGAGGAACTCCTGCAGCGCGCGTACATCGTCTCCCGTCGCGCCAAGCGTCAGGTCACGGATGAACGATACGGTAGGAGCGGTCGTAGTCGAGGTACTCGTAGTAGTAGTGGTCGTAGTCGTAGAATCCCCAGGTGAGCTAGGCGTATCAGAACTCTCGTGATTCGAGTGGGATGAGTGGTGTGACGAGCCGCTCGAAGCTGATTCGGTGTCGAACGTCTGGTCGCTCGAAGTCGCGAGATTAGCGGATGCGTCGGACGAGAGGACGCGATAGTGATATGTAATGCCTGAAGCCAAATCGGTGAGGGTCACCGAGTGGCTCGTGACCAGCGACGCGTCGAGCGTAGAGCTCGCGGAATACGAAGTGCTCGTCCCGTACTCGACTTGAGAGGTAGCTGCCTCGTCGGTGCTCCAGGTGATCGTAGCGGTAGAACTGTCTGCAGACGCGGCAATGGCCGAGATTACGGGAGCCGTAGTGTCAGGAGTCGTGGCAGTCGTGAAGGTTGCGGCTGACGACGTTGCCGTGTTGCTCGACGCATCGGTACTTCGTATACGGAAGTGATAGGTAGTCGAAGGAGTGAGGCCCGATAGCGATATCGAATGAGAGGTCCCGAGCGCTGCTGACGTAGAGGCGGTTCCATAGGACGAAGTAAGACCGTAGTCGACACGAGAGTCGGAGGCTTCGTTCGTGGTCCACGAGATGGTAGCGCCGGTCTGAGTTGTTGAGGACGCTATAGCGGAGATGACTGGGGGCGTGGTGTCGGGTACTGCGGCAGTGGTAAATGTCTTGTCTGAGGACGTGGCTATATTATTCGCAACATCGGCACTCTGTACGCGGAAATGGTAGGTGGTGGATGCGGTGAGTCCGGTGAGGGTGAGGGAGTGCGAGGTCGTAAGCGCTGCTGAAGTGGAAGCTGTGCCGTATGACGAACTGCCGCCGAAATCGACGCGGGAATCAGAAGACTCGTCGGTAGTCCACGTGATTACGGCAGATGTCTGACCGGTGGAAGAGCTGATACCGGATATGAGAGGCGCGGTAGTGTCCGGAACCGCCGTTGTCGTGAACGTCAGGTCCGAAGAAGTCGCCACATTACTCGATGCATCGACGCTTTGCACACGGAAATGATAGAGGGTCGACGCGGTGAGACCGGTGAGGGTCAGCGAATGACTCGTACTGAAGGCTGCTGAGGTCGATGCCGTGCCGTAGGAAGCGGTAGTGCCGTAATCAACCTGGGAGTTCGCGGCTTCATTAGTCGTCCAGCTTATCGTCGCGCTTGTCTGGCTCGTAGAAGACGCTATAGAGGATATGACCGGCGGCGTGGTATCCGGCACGGCAGTGGTGGTAAAGGTCAGATCTGACGAGGTCGCGACATTGCTTGAAGCGTCCGTACTCTGTACGCGGAAGTGATACAGCGTGGAGGCGGTGAGACCGCTCAACGTGATCGAATGTGACGTAAGGAGAGCTGCGGAAGTCGAAGCGGTGCCGTAGGAACTGCTGGTGCCGTAGTCGACGCGGGAGTCGGAGCCTTCGTTCGTAGTCCACGTTACGGTCGCGCCAGTCTGCGTGGTCGAGGACGCGATAGAAGAGATGATCGGGGGCGTGGTATCGGGTACTGCGGCAGTGGTGAACGTGAGGTCCGAAGACGTAGCGGCATGACTCGTCGCGTCCGTACTCTGTACGCGGAAGTGATAGAGGGTCGAGGCGGTGAGACCCGAAAGCGTTATGGAATGACTGGTGCTCGTAGCAACTGAGCTGGAGGCTGTCCCATACGACGAGGTCAGTCCGAAATCGACGCGGGAATCGGAAGACTCGTTGGTGGTCCACGTGATCGTGGCGCCGGTCTGCGTGGTGGAAGAAGCGATCGCGGAGATGACCGGGGCCGTATTATCGACCGTCACGCTTATGGACGGAGAAGTAGTGGCATTCGCACTATCATTCGTGGCGACGGCATAGAGCGTGTGTGCGCCATCGGTGGCAGCCGTGGTGTTCCACGCATATGAGTAGGTATTCGGGGACGTGGTACTCGTCACCGGCGCGCCGAGCGTGCTGCCGTCGAGATAGAACTGCACGGAGGAGATGGTCGCCGGACTGCTTGCGGTCGCGGTCGCAGAGATGGTCGTCGTGGAAGCGACCGTAGCGCCGCTCGAAGGCGACGCCATGGCGACCGAGAGCGCGCTCGCGCCGCCATAGACATACGCGCCGCGTTCCCAGCCCGCGCCATAACTGTTCTGATTCAACGTTACGATATTCGACGGCCATGTCGTAGATGCTGAGAGCGCCAGGTTATACGGAGAACCGAAGTTCGTCCCGACATCGATCGCGGGAGACCCTGGCTGCAAGCTCAGATCAATAGACGGGCTGGTCGAACTTACGAACAATGGATTCGCCAGCTGGCTATTCGTGTCGTAGCCAAGAGCCTGCCATTGCAAGAATGTCTTGTTGCCGCTTACCGCACCGAATGCGTTAGTGCGCGAAGATCCGAAGTATTCGTTGTTACTGAAGACGGTACTCGATGCTGAACCTATGAACACGTAGAAGCCCGAGCTGCTGACATACACAATATTATTCCTCACTTCGGCTGAGCCGCTCGCATCAACGCCGAAGAAATCCTGAGTGCCAGATGTGTAATACGTGTTGTTATATATCTTTAACCCAGTCGCCCCGGTACTGGTAAGGCTTATGGCTCGGGTGATGAACTGACTGCCGTCGATCACGTTGTCATAGAATTCGGAATTGATTCCTGCCCCGGAATTCATACCGAATGCGAACGTCCATTTGCCCATGATCTTGTTCCTGCGCGCGATGATCGACGTGCCTGCGTCAGCGGAAAGGCCGATCGCTGCCGTCTGGCTCGATGGCGTGACCGAAGAGGTAAGTAATGAATCTTCAACAATATTATTGTATGACCCTCCATGAGCCTGCACTGCCGGACCAAGCGTGGCGATGTTCGCTACCGACTGAATGCGGCGAAATATATTGTCGTGCGATGACGGACCATAGAAGAGGAACGAGCCTCCGGCATCATTCTCTCCATACAGGTCCTCGCCGAGATTATTTGACCCGTAGAAGCCCAGGTGATGGTTCGCATTCTCGTAGTAGTTCACGCGACGAACGATATTATTGTTACCGGCGACGAGATGAGCAGAGAGGTTAGTGAAGCCCTTGTCTATCTCAAGGTCCTGCCAGATGAGCCAGCTATTCCCGTTATCGTAGGCGACATTTCCGCGCTTCGTTCCTTCATACGTGAGCCCGTTCGTTATGACATTCGGCGAGGCATTCGCAGAGTGCACATACATGATGTGCGTGGTGGTGTTATAGAACACGCTTCCCGGAGTGGAGGTCGCAGCAGCAAGACTCACGGCCAAGGTCAATCGAGCGCCATTCTCCCAGACTGCGGCGACGCCGTTCCCTTCTACCGTCATCGGGATCTGGTACGTGTTATTAGGCGCGTCATACACGGTGAAGTTCGCGTTCGGCAGGATATCAGAGCCGTTCAGGACCGGGTTCGCGCCGCTGCCGTATTTGCCGATAGTTATCGGATTCCCGCTCGTACCGGACGACGGGAAGATGAGCGATTCGCGCCATACGTCGCCAGCCTTTAGGAGCACGGAATCGCCGCCGCTAAACGTCGAGCTGGCGATCTTGCTGAGCGTTTGCCATGGCGCGCCGGTAGATGTTCCCGCATTACCGTCGCTTCCCCCGACCGAGTCTACGTAGTAGGTGGCAGCTTGCGACAAGGAAGCGTGGGACAAGAAACATGCGAGAACGAAACTCACGAAAAGGGCTGCACGAGTCCCCTTCTTGGAAATTACGGTCATTGCAGAAACAATATCATATATTCTTCCTGGAAGCTGGCCGCAGCTCGTGATTTTCCGCTATGAAGTTCTTGATGGTTTGTCTGAGATTCTGAGGGGATGAAATCTTTCTAAACAAGGTTCCTTCATATCCAGCCACTATCTCTTCATTTGCCGGAACAACCGGCGCTAGAGTAACTATATGAAGAAGTGGTACGCGCGAAACGTGATCCCGCACCTCGTGCAAAAGGATATGGGTGCCGAGAAGCTGCAAGAATGCAGACGAGAGGTTATCGCAGAAGCTGCTGGCATTGTACTCGAGATCGGGGTGGGGCCCGGATACAGTCTGCCCTTGTATTCCGATATCGCTAAGCTTTATGCGCTTGAACCTTCAGAGAAGCTGCTCCAGATCGCGCGTGCGAAGTCGCAGGAGGTTGGAGTCCGTGTCGAATTTCTCCAGGCTAGCGCTGAAGATATTCCTCTTCCTGATCATGCGGTCGATACCGTCGTATCTATCTGGGTGTTATGCAGTGTGAAGGATCCGGCGAAAGCGCTTCATGAAGTCTGGCGGGTACTTCGCCCGGGCGGAAGATTCATCTTCATGGAGCATGGAAAATCTCCTCGGCGTTTCAAGCACACGGCACAAAAGGTCTATACCTGGCTCACCCGGCATTTCACAGGCAATTGCCACTACGATCGAGACATTCATGCCTTGATCGAACAATCGGGCTTCATGCTTGCCAAAGCCGCGTATTCTCACGAGAAGGGAGAACCTCTTATCTATAATTACGAAGGCGTGGCAGTTGTGCACAAGACGTAGCTATATTCTTGGTACACTGTTCTCATACCCTAACCAACCCCCTGAGCATATGCAGAAAACTCTTTGGATAGTAATCGTGGCAGTGATCATCATTATCGCGGCCTTCGTTCTCTCTTCGCACAATCATTCGGCTGTGGTGCCGAGTGAAACGGCTACCACTACTGCCACTACTCAGACTGGATTAGGAAATGCGTCCGTAGGCGCTACCGGCGCTTCGCAAGTCATCACGTATACCGACAGCGGCTTCTCGCCAAGCTCCATAACGGTTACTGAAGGCGCAACGGTCACGTGGGTGAATCAAAGCTCCGGCAAGATGTGGGTCGCGAGCGGCAATCATCCTTCACACACGCTATACGACGGTACATCCGCAAGCGACCACTGCGCGAATAACGCTCCTGACTCAGCTACGGTCTTCGACGAATGTACGGCTACCCTAAACGGCGGGAGCTTCAGCTTCACCTTCGGCAAGAGCGGCAGCTGGACCTATCACAATCACGTCCATGCGTCCGATCAAGGAACAGTGGTCGTGACGGGTAGTTAAGCAGCATCGATCATTGCTCGTGCCTATGTCCCCCACACCCATTCCCTACACGACCGGATTCCTGCTACTGCGCCTGGGCGTTGCCTTCGCCTTCATCTATCCGCCCATCGCTGCGATCAGTGACCCGGTCTCCTGGGCGAGCTACTTCCCGCGATTCGTGTCCGCGCTTCCGATAGATACCACGATACTGTTGCACGCCTTCGGCGTGCTCGAAGTCGTCCTTGCCCTCTGGATCCTTTCCGGGAAGCGGCTGCGGGTTCCGGCCATAGTCATGACCATCCTTCTTCTGGGTATCGTGCTCTTCAATCTGTCCGACCTGTCTGTCCTCTTCAGGGATGTTGCTCTGGCGTTTGCGACCTTGTCGCTTGCCTTCCTGCCAACTCCAGCCGGAGACTCTAAGCGGGCCTAAGGCCATGATACGCAGTCGCAGTGCAGGAGGTATCGTCATCGGACCCTCCGGTACCATCGCCATGGTGCGGCACCATGGCGATGGAGGTAATGCATGGCTTTTCCCCAAAGGTCGTCTCGAAGAAGACGAGACCGCCGAAGAAGCCGCCAGGCGCGAGATACATGAGGAGACAGGTCTCGATGATCTCGAATACCTCGACGACCTCGGAACCTATGAGCGCTACCAGATGAAACCTGACGGCACGGACAACATAGAGGTGATGAAGGAGATACACATGTTCCTCTTCAACGCGCCGCAGGACCCGGTACTCTCTCCGACGCTCGAGATAGAAGCGGCCAGGTGGGTGTCGCTTCGGAATGTCGCGGCCGAGACCGGGAATGCGAAAGATCGTGCGTGGTTCGCAGGCGTCTTCGAACGGGTGCGCCGAGCGGTGCAGCGCGACTGATATACGCCTAGCGTACGGCCTTCGCAACGGCGATGACTACCCTCTTATCAAAAATATCCGGGAGAAGCTTCTGCGCTCCCGGCTTCGGCACAAGCGCGGCAAGCGCTCTCGCCGCACGCAGCTTCGTCTCCTGCGTTATCTTCGTTACCCCCTTATCGAGCGCGCCACGGAAGATGCCCGGAAAGACGAGCGCATTATTTATCTGATTCGGGAAATCTGAGCGGCCGGTTGCTACCACTGCGGCGCCGCCAAGAAGCGCCTCGTTAGGTAATATTTCGGGAATAGGATTCGAGAGTCCGAACACGATAGCACCCGGAGCCATCGTGCGGATGTGCTTGCGGGTAAGGAGCCCGGGGCCTGATAAGCCGATAAATACGTCGCTGTCCAGGAGCGCATCCGTAAGACTCCCGGCGAGTTCTCGGGGATTCGTGAGCACGGCGAGTTCCTGTTTAAAGTGATTGAGATCCGGACGTCCGTTATAGATAGTGCCGCCGCGATCAAGCACGATGATGTCCTCGACTCCGCTAGCCGCAAGGAGCTTCGCGACGGCAGTACCGGCTGCTCCTGCACCGCTTATGACTACTCTCAGTTTCTTAAGATTCTTCTTTACGACCTTGGCTGCATTGATGAGTCCCGCGAGCACGACGATGGCCGTGCCATGCTGATCGTCATGCATGACGGGGATATCGAGAGCGTCACTCAGCCGTTTCTCGATGTCGAAACACTCAGGCGCCTTGATGTCTTCGAGATTGATGCCGCCGAACGATGGCGCGATGGCAAGCACGGTGCGCACGATCTCATCCGGGTCCTGCGTGTCGAGCACTAAAGGCCACGCGTCGACGCCCGCCATCTCGCGGAAGATGAGCGCCTTCCCTTCCATGACCGGGAGTGCGCCGTACGGGCCGATGTTACCGAGACCGAGCACGGCAGAGCCGTCGGAGACGACGGCGACCGAATTGCGTTTCACGGAAAGCGCGCGAGCGTCTTCCGGGTGTTCGGCCAGGTACGAGCTCGCGACGCCCACGCCCGGAGTATAGAAAAGAGCGAGGTCTTCTTTCGTCTTCAGCTTCACCCGAGACTTCGTCTCGATGCGTGCGCCGGCTTTCTTGAAAGCTCCCAGTATCTTCTTCGATTTAGCGTCCATAAGAAGCTTAGTATAGCCTGCTCTTCCCGAACCGTAATCTGTGCACAAGAAAGGCCGCCCTTGCAGGCGGCCTTTCTTGTTTTCTCATGAGGCGAATTTTTTACGGCCTAGTTGTAAAAATATCCTTAGCACAATGAAGCACCAAAGATGAGTAAGCCGTAAAAAGCTCATCTCATGAGGTTATATAGATACTACCATACCCTATTTAATAGCGCAAGCCCCATAAGAGCTTTCTACTGGCCGTCTGGGACGATATTCGAACTTACCTCGTAAACGGAAGCATACTCAATTAATATGCTCAGCCTACGGTTTAGTCACTGATATAAAGTTAGCCATCGCTTCCGAAGGGCTAGTCCAAGCCCTTCGGAACAACGATCGACCTATCGCAATGCGAAGGCCACCATCTGGCCCAGGATCATCCACGATAACTTCGTCATCAGTTATTTCTTCGACGATTAACATGTGCCCTTCTCGCCCTTCTGTATTTTGCAGCATTCTTAGATTTACATTAACCAATGCCAATTTCCCCAACTTGACCTCTTGTTCCAGATCTTCAAAAGACGGTATAGATTCTATGAATTGAATTTGGGGTAATTCCAAACACCCCTTCAGTGCCTCTTTTTCAGAAAGTAAATCTGTCTCCATCAATATCCCCTGCGCTGATTCCTCATCGCCAACTTGTGCGCGGATCGCGCCTTCCGGGTCAGCGACGAAATGCCTCACATTCATTTTCTCATAATCAACTACTTCGAATCCGTATGATGCGAAAGCTAACAACATCTTGAACTGCCAAGTGCCGCGTCCTTCTATATATCCCGTCATCTGGTCTGCCGCTTCTGCTCCAGGGTCCTTCCCTGTCAGTGTTTCAACTACCATGCGAAATGCAGCTTGAACACAACGGGTGTCTCCACCCGAAATGTGCTGTTTTACTTTCATTTGCCTGGTTCGTTAATCATGCTGAAATTCTAACATTCTAGCTGGCGTAGTAGGTTTGGAACCTTTTATTTGCAAAGCGTCTGGAGCGCTGAGCGCGTCTTGGGGCCCACGAGGCCGTATCCTGCGGCACCTTCCGTCGCTAATTTTTTCGTTAGCTGGAACTTCTGTACGGCCTTGAGCGTCGCAGGACCGAAGGTGCCGGTCACGAGCTTCTCAGGGTAGAGAGTCGCGTCTGTCGAGAGAAGTCTCTGAAGACGCGATACGTCTCCGCCGCTCGTGGTGTCAGTCGCTTTGAGGGCGAGGTCGTGGGTCGGGAGCGAGCATGAAGTAGTTGCGGATACTGATGTCGTCGTAGCGGTAGTCGTCGTTACTGCCGGCACGGATGGAAGTATCGGTGTCACGGGCTGATCGCTGAAGAGCGTGTTGAGGGCGTAAAGAGTCTGAGGGTCGAGCGTACCGGTCGTCTTGATTCCCTTGGCTATCTGGAACGCTTCTATCGCGTCCGTCGTGCACGACCCCATAACTCCGTCGATTGGGCACATCGTGAGCGTGGGTGCCGCGAGACGGACATTCGCGGGTGTCGTAGACGCGTAGGTGGGATAGAAGCCGAGCGTGTGAAGCGCCGCCTGGAGCGCATACGTCTGTGGACTCGAGGTTCCAACGGTAGCTCCCGTGAAGGTATACGGCAGAGATGCGGTCGGATATTTTGCCATCACTGGATCCTTGAAGAAATCCTGAATGCCCAGATACGTCTCGTATGCATAGTCCTTCGTGACGGTCTGACGGACTTCCGGGTGATTGAACTTCGGTTCGGTTATGTATGCATATTCGATAAGGATACTCGGGACGGACAGCGTGTCGTACGCGCCAATAGCGATGAGCTGCTGGTCCTCGACGACGCCTTGGTTCTCGATAGGAAGTGTCGACGTCGCATTCATCGTCGATAAGCGATTGGCTATCGCCTCCCCTACCGCCTCGCTCGTCTTACTATTTCCGTATTGCGAATCAGGAACATATACCGCGTAGCCAGAATACGCGCTCGGGTCACTGGGTCCGTGATCGGTCGTATCGTTTATATGCAGATGCACGACCAAGTCGATATCGTTCTCATCCGCCCACTTGTTTATGCCATACAGGCGGAGCGCGGAATCGGTAGGCGCGGTCGCGTGATCGACCTGCTCGTCCTCGCTGCGCATCGTGATGTCACCACGACTGATGAGCTTTGCCATCGCCTTCTTCTTATCGTTCACGAATTTCTCTATCTTGCTCCACTGACCATCGAAATAGTCAGCGAGATCCTCATTCCATCCCGTATTCGATCGCGCGACGATCACCTCGAAGCGCGGATTCTGCTCCAGGTAGCTCGCGAGCTGGTCAGCGGTCTCGACCACTATCTCGCGCTCATAGACACCCTGGTACACAGCGCCGCCGAAATCAGGCTCATGGCCTGGCATCACGAGAATACGGATCTTATCCTTCCCGGTCGCATCGGCATATTTCTCCTGCAGTTCCTGTACGGAAGCTGTCGGTGGGGTTTTCTTAGATGTGCTCGTCTTCGCGAACGTAAGGGAAGCCGGTATGACAATGCTTACGAATAAGACGGCGACAAGGAGAGTGAGAAAAGTACGTTTCATATAAAAGAGTATAACGCATATCTAAGCCTAACGAAGATGAAGTGATCATGAGAGGCGCGAGGAATCCGTACGAAGCCTGCCCAGCACCTGACTTTCGCCGGAATGTTAGGTGCTGGGTATACTGAACGCATGCATCAGGACGATCTCCTCATCAAGCACTTTCCGCGTGTACGCGCTGATCAGAAAGCAGCGCTTACGCGTCTCGGCATCCACACGATTCGCGATCTCCTCTACCACTTCCCCGCCCGCTATGAGGCAGCAGGGCCGACCGGCACGATTGCGGGCGCGCAAGCCGGAAGTGAAGTAACGCTTTACGGCACCATCCGTAAGCCTGAGACACGCAAGGCATGGAAAAGCCGCCGCCCCATGGCCGAAGCGTGGCTCGAGGACGCGAGCGGACGAATCAAGCTCATGTGGTTCTCTCAGCCGTATATGGCCAAGATGGTCGCTGACGGCATGGTCGTGAAGGCAAGCGGAAAGATCGCAGGTACAGGCGACAAGATATACCTCGCTAATCCTGATATCGATAAGACACCGGCGAATCCTGAGGACTTGCATGACTCGCTCTTTACCAAGACCGCAGGTCAGGCGAGCATCATCGACGACTCTCAATATGCTATCTACCCGGAGAGCCGTGGCATCTCGTCGCTCTGGCTCCTGCATGCGGTGAAGAAAGTATTTGAGTCTCACGTGCACGAGACGCTGCCGGACCCCGTACCACTCGAGATCCTCGAACGATACAACCTACCAGCGCTTTCGACTGCGCTCGTGTGGATACACGCGCCGCGAAAGAAGAGTGATGCGGATGCGGCACGAAAGCGATTCGCCTTCGAGGAGATATTCACGCTGCAACTCGCGCTCGGGACTGAGCGCGCGCGGGCAGTGAAAGAAAAGGCCTTGCCGGTGCTCGTTGACCGGAAAGCCTTGAAAGATTTCGTGAATACCTTTCCTTTCCCCGCAACCGAGGCACAACAGCGCTCCATAGATACCATCGTGACCGACTTCGAGAAAGCGCACCCGATGCGCAGGCTCCTTGAAGGCGATGTGGGCAGCGGGAAGACGGCGGTAGCGGCTGCGACCGCCTACATGGTGGCAACGTCGCACCCGCCGGGCCGCGCAAGCGGCACGCTCCAGGTCGCCTACATGTGTCCCACTGAGATTCTCGCGAAGCAGCACTTCTCGACGTTCGTTTCCTATTTCAAGGATCATCCTATTCCCATCGGCCTCATCACCGGAAGCGAGTGCCGAAAGTTCCCGAGCAAGGTTCCGTACGAAGAATCTGCAAAGGTATCGCGCGCGCAGTTCGCCAAATGGGTGGCGAATGGCGAGATACCGATAGTTATCGGCACCCATGCGCTCGTCTATAAGTCGCTTGAGTTCCAGAATCTCGCGTACGCCATCATCGACGAGCAGCACCGCTTCGGGAAAGCCCATCGTCAGAAGCTCACCAGGAAACACTCCATTTCTCCGCATCTCCTTTCGATGACGGCAACACCCATCCCCCGCACCCTCGCGCTCACCCTCTATGGCGACCTCGACCTTTCCGTACTCGACCAGATGCCGCTTGGCCGCAAGCCGATCATCACCGAAGTGCTCGGGCCCGAGAAACGGGAACTTGCGTACGAACGTGTCCGTAAAGAGTTGGCAGCCGGACGCCAAGCGTATGTCATCTGTCCGCGTATTGATGAACCGGATCCGACAAAGGAGCTTGCGGTGCAGGCGAAGTCCGTAAAAGCAGAAGCCGAACGTCTCTCGAAGGAGGTCTTCCCCGAAGCCTCTATCGGGATCCTGCACAGCAAGATGACGCCTGCTGAGAAAGAGAAGAGTATGCAGGCCTTCGAGAAAGGCACGACGGATATCCTGGTGGCGACTTCCGTGGTCGAAGTCGGCGTGAACGTCCCGAACGCGACCGTCATCCTTATCGAAGGTGCAGAGCGTTTCGGACTTGCGCAGCTCCATCAGCTTCGCGGGCGCGTCATCCGTTCCAATAACCAGGCGTACTGCTTCGCGCTCCCCGAGTCGTATGGGCCTGCTACCAAAGACAGGCTCAAGGCGCTCACGACCGCGAAAGACGGCTTCGAGCTTGCCGAGTATGATCTCGCGCTCCGCGGTGCAGGCGAACTCGCTGGTAACCGGCAATGGGGCGTCTCTGATATCGCCATGGAAGCTATAAAGAACCTGCGCCTCGTCGAAGCCGCGCGGACCGAGTCCTCAGCGCTACTTGCGAACGATCCCGAACTCCTGAAGCACCCGGAATTGCAGGCAATCGTCACGGAGAAGACCAAGAAGTTGTATATGGAATAACGAGTCGCTCGGGTATAAGAAAAATTCAATCTCTCGTTCTAATCCTAAACTGCCAGCCAACTCGTGCTAGGGTATGGCGCACGAGACGCGTACTTAGCAAAGTCTAAGAAAGCGATATAATCTTTATATGCTATACGTCCTAGGAGGATCCTCGCGCTCTGGGAAAACACTGCTTGCTAGACGAGCTGTGGTTGAAAAGCAAATTCCATATTTCCCGCTTGACGGCCTCTTTTACTCTTTGGTTCATGGCGCACCGGAGTTCGGAGTCCTGTATGAAAACACTCTTAAAGAGCGACCTCACAAAATGTGGCCCTTAGTTAAGCCGCTTTTAAACTACTTCCTCAAAGAAGAAAAAGAATATCTCATTGAAGGCGACTCAATCTTGCCGAGCCAGGTTAGTGAATCAATCGCTGAGGGGAAACCAATTAAATGCTGTTTCGTAGGTTACGCAGAATCAAACAAGGATGAGAAGCTCGCGCTCGTAAGGGAATATCATCAAGGGGACGCTGATTGGACAAAAGATATTTCTGACGAGGAAATGCTTCCAATGATTGATGAAATGATAGAGTTCAGCCAATACCTCAAGGAGGAATGTTCGAAGTACGATATTAAGTATTTTGATGTATCGCATGACTTTGAAGGCGTCTATACCGAAGCATTCGAGTATCTTTTCAGTAAGTAATTTCGATGTAGAAAATCATACTTTTTTGGAGCGCACCAGACTCGTCGGTTTGGATTATGAAAATTCATCAAACGGGCTAACCAAGGCTTGGTTCTATACGATTCGAACTCGAGACGGCCAGCTAGACAAATTTACATAACTAATGCATATTGCATCTGGACCATGTTCTGGTCCGAATGTTGCATCGCTCTAGCTTAGGCTAGAAAGAAAGTGGTTAAGGCCACAAGGAGACTATGATGCTTATAGTGCTAAATCAAGCAAGCTGTGGAGCTCCCGTAGCGAATGTTGCTGACGTGGGAGGCAATTACATCCTCAGTGTTCCGGAGAATATTGCCGGCGTTCCGCTTACCGCGATGGCTAAAGCGTGGGAAAAATACCGAGGCGAAGAAGGGGTCTTTGCGTCCTTCCTGGACCGTGAGCACGGTTTTCCACATGTTCACCGGCCGGAGAGACCGCTGATTACCCGTCTCATCAACGAGGCGCATCAAGACCCTTATGGTGGTCGAGAACGCTACAGAGGGAGGTTTATCGCCTACGGGAAAGGCCTGGTGATATTCGATGATGCGGCAGAATCGCCAAATCTTAGCGGGCCAGTTCTTCGCTATTTCGACAAATTTATGAGCTGGCCGTTTCGAAAGATCGCCGACCCCTCTCGTGGGATGCAGGCTTGCTACTTCGGCGATCCACATTCGAACCGGGCCTTCGAGAAGCTTAAGCCTGGAGAAGCCACATTCAGACGACAGCTCACTGATGATATCGACAGGATCCATGAGCGGCCTGATCTAAACGGTTCGGAATGGCGCATGCGCTGGACTGAAATCGGCGAGTGGCTCGATCACTGGCTCACACAATAACCAAGGGGCGCCGGCAGAGATGTCGGCGCCCTAAAACATTATATTTGTTCGAATATCGTCTCAGACGGCCAGCTAAATATGCTTAAGTATCTTTGCAGCTTTAACAGGATTGAGGAAAATACTTGCGAGTGAAAAATGAGCTGCCCCTGCTTCTTTGTAACGTTGGATATCCTCGAGTGAGTAAATCCCTCCGCCTCCCACAATAGTCACATGAGGGTATGTATCTTTAACCTGCCGAATCGCTTTTAGAGCGACTTCTTGCACTCGCTTCCCACTTTCAGCTCCGCGCGAGCTAGGGATGGTGTTAAAGAGATGCAGATATCGTGCGCCATTCTCAATCAGAAAATCAATTTCTGACAAAACTGCTTGCGAATACGTGAGTTTAAAAATAACCAAAGAATGCCTAGCAACGAGGCTTTGAACACATCGGCCCGGTATGCGGGGATGGGTATCAAGATTCGGACACCCCATATTAATTTCAAGACTGACTGATTCGGGAATCACGTTAATCAATTTTTCCCATTCACCCTCAGCTACAGCACCGATCGAATAGATCGTATTTGGGTCGTATGTCCGCACTGAGTGAATGCCGGGATTCTGGAAACCGATGCTGTTGACCCAGCCTTCGGGGATGGGCCGGACGGTCTTTGCAAATCGCCACATTTTGTAGAGCCACGATCCGCGTCTCTTATACGTAAAAGTTCCGCGAATCGAAGTTGTGCCTGAAAAGGAGAGAAAGTTGCCAAATGGAGGACTAATAAGAAACTCCTTCATGTATAAGAAGTGTAGCACTCTAGAAAAGTTCCAGCGCTCTGTCCCGCCCCAGCCAAGGCTGCGGGGCTTTGACCCCTCCCTGCTTCAAGGTACACTCGAGGAAACCATGACGAAGAAGCACCTTAATCGGATTCTCCATATCTTTATCTACATCTTCGCGGCTGTCGGCCTCTTCTTGGTCGCAGGGTACTTCGCGGTACGCTTTGGGCTTACGAATGAGAAAGGCATCATCGACGTACAGCGCGAAGCATTCTTCGGCACATCGACACCTGAGGCGTCACCGAATATCCCTGCGTATACCGGTCCATGGCAGCAATCAGAGGAATGGGGGATCATGGATGGCGCTATTCGCCGCGACCAGGCGGTCATCGAGCGCGCAGCTGGCGCGTCAGGAGTCCCTGCCCGCCTTATAACCGCGAACCTCGTAGCCGAGCAACTCCGGCTTTTTTTCACCGAACGTGAAGCGTATAAGAAGTGGTTCTATCCGCTCAAGATCCTCGGACCGCAGTCGCAGTTCTCATGGGGCGTGATGGGCATGAAGGAAGCGACGGCAGTACAGGTCGAGAACAATCTCAAGGACCCGACCTCTCCGTATTATCTGGGTACCTCGTATGAGCATCTGCTGGATTTCCCCGCAGGAACAACTGACATCGCGGGAGCGCGCTTCACTCGCATGACCGATCAGCATGACCACTACTGGAGCTATCTCTACGCAGGTCTCTATATAAAGGAAGTAGAGGCACAGTGGGCAAAAGCTGGCTTCCCTATCGACGGGAATGTCGCTGTCATCTCGACGCTTTATAATATCGGCTTCAGCCATTCCGTCCCGAACGCGAACCCGCAGATCGGGGGCGCTGCGATCACCTTATCTGACGGCACTCGGTCCTTCGGCGCGCTTGCAAAGGAATTCTACGATTCAGCTCTACTGGGTGATATCCTTCCCCGTTAAGCGCGTATCCTGAAACTCGAAGGATCGAAGAGCGGCATGTCTTGTCCGAAGTAGATATCAAGGAGGACGTCCTGCAGGCGCACGTAGAATCGTACGCCGCCGAGCCCGCACGCCGTACTCACGGTCTCCTGATATTTGTCAGTCAAGAATGCATCAGGCTCATACGTATACGTTTGCAGGTCTTGGGTCGGCTTTGCACCATATCCAAGGAAAATGTTCCTGAAGGATGACGTCACGAGCGAGCAGTGCTGCTTCTGCTCTTCATTGAACGTAGAGAATACACTCTGCCGCAGGACTTCTTCCGTGCTGAGAGCAGAATCCACTATCTCATATCTGGCGATCGCACGGTCTTCCTGCACATTGCTTGGGTTACCCGGCCGCGGCTCTTGCACTGACCGGATCTCGTCACTTGTGACTCGGTAATTCCCCCAGGCGGGACCGCAACTCACATAGTCAAAGCTAAGCTTGGGTGTCTTGCCGTCAGTATGCGGGAGAACAAGCGTCTTTGTCGCGATAGTACATCCGTCGCCTTCGAACCAACGTGCCATGAGTTGAGCATACGTCTTTAACTCTTTGGGCTTATCTGACATGCCGGCCACATCCGCCACGACACTCGTGGTCGTGCTAATCGCCGTCGCCTCATCAGTCTCATGAGATACGCCTCCTCGCATACCGAGAGATATGCCTAAGATTACTAAGACTAGGATTCCTATCAGGACCAGCACCTTTTGTCTCGTGGCGATCATGTCCGCACTATAGCATCGCTTTTAAGGACATATCGTGGTGCGCCCTCTTGGACTCGAACCAAGGACCACCTAGGTATAAGCTAGGGGCTCTAACCAACTGAGCTAAGGGCGCTTTGTTATCGAATCATATTTGGACGTCAGTAGCAACAAAGGACGACTGTATCCATTCCATGGCCATATGGACGTATTCTGCGATATCTCGGTTATCGTATATGAGATTACAGGTGCCGTGAATAAATCTCTGTTTATAGGTTAGTCCGAGTCTGTTAGAAGATTTTATATATGGCTTCCGAAAAGAGTGTAATGGTAAACCTAAGATTGAAGACCAGTATTCTACTTCTTTCTTTGCTTCCATGTCAGCATACAGTTGTAAGCGTATTCTTATTCTTTCGTCTGGAACACCCATTGAGTTAAGCCACTTTCTAAAGAAGACTATTACTGAGGGATCGGTATTGGACATGGATACGGTATACCCCTTAGTCTTGCTCCCTTCTCCCCAATATAAGAAGAGACCACACAGAAACAGTTCCCTTTCAGAGAGAGTCCCTATATCTTGACCGACTTTCTTATATACTTCCTCAAGTCGCATCTTTCTGGTATTTGCTCGAGTCTCTCGATAGCGCTCTATTCGCACTTCGCTGTAATCGCGCAGATCGTACATTCGTTCAGGCGGTAATGGCATATCACGAAGCCAGACACTAAGCGTGCTCTTGCTGATACCTAGCTCAGCCTTTATCTGGCTATAGCTCATGCCTTCCTTCCGCATTTCTATCGCTCGGCTATGTAGCTCTCGTCTTGCCATACTAAAATCGTATCGAGATAGTCTGGTTGATTCGAGAGAATTACTAGGCACAACTACAGAATGACTTTAGTTTTTCCTTAGATGCATCAGGCAGAAAGCGCCAGTTTCGCTGGCGCTTTCTGCCTCATTTGTTTCGCTTCGCTACGCCGCCGTCGCGTCCGGAGCTATCGCCGGCAAATCCTCCTCATCCCGTTTCTTCGGCATGATGCCATTGGCTATCAAATGCTTCTCGAATTCTTCGCGCTCCATCGTCTCGGAAATGACGAGAGCTTCAGCGATGGAATCAAGGGCCGTACGATGAGTCGTGAGGACTTCGCGAGCGCGCTCTTTCGCTTCCTCGATAATGCGCGTCACCTCTCCGTCGATCTTTGCGGCAATGTCCTGCGAATACGTCTCGTTGCGATAGTTCTGATCGGTGGCGAAGGCGACGGGACCGACGCGGTCGCTCATGCCGTAGCGAGAGACCATGTCGCGCGCGAGCGCGGTTATGACCGCCAGATCGTTCGAAGGTCCCGTGGTCACGTCCCCGAAGACCAGTTCTTCTGCTACGTAGCCGCCGAGCGTTCCTGCGATATCGTCGAGGAATTCCTTCTTCGATTGGAGCTTCGTGTCCTCGAACGGAAGTTTCAGCGTGTAGCCAGCAGCTCGTCCGCGACTGATGATAGAGATCTTATGCACAGGGTCCGCGTTCGGGAGCACGGATGAGACGAGCGCGTGGCCAACTTCGTGATACGCCGTAAGGCGCTTCTGCTTTTTGCTCATGAGATGACTCTTGCGCTCGGGACCGAGCATCACTTTCTCGATGGAGCGGATGAGGTCGTACTGCGTTATCTGCGTGCGGCTCTCGCGTGCGGCGAGTATGGCGCCTTCATTCATGAGGCTATAGAGCTCTGCGCCTGAGAAACCAGGCGTGCGCTCGGCAACGACTTCCAAGTTCACGTCAGGCCCAAACGGCTTCTTGCGCGAGTGTACCTTGAGAATCTCAAGACGGTCCTTGCGGTCAGGCAGGTCGATAGTTACGCGCCGGTCGAAGCGTCCGGGACGCAAAAGTGCCGGATCGAGCACGTCCGGACGGTTGGTCGCTGCCATCACGATGACTTTCTCGGTAGGTTCGAAGCCGTCCATCTCGACCAGTATCTGGTTGAGCGTCTGCTCACGCTCGTCGTTGCCGCCGCCTACCCCGCTTCCGCGCACACGTCCCACCGCGTCTATCTCATCTACGAAAATGATGGCAGGACTTGAGCGCTTAGCGAGCTGGAAAAGATCGCGTACGCGACTCGCTCCCACGCCCACGAACATCTCGACGAACTCAGAGCCCGAGATGGAGAAGAACGGCACGCCAGCCTCTCCCGCGACCGCGCGCGCAAGCAGCGTCTTTCCGGTGCCGGGTGCTCCCATGAGCATGATGCCCTTCGGGATGCGCGCGCCGATATCGAGGAATTTCTTCGGATTCTTGAGGAAGTCCACTATCTCCATCAGCTCTTCCTTCGCTTCCTTTGCGCCCGCAACATCCGCGAACGTCACGCGCTGGGAACTGTCGGCAGGGTCCGTAAGGCGCGCCTTCGACTGTCCGAAGGTGAAGGCCTGCATACCTGCGCCCTTCACTTGGCGCAGCAGGAAGAGGAAGAGGATGCCTAGAAGCAATACCGGGAGCAGAATAGGAGCGAGCGTCGAAAACCAGAACCGGAAGCCCGATTCATTCGCGATGCTGATATTCACCTTCGAAAGCTCATCGGGCGTCGTGCCGTATGCAGAGAGTGTCTCGGGAAGTCCCTGATCCGGGTCCTTCATCGCCTTCTTATGCGCGCCATCGGCGTAGGCAAGCGTGACATCGTTCCCTGCGATAGAGATATCCTCTACCTTCCCTGCACGTACGTCGTTTGCCACCTGAGTCAGCGATATCGTTTCCGTCTTGCCCACATGCGAGCTGATGAGCGAGTACGCGCTCATGAGTAAGAGGAAGACGAGTATTGTCGAGATAAGATTGCCGAGGAAACCAGGCCCGCCCGGCATCACCGATCGCATCCCCTTCCCTGTATTCTGCTTCTTCGTCGTTTTCTTTCCTCCTTTCTTCGGAGCTTGTGGAGTCGTTGGTGCCATACGTCTCCCCACTATACAATACATAGGTATTTTCTGAAATTTTATGGCGCTTATCGAATACAAGAAGGCCGGTCTCCGGTTTACCGTACTTAGCTCGTTGCAAGCAGGTATCGAGCTGTCCGGTGCTGAAGCCAAAGCCGTCCGAGCTAAGCAGGGAAAGCTCGACGGCGCGCGCATCATCATCCGCGGCGGCGAGGCCTTCGTGGTCGGCATGAGCATACCTCCCTACCAGGCCGGAAATACACCAGCCGGATATGACCCTGAACGCGCGCGCCGCCTCCTCCTCAAGAAGTCGGAAATCGCGGAACTCGCCGACGAGGAGTCGAAGAAAGGATTGACAATAGTGCCAATTGAGGTGTATAATGCAGGCAGGTACCTGAAAGTGCGCGTCGCTATCGTGCGCGGCAAGAATAAGTCCGACAAGCGCGAGACTTTGAAGAAGAAGGATGCGCAGCGCGAGATAGAAAGAGCGATGCGCGGCAAACGTCAGTAAGAACTAGTGCGGGCCAGTCCCGGGCACAACTCTATCTCCTGGTGGAGTTGTGCCCGGGGGTGACCGGCTTTGACGGTCTGAACCTTGAGAAACGTGCGACGCGGGGGAAGTATGCTGTCCCGCCATACCAACGCATATACCAATACTTGCAAACAACACTGTTGCAAGCGCAAGGAAGGCTGTTCTCTCACCGTTCGCGATGAGTGACTTCAACTTTGCGTTCGTTACTGCGTAAGGCTTGAGCTTCGGCTCGTCTCGCATAGCGACGTTCGATATCCCAGGTTCTCGTAGCTGGAGTATCGGGCGGAATTCTCTACGAGATCGGTATCCGTACGCCCGAACGGATCGCCTAAATTAGGGATGTAGGCAGGAATGTTTTCGCTCGCATTCTTATGTTCCTGCTGAATATTCAATACGAGCTACGCGTCGTAGACTCGCTCTCAATGCCAGGTCGGACGGGAACTCATTATTCCCCACCTCCACTGATATAGAACTATGTGGAAACATATAGAACATTAGAAAACCGCCCACAAGGCGGCTTTCTGTTTGCTACTGATTTACTCTCAATACAACTAACGCTTTGATATATGGGTATCAAGGGTATGGATCAATGTTTCAAATTGTTTTTTTGTCTTCCAAATCTTTTTAGGCGGAGTGATTCCGACATATTTCACAAAGCGAGGTGATCCGGCGATGTTTTCCTCGTCTATGCCGCTGGGCACCCAGGGGAGTTGTACGGCGTACAGTCGAAGGACGTTACCCGGAATATTCCCATTGGTGTGGATCGTGTTGGTCGGTATAAGCGCGTACGTATCCGCATGGGCCTCATAAATGTTAGGTTCAATATATGTATATCCTTTGCCGGAAATCGGTCGAATGAGACGAGCGGAATACGGATGCCGATGTATAGGTATCGGATTTACAAAGGCAAATTTGATAAGTCCGAGTCCGTTCTTATAGTTTGGCGTGAATATTTCCTGTGCGAGTGTTTCAAACTCGTACACTTGTGCAGGTACTCTTCGAGTATCGATAACATCTAGTTTTGATATATCAAACGAATCCTTATTTCGAGTGGACTGCTTTGCGTGTCGCATTTGGACCGAAAGGACACGAAAGCCATTCTTTCCAGGTCGTACGGTCGGCGATTGACCGGGATACACCTTAAACACGAACGCCTTGTTCTTTATCAGATATTTCTTCCCTGCCCACTCAAGGGTAGCGCTTCCCGCTTCGACTAGGCATAGATTTTCTGAATCAACATCCGCCCAGGCTTCATAGGAGGTTTCCTTCTTAAAGTCGACCAGAAATCCAGAAGTTTTGAGATTATCGAAACCATCCCAGAGGATACCGTGGCTTCCCCAAGGGAGTTTTTTTAAGCGGGTTTTGGATATTTGTCCGTATATAACTGGTGATTTGCTCATGAACAAAAAGTAAACTGTCATCATATACCCGTCAAAGTTAGAAGTATGCACAATGGCTATGGCTCAGAAAGATATATTTTAATTATCATTTTTAGATAACCACTTGCAAATAAAAGTGTCGAAATATACTCTACATTTATGAATTTTCCTGATAGGCAGCACGTAGTCGCTCAGCTTGGTCATTTCGGCTGCAACCCGCACGAGGCCCAGGTGTACTTGCGCTGTTTAGAATCCGGTACTGAAACTATCCAGTCTCTGGCAAAGGGAGTAGGCAGAAATCGCACGACAGTACACAGCGAAGTCGAGCAACTTCTTAAAAAAGGTCTTTTGTATGAATCTCGCCGAGGTAAGAAGCGATATATAGGTGCAGAGAATCCAAAGGTTCTCTTTTCTCTGCTCCAACAGCGAGAGAACGACATCGCCGCACTGCGAAGCAATATTAGTTACGCAGTGAGTCTTATGGAGAAGGTTAGTCCTCCATCAGGGGTGGGGGTGCCGAACGTAAAGCTCTATGAAGGCGTCGAGGGCTTTAAAAAGATGCTAGAAGAGACATTTTCGGCAAAGAGTGAAGTGCTTGTCTTTACTAATGTGCGTTTGTTTTCAGAACTCGTGGATCCTGAATATCTCGAACATTACTTCCAAAGGCGTTCTGATAAGGGTATCCGTACACGACTTATCTTCCCGCCGTGCGAGTTTGCCGAGCGCGTGTACAAAAAATCAGATGAGTATCGGATTCGAGTGCGACTCATGCCGGAGGAACTTTCCTGGCAAGCAGGTATATTCAGTTGGAATAACTCCATTGCTATTCAGTCCTTTACCGAAGGAAAGCTGACGTGCACAATACTCGAGAACGCCGATATTGCCGACTTCTACAGACGAGTCTTATTTGAACTCGCATGGCAGCAGGCAGCCGACATGAAACTACCAACTGTCCACGACAGATAGGAAATGTGAGGAACTGCATTCCAGCAGCGAAGTTCTAACCTTGGATATCCATTTCCACAAGTACGAAAATAAACCCGCTCATGTGGGCCATTTTCGTTTGTAGAGTGGGAAAGAGCGGATTGCTCCGCTCTTGAAGACAATGAGTTAGCCGGAGCATGTTTCGATTCTGAGAGAAACGGCGAGGCGGGCCCGAGAACACTTAGCAGAATATGAGGAACGAAATATTCTGGTTAGTGATTCGTGGGTCAACCTCCCCACCTCCACCAAAATAACGAACGTAGTGAATATATCTTGGTAGGATGTCTGAATTGCAGCTCTCAGTTCTCGCTGAAATTCAGACGCCACAACATATACGAAATCTAGAATTCTAGAAAACCGCCCCATGGGGCGGTTTTCTAGTTTGAAGCAGCTTCAGAGGTTGTAAACAAAAACTCCTCTCCGTTCTCCAAACGTCATACTCTGGTACCATCTCTTTTCTATACCTGATTCAGGAGTCTTGTATGCAGGAGCTCCTCGCAGTGTTTTCATCTGAGCAAAGAAAACCATATCTCCTTCTATCAAGTGATACTCACGCGCATTTGCACGAATTCCCTCAGCAAGAATGACTGCTGTGTTGGAGAGACTTTCATTATTTTCGAACGGAGATGCGTTTTCGAGACGTTCAAATATGTCGTCGCAACGAACGAAGTCCTCGTTCCATAAGACTTGGGAGCCGTCAAAATCTATGAACTTATGCTTTTGAAAGAGCGCCCTTTCCTCTTCCGTGGCGTTCTTCCATACATCATCCACGAAAGTCACATTAGATATCGCTCCGTCCGAGATATTGCAAAACATATTATTGATTCGATCATCCGGATGCGTATGAGTCGGCTCAACTTTAATGTAAGCAGGATTTGTTGGGTCTACTGAGCGAATAACATTCCCCATCTCTGACTGGATGCGATTGCCTCCAATCTGCTCATTTAGCAGTTTGAAAACTTCCTCGCTGTACTTCTGGCCTGCTTGTTTTTTGTGACCAGGATTGATTTCCATTCCTAAGTCATCTGGCCTTGGGTCTCCAGTTACCGGAATACCGCGAACTACAATACATGCTGGTTCTTGTGTCATGAACATACTCGCGAGACGAGAAATGAATTTGTCTGAATTATGAGAATCGAAAAGCTCTGCAATTCCCCTCAAATTCACCAGATTATCCATATCCATGAGCCTAACAAATTCCATAAATATTAGTAGGTTCTAATCACTCAAGCTCATTTTGAGCAGTCGTAGGAACGTATTGGCTTTCGTGTGCTCATGGTGATGCCCAGTCATCCGCCACTCGTAGGAAATATGAGGAGCTGTTTAGCATCAGCGAAGTTCTAACCTTGGATATCCATTTACACCAAAAGCAGAAAACCGCCCGAGGCGGTTTTCTGCTTTTGGTGGTTGGCTAAAACCCTCCACTTAGGTAAGTTTCACTCTTCCCTATCCATCTCCCGATTTCCTTAACTGCGAAATCTATACGTTCAAGGCGGGAGCCATGTTCGAACTTTGGCCTGAAGGAGTGAGCTCCGAGTTCCCGCTCTTCATCTTTCTCACTTTCCAGTTCAGTCAATTCTCTGCTTAATGTTGTCAGCCGGAACGGAAGACTGTTGAAACTGCCTGGGTTACCAGCATCATCAGGTTCAGCTGGCATGCCGAGCGCGACTAACTTTTGTGCCATCGCATCAAGCTCGCTCGGACTGGCAATGTGTTTTATCCGCTCTACATTTTTCTCTATACCAACTGCAAACTCTGCCTGAAGCATCCTGGTTTGAGGCGCAGCAATCTCTCGAAGTTTGGGAAGCATTTCGCGAAGACAATTCTCGCGTTCTGCCTGAAGCTCAACAGAAGCTGGCTTTGATACCGCTTCCTTACGTTCTATATTCATGGCTTTTTCATTAATTCTGGCACTCGAATTGTACCACCACTCGGTGGGTTCTAATCCCTCTGACCCAACCTACTCATGGTGCATACACTGACTGGCTTTCGTGTACTCATGGTAATACCTAGTTATCCGCCACCCGCAGGAAGTATGAGGAGCAGTGCTTCTTTTTACGCCTTAGCGAGCACGGAAAGAATGTTTCCTGCCGGGTCTTTGAACCACGCAATATCCGGACCCATACCAACTTCCTTACCTCGTGCTATGCCCTGCTCATCCTGGTGCATGCCATCGTACGTCTCGAACGTCATGCCTTTTGCTTTGAGATCAGTGACCGCAGCGTCGATATCAGCAACTACAAGATTGAATACGGTGAACTCCGCTGGCTTGTGCGAACTCTTCTCGTAGAGAAAGATGGTCTGATTCGGAGTCTTTATCTCCAATCCTTCTTTCGTGCGTTCCACCGTAAGTCCGAGCGTATCGCGATAAAAGGCCTCAGCTGCCGCGATACTATCTACTGAATATCCTGAGAATGTTTCGAGGTAGTTCATATGCTCTAAGTATAACGGTAATCCATGAGTATCTTGTGTAGCAACGGTCAGAACGAACCGCTTTCCACGTTTACGAAAATTCTACATACGCCGTATCCGATCATGACACCGAGTGCATTCAGTATCACATCGTCGATGTCGAATATACCGACGCGAAATAGTACCTGCATGCCTTCGATGACAAGACCGGCGACGCATGCAAGAACGAGGGACTTCTTCCACGTCAGGTTCTGGAAGACGAACGGGGCCAAGATTCCTATCGGCACAAGCAGGCCTACATTCCCGACCAGATTGATGCCCGCGATAATCCATCCCTTATAGCCGAGTAGGTACGGAAAGATGGTCCTGAACGGCACGAAGTTCGCCTGACCGTTTGCGTCCGCGCCCCCAAACCTCAGCATCAGATGACCGATCCGTATGATGGGCAGGTCCTTGAACACCATGACCTTGATCAGTAGCGCACCATAGCCAACGAGAAATGTTACCGGAATGAGTCGTTGCCTATTGCGATTCATTATCAGTGTGCCTCTACGCCGGTTGCCAAAGCTCGACAGGATTCCCTTCCGGATCCTGTACCCGAGCGAACTTCCCCATTTCAGGCGACGCATTCCACTCATCGCGGACTTCTACGTTGACACCCTTTCCCTTGAGGTCTGCAATCACTGCTTCCAGATCGGACACGCGAAAATTGATCATCCATGACTTATCGAGTGGAAAATAGTCTGAGTCCATCGCGAACGGCTCGAGTACGGTAGGGCCTGCTTCCTGCTGCCAGACGTATTCCTTGATAACGATGCCGAGTACATCGACATACCAGGACTTCAAGGCTGCCGGATCATTCGCACGAAAGAACAGTCCGCCTATGCCTAAGATCTTATTCATACACGTGATTATACATCCTGATCTGGCGCCGAGTTACTGACAGAATATCTGTCTCCGATTTATAAAGAAATAACGATGAGAAGTTCTAACATGTACAAAATATGGAGCTTACTTGGTGTACGTCGAGGCAAATCTACCGGTCTCCAATATCTTGACTACTTCGTCGGGACTGAAGACTCTTCCGTTCATACAGACATACACCCCTTCTCCAAGATTCTGTGACTTTCCTACGGCGTAGCCTAGATTAAAGCCTGCATCTGTCGGAGCAAAACCTTCGATGGGAATGAGAGAGCATACGAAGATAATCGTCCGATCCTTGCTCTGCAAATACTCTTGGACATATCTCGCTGTCTCAGCGACCGTATAACTACCATGCGTAATGATAATTCTTTTTGAGGAACTTTTTTCTATGGCTTCTAGTACCTTGGAACGATCTGAGTCCGTAATGTCCCTACTGTCTTTCATGAATACCTCTGTGAATTCAACTTCTTCGTAAAGTTGGAGAAACGGGACGAACATTGGAATATATGAATGCTCGCTCGGCACCGTGGTTTCCTTTACTGGATTATAAGAAGAATCGATCGTTCCTCCAGTCATAATGAAATGCAGCCTTCCGTCCTCTTTCATGGAAGTAATGATATACCAGGTACGCAATGAAGGAAATCAATTGGCTGGGCCGCGCTGAGATTAAAGGCCGACTATAAAGCAATTCTGTTTTCAGTTACTCTAGTTACTTTGTCTTGCCGCGTTCCACAGCACCTCGAACAGCGCGCGCTGGCTTGCGACTGCTGCTGCATTGCGCACCCGGACCACGAGAATCTCGGGCTCGTAGATATTGAAATTCACGCTGTCGGGCCGGATATTCACGTTCACGACATGACCGATGTTCGGGATTATACGAGACTCGTTCTCGATGATGCTTTCCTCCCAGTTATGCCGCACATCGTCGACATCGCCGATGTATCGCAGCTTGATACGCTTCTCGCGCCGGAGGTTCTCATACTCCTCAAGTCGGTCCTCAAATAGGCGGACCCAGTTCATACCGGCCCCTCCGACCACGTCGAGAAATCCGCCTTCTTCCGCTTCTCGCAGGAGCGCGAACTCGCTTTCGATAACGGCCTTGGCTCCGCGCACCACCTCGACCACACCCGCTGGAGATCGCTCATACAGCCGCATGAGGTTCTGCACGCCGTCGAGCACGTCGATGCGCTTCTTCTCAGCTTCCTGTGAAAGGCGTTCAGGACTTGCGGCTTGATAGCGGATACGGCGTCCCGCGCCGAGCGCTGCGACGAGTCCCTCGTCCTGAAGCTCCCGCAGAGCGTCATAGACGTACTGCCGGTGAAGGCCGGTGCGCGTGATGATGTTCTTGGGAGCCAGCCCCGTGCCGGCTTCAAGCAACACCACATATACGCTTGCTGCCTTGGGTGAAAGCCCGGTCTTCAGGGCGCTTTTCAGATAGTTCGTCTCTCCGTTAGTCATATATATATGACTAATATACTTCCTTATTCTTATATATCAAGCTATTTGGTCGTCATTCATTGGAAATAGAATCATGACTATTCGTTGACGTTTTGATTATGCGTCGCATACTGCTGGTCATTAGCCGCATCTGATTCTTACTACATGAAAAAAGCACTCGGGATCTTGGGTCTCATACTCGTCATCGCAGCAGGCGCATGGCTCATTCATCACGGAAGCGGGACCAAGGCCGTCTCAAGCGAGAATCCTATCAAGATAGGCGCAGTCCTCTCCCTTACAGGCATCGCCGCGAGCTACGGTGAACCCGCACGTAACGCGATGCAGATAGCCATAGACGAGATAAATGCGAACGGCGGTATCGACGGCCGTCCTGTATCGCTTACGGTAGAAGACGATGCTACCACTCCGGCGACTGGCATCTCGGCCTTCAGGAAGCTCGTGGATGCTGACGGAATCGCGGGCATCGTCGGCGGAAACTTCGACTTCGCCACCATTCCCCTCTTCCCGGTCGCTGACTCGGAGCATGTCGCCTTCATATCTCCCGCAAACCTGCGCATACCGGGCGGCCTCGAACCTTCGGGAAATAGTTTCGTGCTCATGCCTGATTTCAGCAAAGTCATCGTGGGTCTGAAGCCATACCTCGCGCAAAGTCCTATACAGAAACTAGCTGTCGTCCACTTCAAGTCAACATTCGGGACGCAGATCGCGACGACGCTCGGAGCCACGATGACGGAGCTTGATCGCGGTCCTATCGTCGACGACGCCTACACGTCGATCGGTAATAATGATTTCCGGACTACCATCATCAAGCTCAAGCAGGAAGGCGTCGATGCCGTATTCCTCGATATGGTCGACATCGATCCGGTGACCTTCCTGACCCAGGCGCGAAATCTCGATTACCATCCGACCGTCATAAGCTACTACGGTATCATCGACTCGTTCGGAGCGCCGACCGCGGACAAGACCCTTCTTGAGGGAGTGGTCGTACTCGACTGGGAATCAAGCTCTGCCCGTTTCCAGCAGCTCTACCAGAAGCGCTATGGAGTTCTTGCGACCCACACGGCGGAGAAGAGCTATGAAAGCATCTACGTGATGGCGCACGCTATAGCTGCCACCAAGAATCTAGCTGACGTAGCTCCCTACCTCGCCACGCATTCATTCGAGACGCCGAGCGGCACCGTCTCCTTCAATAAGGACCATGCGATCGACACCACGCCCGTGAAGATCGAGGTGGTCAAAGACGGGAATTTGATTCCTTTATTCTAGGTAAGATCAGTAGAACACTCCGTCATAATTAATGGATTGCCAGTGACGCTGCGGAGTCGCCTGGAGGAACGGTCCGAGGCGTCGGCTCGTTCAGGAAGAGCGAGGCGATGACGCCGAGCGCCATGATGCCTGAGGCGATAAGGAAGACCTCCGCGTAGGCGTCTACTTGCGCCTTGAGGATGATGAGCGTGCTGATGGTCTGCAGCATCTGCGGGTTAGTAGTGTGAATGATCGCATCCTGCCCGATGCGTATGACGTTCGAGCCGATGATGCTGGTGAGTATAGTGCCGAAGAAGGCGATACCTACGGCGCCTGCGATATTGCGTACGAGATTAAGGACGGCGGACGAGACGCCCACTTCGTTCGCCGCGACCGCATTGGTCGCGGCGGCCGTCATAGGCGCAAGGCCAAGGCCCAGCCCCGCAGCGAAGACAACAAGCGGCAGCATGAGATCAAGCTCATTGGTCTTCACGTCGAGCCCGGAGAAGAGATAGATGCCGAAGGCTGCAAGCCCCATGCCGAAGGCGACCAAGTAGCGCAGGCGTATCACACGCGACAAGCGGCCGCCGAGCGGAGCAGAGATGAGCATGGTAAGCGCCATCGGCACGAAGAGAAGGCCGGTCTGGGTCGCGTTGAAGCCTAGGTATGTCTGCGCGAAGACCGGCAGCAGGAACATCGCTCCCATCATGCCGCCAAACGACAGGAAGGAGAGGATGAGGATGTTCGAGAATATGGGATTAGTGAAGAGCTTGAGGTCGACGACGGGATCTTTCTCGTATTTCTCAATGAAGTAGAAGATGATGCTGAAGACGACTACCACCGCATAGGCGAGCATACTGGCGAGCGACATCCATCCCCACTCGCTTCCCCGATCAAGGACGAGGACGAGCGCGGAGAGCGCGACGCCGAGGGCGACCGCGCCCTTATAATCGAAGCCGGGGACGGTATCTGCGGGCTTATCATGCGGAAGATACGCAAGCGTCATAAAGATGCCGAGGATGCCCACCGGAAGATTTATATAAAAGAGCCAGCGCCACGAGAAATTATCGATAAGCGGACCGCCGATGAGCGGACCCAGAACGGCCGAGACAGCGAACGAGGCCGACCATATGCCGAGTGCCTGCGTACGGGCGTTCGGGTCCGTGAAGGTGCGGGCGATGAGCGCCATCGCGGTCGGGTAGATCGCAGCACCGACCAGTCCCTGCAAGACGCGGAAGACGACCATCGACGGAAGGTTCCATGCAGCTCCTGCAGCCACCGACGAGACAATGAAGCCGATGAAGGCCCAGAAGTAGATATTACGATTCCCGACCTTGTCGCCGAGCTTTCCGAAGACCGGTACGAAGACGGCATTCGAGATGATGTAGCCCGTAGCTATCCATCCGGCATTCGACACCGTAATGTGGAAGTCGCTTATCATCCCCGGAAGGCCGAGGTTCACGACGGTACGGTCGAGCCCGATGAGGAGCGTCCCCACCATCACGGTAGCCAGTACCATCCACGGCGAGTGTCCTGACGGAGCGTTCGTGTCCCCGACTGCCATGGATTATTTGAGGTGGATGCGCGCCTTCGCGGACATACCGGATTTAAGTTCTGGATATGCTGACGCGTCGAAGCGCATATACACATCGAACTTCTTCACCGGCCGCTTGTCGGATATAGAGAAGGCGATGCCGGTGTCGCTTGAGGCAGGGCTCACTTCGTCGACCACTCCTTGATAGGTCTTTCCGGAGAAGGCGTCGACCGTGAATGTCACCTTCTGTCCGGGCGCGATCCGGCTCAGGCCTTTCGTCTCGTCGATGGAACCGATGACGCGCATCTTCTGGTCCGCGATGACCGAGACCACCGTCTGGCCAGGGGCGAAATACGAACCGACGACGTTCGGTGCGGAGGCGATGATGCCGCCCTCCTTCGCGTAGAGCGTCTCGGAACCAACAACCGCCACCGGCGAGCTCGCAGCTATGCGGTCGCCTTCCTTCACGAAGAGTTGGTTCAGAGCACCCGGAGCAGACGGCGCGATGTTCGCGATAGGCGCATCGAGATACGAGTCGTCTATGGCAATGGTGTTCGCTGCTGACTGCCAGTAGAGGAAGCCGCCGAGCGCGCCGAATATGACGACCACAGCGATGAGGCTCTGCACCCACGGCTTCTTGAATACGCCCGTCTTTTCCTTTTGTTCAGTATTCATAGATAGAGATTATTCAAGCCTTATTGCGAAACAGCTACCGACTCGCCCGCGGAGAGGCCGCTTACTACTTCGGTATCAGTAGCGTCACTGATACCGGTCGTGATCTCGCGCTCTTCTACGCCGGTGGCTGTCTTAACCTCCACGTACTTCTTTCCATCGCGATCGACTATCGCGCTGCTCGGCACCATGACCGCCACGCTCTTAGCGAATGACGTTCCGGAAAGATCGATAGCAGGCGCGTTCGGAGCCGCTATCTGTCCCGGTGTGATATGAACTGCGGTCACGGTTCCGTCGCCGGGAGCGCGTATGACGCGCGCGTCATACGCGGCTTGCGCTATCTGGAGCGCGCCTTGCGCGCTCTGTACCTGCGCCTGCGCCGCTGCGACATCCTCGGGACGCGCAGCTTGCACGACGACACCCAGATTCGACTGCGCCTGGTCGAGAGCAGCCTTCGCGCTCGCTATGACCTGGTCGTGCGCCTGCAGCGCGGCCTGATACGCGTTGTACTTAGTGATGTAATCCGGAGCCTTGGTGTTCGGGAGGGAGATTATCCACGTACGGCCAGCACGAGCTCCTTCAGGAAACTGTATATAGAGGCCGGAATTACCAAGGGCTTCAGGCGTGAGCGTAGTGACCGAGCCGCCGCCCGTCACCAACCCCGACACGCGGAAGGATACGCCTGAATCCGCTCCGGAGCCGTAGGTCTCGACGATGATGTCGCCCTCCTTGCCGAGCGTATAGCTGCCCGTGATGGTAGGCGGCGCGTCATCGAGGTTTCCCGGATTATTCGTGAGCGCCTGCGGCGTCGCATTAAGGAGGCTGGTGTACGCATTTGCCACCGCAACCTCCTGCTGACGGGTTACCTGTTGAAGATTGACCGCTGCCGTGTTCACCGTGGCTTTGGCGGCGTCGATGGCAGGGCCCGTAGCGCCGTTCACCACTTTCTGATACGCAGCAGTAGCAAGTGCATACGCTGCACGAGCCTGCGTGATGGCTCCCGCCGTGTTCTCAGGGTCGAGCGTAGCGAGAACCTGATCCTTCTTGACCGCATCCCCTGCCTTCACCGACACGTCCTGTATCCGTCCGCCAGCGAGGAAGCCGAGCGTCAGGCTCTGCACGGAAGAGGTTGAAGTGTTCTGTCCGCCCACCGAGATAGAGCCAGGAGCAGCAAGGACGAACTGCGGCGTGCGCGAAGCATTACCAGCTACGGCAACCGCTGCACCTATGGCAACCGCGACGACGAGCGAGAGTCCGGCGACGAGCGCAGGCTTATTCAAGAATGTAAATACGGCGTGTTTCATGTGTATCTGGGTGGATGACTACGGGGCTATTAAGAGCAGAAGGATGCGCTCAAGCTCTTGGGCGTCCTTGGAAGAAAGCCGGGAGAGAAGTTCGTTGAAGACCGCTTCCTTCTTTTCCTTGAAGGCGACAAGCTGCTGCTTCGTCTTCTCGGTAAGCACGATGTGGATTATGCGGCGATCCTCACCGTCCTTCTCGCGCGTGACCAGTCCTGCCTTCTCGAGCTTATCGATGAGCACGGTCACGGACGGCGGCTTGATGTTGAGATAGGTGGCGATACTCTCCATGCTCTTGCGGCCCGCAGGGCCGATGAACCAGAGCACTTCGAATTGCGACACCGTAAGCTCGTCCTTAAGGCCTTTCTCCTTCACGCTCTCGTTTATCTTCCTGCGAAGCGCGAGTAGCAGCTCGGACAGGCTATTCTTGGTCGTGTCTTTCATTTCAGTATCTAATAGTTAGATTACCTAATCTTATATGAAGAGGTGGTTAAGGTCAATAGATTCGACCCACCAAGACCCTTCCCTGCCAAGACTTAATCCAGATATACGATATCTCCCAACTTCTCTCCAAAAGTGAATTCCCTCTTGTTCCTCACATACCAAAAGACTGACCAAGGTTTCCGATTCTTGAGATACTCCGGGTCATGCTGATTCCGATACGCTTCTTGCTCAGCAGCCGCATACAGATACCGCTCCATCTTGTTCATCTTGAGAACGAAGCGAGCGTAAATTCTCTCCACGAACGAAAGGAGCATGTGGCCCACGAAAAGTAATTCGAGAGATTGCCGGAAGTGAATCAGCTCGTGATTGATGAGCCATGGCTGCATGAATTCCTCTTTCGTAACACCGATGAACGGGAAGAGAGCGAATCCTTTTGCATAGCTCTCACCTGTGGTGAGAGTACCTAGGAAACGGACAAGGCTCGGGGTTATAAGCAAGATATAGCCCTTTCGGAACCTGACTTTCATATACCTTAGAGCTTCTGAACGTAGTACGCGAGATCCTTTTCAGGAGTTACCGGATGCGCGATACCACCGAGCGATCTGAAGGTCTCGCAAGCATCGAGCGAGTCGTCTATGAGGACGCTGGTCGCCAGAGGAGCGGAAAACCTATCGAGATATTCTCTGAATATCTCGCCGCCGTTATCGACCTTGAATTTCCCTTCATAGTAAGAATTGCTGATCGCGTCGAAGTAGCCGTCCAGGCCGAGCGCAGGAACGGTGAATCTCGAGAAGCTGTCCATGTTCACAGTAAGCAGAACGGTCGTGTACCTGCTCCGAAGGCGTCCTATGGCTTCGAGCACCTCTTTAGAGACACGCATAGTCTTGGCATCCTGCACGAATACGTTCCATAGCACTTCAAACGGGATACCGAGATGCTCGGCAAGCTTCTCATTTACTTCTTCTGCCGTATGTTTCCCTTTCATCCATTCCCTCACATACGTCTTGTCGTCCGAGAAGAGCAGTTCCCGAGTCTTCTCGTACTCCTCTTTCGGAAGACTACGCCAGAAGCGGTCATGGCAGAGCGTCCCGTCAAAATCAATGAAGAGGATCGGCTTCATCGCTCTACAGCTTTCCGGCTATTGCCTCTACCAATTCCGGAAACTCAAGCAAGGGAGTATCGCCGTGTCCGAAGTGCCCCTTCTCCGTGTATTCGTGATAGTAAGTAGCGAGACTTTCATGAATGAATCGTGATTCTTCTATCGGAATGAACGGATCATCCGTGGAAGCGAACTCGATGATCCACCTTTGGTTATTCTGTATGGTCTGCCAATCCCACGGATCGTCAAAGTACTGGCCTTCTCTCTCTGACTCGTACCCGAGATCGGTATAAGAGGCACCTACCAGGACAGAACCCAGAATCTTATGTTCTTGTGCATACCGAAGCGCGGCAACGGCTCCGGTTGAGTGACCGATGAGTATCGTTTCCTCGTCTGCGCCGAGTCCTGCGATGAATGGGAGCCAGAATTCCTTCCGGGCTAGTTCAGGATCAGGGAACTGAGTATTGATAACAGCGATACCAAGCTTCGGAAGCTCGCGCTCCAGATACGGAAACCAGTTATCCTGCGGCGTCCCGCCGCCGTTCCCCGGAATAAGGATTGCCTTCATATATTCAGTATATCCTAGGGAGTATCTTGAACGTATGCCAGGTGGCTCGGCGTCGATACGATCATCCGAACGTGAATGTGAAGGCTTCAAGTCCGGGAGTCTGGACCCGTAGTTCTATAGTATGCGCACCTTCCTCCTTCTCGTTGATGAGCTTATAGAGGCGGGGCTCCTGTATGTGTACCTGCCCCTGGGCGTCTACGTCTTCTCCGCGCTCGCTAGCTCCTATCGGTACGCCGTCGCGCATGACGGTCACCACCGCGCCTTTCTCTGAGCTCGCGACGAGATACACGTGCTTGGCGTCATAGGAGTAGATAACCCCAGCATCTGCAGAGACAGTAGTCGCTGACTCTTTCGCGAAGTTCCACGTACCCGTAAGGAAGAGCGTGTTGGGCGCTACGAGCGCAGGACGCGTAAGTGTCTGCTCGCCTGCTGTGTTCTGCTTTCCGTTCCCGAGGAACTCGTTGCGTGACCAGCCGAAGTAGGTCTCAGGACTTCCGGCGGCGATGGCTTCGCCTGGAGCGACGAGTCCTGTGGGAACCTCGCCCGTCTCGCCGAGCACCTGCTTACGCTCGGCAAGGAGCTGCTGGATGAGCTTCTCCGTATCGTCATATCCTCCCTCTCCGATATGACGGTCGACGACAAGGCCGTTTATATCTATGAGATAGTGTTCCGGCCAATACTGATTCCCGTAGGCATCCCAGGTCGCGTATTCGTTATCGAGCACGACCGGGTAGTCGATTCCGTATTTCTTCAGCGCCATCGCGACGTTATCCTTGTTCTTCTCGAAGTCGAACTCGGGCGTATGCACGCCGATGATGACGAGGCCGGCATCCTTATATTTCCCGTACCAGCTCGTGAGATACGGCAGGGTGCGTTGGCAGTTTATGCAGCTATAGGTCCAGAAATCCACGAGGATGACCTTCTTGCCTATGAACGACTGTATGGTCGTCGAGGCCGGCGTGTTCAGGTAGCCATCCGGATGTACGAGCTCTTTGGCGAGGTGGTACTCCAGGGACTTCTGCGCGTAGTCCTTCGTCTGTACCGACGGATCGTGCGTCACGAAGGCGGCGTTTGCGGACGATGCGGCATGCTTGGGCTTTGCATGTTCGAGGTAGGCTATAGCGCCTACGACGAGCGCGATGACCAGGATGAGCGAGATGATGTTCTTGGTTTCCATACGCTAGCGGGAGAGGATGAGGGTATTAACGAAATCGAAGTTCGCCACCAGAGACAGGCTCTCCGTGAAGACGAGCACGCCGAGCACTATCAGTATGGCACCGAACACTTTGTTCACGTAGCTGAATTTCGCGCCGAACCGCTCTATGGCGGCCGTCGCCTGTGCCGTGAAGAGCCCGACAAGCAGGAACGGTACGCCGAGACCGAGCGCGTACGAGAGCAGGAGGAAGAATGCGGACACGGGTGCTGACGCGGCGAGCCCGAGGATGCTCCCGAGCACTGCGCCGGCACACGGCGTCCAGCCGACAGCGAATGCCGTGCCGAAGACGAAGGATGTCAGATAGCGCGAGGAGAACTTCTTGCGCACCAATACCTTGTGATCCCGTTCGAGATAGCCGACCTTGATGAGCCCGAGCAGGTAGATGCCGAAGAAGATGATGACGAGGCCGCCGAGCCGCGAGAGCCAGCTCTGCACTTCCGTACCCACGCTCGCGAGCACGGTCTGGAGCAGAATGCCGAGCAATGCGAACACGACCGAGAAGCCGAGCACGAAGAAGACGCTGTTCACGAATATGTCACGACGCTTAGTCAAAGAATCAGGCGACGGCGATCCCGCCAGATACGCGAGGAAACCCGGGATGATAGGCAGCACGCACGGCGCGAGGAAGCTTACGAGTCCTGCGGCGAAGGCAGTGGCGAGGAAAATGATGTTCATGAGAGATATAAGGATGAGATGAGTAACATCCTTTGCTGCGAAGAGGAACGATATCCTCTTCGCGCAAAAGAAACTACTGAGGCATCAGCACCGAGTCGATGACGAAGGTCACGCCATTGCTCGAGATCACGTCAGGCGTCTCGACCATGGCCGATCCGTTTATCGTGATCGTGCCGTTAGCGGACTTGCCGATCTTTATCATCTTACCTTCGACCGTTGTGAGCATCATGCCGTCCTTGAGGTCGGCAGCCGTATATCGCCCAGCGACCACATGGTACGTGAGGATATCGACGAGCTTCGCCTTGTTCTCAGGCTTGAGCAGCATGTCGACGGTTCCTGCCGGCAACTTCTCGAACGCCGCATTATCCGGCGCGAAGACCGTGAACGGCCCTGCTCCCTGGAGCGTCTCGACGAGACCGGCAGCCTTTACGGCCGCGACGACCGTGGTAACGTTGCTCGCGTTCATGGCGTTCGCGACGATATCGCGGTCAGGAGTCATAAGCGCTCCTCCGACCATCACGCCGCCTGTAGTGTTCTCATTCATGGAGGTAGTGTTAGTAGTATCACCCATCATTGCATCCTTCTTCATAGAGTGGACATACAGCGCGCCGAGCACGAGTAGGATTACCACCACCGCACCGATCATCATTCCTTTGCTCATAGTGATTCAGAATATTAGGCACGTTCTTCGCTATTGGCGATGATAGCTTCAAGCACTCCCAGGTACGACGCAAGATCCCCTACCGTTGTCCCGGCAACGAGCCCGCGCATAGCCGTACGGACATGCGCTTCGGTCTTCGGTACGAACGCCTTGCCCGTCTCAGTCAGGAAGACGCGTTTCGCCCGGCTGTCTGCCGGGTCAGGCTCAGTGTCGACAAGCTTGAGCTTCGAAAGACTGCTAATGAGCGTCGTCACGAAAGGCGCTTCCACACCGAGCTCCAGAGCAACCTCGGTCATGCGCATGCTGTCTTTCTCGAACAGGAGTCCCAGCAATGCCCAATGCGCCGAGGTGATACCCATCGGAGCGAGAACTTCGTCGGTGCGCGCCTTGAGAACGCGAAACGCGCGTGCCTGAAGGAGGCCGACGCGATACGTCGTGCGATTACGTGCGGCGGCGCCCAGTCGGGTAATGATGCTCATAGGATATGCGTGTTCCGGGAGTCTATCAGCTGGTTATTAATACTTAAGTCACTTAACTTAAGTTCATTCACTATATACCATTCCCTTCATGAAGGAAGGGCGCAGGTGGGTACAGTACCCATTCAATCCCCCTTCTTGAATGCCTGGCTACTACTATAGTACCTTGATGCCGACATCTTCCGAAAACGTTGTAGTTTGGCCGTTATCATGGTATTCTGAGAGAAACAACCGATGGCAACTAACGAGAAAGTACGTATAAATCGCGAGATAGGCGCGCCGCAATTGCGCGTTATCGGCGCTGCAGGTGAGAATCTGGGCGTTATTTCAAGCGCAGACGCCCTGAAAGCTGCCCAGGCAGCCGGCCTTGACCTTATCGAGATCTCGCCGAATGCGGCCCCGCCCGTTGCGAAAATCATGGATTATGGTAAATTTCAGTACGAGCTGAAGAAGAAGGAGAGCGCCGCCAGGGCTAAGGCAAAGGTCTCGGAAACCAAGGAAGTGCAGATAAAGGTCGGCACCGGCGAGAACGATATGCGTCTGAAGGCTCGGAAAGCGGCCGAATGGCTGGCTGAGGGTCACCGGGTCCGTGCGGAGCTCTTCCTCAAGGGACGTTATAAGGGCATGGAAGAAGCCTTCCTCAAGACCCGGCTCGAGAAGTTCCTCTTGCTCATACCGTACGCGTATCGCATCGCTGACCCGGTAGCGCGAGCCCCTAAGGGCTTCGCTACCATCATCGAGCGAGATCCGAAGGCAGGCGCTACCGCGCCAAAGCCCGAAGGAGAAGCATCACCTGTCCTAGCCGCCGTGCCAGACTCATCAACCGAAACTCATGAAAACTAACAAATCCTATACGAAGCGCATACGCGTCACGAAGACCGGCAAGCTTGTCGTGCGCAAGGCAGGTCAGGACCATTTCAACGCGAAGGAAAGCGGCCGCACCAAGGGCGTGAAGAAGCGCGCACAGTCGCTGACCGTGAGCAATCACATCCGCCGCAGTTTCCTCTCGACGCCGAGCAAATAATCGGCCGAGCAATTCTTTAATCTTTTAAGTAATCCTGGTATGTCACGAGTAAAAGGAGGAGTCATTTCAGCCAAGCGCCGTCGCAACGTGCTTGCGCGCGCCAAGGGATACCGCCATGGCCGCGGGACCAAGGAACGCCTCGCGAAGGAATCGCTCGTGCACGCCGGCAAGAACGCTTTCAATCACCGCCGCGACAAGAAGACGGATTACCGTCAGCTCTGGATCGTACGCCTCAATGCCGCCATCCGCGAGCAGGGCTACCAGTCCTACAGCACCTTCATCAATAAGCTCAAGGGCAAGGAGATGGGACTCGACCGTAAGGTTCTCTCGGAATTCGCCCAGAATCATCCTGAGGTATTCGTACGCATAGCTAAGCAGGTGCAGGCGTAAATTCAACGCCCTAACAAAAAGCGCCCGTCAAAGCCGGGCGCTTTTTGTTAGGGCAACTAGCTAAATAAAGGCCCAGTAACATAGTGCCCAACAAAGAGCAGGACAATCCACAAGACGATGGATAACCACCCGAATAAGTTAGCGCTGCGAGCCATTGCTGGGAGCTGTTTCTTCCAACCGTAGTAGAAGATAGCCTGTGCGAGTATCGGGCTTGCAAGCACCAGAACGACTACTTCTACCTTCGTATTTCCAACAAGCTTCTGCTGAGAAACCTGTCCTTTGGATACCGTTGACCGGACTGAGGCCATTGCGCGAAAAGCCGCAACTACGAGAGCAATTTCGAGTAAAAGGCCGACTATAGATCCTGTGTGCATGTAAAGAATAATGATTATGTTTGTGTGAAGTAACTATAGCACCATGGGACCATTCACTATCCCTCTACGCGGATTCAGTAGCAACCGCCGTACCGTAGGCGAGGACTTCGGTGATTCCTGAGCCAATCTCGGTGGCGTCATACCGCATGCCAATGACGGCGTTCGCGCCCATGGCTTCAGCGTGTTCAAGCAGACGCTCGAATGCCTGCTCCCGAGCGCGCTCACAGAGCGTCTCGAGAAGCGTGATGTTGCCGCCCAGTATCGACTGGAAGCCTGCGCCGATAGAGCCCACGATCGAACGCGAGCGCACCGTGATGCCACGGACGATTCCGAGGTTCTTGGTGATACGATGACCGTCGAGCTCGAATGCGGTCGTTACTTGTGAATGCGCTAGTGCCATAAGATAGAAGATTAAATACTAACCATCTCGGTCTGTACCGGTTTGGACTCCTCTTTCCCCTTGCCGATTACCTCATTTCTTTCATCAGTCCCCGCGTCTTCCACTGAGTAGACCTTCAACTCGATATGCGAATTGTCACTCCAGCGCGCGCGACCCTTAAAGTCGGCATTGCCCGTAAGCACCCCCAGATACGTATCTTTTGGAGCCGTGTAGATTGCCCGGCTTGATCCGTCCAGAACCGTAATGAGCACAGCCGTGTCCATAGCGGGAATAACGAGGATATGCTTCTTATCCGGCGATACCAGCAGCGTTGAGTCCGGATCAGTTGCCGTAAAGCCAGTATATGTATACACACCTCCGTTCTCTAGAAAGATTCCGCATGAGTCGGGTCCTTCGTATCCGTGGCGAATCTTACAGTAATATGAGTTCCGCTCACCGGCGACGATAAGCCTGTGCTCGTCTGCAGCGAGCGTATAGCTTTTCTCTATTTCCCCGGCTTTCTGCTCGGGAGTCTGTTCTTGGGAAGCTTCGGGCAAGCTCGAGGTATCAGTAGAAGCGGTATGCAGGTGCCTGAAGACTAGCACTCCAGAAACTACGATGGGGCATGCTACGACACATGCTATTCCGTAGATTCTATAACTATTCATAAACTAGATTTCTCGTACACCGTCCTTGGTAATCTGCCACTTCTGGCCTTCAGTGGGTACGATCGCCTTTACGCCCAAGTAGTCATGGATGCGCTGCGCGAGGAAGCGGCTTGCTGACGGCTCACCGAGCGCTGTGAAGATGGTCTTCGTGCGCGGAAGGGTCATCTTTGCGAAGGCGAGGAGCCCGTCACGATCGGCATGCGCTGACCAGCCGGTGAAGGACTGTATCTGCGCGCGTATGGAGACTGCCTTTCCGCCCAGCCGGACGCTGGTAGCGCCGTCCTGGAGCAGGCGCCCGGGAGAGCCGGGAGCCTGATAGCCGACGATGAAGAGCGTGGTGGTTGGGTCCGGAAGATAGAGCTGCTCCCAGCGGCCGATACGGCCGCCGTGCGACATGCCCGCGCCCGCCATGATTATCTTAGGCGACGGAGCGCTCGCTATCTTCTCTGATTCTTCGCGCGTGAGGGTCTCGGTGAGAAACGGGAAATTGAAGATGTCATGTTCGCGATGCAATTCGTCCTTTACGGCGTCCTTGAAGAATTTCTCCGCCCATTTGCGATATACGTCGGTGGCTTTGATGGCGAGCGGGGAGTCGAGGAAGACCGGGATCTTCGGCAGCTTCCCCGCTTCCATGAGATTGCTCATCTCGTAGAGCATGAGCTGGGTACGCTCGAGCGAGAAGGCGGGGATGAGAATGGTGCCGCCGCGCGCAATTGCCGCGCCGAGTGCCTTCTGAAGCTCGTCCACGCGTTCGCTTACGTGCGTGTGGAGCCTATCGCCATAGACGCTCTCCATGACCATGACATCGGCGTCGGGAATAGCTTCGGGGTCCGGCAGATACGGCGACGGCGAGTTGCCGATGTCGCCAGTAAGCGCGAGCGTCACGCCGTCAGGGCCGTCCGATAGGTCGCGGATGCGCACGGAGGCAGAGCCTAAGATGTGCCCGGTGTTCCGCAGGATGCAGGAGAGGCCTGGCGCGGCTTCCCACTCAACGTGGTAGTCGACGATTTCCACGAGCGCCATGGCAGCGAGGACATCGCGCTCGTCATAGAGAAGCGGCAATCCTTTTTCGCGCGCGTCCTCCGCCATGATGCGCGCCGAGTCGTCGAGAATGAGCTGGGTCAGGTCCTTTGTGGGCGCAGTCATGTAAATCTTCCCTTTGAAGCCTTCGCGCATGAGCTTCGGGAGACGTCCGATGTGGTCGAGATGCGCGTGGGTGATGACGACTGCGTTCACGCTCGGTACGTCGTACGGAAAGGGCGCATACATGCACTCTTGGCAGAAGTCCTTGCCTTGCTCGATGCCGCAGTCGACCAGCAGCTTCCCCTTCGGACCTTCCACGAGGAAATTCGAACCGGTCACCGTTTCAGCACCGCCTGAGAATGTAAGAGTTAATGCCATGTTGATTTCTTAGCGACTGCGAACGTAATGCCGGAGCCGATCATTCCATCAAGTATATCTTTTATCGTGTCGAACCAATAGCCGGATTGCCCGGTAGAGATACCCATGATGTACTCAAAAATCTCCCATATGACGGCAACGGCGAGCATGCAGGAGAAGTAGAGCGCTGTGCGGCGCACCGCAAAGAAGGCAAGGAGAAATGCACCGATAGCTGCTCCACCGAGGATATGCATCGGTATGTCGAACCAACGATGATACCAATAGAAATAGGTCGAGAGGCCGTAGAGATGCAGCGCGAGCAGGAGAGCGGTCAGGATGAGCGCTGCGAAGAGCGGCCTTCGGTTCATAGGTCTAAGCCTAGCACACCGACATGGAAGAGCCTGAACGACAAAACCGGCCAAGGCCGGTTTTGTCGCGTAGCCACCCCGTGTGGCAACTTTCGAAGCCACGTGGGTGTCCGCATCGCGCGTTCGTAGACAGCCGAAGGCCATCACTGAATTCGCGGGATATAAGACTCCCGAGGAATGTACAAGTTGACGTTTGGGATGACTACGAAAGCCAGTATAGCCTATTGGCAAGATAGTGAAAAACCCCTGGAATGCGATGCATTCCAGGGGTTTTTCACTATCTTGCGGGAATTAGTCGAGGATGCCGTCGAGGTTGGCGTCGTAGAGGATGCTTTCGTTGAGAAGACGATATTCGACGAGTTCGCTCGGAAGGAACCAGTGCTTGATTTCCATATCAGCCTCTTCAGGCGAGCCGGAGGCATGAATGACATTACGGACAGCGCGATTATCACGGTCTGACATCTGATAGGAGTCGAGGACGTAGTCGCCACGGATGGTACCGACATCTGACGTGAGCGGCTCGGTGCCGCCGGTCAACTTACGGACGATCTTCACCGCATGCGCGCCCTGCCAGACCATGAAGACTACGGGGCCCGAGGTCATATAGGTCTTGAGATTCGCCAGGATGACTGCCGTTATCTCGAGCGGATCTTCGGACGGTGGGGTGAGGTCTTTCTTACGGTAGCTCTCGATGGTCTTCTCGCCGGTGATACGGCGCCACTCGGGATCAAGCGTGTAGTGCTGCTCAATCTTCTCGGCATCAGGCACGCCGATCTTTATGCCGACGAGTTTGAGACCGACATTCTCATAGCGCTTGATGGCTTCGCCGATGAGACCGCGCTGAACGCCGTCTGGCTTAACGATAACGAGCGTACGCTCGGAGCTTGGGTGAGGGGTGGACATGTCCTGGAATGAAAAATCGCCTGCGGCGCTTATATGCATGCAGTATACCAAAACAAGCCCGGCCGCGCGAGCGGCCGGGCTTGTTTTGGTCAGTCGGTCTTAGTACCCGGTACCGGAGCTCTGAGGAGCCGGAGTCGGAGCGCCGCTATCGCTGCCTCCCCCAGGAAGCGTCACGTTTATGTTCGCGGAAGGACTTGCCGGAGCTGAACGTCCGTAATGCGCCCAGGCGAAGTATCCGCCGATAATGACGACGAGCAGTACGATAACCGCGACGACCCATCCGCTACTTCCTCCTCCGTCTGAATTAGGAGTATTGACGATAGTTGTCATAGTCTAGAAATGTTAGATGAGTATCCATCCAGTTTCCCACCTGCAGGGTGAGGACTTCATGAAGGAGCTACGCGGCTTCGCTCGCTCTACGGGTTATGACGATTGTCTCGTCGTCTTCGATGAGTATGGTGTGCTCGAAATGCGCGCTCTTCGAGCCGTCGCGAGTGCGGAAGGTATAATCGTCGGGCATCAGGTGCACGGCGGCTTTCCCAGCGTTCGCGATAGGTTCAAGCGCAAGCACCATGCCGGACACTATCTCGGGGCCCGTTCCAGGATGTCCTGCATTTCCGATGAACGGCTCCTCGTGCACTGCGCGACCTACGCCGTGTCCGCCGAGAACCTTAACTACAGAAAAGCCGGTGTCCTTGAACGCTTCTTCAGTTGCGTGCGAGATGTCCCCTATCCTGTTTCCCGGGCGAGCGGCCCGTATAGCAGCCTCCAAAGACTCACGCGTGGCGTCCATGAGCGCATAAGACTGCTTGTCGGTCGTTCCCACGGCAACCGTAGTCGCAGAGTCGGTCACGAGGCCGTTATGAATGAGTCCCAGATCAAGGGAGACTATATCCCCTTCCATAAGCCGCCGCGAAGCGGACGGAATACCGTGAACGACTTCGTCGTTCACGGACACGCAGAGCGTCGCTGGGTACGGGTACGAGACGCCCTCAGGCGTGTAGCCCTTGAAGGCTGGCACGTCGCCTCCTTCGCGGATGAGGGACTCTGCAAGCGTGTCGAGTTCGAGCGTGGAAACTCCAGGCTTCACGGCTTTCGCTACCTCATCTATCACCGCGCCGAGCCGGCGTCCGGCTTCGATGATGTCGGTGCGTTCTTCAGGTGTTCGTACGATCATGCAGCTTATGCCTTGAGGGTAGCTTCGATAGCGCCTGCGACTCCCTCCGGATTGAGTTCGCCGTCTACATCCTTCACGAGTCCGAGCTTCTTGAAGAATTCGAGGGCAGGAGCGGTCTCGCTCGCGAACTGCGCGAGCCGTGTGCGTATCTTCTCTTCGCTGTTACTGTCCGGACGATCCTGCACGAGGCTGCGGCTCATCATCCGCCGCACGACTTCCTCGTCGGATACCTCAAGGTTTATCACCAAAAGACTCCTGCCAAGCCATTCGGTTATCTCGCTCAGGTGCTGTGCCTGACTGAGCGTCCTTCCGAACCCCTCGCAGATGACTCCGACGTGCGCATCAAGACTGAGTAAGCTGCTCTCGAGCAGATAGTCAGCGAACCAATCCGGCAAAAGCGTGCCTTTGTCGTATATGGACCGTACGCGTTCCGAGAACGGCTCGCTGCCATCTCGTATCTGCTTGAACCTATCCCCCGACGAGAGGCGTATCCACCCGAGACGCTCGGATAGGAGCTTGGCCTGTGTTCCCTTCCCGCTTCCGGGCTTGCCGATAAGGAGTATCGTATTAGTAGTCGCGCGTTCCATGCAGTATCTATCGTAGCAATAAACCTACTGCTTCGCACCTGTGATGACCCCGCTGATGATATCAGCGAAGGCCGCGTCGGCCTCATCGAATCTGCCGTCCAGATTCTCTACGACGTACGTCGCTTCATCCTTGAATGACTTCTCGTATTCAAATCGCAGCCGCCTGGATTCGAGCTCTTCGGCGCTTATAGGAGCGCGCCCCTGTATGCGCTTGGACAGACTCTCCCATGGCCCCGCATCGATATAGACCGTCACCAGATTCTCCTTCGGGAGGATCTGCTGCACTTGGTGCACACCCTGGACCTCCATCTCCTTCAGTACGATACCCCCACTCATGAGTACCGGGATCACTTCCTCCTTCGGGGTTCCATAGAGCTTCCCGCCATCTATAGCCGCCCATTCGAGGAAGTCGCCTGATTCGATGCGCGCTTCGAAGGCTTCCTTCGAAAGGAAATGATAGGGATGGCCATCTGTCTCTCCAGGACGTATCGTGCGCGTCGTCGCGCTGACAGCGAATACGATCTCCGGATGCAGCTCCTTCGCACGCCGTATAAGGACGCCCTTCCCGCTTCCTGCAGCGCCCACGATGATGACAAAGGTTCCAGGATAATTCATATGCTTACTGTACCTTATTGATTACTCCTGTGATTCGATCGATAGCATACTTGCCGCACGACGGACACTCCTCGCCATTCACAGCCTGGCCTTCGCTCATATACTTCATAAAATAGAGTCTTGAGCCGTCCTTCGAGAGTTCCGCTCCCTGATCTGTGCCGTATTCAAAATACTGCGCCGTACCAGATCCCTTATCTATAACACACGTCGCATCACTACTCACATATCCTATGACCCGGAGATTCTCTGAAAATAGTTCCGGGTAGCTCGAAGGAACGATAGGATCGTGTCCGTTCCCTGCCTTGGTGCAGTCACCAGGAAGCGCGCCGGCGTATCGCCGATTATCCGTTATGAGCGATACAGGTCCGAATAGCCCATCGTTCTGATATATCCAATTCTTATCGTGAATGCCCTCGTCACTCACTGTGAAAGTGGCGGGGTCGGCCTTGGGTAGCGTATGGGTGAGCCAGTACACATGAGCCCTGTCCTTTCCATAGGGACCTTGGAATTGCGAAACGGGTACGCTGGTGAATGTCGCGGCATCAGCACCCTCTATGAGCTGGTTTCCTTGGGTATAGACGTGAGTGGCGTCTTTTGCGTACGTCGTATCGAGGACTTCGAAGGTCGCGGGATCTACGCCCGGCAGGATCTCGTCGCCATAGAACACATGGTTCTTATCCCTTGCATACGCATAAAGGGCAGAGAATTCGAACGTATCAACATCAACGTCTTTCAATTCCCGCTGAATCGTCCCGCCCATGCAATAGATCTTCGTTCCATCGGTCCAGTACCATGTGAGGACATTATTTATATCGTAATGCGTAGGCAAGGAACTGGCGGGAAGCCACGCAGACGAAGCTGAATCGGCTGGCATTAACGCTTTGGGGATGAGCAGAGAGGCTGTCGCCAGAATCGCAAGGATGAGAATCGCACTGATGCCGAGGAGACTTCGCTTCATGCCGGAAGTCTATCAGCTTATCTAGTATTCGCGGAGCGAGACCTGGGCATCCACCTTGCGGACCAGATCGAGGAGAACTTGAACCGCGATGAGGAGCGCCGTACCGCCCACGAGGATTGCGGTGATGCCCGTGATGCCCTGGATGATGAACGGGACGACGGCGACGAGGCCCAGGAAGAGCGCGCCCGGAAGGGTGATGCGATTGACGACCGTGCTGATGTAGTTCTCGGTCTCGCGACCGGGACGGACTCCAGGAACGAAGGCGCCGGACTTCTGGAGGTTGTCGGCGACGCGATGCGGCTCGAAGGTTATGGCCGTGTAGAAATAGGTGAACATGACGACGAGCGCGAAGTAGACGGCGCTGTAGGCCCAGGTATTAGCCGCGAAGGCCTTGTACCAGAGGTTGGCGGAAGCTGCGAAGCCCACATGCCCGGCGCTGAGTCCCGCAAGGACGAGCTGTGGCAGGAGCAGGAGCGAGAGCGCGAAGATTATCGGAATGACGCCGGCCTGCAGGAGACGTATAGGAAGATAGGTAGGCGCGCCTGAAGAGCCTGCGCGCATCTGGCGTGCGTAGGCTATAGGTATGGAGCGCTCGGCGTCTGCGACGACGACGACTGCATACACGACCGCTACCGTAAGCGCCGCAAAACCGAGGTATGCGGGAATATTAGCCGCAGTCGCCGTGAACAGGAGCTGCGCGATGCCGCCCGGGATGCGCGAGACGATACCGACGAAGATGATGAGCGAGACGCCGTTGCCGATACCGAATTCCGTCATGAGCTCGCCTACCCACATGAGCAGAATGGTACCTGCCGCGATAAGGAGAACGTCGACGCCGAACTGGAACGGCGTAAGCGCGTTCAATATGCCCTGATTCTGAAGGAGCGAAAGAAAGGCGATTCCCTGCAGGAGCGCGATAGGTATCGTGATCATGCGCGAGATGGAGATGAAGCGGGCGCGGCCGGCCTCTCCTTCCTCGGTCGACATCTCCTTTATCTTCGGGAAGAGCACGGTGCACAGCTGCATGAAGATGGATGCGGTGATGTAGGGCCCGACGCCGAGCAGCACGAGCGAGATATTGGAAAAGCCGCCTCCGGAGAAGACGTTGAGGAGTCCTACGAACTGGTTCGTCGTGAAGAACTCTTCGAGAGCGGCGCGGTTCACTCCGGGAATCGGTATGGCAGCGAGCAGACGGAAGACGGCGACGGCGCCGATGAGGAAGAGGATGCGCGCGCGGAGCGCGCGGTCCGCGAGCACGATACCGAACTTGTGGAGGAATTTAGCGAACATCGTTCTGGCGGTTAGTGAGCGAGCCGCCAGCAGCCAGGATCGCAGCGAGCGCTGCAGCGGATGCCTCGCAGTTGGTAACGGTAAGCGCCTTCGTGATGCTTCCGGTGCCGAGAATCTTTACCGGAAGGATGTACCCGCCGCGCGAGCGCACGAGGCTCTTCTTCATGAGCGTGAGCGGAGATACGGTCTCGCCGGCGACGAAGGCCTTCTCGAGAGCGGAAAGGTTCACTGCCGAGTAGATGACCTGCGGACGCACGGTGCGTGAACGGTTCTTACCGAATCCGCGGCGCTTCGGGAGCTTCTTGAGGAGATCGCGCATCTCGGGACGCTTCTTGTGTCCGGCACGCGCATTCTGTCCCTTGGTACCGCGACCGCTCGTCTTTCCACGCTTGCCACCGCGTCCTACTCGGGCGGTCGTGATGCGAGGCGTTGCTGCTTTAAGGGTGTTCGTTTGCATAAAAGTAGATACTAGCGGGCCTGAAGCGATTTGAGCGCCTGTATGGTCGCGCGCGCGATGGTGAGCTTGTTCTTCGAACGGGTCTGGATCTTGGTGATGACATCGGTGACGCCTGCGTGCTCGAGTACGGTACGCATCGCGGAACCTGCGACGAGACCGCGGCCCGGGCTCGGGATGAGCTCTACCGTCGACGACGAGTACTTCGCGTCTACCGCGTGCTCGATAGAGCGGCTCTTGGTAAGCGGCACGGTGATCATGGCCTTCTTCGCGGCACGGACTGCCTTGTCGATAGCGAGCGCGGTATCGGCACCCTTGCCGAGCCCCACACCCACGCGACCTTTCTTGTCGCCGATAACGACCGTCACGCTGAAGGAGAAGCGGCGTCCTCCGGCCATGACACGGGCCACACGGCGCACGTCCAGCGTTACCTGTTCGAACTCGCTGCGCTCGCGAGGAGCGCGCTCACGTCCGCGCCCTCCCGGACGTCCTCCCGGGCGGCCACCGCCAGGTCCTCCGCGGCCGCGCTGTGGCCCGCGGTCGCCTAGAGGACGATCGGTGGTAGGGGCTGCGGCTGCCGGAGTCTCCGCGACTTCGACAGGTGCAGCTTCCTCGACAGCTACGTCGGGCGCTACTTCGGTCTCGGGCATAATGGTGGTATCAGTCATAAAGTATTAGAAAGTGAGCCCGCCTTCGCGCGCTGCGTCCGCAAGATTCCGGACCTGTGCTGCGTAGGAATAGCCGCCGCGATCGAAGACCACCGCATCGACACCTGCAGCCTTCGCGCGCTCAGCGACTGCCTTCCCTACCGCAGCTGCCTGGAGCGACTGTGCGCCCTTGAATTCGCGGCCGTGCGCAGAAGCGAGCGTATGTCCCTTGGTGTCGTCGATGACCTGCGCGGACACGAAACGGTTGGAACGGAAGATAGCCAGGCGAGGACGCTCGGTCGTACCGCTTACCTTGGCGCGTACCCGCGTGTGACGGCGTTCGCGCAGCTGCTTCGATGATGTTCCGAGTCGGGTCATACAAGAGTATTAAACGTATATTAGACGGCCTTCTTGCCCTGCTTACGGCGTATAACCTCGCCTTCGTAGGCGATACCCTTTCCAAGATACGGCTCTGGCGGCTTCACGGCGCGCACTTCGGCTGCGAACTGTCCGACCCGCTGCTTATCAGCTCCCGAGATGGTGATGTTCATCTTCTCCACCGTTGCGGTGAGATCCTCAGGAATCGTAAGCGTGACCTGGTGCGAGAAGCCGACGTTGAAGACGAGGTCGCGACCTTTGAGCTCGACCTTGTATCCCACGCCCTTCAGGATGAGGACCTTCTTGAACGGCGTCTCGACGCCCGAGATCATGGCGGTCAAATGCGCGGCGAAGGTGCCGGTAAGCGCACGGGCGAGCTTGCTGTTGTTCTTAGGAGCGATAGTGACGCCCTCAGGAGTGACGTCGATAGCTACCGTCGAGTGGATAGGACGTACAAGCGTTGCGCTCGATCCCTTCACCGAAAGCACGCCTCCGTCGGTCGAGACGCTTACTTTAGATGGGATCACTATCGGTTTCTTTGCGATGCGGAAGGACATAGTACGAAAATAGAGTTACCAGATCTCGAAGAGAGCTTCGCCGCCTGCACGGACCTTGCGCGCCTCGCGATCGGCGAGGATGCCCTTAGGCGTCGAGATGATACGCGCTCCCAGACCGTTCTTCACGCTGTGCGCTTCAGTGCTCGCGACGTAGAGGCGGCGACCAGGCTTGCTCACGCGCTTCACGCCGTTTATGCGATGCTTGCCCTTCGCGTCATACATGAGGGTGACCTCGATCTGTCGAGGCGCGGTCTTCGATACTTCGACGCGCTCCACGAAGCCGAGCTCCTTGAGCTTGTTCGCGATGGCTTCGATATGCTTGGAATGCGGAGCCGTGACGGTCGTGTTGCCGATGGCTCCGGCATTCTTCAAGCGGATTATGAAATCTCCAACGCGGTCGGTTACCATGATGCTTTCTTTACTCCTGGAATCTTGCCCTCGCGTGCGAGCTCGCGGAAGGCTATGCGCGAGAGGCCGAAGCTGCGCATATAGCCGCGGCTGCGGCCGGTAACGGCGCAGCGGTTCTTCACGCGCGTAGCGGAAGAATTGCGAGGAAGCTTCTGAAGGCCCGCCGAGTCGCCGGCAGCCTTGAGTTCGGCACGCTTAACAGCGTACTTGGCGACAAGCTTTTCCTTCTTGATATTGCGGGCGATTTGTGAGGCTTTGGCCATACGAAAAAGAGCTCCGGAGAGCCGTAGAGGTACTGTATCAGCAAGCAAATAGCCTGTCAACGAGCCGCTCGGGCTGCGGAATGGTGTTGCTTCAGGGATAGTTCCCTGTGAGGGTATACCTTCTCGGGACTATCCCTTCCGCTGCCACACCATTCCTCGCCCTCGCTCCCGACGGATGAGATGCCACGAGACTATGCACAGAAGTTGGTTTTCCCAACGATATATAACTAATTAAAATAAAGCGGCCCGGGAGTTTCCTCCCGGGCCGTATATGATTCTTTGGGATCACGCGAACAGGTGCGCATAGCTGTCGATGATACGCATCGTAGCGTCGTACGGATTTGGATCCTCGACGATCGGACGTCCGACGATGATACGATCGACGCCGGCTTCGAACGCTTCGAGCGGCGTCCTGGCTCGATCGGGATTCTGATCGTCGCTTCCAACGACGATGGCACCTGGCCGAATCCCAGCCGCGTTGATGGTCATTCCCTCTCCCACGACTTTCCGGAGAAGATGTGCTTCCGCTGCCGAAGAAATCAAGCCGCCGATTCCGGCTTCCTTCGCCATCTCGGCGAACCTGACGGCAGCAGAGTCCGGCGCGGTGCCGAACATCCTGACCGTATCGGCAGACGTAAGGCTCGTCAGGACCGTGACGCCCAGGACCTCGGTCAGGGGCAGTTGGGCCTTCAGTGCCTGCATGCCGCCCACGCCCGCACTGCACATGACCGTGAGCATTTCGGGTTGGAGAGTTTGCAGGAACTCGCCGTCGGTCTTGAGGGTGTTCGAGATGTCATTCAGCTTCAGATCCGCGAAGACGCCGAGGCCATAGCCCTGGATCTCGCGGATCAGCTCGTAGCCGAAGACCCGGAGGAGACTGTTCGCCTTGATGGTGACTCCGGTCCCCTCAAGACTTTTCAGAAACGTTCGGAGCCTTTGGCGAACCGCGAAGGTGCCGCCGTTCGGGCCCGAGCTCTCGAGCCGGAAGTCAGCGGCGACAATGAGCCGCTGTGCGGGGGTAAGTTCAATCATCGCATTCCTCCTGTCAGTCGTAGGGTTTGTTGAGCAGACTCCAGTTCGTCTCAGGCCGCTTCGGTGAGATAGGTGAGGAGCCAGCCCGGCACAACGGACAGTCGTCCGGTTCCCATATGGGCATATGCCGGTCGATAAGCGAGACGATCTGCTTCCCGTCCACCTCGGTGAGGCCGGAACGGTTCACGAGTACGAGGATAAACGGCAGGACGATCCCGCCAGCATCGTTCACGGCATTCGCGGCAAGCATGACGCTTCCGCCGGTGGTAAGCACGTCTTCGCATGGCAGTACCGAATTACCCGGCAGTTGCGCGATCTCGTTTCGCGAGAAGATCATCGATCGGTCATCCCCTTCCCCCGCCTTCGCAGGTGAAGCCCAGGAACAGCCGAGTTCGCGACCAAGGAGCTCGGCAAGCAGCGTGGCTCCGGTCTGAGGACCCACGACGCAGTCCACCAAGCCCAGATCACCGCCACGCTGATCGAGCAGTTCGATGAGGTCTGACGCGGCTTCGCTGAGCAGACCCCTGTCTGCGATAATCGGCTTGCTGTAGAAGAAACCGTTCGAATGCTTCCCCGATGTGAGGAGGGCATGCGGACGGCGCGGATTTCCATCGTGGATCCAGAACGCATCGCGCGAGCGATACGCGTCAATCCACCCTTGTGCGGTTCTATGCATGCTATTTCCCTTTCAATGTCCAGTGGTTTGATTATCAGTACGTGTACATACAAGCGACAATACACCGCTTGGTTGACCTGACGTAACCGTATAGGAAATCGGTAGGGTAAGCAAGAAAGACGGTTCAGTAGATATATTAAGAACTATCTCCCGACACTTGCGCTCACTCTCGCTTACGATGGGCGGGAATTCGGTATGACCTTCATAAGGCAGCCTTCGTCGGGACTTCCATAGGATGAGGCGTGTAGAGCGAAGAGATAGTCGGCTATAGGATAGCGCTTCTTCCCTCCGGCCGAATGCCACAGGGGATCATTCACATATGCGTATTTTGCATCTATGCCCGTTATGACATTGAAATGGAAATTCACGTTCCGTCGCAGCCCGAGCAGCCAGTTGCTCGTGAGTTCGGCAAGCAAGGGCCGCTTGCTGCGTATCTCCTCCTGTATATCTCTCACATCTGGAATCTTTACGGTAAGCACTCCTCCCTGCTTGAGGTAGGTTATATATTCCTTGATGGCTGCGATATCGGTCTTACTGTCTGCTATGCCGAGCCGCTCCTCCAAGACTTTCAGTAAGACAGCCTTCTTCTTCCCCCGGTCCTTTGCCGTAAAGAGTTTGGGGTTCTGCGTGATTATCTCAACCTTAAACCCGTGGTTCATGAGGAAGATTCCCCACTGCGGAGTAAAGGTTCCCCAGCCTTTGTGTATCTTCACTTCTTTCAGGATAGCTTCCTGGTTCGCCTCGATGCCATGGTACGCGAGCAGCATGCGGATGCTGGCTACTCCGCACAAGACCGAATTCTTCTCCTGGCGGACGAGCGGCACGTTCAGCGGCTTCATTGAAGAGGAGTATATATCAAAATGGTGATTTCGCAGATACGAGATCGCACCGGTAGAAGAAAACGGCCAGAACTCTACGCGTTCTGGCCGTTTTCGTCTTGGATTAAAGGAGTTACGCAGCGACCTTAAGCGGAATATCGAGATGGCGGAAGAAGGCTTCTGCTTCGGGCTTGGTCTTTGCGGTGGTCGTGAGCGTGATAGCGAGGCCGAAGACGTCCTTGAGGTCCTCTTCGGAAGTTTCCGGGAAGATGGAGTTCTCACGGATACCGATGGTCATGTTGCCCATCTCGTCGATGGCAGTGGCGCTCAGTCCGCGGAAGTCGCGCGTACGAGGAAGGGCGATGTGGACGAGCTTATCGAGGAATTCGTACATACGAGCTCCGCGAAGCGTGACCTGATAGCCGACGATGTCGCCTTCGCGCGACTTGAAGGCGGCGATGGACTTCTTAGCAGCCCGCGCTGCCGGCTTCTGACCGGTGATACGCGCGAGCTTCTCTTCGACGAGCTTGTTGCGGTTCTTGTCCTTAGCTTTCCCCACGCCGCTCGATACGGTGATCTTGAGGAGGCGCGGCGCTGCCATGGTATTTGCGTAGCCGAACTGCCCCTTGAAGGTGTCGTAGGTGCTCTTCTGTTTTTGCTGTGAGATCATCATAGATACGTTGATTAGGAGAGCGTTGCGCCGCTTTTCTTCGCGAATCGGACGACCTTGCCGTTCTCTACCTTGCGGCCGATGCGGGTCGGCTTCTTCTCTTTCGGGTCCATGAACATGACATTTGAAGCATCAATGGCGCGCGGGCGCTCGACGATGGAGCCGCTCTGTCCGCGTGCGCCCTTGATGTGCTTCTTGTAGACTCCGACGCCGTCGATGACGACCTTCCCTTCAAGCGGGAGTGCGTGCGCGATGGTGCCGGTCTTACCCTTGTCCTTGCCGGAGATGACCATCACTGAGTCGCCTTTCTTGAGTTTCATTTTCATAAAAGTATAGGTAAATTCTGGACTATACGACTTCCGGCGCTATGGAAGCGATGTTCTGCCACCCGCGCTCGATGAGATCGCGCGGTACCGGGCCGAAGACGCGGTTTCCCTTAGGACCCATCTCCTTACCCTGCTTCTCGATGAGCACGACCGCATTATCGTCGAAGCGCACGTAGGAGCCGTTCGCGCGACGGTACGGCTTCCTCTGGCGCACGACGACCGCCTTGTAGATGTCCTTCTTCTTGACCGCCTTGCGAGGCTCTACCGTCTGGATGGAGACGACGACGACATCGCCCAGCTCCGCGTAGCGGCGCTTGCTGCCCCCGAGCACCTTGAAGACGCGGGCGACTTTGGCTCCCGAATTGTCTGCGACGGTGACGATGGATTGTGGCTGCAACATACGCGGATTAATTAATGACTATGCTTCGAAGGCTTCGACCTGCTCGGCGACTACGTCGATGGACTTGAGCGCGAAGCGCTTCTGCTTCGATATCGGGCGAGTCGCGACGATGGTGACCTGATCGCCGACCGAAGCCTGGTTCTCGGGGTCATGCACGAGGAACTTCTTGGTACGGGTCTGGTACTTCTTGTACTTCGGATGCTTCACATAGCGGGAGACCGCCACGGTGGCCGTGTCCTTCATGGCCGTCTTTACGACGGTACCTGAGAATGTCTGGGGCTTTAGGGTTGTAGGTTCCATATCGAAGGTTATGCGGCGCGGCTGCTAAGTTCGGTCAGTATGCGGGCGACGTCAGCGCGGAGCTTGCGAGGCGCGCTCGCGTCCTTCATGCGCGAACCTGCGGCTGAAAAGCGGAGCGCGCGGAGCTCTTCACGCTTCTGCGCGAGCAATGCCGTGAGCTCGCTCGGGTTCTTCTCTTTGAAATCGATTTTCTTTGTCATATATGATTTATGCGCGCGTGACGACGCTCGTCTTTACCGGAAGCTTGGAGCCTGCGCGACGCATAGCGTCGCGCGCCTTCGCGTCCTCGACGCCATCGAGCTCGAAGAGCACGCGTCCCGGACGCACTTCGAAGACGAAGTGCTTCGGATCTCCCTTACCTTTACCCATGCCGACCTCAGCGGGCTTCGCAGTGACCGGGCGGTCCGGAAAGATACGGATCCACATCTTCCCTCCCTTTCCGGTGGCGCGGGTAAGGACCTTACGGGCAGCCTCGATCTGGTTGCTCGTCACGCGGTGCGCAGTCGTCGCCTTGAGGCCGTAGCTGCCGAAGGATACGGCAGTTCCGCGCGTATCAGGGCGCGCGAGCTTAGCCTCGGACTTGCGTCCGGTCTGCCACTTGCGGTGCTTTACTTTCTTAGGGAATAACATACTGCGAAGAATTAAACGGAATTATGCGCGCGGAGATGGCGTAGCCATGCGCTCGCGCGGCTGCTCAGAACCCTCCATAGAGAACTGCTCGCCCAGGTAGATCCAGACCTTGATACCGATGACGCCATACGGAAGATGTGCCTCCTGGTGCGCGTAATCGATATTCGCGCGGAACGTCTGGAGCGGCACGCGACCGCGCTTGATCTGCTCGGTGCGGCTCATGTCGGCGCCGCCGAGGCGACCGGACACCACGATGCGGATACCGATGACATCGCGGCTCGACATCACCTTCTCGACGGTGGACTTGAGCACGCGGCGGAACGGCATGCGCTTCTCGAGACCCTCGACGACCATCATGCCAACGACTGCGGCGCTGGTCTCCGGCTGGCGGATCTCCATGATGTCGAGCTTGATGGTGCGGCCATGGGTCGAGGAGACCTTGGTGACCGCAGTCGTGAGCTCCTTGCGGAGCTTAGCCGCGTTCTCGCCGGAGCGTCCGATGACGAGTCCCGGGCGGGCGGTGTGGACGATGACCCGCAGCTCGCTCTGAGTGCGCTCGATCTCGATTTCCGCTATGTGCATATTGCGGAGCTTCTTCGTGAGAAAGGAACGGACAGCGGCATCCACCGCGAGGTTCTCGCGGAAGGTCTTCTTGTCGAGCGCGAACCAGCGGCTCCTCCAGTCACGGATGATGCCGAGGCGATGCGCGTAGGGATGTACGGTGTGAGTCATGGTAAAAGTAAGGCCTATTTGCTGTCTGTAGTGAGGAATACCGAGACCTGGCTCTTTCGGCGGCGTACCGGAGCTGCGCGACCCATAGCGCGCGGCATGTACTTGACCAGCATGCCTGCGCTATCGACCGTGATGTTCTTCACGATGAGCGATGAGGGATCCTCTCCCTTCAGCTTCGCGTTGGCTACTGCCGACTCGATGAGCTTCTTTATAGGAAGAGACGCGCGCTTCGGAAGGAAGGAGAGCGCAGCCAAAGCCTGCGGCACGCGCTTACCTTTGACCATGTCGGTCACGAGGCGGACCTTGCGAGGGGTCTGGTTGTAGCTGGTAAGGTGGGCTTGCATGGTAGTAGGGGGAGTCTGGGTGTGCGGGCTTATTTCTTCTTGGCAGGAGCAGGCGATGCCTTAGCAGCCTTGGCGGCCGCTATCTCAGAGTCCTTGCGCTTCTGCTCAAGCTCCTTCTGCATCTTACCGCCGTGCCGTACGAACTTCTTCGTCGGGGAGAACTCGCCGAGGCGATGTCCTACCATGTCCTCGGTAACCAGCACTTCTACGTGCTGCTTGCCATTATGGACGCCGAAGGTGAACCCGAGCATTTCCGGAGAGATCTGGCTTGCACGGGCCCATGTCTTAATCACCCCGGCAGAAGCCGGTTTCTTGTCAGCGACCTTCTTGAGGAGTTTTACGTCCACGTAGGGTCCTTTCTTGAGTGATCGAGACATTGTTAGGTGTTTGTTAGCGAGCCGCAGGCGAGATTAGAAACCCTTACCTGTCCGAATCTGCGACCTGGGTTTCAGGGGAGCGGATTCGGACCGTAATTAAAACCTGTGTGAAACGCGCTAATTAAAAGCCCGCGGCCAACCGCGAGGTAGGTACAATGTATACCGGGCGCCAGCTTTTTGCAAGAAGTCTTGATTTTGGCAAAGATGGCCGAATATATAGGCTATACTTTAGCGATATGACCTTCAAGCATAAGCACCATGCCCTTATCGTGACCGGCATACTTATAGTGGTATTCCTGGCCTTGATTATCTGGTATATGGCGAGCCATCCAGCGCCGGTAGCTCTGCCCCCGAGCATCGCAACGACGACAGCGCCTGCGCAAATGACTCCCGCTGACAAGACCGTTATCGATCTGCAGAAGTATTATGAGATACGGGCGAAATATCCTCTAACGGTTCCTCTGAAGGAAGGCGGACTCGCGGCGCAGCAAACCATGGAAGCGTACGTGGGCGATCAGATCGCGAGCTTCAAGAGCGACTCGAAACTCGACTCGCTCACCCCGCAAGACATACAGGTGCAGGGACTCGACCGAGGAAATAAGTATGCGCTCACTATCGCCTACACAACGCACAAGTCTCCTTCCACGCTCTCCTACGATTATGAGATATTCAGCGATACCCTCGGTGCCCATCCGAATACCTACTACAAGACCTTCACCTTCGACTCGGGTACCGGCCAGCTGCTAACGATTGCTGACCTCTTCACTCCTGGCACGAAATATCTCGATCTACTCTCAACGCGTGCTCGTGCGGACCTTCCGGCAATAATCAGTAAGCAGAGCGATGGGGGCGGTGCCAATACGGACGATATACAGTATGGTACCGCTCCGAAAGTCGAGAGCTTCCAGAATTTCTATATCGAAGATGGCAAGCTTGTCATCGTCTTCGCGCCTTATCAGGTGGGCCCGTATGTGCTCGGTACCGTCCTGCTACCTATCCCCCTTTCGAGCCTGAAAGACGTTCTTAACTCAAGATATCTTCCCTGAAGTGAGTCTTGAACTCATCCCACGGCATGGTGTAGTTGAAAGCAAGCGGCATGTCTTGTTGCCGTCCATATGTTTCCTTATCCCATGGCACGTTACCTCTGAAATCAACGAAGCATACTGCCGAGAAACGTCCGCGCTTTGCGCTTTCAGGAGTAGCTACTACTCTATGGCACAGTGCCTTTGCTTGATTCTTAAGCCGATACTGGAGACCGAGCGCAGGGAAGATGACGGTCTGGTCGTGTGACACGGGAATAGGAACCCATGTACCGTCGACCGTGAGTTGCTCAACGCCCTTATCACTTTCGTACAGATGAAGTGTGAAGCCGCCTTTGTCGACATGAGGACTCGCAATCTCATCTCCGGGTTCCTGATCACCAAAATAATGCAGGAAGCGTAGAAGCAGTGATGGGGTGGCGTATGCGACATCGTCAGCGAATCCGGTCATATCGAATTCCTTCTCCATGCTGTGCGCGAAATCCGCGAGTAGCGGAGCGATGAGTTCCGGAAGAGCAAGGCTGGCTTCAACAAACTCACGTATTTCTGGACTACCGATGGACTTTGCTGTCGCGAGCAATTCGTCGCGTACTCGGAGCCGCAAGTGAAAATTCTCTTTTTGATCTAGGAGATCTCCTTTTTCTTTCTTGAGTTCATAGCCTGTTCCGCTAACTCCTCCGTCAACCTGGTACGGGAACTGCGTCTTTAGGTCCTCAGGAAGCGCGCAAAACGCTTCCCATGCGCTCATTGCTCGTGCGACCGCTTCTCGCAATTCGGCAGGATAGCTCGTATATACCTTGCCGTCTTCTCGGATCTGTTTCACGGGAATCATACTCCTACTATATATGACCGGACCCTAGTCCCACGAATCGACGCTGAGGAGATTGGTTTGCACCAGAGCTTTCGCATAGGCATCAAGCTCTGATTCTTCAGAGAGTTCCTGAAAGGTGACCCATTTATATTCTGTATTTTCAGAAAGGTCGAGTACCGGCTCACCGTCAGTCTGCGCAACATACGTTAAGCGGACAATATGCCGCTCGTCGTTCGGAATGATGTCTTGCGCTCCGATGAGCTTTGGCGCGGAGGTGATAGTGAGCTGCGTCTCCTCGCTGACTTCTCGCCTCAAGTTCTCCATGAGCGGCGTTCCCGGATCGATACGTCCGCCCACGATGTCCCAAGCACCTTCCGTCTTCCCATATTTCTCGAACGAGCGTTTAACCAGCAAGATCTTGTCGTCCTTGTTCCTTAGAAACACTTTTACGCCTACCTGGAGATTCATAGGTTGAGTATACAAGACATCCGTATCGCTTGGACGAAAGAAAATCCCCGCTTCTGCGGGGATTTTCTTTCGTCCTTATCGCTTCTTGCCAACCTTTCGGCGGCTGACGATGGACTTGTTCGAGTACTTCTTCGGAGTGCGCGTTTTCTGGCCCTTGCCAGTAGGCTTGCCCCACATGCTCTTCGCTCGGCGGAGTCCGCGACCCTGCTTACCTTCACCGCCTCCGTGCGGATGGTCAACCGGGTTCATGGCAGTACCGCGGACCGTAGGACGGATGCCCTTCCAGCGAGAACGTCCTGCCTTTCCGTACTTAACGAGACGACTGTTCTCGTTTCCGACCGCGCCGATAGATGCGTAGCAGAGATCGGAAACCTTGCGGATCTCGCTCGAAGGAAGCTTGAGCTGCGCGTAGCCTGCGTCATGTGCGACGACTTCAGCGTAGTTGCCCGCTGAGCGTGCGAGGCGTGCGCCTGCACCGAGCTTGAGTTCCACGTTGTATACGAAGGTGCCCGATGGGATCTTTCCGAGTGGCATGCGGTTCCCTGGCTTTATCGGAGCATCGGCGCCAACGATGAACGTATCGCCGACCTTCGCGTCCTTAGGAGCGAGCACATAGCGGCGCTCGCCGTCCGCGTAGAGGGCGACCGAGATGAAACCGGTGCGATACGGGTCGTACTCGATGGTCTCGAGCTTCGCCGGGATGTCCTTCTTATTGTAGGAAAAATCAACGTCGCGATAGCGGCGCTTATGACCTCCTCCCTGATGACGGGTCGTGATGCGGCCTGCGTTGTTGCGGCCTGCACGATCCTTCTTCGTCGAGAGAAGGCTCTTGAGAGGCTTGTGGCCGGACAGCAGCTCCTTATACGGGAGCGTGGTCATGTTACGACGGCTTGGACTGGTTGGCTTGTAGGTTTTCATAAGTGGTTGGCTTACACGAGCGCGATGGTGTCGCCTGCCTTCAGGTACACGTATGCCTTGTGGCGGCGAGCGCGAGTTCCCTGGCCACGGCGTCCGCGAAGCGATACGTTCTTGGCTGGGAGGTTCGCGATGCGGACCTTCTTCGGCGTCACGTTATAGAACTTCGAGATCGCAGCCGCGATCTGAGGCTTCGTAGCGTCTCCCGGGACCTCGAAGACGTATACGCCGCGCTCAGTACCGATAAGTGCCTTCTCGGAGAACCATGGTGCCTTGAGCACGCCTGAAAGGCGTCCGTCCTCGTGGGTCAGCGCCTTGCGCATTGCGGGGCTCAGCGTGCCTGAAGTCGACGTCTTCGAGGACGTCTTCGTAGTTTTCTTGGTGTCGGGTGAAAAGAGTGCCATATGCGTAAGTGTTATGCGGCGAATCGCTCAGCGAGGACCTTGAGCGCGTCTGCGGGCTCGCTCATGACCAGATACTTCTTGTTCATCAAGTCGACCGGATTCAGGTTGCGCACCTCTTCCGTGATGAAGCTTCCGAAGTTGCGTAGCGACTTCTCGGCATTCGTGTCCTTCTTCGCGAAAGCTATGACGGCAGCATTCGCGCGCTTGGTTGCAAGCGTTCCCTTTCCGGAACCGCTCGCGATAGCGAGAATCGCGGCCTTAGCTAGCTTGGTCGACGGCGCGTCGAACGTAAGGCGATCGATGAAGATAATTTCGCCGTCCTTCCACTTGCGAGCGAGTACGACCTTGAGAGCTGCGAGGCGCATCTTGCGGTTGATCTTGACCGCGTAGATTTTCTCCGCACGTGGGCCATGGGTGACGCCTCCGCCGCGCCATATAGGAGAGCGGCTCGAGCCGTGACGAGCGCGGCCGGTTCCCTTCTGCTTCCACGGCTTCTTACCGCCGCCCGAGACTTCGCTGCGGAACTTAGTGTTCGCGACGGTCGGACGCGCGTTTGCCTGCATGCCGATGACGACCTGGTGTACGAGGTCAGCGTTCCACTTCGCGCCGAAAATCTCCTCGGGGAGCTTGAGCGTGCCGGCCGAAGCGCCGTTCATGCCGTAGATCGTAGCTTCCATAGCGCCGAGCGGTGGCGAGACTTTCTCAACCTTCTGTACCTCTGTTGCTGGAGCAGCAGTCTTTGCGGCGACCTTCTTTGTAGGCTTGTGCCCGGCAGTTCCTACTGCGGGGTGTGTCTTAGCCGCTGCCTTTGGAGCAGCTTTAGGAGCGGTCTTCTTTGTTGCAGTTGTAGCCATAGTATAGAAATTACGAAGCCATTGAGGTTATCTCGACCAGTGACCCCTTGGCTCCCGGAATAGCTCCCGAGATGATGATCTCGCCCTTGTCAGCATCGATATGAAGCACCTTCAGATTCTTCACCGTAACGCGGTCATTACCCATGCGACCGCCCATCTTCATACCCTTAGCGACGCGACCGCCTGCACGACCTCCGCCGCCAATCGATCCCGGCTCGCGTTCTGAGTGCTTCTGACCGTGGCTGCGGCGACCGCCACGGAAGCCATGACGCTTCACGACACCGGCGAAACCATGACCTTTCGATGTTCCGGCGATGGTGACGCCGTCACCTACCGCGAAGCTGTCGAGGCCGATGACCTTCCCGACTTCGTAGTCAGCAGGATTTTCGACATGAAACTCCTTAATCGTCTGGAAAGACTTGTCGCCGGAAGCTTTGAGGTGCCCGAGTACGGCCTTCGAGAGGCGTCCTGGCTTCTGATCGGTGAAACCGACCTGCACCGCGTTATATCCGTCCTTACCGTCCGCCGTCTTCACCTGGGTAACCGTCAAAGGGCCCGTCTTGAGGACGGTACCAGCCCAGACACGCCCGTCTTCCGTGAAGATCTGGGTCATGCGGTCTTTCTTGGCGAGGATGAATTTCATGTTTCTTTAAAATGCCCTTCGCATTGTTTTATTTCAGCGTCGTCCTGCGGACCTGACTAAAATAAAACACGCGCAGCAATAGCGCGGTTTCTGATAGAATCCGGGCCATTGGACCGGTCGCGGGCACCGTTCGTAGCGTTTCAAGCACTATATAGGAAGCAATCAGGAAATGCAACTCGGGCCGCAGATCTTCACCTGCGGCCCTTTCGTTGAGGATGTCTGTCGCGATACTTCAGATTGGCGTCAACCGCGGGCCGTCGGACGAAGAATCCGATCGAGATCTATTCCGGCATAGTCAGGTCCTTCTATGACCGCCTTGAAGAACCCCAACGGGAGCTGATGCTCTTCCCGTAGCGTACATAGCGCCAGGAGTTCGTTCACGCCCGGAGGAAGACCGCCGACACCCAGAGCGTGATTCTTCCCTTTCACAGCGCCTCCCTCAGGGCATCGCGAGATTCCTCTCATGCTCCAGAACGCATCTCTAGCAGCAGCTTCGGCTGCCTTGCCATATCTGCTCCGATAGCAATCGTTGAGATCACCGACGACCGCGCGGCCGAGTACGATCCCGCCTGGCCCGCCTCGGTAGCAAATCACGAAGCCGCTACAGGCTGCAACGGACATCGCACCCCTTAAGATGGGTGGATCGTCCTCGAAGAATCGCTCTCCGATCTCTCGAGCGGCAGTCAGATACCGATCAAATATGTCCGGGTCTATCGTCATCGACCTACCCTCCTTCCGAGAATGACTATACAGGAGAGAAAGCAAAAACAAAGCCGTCCTTTCGGACGGCTTTGTTTTTGCTTAGGCGGTTTCAAAACTGCTGTAGATGCTAGGCGCGACGAAAGAATTTTTGGAAGCGTACTGAGTCGTACGATGGAAGAAATTCTTGAAGTCGCAACAACGCAGATGCAGTAGTTTTGGAAGCGCGCTAGACCATTTTCACATCAATCGTAACTCCCGAAGGAAGATTGAGATTCGTAAGCGCCTCGATGACCTTGCCTGACGGCGAAAGGATATCGATGAGGCGCTTGTGGATGCGCATCTCGAACTGCTCTCGCGCGTCCTTATGGACGAAGGTCGAGCGGTTCACAGTCCAACGCTTTATCTCGGTCGGAAGCGGCACAGGACCGACGATCTTGGCATCGAGCCGATTGGCCGTATCCATGATCTGCTTCACCGAGAGGTCGAGGATCTTATGCTCGTAGGCGCGCACGCGGATGCGGAGCTTCGGCTCAGCGACCGTCTCAGCTGTCTTTGCAGCAGCTTTCTTCGGCGCGGCTTTGGTGGTTGGTGTGGGTGCCATACGAGTGAGTAATCGCGGGATATTAGGCGACGATCTTCGTCACGACGCCTGCGCCCACGGTCTTACCGCCTTCGCGAACCGAGAAGCGGGTGTTGTCCTCAAGCGCGATAGGCGCGGTGAGCTTCACCTTGAAGGTCACGGTGTCGCCCGGCATGACCATCTCCTTTCCGTCCGGAAGGGTAACCTCGCCGGTCACATCCGTCGTACGGACGTAGAACTGCGGCTTGTAGCCCGAGAAGAACGGCGTGTGGCGTCCGCCCTCGTCCTTGGAGAGGATGTAGACCTCTGCCTCGAACTCGGTGTGCGGGGTCACGGAACCCGTCTTGGCGAGGACCTGACCGCGGTGCACGTCTTCCTTCTTCGTACCGCGAAGGAGGATACCTGCGTTGTCGCCAGCCTGACCTTCGGTCAGCTGCTTGTTGAACATCTCGATACCGGTAACGGTCGTCTTGACGGTCGGCTGAAGGCCGACGATCTCGACTTCCTCACCGACCTTGATGACGCCGCGCTCGATGCGGCCCGTGATAACGGTTCCGCGGCCTTCAATCGAGAAGATGTCCTCGATAGGCATGAGGAACGGCTTGTCGAGGTCGCGCTCCGGCTGCTCGAAGTAGGTGTCCATCGTATCGACGAGCTCCTTGACCTTCTGAGCGTATTCGTCGTCTGCCGACTTCGCTTCGAGAGCCTTGAGACCCGAGCCCTTGATAACGGGGGTATTTGCGCCATCGAAGCCCTGCTTAGTGAGAAGTTCGCGGATTTCCTCTTCGACGAGGTCCACCATGTCCTTGTCATCTACCATATCTACCTTGTTGAGGAAGACGATGAGCTTCGGCACACCGACCTGCTTCGCAAGGAGGATGTGTTCGCGGGTCTGCGGCATCGCGCCGTCGGTCGCGGCGACTACGAGCACTGCGCCGTCCATCTGAGCGGCACCAGTGATCATGTTCTTGATGTAGTCGGCGTGGCCTGGAGCGTCGATGTGTGCGTAGTGACGGTTCGGGGTCTCGTACTCCGAGTGGTGGAGTGCGATCGTGATTCCGCGAGCCTTTTCCTCAGGCGCGTTGTCGATGTTGTCGACGTTCTCCGCGCGGGCCTTGTAGCCGTTCCCGAGAAGGTTGAGGACGTTCAGGATGCCTGCGGTGAGCGTAGTCTTACCATGGTCGACGTGACCGATGGTTCCTACGTTCATGTGCGGCTTTGAACGATCGAATGCTGCTGCTGCCATATGTTTGTAAGTTATCGGTAATTTAAAGAATAAGTACCCTGCGAGCGCTCTTGAATACCGGTCCGTTGGGAAACGACAAAAGCGCCGAACGGTCCCTTTTATGGGCAAACAATTGCGAGCAATTGTTTTCTCCGCGCAGCGCCTTTTACCAGTCCGATCTGCCCCTATGGGCAAAACAACATGTAAAAGAGCGCCAACTCGCGTTATCTATAAAACTACCTGGGAGCGGGAGATACGTCAAGAAATCGAAAAGGGCCCGCCGCCGGCGAGCCCTTTCAGCCATCACATCATGAGCGCCGAGCTCACCTGCTCGTTGCGACCTTGCCCCTCCGCCTGGAGGCGGAGGATCAGAGTCCGCATCTTCACTTCGATCGCGCCCTGCAGCCTTCTCTTCACAGCGAGGAGGCTTGAGAGCGCGGCGCGGTGATCACCTGCTTCCATTTGCGCAAGGATGGAAGGCGCTTCAGGCACTTCCCCGACCTCGCCCAAAAGGATCTTGGTGTCCACGGTGAGCCTCGTACCTAATAAAGAGTCCGCCATGATTAAAAGCCCTTTGGTGGTGGTTCCCGGTATCAAAATACACTATCCGCAGATATTCGTCAGCAAAAGCATAAGACGTCTTCCGGGTAGACGCTTTATGCTCTGAAAGATGAATCTGTTTATGGGAGCGTCTGGATGACCGTGAACGTGCCGTGAGTATCAGGCTTGCCAGCAACGCCGAGCTCGATCGTGCCCTTCTTCACGACATACGCATTCCCTTGCTTGAAGACGCCTACCTCATCGCCTTTCCCTTGGCTCAAGCACTGTATGGCGGATATCTCGCTCGCAACCTTCAGGTCGCTATCCGCGAGCGTCTTGCACGTGCCGACGAACGTTCCGAGTACGTAGTCCTTATCGTTAGCCGTAAGCGTAACGTCGGTATATTGCTGCCCCGAAGCGTCGGTGCTGCGGAGATGGAAGTTCCAGATAGTCGTGGGTGGCGGTACAGGAGTCCCCGGCTGCACGACTGTGGACGACGTGGTCTTGATCGTTGTATGCACGACTGCCTTAGCTGTAGCAGTAGTCGAAGATGTGCTTGCCATCTCTGGAGTGGTGGAAGCCGTCTCGGGCGTGGAAAGCGTCATGCCCATAACCAGGAAGACGACGAGCGCAAGCACGATACACGCTGCTAATATCACGAGCAATACTTTGGTTTGTTTGGTCATGCTCTAAGCATACGCTAGAGGGCCGCCCGCACGGGCGGCCCTGTGTACAAAGTCCGTGCAGTACGCTAGGTGAACCCTTGTCCTCCGCTCGTGAATAGTTCGAACGCTTCGCTACGCGTACCGCCGTCATTCTGGGCGGGTGAACACGGCGAGGCTTCGAGGAAGGCGTAGATCTTATAGTTTACGCCGTCGCTCTCGTAGGTATATACGGCATTACGGCTGCCGGACGCCGCGCAGTTCGTGATCACCGAGCCGTTATTAGCGGGCAGGGATAAAGAAGGTATGTAGGGCTGCAGCTGGGTTGCCAGGCTCTCTGCCTGAGTCCCGTTCCAACAGTCAGCACTCGGTGCTGACGGCGAATATTCGAAACTCGAGCAGGCAGAATTCCAGAACACGCCGCCTGCCTGTCCGCTCGAATCCTTCGGGATAGGGTACTTCCCGTTCGTGAGGAAATAGAGTTCGAGTGCGCTACGTATCTGGCGGATATCCGCAATGCGCGCCGCGTCGCGCGCCTTGGCGCGGGCAGTATTTAGTGACACGAGCACGACGGAGGAAAGGATGCCGATGATAGCGATGACCACCAAGAGCTCGATGAGGGTGAATCCTTTCCGCGAGTCTGAGCGCAACATCCTAGGATTTTACCACGCGTATTCCTCCTTATGCGGCACAGAGGTTGCGGTATCGATTACCGCAGACTCCTCTTATGACGAAGGGTGAGCAGGAGCGCTAAGCCGACAACGAGCGTTAGTACGGTATATATATTCAGGAATATGCGATAGAAGTCGCTATAGTACGGGAACCATGAATAGAATTGGTCGTAGGACGAGATACTCAGTGCGAGCAGCAGACAGAGCACGATAAGGACGCGTAGCTGCTTCCGGCGTACTCGTAGGAAATATGACAGGCGGATACCGACATATACGAGAAGGATCAGCACGAAGAGCGAGAGAAAATTCAGAGCATCCTGCTGAAGCACGTACGGCGCAGTGAAATCGGACGAGAATATGCGAGCGAGCGGTACTGCCCCGGTGAGCACATCGAGATACCCATAACTCAGAAAGGAAAGCACGACGAAGGCGACGTAGAGTACTGCGACCAACGTGAAAGGAATATGTTTCATAGGTTGATGAGAACATGAAAGGATGCCATTACCCATGCGTGTTCTGTGCATAACGTTGAGAAGCGGCCAAGACCGAATAGATACAAGCCGCTTACGGGCGGCTTGTATCTATTCGCTTACTGAGATGATTTACTTTCTTGCTGCGATGATCTCAGCCGCAACGTTGCTCGGCACTACCTCGTAGTGATCGAATTCCATGGTCATGGAACCGCGTCCTTCCGTCATCGAGCGGAGTGTCGTCGTGTATCCGAACATCTCCGAAAGCGGAACCTTCGCGTTCACCACCTTGTTCATGCCGCGCTCTTCCATACCCTCGATAGCACCGCGCTTTCCGGAGAGGTTGCCGGTGATATCACCCATGAATTGCTCGGGGATGACGACCTCTACGCGCATTATAGGCTCGAGGATGACGGGCTTTGCCTTCTGGGCTGCTTCCTGGAATGCCTGGGATGCCGCTATCTTGAAGGCGATTTCCGAGGAGTCCACATCGTGATACGAACCGTCGTAAAGCTCGACCGATACGTCGACGATAGGATAGCCGGCGAGGATGCCGCGGCCGAGCGATTCGCGGATGCCCTTCTCGACTGCCGGGATGTATTCCTGCGGAATGACACCGCCCTTGATGTTGTTGATGAATTCGAAGTGATCTTCGCGGGTGACGTTCTTCGGAAGACCCTTCTCCTCCTGCTCAGGGGTGAGCGGCTCGAGGTGCTTGAGCTTGATCTTCACGTGACCGTACTGGCCCTTACCGCCCGTCTGCTTGATGTATTTGTTGTCGACATCGGCAGCGCCGGTGATGGTCTCGCGATACGCAACCTGCGGCTTGCCCACATTCGCGCCCACGTTGAACTCGCGCTGCATGCGGTCGACAAGGATCTCAAGATGGAGCTCACCCATACCTGCGATGATGGTCTCTGCCGTCTCATCATCAGAGCTGATGCGGAAGGTAGGGTCCTCGTCAGAGAGCTTGCGCAACGCGATACCCATCTTCTCCTGGTCGGCCTTTGTCTTCGGCTCGATGCGCAGCGACACCACCGGCTCCGGGAAGACGATCTGCTCGAGGACGATAGGGTGCGCCTCGTCGCAGAGCGTGTGCGAGGTCTTCGTATCCTTGAGTCCCACGAAGGCAGCGATCTCACCGGTGAACACCTTCTCTACCTCCTCACGCTTGTCCGCCTGCAGGCGCACGATGCGTCCGATACGTTCTTTCGTGCCGGTGTTCGCGTTATAGATGTATGAACCCGCGGAAACCGTACCCGAATAGACGCGGAAGAACGTGAGCGCTCCCACGAACGGGTCGGTCTGAAGCTTGAAGGCGAGCGAGGTGAACGGCTCGTCGTCAGAGGCGTGGCGCTCAACCGGCTCATCCGTCTTCGGATTAGTGCCCGTTACCGGCGGAAGATCGAGCGGGCTCGGAAGGAAGTCGACGACCGCGTCGAGGACGAGCTGCACGCCCTTGTTCTTGAGCGCGGAACCGGCATAGACCGGGAAGATCTCGTTTGCGATGACTGCCTTGCGCAGGATCGCCTTGAGCTCATCAAGCGATGGCTCGTTTCCTTCCAGATACGCATTCATAGCCGCGTCATCGTTCGTGACGATGCGCTCGATGAACTCAGCGCGGTGCTTGAGAGCCTCTTCCTTGTACTTCTCAGGGACCTCGCCTTCGATGACGTCCTCGCCCATATTGCCGGTGAAGGTGTAGGACTTCATGGAGAGAAGGTCGATGACTCCTTCGAAATCTCCTTCGGCGCCCATAGGGATCTGCGCGCGGATGGCCTTCTTCGAAAGACGGTCGAGGATGGTCGCGTAGGAACGCTCGAAGTCAGCGCCGGTACGGTCGAGCTTGTTGATGAAGCAGACGCGCGGCACGTTCGCCTCGTCAGCGTAGCGCCAGTTCGTTTCCGACTGTGGCTCTACGCCCGCGACGCCGTCGAAGACGACGATAGCCCCGTCGAGCACGCGCATGGAGCGCTTCACTTCCGCGGTGAAGTCGATGTGTCCCGGAGTGTCGATGATATTGAAGCGGTACTTCTTCGACATGTCCTTCTTGTCCTTCTCCTGGGACTTAGACCAGAAACAGGTGATGGCAGCCGAGGTGATGGTGATGCCGCGCTCGCGCTCCTGCTCCATCCAGTCGGTCGTGGTCTCGCCCGTGTGGACCTCGCCGATCTTATGCTGAGAGCCCGTATAGAAGAGCACGCGCTCGCTTGTGGTCGTCTTGCCGGCGTCGACGTGGGCGATGATGCCGAAGTTGCGCACTTTCTCGAGTGGATAATCGCGGTTCATAGAGATAGATAAAAAATAAGCCGCTTCGCGTCTTGCTCCCTGCGCTCGCTCGCACATACAGGAAAGATTACTCTCCTGTATGTGCTCACTCGCTTGGTAGTAAAAAGTCCCGCTGAGGCGTTATGTATAAGATACGTTTCCAAGCCCTAAAAGGCAAGAAATCGGGTCGCGGCTAGGAAGGCCGGTAATCTGAGAACCGGCGCACTTTAGTTATAGGGCCATTATTGTCGCGCGCCTGGTCGTGTGCGACTTCCGTAAGGGGTTGGATAAGAGCCTTGCGATGAGGATCGGCAATAGTCGCATGGAAACAGTTCTCCTCGTCTACCATGATTCCCACGTGACTTCCTTTGTGTTGCTCATCCCGCTGCGTCCAGAATACGAGGTCACCACGCCTCAGATTAGAGAAGTCGGCAGCAAAATCTACTGATTCGCCCAGCTGTTCCATTTCTCCTGATTTCACGTCATACGGACAAGAGATACCAGCGGCGATGCATCCTGCCTGCACCAGTGTCGAACAATCTATAAGGGCACCGCGCTTCTCGTACCCGTATCGGGTCCCAAGGAATTTTAAGGCCTCCAGAAGAAAGTCAGGGGCACGATAATTAATATCGCGAAGCTCCGTATCAAAGACCCATCCCGTTCTCCGCAGTTTGTGCATTAGTCCTTCCGGAGTATCTCTGCTCTCTTCAACGGTCACTAAGGAGTTGAAATATAAAGGTTCGGCTGAAGACGGGCTCTTGAAGTGCGATTCGTTGTATACGGGCGCCATGAGCTCGCTCACCCGATGCGTAGGTTCGGAGATTTCTCCCAGGTCTTTTACTCTTACGAAGCCTTCATACTCGCCCAGGACAGTACATACTCGAACCCATTCAGTGCCGTCCTCGAGTACTTGTACGCGCTCTCCAAAGAGTATCTCTATCTTGACCCGGGCAGATTCTATAGGTTCCGGCTGTACGTGCGTACGACTAACGGCGACTTGGCGCAAGGTATCCATTGTAAGTTGAGTATACGACGTGCGAGAGGGCCGACAAATATGTTGCCGGCCCCGGCCGCTACCGCTTCTTCTCGAAATGCTGATAGTCCTTGAGGCTCGTCCAGCGACCGCCCCACTCCCACCCGTATTTCTCGAAGAGCCTTACGACTTCGCTGTCCTCAGTGATGGTTCCGGGGACAGAGGGATCGTACGTTGCTCCTTTGGGTATGATCACTCCATTCTTCACCCAAGGGTTCAGGAAGGGGTTTAAGTCCAACGCCCGCCCCAGGGCATGCAGCGAAAGCTGATCTGATCCGACCATATTCCGCCAGTTGAAGCAGGAGGAGTTGTTCTCTGCCATAGAAGCGTCGTCGCTCCAGCCATATGCCACAACCGGAACGATTCTCTCGATGGGAAACCTCACCCTCAGGAGCTGAGGAAAGATCTCCACCACGTCTTGAACGAGGTCTTCGGCGATCACCATCTGACCGCTATGGACGCACCCATCAATCCAGGCGTATTCAAGATCGACAAGCTGCAACGTATTGCGTACGGGGAGAGGAATGGACTTGCCCGCGAGCGCCTCTTCAAGAGACGCGAAATTGCAATCTCTGATAAGAACAGTCATGGGAATACCTTTCATTTCATCTTGTTCAGTCCGGACGATAGTCCGGCTCCAGAAAAAGTATACTAAAAGCATTGTAGAAAGAGAAAACCGCCCATTGGGCGGTTTTCTCTTTCTACAATGCTTGAAGACTATTATTGCGCGGGTACCGAAGGTCCGGCAGGTACCGTCTGCACCTTCATGACTCCCTGATGCATTCCCCAATCACCGCGATCATCCATCATGCGCTCAGGACCGTGCGCGAGTCCGAGAAGTGCATGCGCGAGGATGGTAAGGGAGATGGCGCCGAGGAGGAGGAAGATGCCGAGTCCTACCGGCGAGCACCAACTGGCCCAGAAACTGTGAGGCCCGTGGTGGTGGCCGTGCTTGTGCATACCGTCGTGTTTCATGTCTGCTTCCATAGTATGTGTAGTTATCTCGATAATCTGTCCCTATCAGTATACCCCGTATGACAGCTTGGACTTATTAGGAGATTCGGAGAAATATGCAGCTTCACGTGCCACGGCTGGCTCTTGCGCCTAGAGATAGTATCCGTTGAGGCCGTCATACGGGGTATACGCCGACTGCGCGAAGGCAAGAATAACGCCGCCCATAGGGCGGCATTATTCTTTTCACATGAGTTTTATCAGTTAGCGACCATGACCGATATCGGAGTCGAGCTTGCTGAGGCTCCCAAGTTAGTCGTAGCTAGGGACGACAGTATATGAGCGCCATTCGTGGCAAGCGTCGTGTTCCACAGATACGAGTACGTATTGGGAGACGACGTCGCGGTGACCGGCGAACCGAGCGCACTGCCGTCAAGATAGAATTGGACGGAGCTGATGGTCGCAGGACTTGTCGCAGTCGCTGAGGCAGAGATAGTCGTGGTAGCAGATAGCGGGACGAATGTAGCCACAGAAGGCGGTAGCGCAGGCACGCCATATACGTATGCTCCGATGTCCCAGCCAATGCCGTTAGTATTCTGATTCACCGTCATGACCCCTGACGGCCACGTGGACGAGGCGCTGAGTCCGAGCTGATAGGCCGTACCGAGATTAGCACCCATATCGATGGCAGGAGACGAGGACGAGAGACTGAAGTTGCCGGCGCCCACATTCACGAGAAGCGGGTTCACGTTCTTGCCATTCGCGTCACGTCCGAGCGCTTGCCACTGAGCGAAGGTCTTCTGTCCGGTTTCAAGCGCAAACGGCGTGGTGCGGCTAGATCCATACCAGAGGTTGTAATTAGCGGTGATCGGAGCTAAGAAGCTATTTACATAGAATCCGGAACCAGGCATATACACCAGGTTGTTCTCGACATCGACGGACGTGCTGGCAATAGCACTAATGAAGGGCTGCGTACCGCTCGTGTAGTACGTGTTGTTATATACCTTTACGCCAGTCGCACCGGTACTCGCAAGATTGATCGCGAGAATGCCGAACTGACTTCCGTCGATCACATTATTTGAGAATTCTGAATTGATGCCTGCGCCTGAATTCGTCGCGAACGCGAACGACCACTTTCCGTAGATGTAGTTACGTCGCGCGATAAGCGAGGTGCCCGCATCAGCACTAAGGCCGATCGCGCCGATCTGGCTTGAAGGAGTGGCTGATGCGTAGAATTTGGAATCCTGGACGATGTTGTCGTGGGCGCCGCCGTGTGTTTGCAGGCCTGGACCGTAACCTGACACCGGATTCACAACGCTCACCCGTTGGAAGGTGTTTCCGAATGATGTCGGGCTGTAGAACAGGAAGGCGCCTCCGAAATTATTCTGCGCATACAGGTCCTCGCCAAGGTTATTTGAACCGTAGAAACTGAGGCTGTGGTTGGCGTTGTCGTAGTAGTTCACACGACGGACGATATTGTTGGCGCCGGTGATGAGATGTGCTGACAGGTTGGTGAAGCCCTTGTCTATCTCAAGGTCCTGCCAGATGAGCCAGCTATTGGTGTTATCGATGGCAACGTTTCCACGCTTTGTTGCCTCATAGACGAGCCCGTTCGTTATCGGATTCGGATTAGCCTGTGCAGAATGCAGATAGAACACATGGGTAGCGATGTTGTAGTACATGCTGCCGGGAGTCGAGGTCGCAGCAGCAAGGGAGGTGGCGAGCTTTAGCTCCACGCCGTTCTCCCACATCGCCGCTACGCCGTTCCCTTCTACCGTACCGCCGATCTGGTATGTGCTGCTGGAAGCGTCATACACGGTGAAATTCGCATTCGGCAGCACATCAGCTCCCGAAAAGATCGGGTTCGTGCCCGTGCCGTACTTTCCGATAGTGATCGGGTTTCCGCTCGTACCCGACGACGGGAACGAGAGGCGTTCCCGCCAGAGATCGCCTGCCATGAACAGTACGGAGTCGCCTGGGCTGAAGGTCGAACTGTTTACCTTGGCAACTGTCTGCCAAGGGGTGCCCGTTGACGTACCCGCGTTACTATCGCTTCCGGAGACGGAATCGACGTAGTACGTAGCGGCATACGACGCGGAGGCATGAGCAAAGAAACAGAGGGATGCTATGAAAAGCCCCAAGGATATTCGGCCTATACGGCCTATACGCACTGTCTGTAATACGGAAATCATGACGTATATTCGATAGCTGATGGTTAAAGGGCCTAGACTGCTAGGGTACATGGTCATTCTTCCTTAGCAGCAGTCGGCCGTCAATTTTTCTGGCCTTGGCAATGATAATGACGGATTAAGTATCTTTGAAGATTATTTCAGAAAAAATTTATCCCGATGCGTAAAGAGCCGGGATCCATATGGATCCCGGCTCTTTACGCATACCTATTCTTTTATTCGACTTACCAGGCGAAGTGCGCAAAGGCCTTGTTGGAATCAGCCATGCGATGCATATCGTCCTTCTTCTTGATGGCCGAGCCTTCGTTGTTCACCGCGAGCATGATCTCGTCAGCGAGCTTCTGAGCCATGGGCTTTCCCTTGCGCGCGCGGGCTGCATTGATGAGCCAACGGTAGGCAAGAGAGACGCGGCGCTGCTGCGGTACTTCACGAGGAACCTGGTAGTTTGCGCCACCGACGCGGCGGGAGCGGACTTCCATGAGCGGAGCCACGTTGCGGATAGCCGTCTCGAATGTCTCGAGCGCGTCTACTTCTCCTCCCTTGGAGATGATGGTGAGGGCATCGTAGACGACCTTGCGAGCGGTATCCTTCTTGCCGTCGAGCATGACCGTATTTATGAAACGAGAGATAGCTTCCGAATTATATTCGGAGTCAGGACGGCGAGTACGCTTGTTATTAAGAGGGTGACGCATGGTGAGGGTAAGAGAAAAAGATAGAAAGGATTATGCCTTCGGCTTCTTGGCGCCGTACTTCGAACGACCGCGGCGGCGCTTGTCGATGCCGGCCGTGTCGAGGCGACCGCGAACGACCGTGTACTGCACGCCGATGTCCTTCACGCGGCCTCCGCGAAGCATGACCACCGAGTGTTCCTGGAGGTTGTGGCCCTCGCCCGGGATGTAGGCGGTCACTTCCATGCCGTTGGTAAGGCGGACACGGGCGATCTTACGGATAGCCGAGTTAGGCTTGCGAGGAGTTTTCGTCGTTACTTTGGTGCATACGCCGCGCTTGAAAGGAGCCGGGTAGAAGGTCGGGCGATTCTTGAGGGCGTTGAAGCCACGGCCAAGAGCGAGGACCTTCGATTTCCTCGGGGTGCTCTTACGAGCCTTCTTTGCGAGCTGATTTATGGTTGCCATTTCGAAATGAAAACTCCCCGTGGGAGCTGGTAAGACTATATAAGAATAGCCTAATTTATGCAACCGGACCCTGCTTGATCGCGTGATCTCCCTTCTCGGCCCTATATCAACTATATGCTTTCGTGGCTCATGACAGGCTATACTTCTCCTATGTTTATTGACTTCCCTCCCAAGTCTGGAGAAACCGAACCGACGCCTGCTGAAAGGATTACGTCAATCAATGCCGAGCTCTCTGCGATAGATACTGAAGAGGCACACATTCCTGCGGAGCTGAGAAAAAGATATGAGCAACAAATGCTTCAGGGGGGCGTCATTGGCACTGAAGATAAGAACTATTCGCGAATCGAACCTCTTAGACCAGAAGAAATGGGGGGATTTGAAAAGTTCCGATCTTCTTATGATAGAGCAATCGACTTACAAGGAGAAAAGAGAGAGGCGGCGAGGGCATTGGAAGCGCAGTGGAGAGCTGCAGGACTTGAGGCCATTCGTGAACGTCTCATTGAGATCGAGAGACAAAATGTTCTAAGGAATATAAGAACTGACCCAGGGTATAGGGACCGTCTCTTGAAAGGCAGAATGGTGAACGAGTCGTACGATGGCACAGACAAAGAGGAGCGTGAGGTTCTGGATAGGATTTTCTCTGCAGACGCACCCGTAGAGATGGGATTTCCTAAGGAAATAGCGCGAAAGGAAGCATTGGCTGAATTACAGAAGCAAGCAGAAGTCGCAGCGGCTGCATCTGAAGCGGCACGAAAGGCCGCTGAGGTTCCTGTGCCAGGCTTGATACGCGAACAGATAGTAAAGACTGATCTGGCGTATCAAGATGCCGAGCTGCCTGAAGAGCTCAAGAAGCAGACGCTTGAATGGTCACGTTCGTCCGAGAGTGCCAATCGTTACGCGGAGTCGGTAGCAAGGGCTGGCGCGATCGGGGGCATTGAGTCAGTACGGAAAGTAGCTGCTGAAATCCGTGACACCATGCTTTCTGAAGCAACGAGATTGGGTATACCGGTTACCCCATACGGGCAGAGCGCATCCTGGGCAATGTGGGATATCGGGAAGCAATATCATTTCTTCTCACACCCTGATGAAAATAATCCCGAGTATGAAATTGGCAATCCTCTCGAGTCTGAGGAAAAGCGTGAAGAAATACTCAACCGACATTTGGGATGGGAGGCATACGAAGCGTTCCAGAATGATCCTGCGTATAAAGTGCGAGTCATGGGTAGTCCCGAGTACAGAAAAGTAGAGAGCTTGTTTACCAAGCCTCCGAAGACTTCTCATGGAACACTTAACTCAAAAGACCTCGCTGAGTTAGGCAAGCTCTTACGTGAATAGTACTTGGGCGACTATAGATAATACCTGTTCTTGTCTCCCATAATCCCGAGGGTTAGCTTTTGATATTAAGAAGAACCGCCCCTCGTTACCGAGGAGCGGTTGCGCGTTCTGTTCCCAGGTGCGCATGACCCGGACAAACGAACAAGGCATGTTCTATTGTCAGATTTAGCTCTCAGCTAGAGCGTACGGATGAACCGTAACGCCCGTCGCAAGAACGAGCCGAGGCGTTCCTTGCGCGACAGTCGCCCCGCATAACCCGCCACCATGTACATCACCTCCTTTCTCGTTAAGGGAATCCTAGAAGACCCCCATGAACCGGAACGCTCGGCGTATCAGCGAGCCGAAGCTCGGCTTGCGCGCAAGCCTTCCGCCATACAACGCGCCCATAAGCAATCACCTCCTTTCGTTTAGACGAGTCTTCAGAGAGTTCTGGCGAACCGGAACGCTCGGCGCAGGAACGAGCCGAAGCTCGCCCTGCGCCTCAGCCTTCCGGCGTAGGCTACTGCCATATCATGTACCTCCTTCCTATCGCTTGCTTACGCGATTCTGTTTGCATGCCACGACGCGAATACCCGAGCTAGTTTGCTTCTGCTCTGAAGCGAGACTCCGCATTCTGCGAAGATGCGCCTCAGGAACAACGAAGGGCGTTCGGCCCCGTCCCACTCAGGAACAGAGTCCACGGTCCCCAGAATCTCGAGCCCGCGAGAACAAGTGCTGTCGGGAGAAAGCCTGAAGATCTCATCTTCGCTCTTGAGCGACCGTACGTAGAGATCAGTGTATAGGTCGCTCCCTTCAGTAAGCCGAAGCTCGTCAGAAAGAAGTACCTTGACCCCGAACGCGTGTGCCATTGCGCTCAGTTCCAGCAAGTCGTATTTCAGATCCTCCCCGTGCGGAACCTTCACGTCACTTCCGACACGGATGTGCGGAGAGATGATCCACTCCCGAACGCCGAGGTTGGCGAGCAGCTGTGGCATGTCTTTCAGATATTCCATCTTTCCTGGAAAAAGGACCGAGTTCACGGCGATGTCCCCACTGAACTCACGCCTTAGGGCCATGATGCCCTCAAGCGCTCTTTCCAAGGCTCCACTCTTCCGGCGAAGCTTGTCGTGGATGGCAGGATCGGCGCTATCAATAGAAATGGTGACAGCGTCGACGAGACCGGGGAAGGCTCCTAGCTCGCGCGCGTGTTCTGCTAGATACGTACCGTTTGTTACGAATGACGTCTCGCAGAAGAATGCGCCTGCAATTTCGAGCAGCGCCTTCGTCAGTGGCCAGGTTTCCGGCAGCAACGGCTCATATCCCTGAATGCTGAAGCGTGCTATCGGCATATGCACGAGAATATCGGTTAGGAAACGGAGATAGTCTTCGTGGATTAGTCTCGAATCTATAGCCTCCCTGCGATGGGCGATGACACAGAATGCGCAGTCCAGGTTGCATCCGTTCGGCGCAGGCAACACGAATGTTGCGTATATCTTTTTTGGCTTCGACATGAATGCCTCCTTGGCTATGTCGGTGAACTTCCTTAGTAAAGGTAGGTTTTCTAGAACACGAAGTACAAAAATGTAAAACTTACTGTATATATGCCTAAGATACGGTCTTTTGTATGTCTAAAAAACTTTACATGATTTAGCGTTTGGCATACGATTCACCCATGACCACGACATTTAAGGCATTCGGGCTCTCAAACGCTGCGCGTTCAGTCTTGGCGCAGGTGAAGGCTGGACGCGAGACTCCAGTACAGATATCCAAGGAAACCGATATTTCACGTCCTGCTATTTATGCGATCCTCGCCCAACTAGAGGAACAAGGCCTCGTAGCGTGTCACTCCATTAAAGGAGCACGGCATTGGAGAATCGCTTCAGCATCTGCCATAAACAGACTCTTGGAGAAAGCACGAGAGGAAATCCTCGGTTCGCGGGAAGAAAAGGAGGTGCTGTACCAGGAGGGTAATGTTGGTATAAAAGTATACCGAGGGAGTAAGACCATAAGCGAGGTGATGCGCTATATCTTTCAAGAGCATCGTGGCGAGACGTGCATAGGCTTCCAAGGTGATAACGTATTTGCTGACTGGCGTGACTTGCTCGGAGCCGAAACGATCCACGAGCTGAACAAGAGCATAAAGAAGAACGGGATGGTCATTCAAGTCGTAATACCCGAAGGCAGTCTCGAACGTTCCTTCGAGATCATGGGGTTCGAGTGGGCGAAGCACTTTGAAGGCCGAGCGTACCGCGTGAACGAGATTGACGAAGAGTATTTCAAGCACAAAGGAGAGATGTTCCTTTTCAAGGACAGCGTGTATCTCATTTCTATGCGTGAAGAGCTTGTCATCGAGATCAAGCACTCGCAGATCCAAAAGATGCTCTACCTTTTATTCGAATACGTACAAAATACTTCTAAGGTCATAGACGGAAACGAGATCCTCCGAGAGCTGATGGTGAAAGATACTGCTGCTTAGGCTCACTACTTCTTGAGGTTTCTCTTCCTGAATTCGTTCACCGTCATGAACATCTTCGGGTCCTTGATACGGTCCATGTAGCCGATACCGTTGAGGTGGTCTATCTCATGCTGGAAGATACGGGCCCATAAGCCCGAAGCCTTCTCGACTACTTTCTCACCCTTCTCGGTATGGTACTCAACCGTTATGGACGATGGACGTGGTATGACTGCGCCGATGTATTTCGGCGCGAAGCTCAAGCACCCTTCCCAGTCGTTCTTCGTAGACTTCGAATATTCGATTATGCGTGGGTTCACGATGACTATAAGGTCTCTCTTCTCGAGATATGGCCGATACTTCGTCGGATGCATTCCCATAACCGCCAGACGAAGCGATCTTCCGATTTGCGGAGCGGCTAGACCCACCCCGCCCGTCTTTCGCATGGTGAAGATCATCTCTCGTATCAGATTCTTGAGCTCTGGAGTCTCTAAAGACTTAAGAGGAACGGCTTTCGCCTTAGCTCGCAGTATAGGATTGCCGAATTCTGTGCGTGGAAGGACTTTCATATAGTATCGCGTGGATAGACTGCAATGAGTTGCCTGATTATGAGTTCTTCAGGCTTGATAGTTTCACCGGAAAAGTCGAACCACACTCTCACAAAGTCATCCCGCGTTATCGTCCGCAGCTCCCCTATCTCAGGGTCCTGTAAATAAATGTACTCCCCGTCGAGTCCGGTGACTACGGAATAGTGGCCGTCGGCAACTTCTGAATCCGGATAGTCAGAACGCCCTCTGGTGAACCAGTTAACGATTACCGGCACTCCTTTGCCGAGCCACTCTCCGATGTCCTCGAAGGAGCTTTCGTTCTTGATAGTGACCTGGAGTCCAAAGGACTCCGCTGCCTTTGCTATTCCCTTCTCGTCAGTCCCCAGATCGCCTTTGCCTACGAGCACCGCAAGCTCTTGCTCGCTCTTTTCGATGCCGTAATATCCCAGAACGATCTTGAGCGAGGCCGGGCCGCACATATTGTCGTGGAGCGTTTCTTGAAATCCATTCACGTCGAGCCGTACCATAGCTGCATCTTATCAGACCCTTCTCTGGAAATTCGTAAGGAACTCTTTAGGAGGACTTGAAGTAATTCTCATGCCTGGCCGGGTACCGTACCTGAATGAACCACACTCTTCATCTCATCGCCCATATCGACAGCATCATAGCCATCTCGATCTTGTGGATTTTCGTGCTGTTACCAGCGGGAGTACAGACGCAAGAGATTGATAATCAGGATTTTCCACAGGACAGGCAGGGCTGGTCGAAGAATACGTCGAGCCAGGGCTTTCCTAGAGAAATTAATAAGGAAACCTTTACCGCCGTCTGAGAAATTCTTTATCACCCAGTTTATATATTTCTCTCGTGCATCGAATCACTTAACAGCTAATCCAACTTCCATGCTTACGTTTATCTTATTCATACTTATATACCTGTTCCGGCCAGGCATACTACATGCCGAAGAGATAGCGCTGCCGACTGACATTCCCGCAGAGCAACAGATTATTGCTTCGACCTCTTCGCCGTCTGATGGCACCACGACTCATATAAAAGCGGACGCGACGACGGATCCCGATGTCGGATACTCGACACCAGAGGATACGATGCGCGAAGCGGAATCCGAGTCTCCGCATTTGGGTACAGGACTTCCGGATATGTTCTTCCACGGCCCGTTACAGACTGCTCTTAAACCTGGCGATCCGTTCTATTTTTTCGTGAGTTCAGCCCATTCCTGGGAAACCGCTACGGCTGATTTTCGGGAACTAGGCTTATCTGCGAATGAGCCCTTGAGCAAGAATGTGCCAGACGGCATCTTCTCGACAGCTCAACTCACGCTTCCTAGCGACATACCGGATGGCATGCATTCTTTCTCGATCATCGGAACCACCGCATCCGGGGCGTCTCCCATGGTTGAAGGCTCTATCTTGGTAGATACCGTGCCACCCACCGGCACCCTTACCGCCACCTTCGCTCAGGATCCCGGGCTCTCCGGAACCTGGACCGCTCATGTGGCAGGCACGTTCGACGGTACAGGCTCTACGCCGCAGATTATCAATGAATTCACGTACGGTATTGATGCCGACGGTCAGAAAGTATACGGCGGGTATACGAGCGAAGCCGATACGATCAGGAATGTATCCTCGCCATTCTCGGTCAATGTGCCCGTGGTGGCTCCGGAAACTTCGTGGTCTGCGATAGGGTACACCGTTACTATTGCGGACGGAGCTGGAAACCTTAGAGATATTGAGAGCGAACCCGTACCTATCGTGCGCAGTACCCTACCTCTTATAGACCATGCCACAGGAGGAAGCGTCATCGCCCCATCTAATTACACGCCCGGCATCATTCCGGCGGGTGTAGGAATACCGCACTCACTCATAAACGGTCTAGCGCCTGGCGACTACTACGCTGTCGTATTCTTCGACGGATTGGTTGGATGTCCGACGAATAACTACTACCTGAACTCGTTTCTGCCCGGAAATACGTGGGGATACGACGTACGAGGTCCAGACCAGCAATACACGCACGCCGTGCGTACTTCGGCTGGCGGATGCGGTCAGGCGTTCAGAGTAGATCCGAGTAAAGGAGCGGGTTGGATGTGGGGCGCACTCGATCCTAATGACGGAACGCGTAGCGTCATAGCGGATACGCAGGGCATCCCAGCCTTCGCCATATGCGCGAGCGAAGCAGCCTGCGATACGATTACGCCATCCATCCAAGCCACGACCACTCCTCCGACGGACGTACTTTCGAGCGTATTATTCCTTCCCGGCATAAAGGCCAGCAGATTATATCTTGAGAATCCGCTCTGCCTAGTCATTGACGACTCGTGCATAGGCATTCCTCTCTGGCCTCCTATCGCCGATATCGCCGTGCCGCAGCTATATATGGACGCGCATGGAAAGAGCGTGCACAGCACCGTCTATGCCAAGGATGAAGACATAGTCTCAGATGCCTTTGGCTCTAAGTTCTACTCGACATTCGTGAGCGAGATGAAGGCGAAGGAAGCAGCCGGCGCCTACGGCACCGGCTGGCGATTCAAACCGATAGCCTACGACTGGCGACTTTCGCTTCCGGACATCGTGGGAAGCGGAGTAGAGCGTGGAAACCGGATCTACTACGGAGAAGCCACTGACGCTCCCTATATCGAGGAACAGCTCCGCGAACTTGCTTCGACCTCGCCTACGGGGAAAGTAACGATTCTCGCGCATAGCAACGGCGGTCTCGTGGCAAAGGCGCTCATGCAGAAGCTCGGAGATAGCGAAGCATCTCGACTGATCGACAAGGTTGTCCTGGTCGATACTCCGCAGTCAGGCGCCCCGCGCGCACTCGGCGCTGTTCTCTATGGCGATCAGGAAGGACTGCCCGGTATGGCAAACATGCCCAATATTCTGATGTCCACGGCACACGCCCGCGAATTCGCCCTCAACGACCCGATGGCATATCACTTGCTTCCGTCTGCGCCCTATAGCAACGCCATAAACTTCTCATATCCGCTCATACGTTTCGGGAACGATTCGCTTCTACAGAAAGAGCGGGACGCCTATGGCGAAACCATAAGTACCGCAGGCGAGTTGCATCGCTTCCTCTTGGCTGAGGAAGGCGGACGAAGCATGCCCGCGACCGATGATCTGCAGACGCCTAACATCCTGAATTCTGAACTTCTCTCCTACGCCGAAGAAGTCCACGCTACGCTTGACGCTTGGCAGCCCCCGCCCGGAATAGATGTCTATCAGATCATCGGAAATGACATCGACACCATATCCGGCATCGATATCTATGAGACACCGGATAAATCAGGACAACCTAAACTCGCCTACCGACCGCTCTTCACCAAGGACGGAGACGGAACCGTCACCGTCCCGAGCGAGGGCTTGATGAATAGCGTTGGATCCGTTCACTCTGTATGGGTCGATCTGAAAAGCCTGAGTTCAGGAGGCCAACCGTATTCACACGCCAATATCATGGAAGCGGACGAGGTGCAGGTGCTGCTGAAGGCCGTCATGTTCAATATCAGTCCGTTGCCGTTCTCTATCCACGCGCCTCCTCCAGCAGACGCGCCCGAGAAACGCATCGCCTTCTTCCTCCATTCTCCCGTATCCATCTCTGTCACGAGCGCGGACGGCAAGCGTACGGGAGTGAATAGCGACGGGAGTACGCGTGAGGAGATACCGGACAGCGTAAGCGGGACATTCGGCGAAGTGAAGTATGTCGTCGTTCCTGCGGGCGTGTCCTATACGCTCAATCTCGCTGGAGACTCCACCGGATCGTTCACCTTCGATATGGAAGACCTTGCAGACAATGACGTCATCGCAACCAGCACCATAGCCAATGTTCCGGTAACGGCGCAGACGCGAGCAGAGATTGCCATAAATGGCGACATCGAGCATACGTCCACGCTCGACGTCGATACCGACGGGAACGGAACGACTGACTTCAGCATATCGCCTGCGACAGGCGCGATCGAAGACGCGTCATCTTCTCCACCCTCGGGTAATCCGACAGAGTCTCCCGATCCGGCAGAAGATCCTTCAGATCCGGGAGACATAGGAACCAGTACCGTGCCACACGTGCCGGCCCCTGCTCCTACCCCCGGCACCAGTTCAGGAAAATCATCAGCACCGGCACACATAGCTCTCGGCACCAGGTCTCCGCTGCCGCATCTCACATATATAACAGCGTCGAGCACTGCCGTAGATGTGTCGAGCTCTAGTAAGAGATCCATCGAGGCAGGCGCATCGAATGGAAAGCGAGCGACGAGCACCGTCTCCGAACTTAGTCGGGCCTATGCGCCAAGAGAACGCATGCCAGAGAAAGTTGATTCCTCAAACAATCCGCAATTAGCGGGTTGGGAGGGACCCTATGCGAACCAGCTCGCCGCGGTTCCAGGAGGTGCGCTCATGCATGTCCTGTCCTATATAAAGGTCGCACTGCTCCGACTGCTTGCAACGCTTATGAGCGTGTTCAGGAAGTAGTCGGCGAACAGCTACGTACCGATGAGACGAGTGAGGATCCAGAAGACGAAAGTACCGAACGGGGCGGCAAGGAAATACCAGAAGACCAGGAAGAAGACGATGATCGTAAGGAAGCCTCCTTGACGCAGCCGGTCTTCGAAATCACGGAATGCCATGGAACTTCTAAGTGGTAGGATACTGCGCAAGAAAGAATAGCCATCCAGGGGAGGAATAGGGATAAGATTGAAAAGGCCGAGGAAGAGGTTCATCAGTACGGCAACGGAGGCGATGTCGCCAAAGGCGTTCGCACCATGCGCGTATGCAAGGCGGGCTACGGCCGCGAATACTAAAGCAATCAAGATATTAGTCGCGACACCGGCTATGGCGACGATGGCTTCTCCCCACCGCTGATTCCGGAGGTTGTACGGGTTATACGGTACGGGCTTTGCAAAGCCGAATATAAAGGGCGCGTGCGTGAGGACCAGGAAACCCGGAATGATTATCGATCCCCAGAGGTCGATATGGGGAATGGGATTCAGCGTAAGGCGCTTCGCGAGCTTAGCCGTAGGGTCTCCAAGCGCAAAAGCGGCATACCCATGGGCCACTTCGTGGAGGATTATGGAGAAAATGAGAATGACTACCGTGAAGATAGTGAGCGCGAGGTCCGGTTGCATACCTATATAGGTGATGGTACCATGCGGAAACTATGGCACGCGAATGCGCAATAACCGGAAAGACGACTCAGGTAGGCGGACGGTACTCAAACCGTACCCGCGCTACCCAGTTCAACCCAACCGGCAAGGTCCGCCGCAAGGCAAACCTCCAGAAGCGGCACATCTTCGTACCTGAGACCGGCAAGACCGTACTCGTCGATATCTCCGCAAAGGGTCTCCGCCACATCAAGAAGAACGGCGCCCACGCGACACTCACCAAAGCAGGAATCATCTAAAGATAGTTCCCATACGATAGACCGGCGCTCGAAGGCGCCGGTTTTCGTTTTCCTGGGACGAACTCAGTGCATCCGAGGAAAAACCTGTGTTCTTGTACTCCCGTCTTGAGAAACCTGAAAGATCGCGATTCCGCCGGCCGCACGGAATACTTCATACGAGCGTCCGCGAACTTCAAGACGCGCGAAGGCTTCAGTAATCGCCTCACTGAGGCCGAACGCGGTGAACGGTTCGATTACGGTTTCCCCGCCCACCGTCCGTTTGAGCTCGAAGTTCATTCGCGTCTGCTGTCGACTCACACCGAATCTTTGCATGGAGCCGCCGGACGCGGCAGTTGCAACCTGCATCATATCCACCCCCTATAGAACGACTCCGAGAACCATATCCGATTTCCCCTTTTTCGTCTAATTACACATTACCGGCGCCTCTGGCGCCGGGTTCTCATTTCCTCTCCTCTGATCTTTTATCGTGGGTGGATCCTCACCCTTCGTTGCCCATTCGGGGGAACATAGCGCACTTCGATCCCGCCTAGCAGATGAAACTCGTACGGGTCCCTTTTCTTGAGTCCAAACGTACGATACGCCGCATCGATTGCCGCCTCATCATTCGAAGCGGTAAACGAGATCGTGCGCGTCAGGTACGCTTTCGTATCCTGCCTGACGAACTCAAATTCGTATTTCCTCCCTGTTTGTTGTGGTTGTGACTCGGATCCTTGCGCAAAGAATCCAGCCGAAGCAGCTTCTTCCATCGCAAAAATCCTTACAAGACTTCCTCTCTTGAGTTAACGCCTGTGTGGAAAGAGTGTCAACGAAGCTTGGTGCGTATCGGGGATGCCATATGGACCCTATTTGAGAACTACGGAAGTTCCATCGCTCACGAAGTGCAAGGTACCTCTATCGATGGTGGAGACTATCTGCGCGCCTTCCGTACGGATGCGTTCAAGAGTCTCAGGATTCGGATGTCCATACTGATTATTCGCTCCAGCTGAGATGGCAACGATGCTGGGGTGCACGCTCGCGAGCCACGTGTCATCAGTCGAATACTTAGAGCCATGATGCCCTGCTTTGAGTACGGTGCTGGGAAGGTTCCCGTCACCTGCATCAAGCGCGACCAGGTAGTCCTCTTCTTTAGACGGCAGGTCACCCGTAAGCATGAAGGACGTCGTTCCGTATACCACGTGCATGACGATGGAGCCGTCGTTCGTCGCTGTCTGAGTCGACTCGTCGCGATCGGGAAAGAGAATGTCGGCATAGGCAGTGCCGCCCAGATGAACGCGCATGCCGCGGCGCGCGATAAGCGTCTGGAGATTTGGCTCACTTAGGGCAGCATGCTCGAGCGCCCTCACCGGTGACGTGTCATTCGGAATACCCGGACTCATGAAATAGGAGACCTGATAGCGGTCAAAGACGTCAGCGAGCCCTGCGATGTGATCCTTGTCCGGATGCGTCTCAACGAGCATATCGATGGAACGGTCGAAGAGACCCATCTCTCTCGGAAGCTGCCGGAGTACTGAGTGGTCTGGTCCGCCATCAACGAGCATCTGTATGCCGGTGGGTCCCTGAATGAGTATCGAATCGCCTTGTCCGATGTCGAGCACTGAAACGCGGAGATTCGCGGGCGCTGGTCGGGCATATGCCGTCCAGACATAGATATTGAGTCCAGCAAGAGCAAGACACGCGAGATGCTTCAGAGTGAGTCCACGGGAAAGAGACGCCATACTGTTCATGAGCATATCATCAGGCGCAGGCATATACCCCGTATGGCAGTTTGGACCGACTCACCGTATTGGAATATATGCTTGCGCACGTGCCACAGATAGCTCACAGAGTAATTTATCTGCTCCGATGAGGCTTCCATACGGGGTATACTGATCGTATACCAGTCGATAGCACCACTTTTATGACCTATCCCGTACGGACATTCGAGCTCCCCGAGCTCAAAGGACTTTCTAAGGACCAGATCGCCGTCCACCTCGCTCTCTACGAGGGATACGTGAAGCACAGCAATCTCATCATGGATACGATCGCGAAACTTCGCGAAGAGGACGCCGAAGGAAATGCATACCTCATTAACGAGCTCAGACGTCGCTTCGGTTTCGAATTCGACGGCATGCGAATGCATGAATACTACTTCGAGCAGTTCGAAGGCGGGTCGACATCCGCAGCAAGCGATTCGGCACTCGCGGATGCGGCGGCGCAGAAGTACGGAAGCTGGGACGGATTCGTGTCGCACCTCAAGGAAGTCGCAGGCACCCGCGGCATCGGCTGGGTAGTCACCTACTTCGACCCGGCAGGTCCGACGCTCCACACCGCCTGGGTGGACGACCATCAGCTCGGTCAGCTTTCGGGGCTTCCGGTCTTGCTCGCGCTCGACCTCTGGGAGCACGCCTTCATGGTCGACTACAAGCCAGCTGAGAAGAAGTCTTATGTGGACGCTTTCCTCGATAACCTCAACTGGAGCGTCGTTGAGCGACGATTCCTCTCGGAAGCCGTCTAGTGCGGCGCTTCTAGGCATACGCAGAAGGTTTGATGGGGTTCCTCGGCCCCGCGCCTACCGGCGCGGGGCCGAGTCGTTGCGCTCGGACAACGATCACGGTAAGCAGTGCATACGCGAATACCACCCACCAGAACGAAAAGGCTGGCAGGATGACCTGCGCGAGCGGTAACGCAGCAGCTATGGTCGCGACATGTATGACATAGGACAGGAGCACGTACGCGGGAAAGCCTGCGACAAGCGGGAGCGTACTCAAGAGAAGTCCGAGCGGAGTGGCCACAAGAGCGGCAAGGGTGCTCAGTCCCATAGCAAAGGGTATAGCCGGCATCGCGAGCACATTAGCAGGTACGGCAACGAGCGATAGATTCCCTGTTTGCCAGAGTAAAAGTGGCAGGACGCCTATCTGAGCGGCAAGCGTAGTCGCGACGGCCTCGCGCAAGAACGGGCTTCGCAGACGAACGAGACGTATTTCAAGCATTGGAGAACCAATGATCAGCCCGAGCGTAGCGAGGAAGGAGAACTGGAATCCTGGATCGTACACGATGAGGAGCGGATTCCATAGCGCGAGCAAGAAGAACGTGATGGTAAGGATGCGCAGTACTTGATACTTCTTTCCTGACGCCCGCGCGCTGATTGCGAACAGTGCCATGAGTCCGGCTCGAAGCGCGGAAGAGCCTGCGCCAGCCGCAAGCACGAAGCAGATGATGCTTGCTCCGGCGACCAGGCCCGCCGCACGTCTCGGGAATCTCGAAAGCGCGCGGAAGATAGTTTCTGCGACTATCATGACGTTATACCCGGAAAGTACGACTATCTGGAGCATTCCTGCGGTCGTAAACGCCTCGAGCAGAATCTTCCCTAGACCTTGCTTGCCCCCAACGACGAGCCCAGCAGCGAGCGCGCTCTCGGGCTCGGGAAGCGCGCGAGTAAGCAGCTCTATAAATGCGTCTTTTATATACTCGAGGACTCGCAAGAATCTGAGCGTGAGTCGCCCGTCTTCCCCCATACTCTCTGCCGAAGCTGGCTGCATGAGAGCATAGACTCCGTCCTTGCGCAGGAAGGCATCGTACGCGAATGTGCGTCCGCCGTCAGTCGCAAAGGGCTGTGGTTTCTTCAAGACGCCGGAGACCCGTATGCGGTCACCCACGTGTACTGACGGGTAGAGCGGTACTGCAGCGATGATGCGTGTTCTCCCACGGTCTTTCGTTACTTCGACCGTGACTCTGTTCTCGCTCTCGCGCATATCCGGAAGCGCGACGACACTGCCCTCAAGCACGACCTTCCGGTCAACAAGCGACTCGAAGGCTTCGGGTAGGTGCGCAGGAATCATACTCATGCGCAGGATGGCGATAGCGATTGCGACGCCCACCATGAAGCTATACGCAGGGATGTGACTGCGACTGCGAACGAACGTGAATGAAGTAACGAGCACGAGCGCGAAGATACCGTACTCCCACGGAAGCGCGACGAATGACTCGCTTACTACGGTAAGCGAGAACGCGCTCACGAATATATACAGGCCGACGCTTCGCATCGGCCTCATCTTACTCCCGCCTATGTAAAATTAATCCTGAGAGTCTCTCAACTATTCCTGAGAAATCTCTCTACGCGCCTCTATCCATTGCCTCGTTGGCAAGCGCATCAGCATCAGTGTTGAATTCACGTCGCACGTGTTCATAGGTAACGTGCGAGAAACTGCGCGCGATCAAGTTCTTCACTTCGAGATAGCGCGGTACGAGATTCGGATGTTTCACCTTGTACGCGCCCTTGAGCTGTTCGATTACGAGCTTACTGTCCATGCGAATAGTAAGGGTAGCGTGAGCGAAGTGCCCTTCATCGAAGGCATCACGCAGACTCTTGAGCCCGCGCAGGAGCGCCTCATACTCGGCAACATTATTAGTTGCTGTTCCCAGATAGTCAGAGACTTCTGCGACGCGCTTCCCGATGTTATCGAAAACGACTGCGCCTGCACCTGCGGGTCCCGGATTCCCGCGCGCGCCGCCGTCAGCGTAGAGGATGTAATTCATAGCCGTAGTATACCTAAAAGTTAAGAGCCAGATCTTCGCAGACCTGGCCCCTAAGCGGCACGCGGATCTCCCATCCGAAACGCGTGCCGCACTAATTTGAGATGGGCCGTACGAGCTGACCCGCCTTGCAGAGTATCAGCTCGCCCATCTCCTGCTTCTCGATGAAGTCGAGAAGCTCATGTTCGGCCAGGTGATGAAGAAGCGACTGCACTTGGGCGCTGCGCTTCTTCTCTTGTTCCCCGAGCCCATGACTCGCTGCCTTCAACTCCTTCTTGCGGGCGAGCAGTTGGCCCACGATAGCTGGAGCGAAGCATACGCACTCATGCTGTCCGGGTCGGAATTCTCCACCCTTGGCAAGCGGCGTAAAGTCAGGACTCACCCGCCTCGCTTCTTCATATAGCTTTTCAGCTGCTGGCCCCAAAGAACTCAACATCGACTACCTCCGAAAAACGCACAGAATCGAAAGATACCACCCTAGACCGACAATGCAATGATGCGCAGGCGTACCGGCTGCCCGCGCGAGAACTGATCACGTTCCAAGTTGCCGAGAATAGTAACGGTCGTGCCAGGCGCAAGGAGCTTGCATGCGTCCCCGAGTTCCCGTTTCGCATAAAAAGAGATAGCTTCGAGCGGACGCTCGTCGAAGCCATCATCGCGCATGAGCGAAAGGCGCAGATGTTCCTCGGCCTTCCCGAACCAAGAAATCTTCTCGAGGCGAATATCGCGTAGCAGGAAAGCAGGCTTCCGGTTCTCCATTCCGAACGGCGCGAACCGTTCTGTCCGGGCCATCTGCTCGCGCAACTCATCGGCTTCCGTGAGTTCCCGGTCAGCGAACATGGCACGGTCCTTGAAATCCGCTTCCGGCAACCGTGCGAGAGCTTCGCACAGACGTTCTTCAAGAAAGAAGATCTGATCGTCCTTTACGGTGAAACCTCCTGACGCTGCATGTCCGCCGAATTCACTGAACACGCTTGCCGCCTCTTCCATGAGCGAGACGAGCGAGATGCCGTTGCCGCCCGCACGACATGATCCCTTCGCGGTCGTTCCTCCTTCGCGTCCCCACAGGAAGACGGGTCGGCCATATTCTTCGGCGACAGAATTGGCGACGAGTCCGAGGAGTCCAGGACGCCAGTCAGGGTCACCCATGGCGATAACGCTAGGAAGTGCGCCCGTGAGCTTCCGCTCTTCGAGCCGCTCATGCACCGCACGCGTGACCGCAGCTCCAGACGCGCGGCGCGAACGGTTGATACGTTCGAGCTCCTTGGCGAGCTCGTCGGCGCGTACTTCGTCTGTCGTCGTGAAGAGCTCGAAGGCATCGCGCGGATTTCCCATGCGGCTCGCCGCATTCACGCGCGGCGCTATCATGAAACCGACATCGTCCTCCGTTATGAAACGCTGGTTCACACGCGCCACCTGGCAGAGTTTCTGGAAGCCGATGCGCGGGGTCTTGCGCATCACGAGGAGTCCATATTTGGCGATCACACGATTCTCGCCCGTAAGCGGCACCATGTCAGCGATAGTGGAGAGTCCTGCCATATCAAGCAACCACTTCTCCCATCCGACTGGAATATCTTCCCGACCTTTGAAGCCGACCTTCAGAATCGCGCACGATAGCTTCCACGCCAGTCCTCCTCCGCAGAAATCCCGATACGGATACGTCTCTCCGTCTTGTTTGGGATCGACGACCGCGAATGCGGGCGGGAGCACTTCCTGCGGGAGGTGGTGATCGGTAATGATGACGTCGATACCGAGTTCGTTCGCACGCGCGACCTGCTCCACGTCCGTGATGCCGGAGTCAACCGTGACAATAAGGGTCGTTCCTTCTTCTGCGAGCTTCTCGATACCCGCGATATTGAGTCCGTAGCCTTCAAGATGCCGGTGCGGGATGTAATTCGTGAAATTCGCCTTCGCTTTCTTTAAAAAATCGTGGAGCACGACGCCGCCTGGAATGCCGTCGCAGTCGTAGTCGCTCCAGACCGTGATGCGTTCCTGCTCGTCTATGGCCTTCGCGATTCGTCGTGCCGACTTCTCCATATTGAGGATACCGAACGGGTCGCCGATGTGTGTGTCGTAGGACGGAGAGAGGAAGGCTTCAGCCGCTTCAGGCGTCGTGATGCCCCGGCGCGCGAGAAGCGCAGCAGTATAGTCGTCGTGCTCCTTGAGCGCTTCGCGCACACTCGGGTCTATCGGATCGTAGAGAGAGAACATAGGTGGTGGTAGTATAAACGCAAACGCACAACCGCGCCCACCATATGGAAAAGACCGTATTCACGAAGATAATCGACCGGGAACTTCCCGCAGAGATCCTCTATGAGGATGATAGCGTCATCGTCATACTCGACCGATTCCCGAATACCGAAGGGCAGACGGTAGTCATACCGAAACAGCCTGCTCCCTATATCTTCGACCTTGATCCGGAAACCTATCTTCATCTTATGGAAGTCACGAAAAAGATGGCGAGGATCTTGGATCAGACTTTCGGAACGCTCCGCACGTGCATGATAGTAGAAGGATTCGACGTCCCGCACGTACACGTTCGTCTCTATCCGATAGTGAGCGGACACCTTGCTCTTGCTCCAGGGCCCATGGCGAGCGACGAGACTCTCAAAGAAGTCGCCGAGAAGATTCGAAAAGTATCGCAACCTAGTTAAGCGCGTCGATACCGGACAGCGTTCCTGTTGCGAGAAAATCGAGCATGGCTCCGCCGCCAGTGGAGATGAAAGAGAAGCGCTTAGAGAGTCCGAGCTCTTCGACGGCCGCGACCGTGTCGCCGCCGCCAAGTATCGAATACGCCGAAGACTCCCCTATGGCGCGTGCGAGTCCCTCGGTCGCATCAGTAAATCCTTTCTCGTACAGGCCGAGCGGGCCGTTCCAGAGAACCGTCTTTGCGTTCGCAGCAAGTTTCGCAAGCTCAGCTACCGTCTTCGGACCGTCATCATAGATAGCTTCTCCTGAAGGAACCGAGCCAGTGGTGACCACTTCGGCGTGCGTGCTATCTTCACCCGGATTCGCCACTTCCTCGTCGAGCGGAAGCATGAGTTTCGGATTCTTGAGGAGCGCACGGATGGCATGCGTATCCGCTTCGAGCGATGTAAGCGACTTCCCTATCGAATACCCTCCTTCACGCATGAAATCGTTTGCGAGCGCGCCGCCCACGAAGACTCGGTCGTATGACTTCAGGAGTGAAGTCAGGACCGGCTCCTTAGTAGAGAACTTTGCGCCGCCGATGACGGCCAACGACGGACTCTTGGGCTTCAGTGCCTTCGTGAGTTCCTTCACTTCCTTCAGAAGCTGGAAGCCTGCATAGCTCGGCAGGAGTTTCGGCACGCCCACTACTGAAGCGTGCTCACGGTGGCACACATCGAACGAATCCTGTATGAAGACATCCGCGAGTTCTGCGAGTGCGGTCGCGAAGTCGGGACTGTTCTTTGTCTCCCCTGTATCGCGGCGCAAGTTCTCAAGCATGAGCACGCCTCCGGGCGGCAGATTGCGTACCGCTTCGCGCGCCTTTGCGCCTATGGTGACCGGACAGAATTCGAGCTTCGGGATGAACTCCTTCATCGCCTGATATACCGGCTCGAGCGTTTCCGTACCCTGTTCGCCGATGTGTCCGATGAGAATAACGCGCGCGTAGCGCGACTGGAGATATTCGATAGTAGGGACTACGGCGTGTAGGCGAAAGGTATTTGCGACCTTGCCGTTCTCTATGGGTACGTTGAGCGACCCGCGCAGCAGGACCGGAATGTTCTCGAGCTTCTTGATAGTTTTGACGCTTCGCATACCCGGTTATGACAACTTCGTATCGCACCTGATTTCGAACGGTCCGGCTGATAAAGCGCTCGTATGTATACGTAGAGAGAAATTTCCATTACTAGCTACTGGCGCATGTAGAAATCTATCCGAAGTTGTCATACCGGGCATAGGAGTATAATACTCCATATATGGAACCTGATATCGGCCTTCGGTTACATGCGCTCGAACAAAAAATAGATGCGATCTACATATCCGTCGAGAAGACCAGGAAATACTTTCTCACGACCATGATCGTTACGGTCGTCGCTGTGGTCCTTCCGCTCGTCGGTCTTCTCTTCGTCGTACCCTCATTTCTTAACACCTATACCCAGAATCTCGACTCTCTTACGCAGTAGCTACTTATTCGCTTTGAGATAGGATCGTACGGCCTCGAACCATAGTCCATATCCTGCGGATGATGGGTGAAAACCGTCGGCCGCAAGATACACGTTCGGCTGCTCTATAAAGAGTTCGACTCCTGGACCCGTGGAAAGATTCACGTAGGTAATGCCTTGCGCCGCAAGCGCTCGCGAGAATTCCTGGTGGAAGCCTTGATTCAGGCGAGTATAGAAAGGACGGATCGGTTCGGGAAAGAGAGTCGCTGCGCCGACATCTCCCGCAGAGAGTACGACGACATGCTCGGCTTGCGGTAGAGTGCCGAGCACCTTCGAGAGTCGTTCGGCAGTCTCTCGGGCGTCATGGAACCGAACGATATCGTTCGCACCTATCTGCACGAGGATGAGGTCATAGCGAGTAAGCTCTGCCTTTCCTATCTGACCGGCAAGATCGCTCACCACAGCACCTGAGACCGCATGATTCTCTACATAGGTCGCGCCCGTGAAGTGCGCTACGAGACCCGGCAGGCTTTCTGTAGATGTAGACGCTCCTACTCCAACCGCAGTACTGTCTCCAAGCACGAGCATCGATACGCTCGTGTCAGCCGTTAGATGCTCATACGGAACTGCTGCGGCAACCAGCTTCTTCGACGCATTCAGCAGATACAGGAAGCGTACACCCCAATACACGCATACGAATGCTATCAGTATGCCGACTGCTCCCAAGAATAGCTTTGGAGCGGTCACGAGATTTCTCTTACAAGCTTCGTAAACATCCCGACATCTGCGCTCGCGTGTCCGACTAGGAACCCGTCTGCGCCGCTGCCGCTTGCAAGCTCTCGCACATCTCCCGGCTCGACTGAACCGCCGTATATCACCCGTATACTAGAGGCCCCCTTTCCGGGGAGATACTCTTCAAGCACCTTCCGTATGTAAAGCACCATCTCGCGCAAGTCATGCGCGGTGATGGCATCCGCTGCCGTCTTTCCTATCGCCCATATCGGCTCATAGGCGACGACGACCTCCATGCGTTCTTTCTGAGAAAGCGGCGCGAACACGGCTGCGAGCTGCGCTCGCAGCCCGTGCAGATACGTCGCGTCCGCATCGCGTTCCCGTTCTCCGATGCACACGATAGGCGTGAGGCCGTGCGCGAGCGCATGCGAGACTTTCGACGCGACAACCTCGTTCGTCTCACCTTGCGCGCGGCGCTCAGAATGTCCGACGATGACGTACTTCACTCCCATGCCGGAAAGCAGCGCAGCAGTAACCTCGCCGGTAGCGGCGCCTCCGGTAGAATCCGACACATCCTGCGCGCCGAACCTGACCTTTGACCTATTGCCGGGAGTAAGTAGTCCCAGCAGCGGGCTAGGCGGTGCCAATACTATCTCGTGAGGACTCACTGCCGCGAGCTTCTTCGCGCTCGCAAGCAGCACCTTGGCTTTCGTACTCGACTCCACATACGCCTTCCAGTTAGCGACAATCAACATAGGCATATGATACCAGTTACTCGGTGTCATGTTTCCTCAGCAAAAAAACATCCGGGGCCGCCCCGGATGTTTGTAGTTCTCAGCGCACGCCCGGCGCGTACGGCATGATCACACTCTCTATCCCTCGCCACATTCTGAGCTGATGCTGCGCGATGAATGCAAACGCCTCTCGTACACTATCCGGATTCGCTACCCAGATATCAGAAAGAAGCCTTCTTGTCTCTTCATGGTGGGTGCTTCCAATATGGACTTCGAAGAATTCGAGGGCTTCTGGCTTACATGCCCCCATTGCTTTTGCCAGATTCAATAAATTCACGTAGTCCACATTATCAAGGAGCTCATACGCCGAGAAGAACGCCCAATTGGCATCAGATTCGTGCGTGAGGATGAAACGAAGATGCCCATCGTTGAATCCTGCGAGGAAGTGATCCCAGAGGGCTGTTCGTCCAAACATCTCCTTCTGAACATCCGTGCCGAACTCCGCAGCAAAGCGCGAGAATAAAACTTCGTGCGGGGCGTATGATTCTCCGCCGAGTTCATCCCTTATATTCTCGAATACTACCTTTCGTTGTTCGAGAGAAGCCTGGTTTGCAAGATGCCAAAGGAACCGATAGAAATGTCCGCGCGCGTGATATAGGAGCGCGACGAACGTTTCCTTCTGACGGTCACTCCACCCCCGTGCCTCCGAACTAGTATTCTCGAACAGTCTGTTCTGCTGTGTCTGCAATAGGTACTCCTCTGCCCAGTTGGATAGGAACATGGCCATCTCTGCACGCCTTGCATCATTCTCTATCATTTCATTCGGAATCTCCTCCGAGGATGTCAGTTCTTTGCGCATCATGAGTTCCTTCCGAGGTTCAAGGTCTGCATCTATACGAAACAATTGCGTCCACTTGCATATTTGTCAACATATTCATGATGATATATGATAAAAGAATAGAAATGCTCTATTCCGACGACACTCCTTACTAACTATCACTTCGGATATGACAGCCATTTTCGACAATCTGCAGAAGCTTGGCCTCACGGAGAATCAGACCGTGCTCTATCTCGCACTTGCAAAGGCAGGGAGCGCGAAGGCTGGGGAGCTCATAAAGCAGACAGGGATGCACCGCAACATCGTCTATACCGCGCTTGAAGAACTTGTCGAAAAGAAACTTATTACCAGCGCGCGCGAGCGAGGCATATTAATGTTCAAACTCCTCTCCCCTACCCGTCTTCTGGCTGATGTCGAAGAAAAGGAGCGCATAGCCAAGCATGCGATAGAAGAACTCTCGCACCTTACGAAGAAGAATCGCCAGGAAGTGATCGTATATGAAGGTATCGATGAATTCCGTCGTCACGTCGTACGCTCCTATGAGCTTGCTGAACCTGGTGCGCTTCATCGGTATCTTGGTACCTCGCCTCATTGGCATGCCGTCGTAGGTCTTGCGACAGAAAAGGAAGTAACCCGGATACAAAGAGAAAAGAGGTTACGTTTGCGAGGCATCGCTAAGACCTCTTTCCCGCAGATACGGTCATTGCTTGCAGAAGGCAATGGTCTAACCGAACTGCGCTTCAACCCGCTCATTGGCAGCGACACCAATAATGTAGAAATATTACAAGATCGTATCTGTATCCAAACCTTCACTGAGCCGTACACCGTCGTTGAAATCATCAACGCTGAACTTGCAAAGAACTACCAGAATTACTTTGACTTTCTCTGGAAGGCGAGCAAATGAGTCGATCTACTTAGGTAGCTATACGAAGCACTTCTTCCAAACTCGTGAACCCTCTCGTCGCCTTATAGATACCGTCTTCAAGGAGCGTGAGCATGCCTTCCTTTCGTGCTTGGGTCTCTATCTCAGCGGCGGACGCCTCTTCGAGGATGAGATCGCGGATAGCGGGAGAGATCGGTAGGACTTCCTGCAGAGCGGTGTGCCCGCGATATCCGTCATCGCAGAGCGCAGACGGAACGGCTTTATAAAACGGCAGCGTATCTATGAGCGTCCCCGGCTGCACCAAGCCCTCGGACACCAAGGCATCGAATGCGGCCTTGAAGGACGTCGCCTCTGCGATATCTATGCGCGACGAGGCGTCGAGCGAGTAGGCCTCCTTAGGGTCGCAGAGCCCGCGCGCCAGGCGCTGCCCCACGACGAGCGTGAGTGCCCTAGCTATCTGTGATGATTCGATACCCATATCCAGAAGCCGTAGCACGGCGCCCGCTGCCGTATCACCCGTAATGCTCGCGACTACCAAGTGTCCGGTCAGAGCAGCGTTCACCGCAAGCGCCGCCGTCTCGCTATCGCGGATATCACCCACCATGAGTATGTCGGGGTCCTGGCGAAGAAGAGCGCGCAGGCCATGAGCGGTCGTGAGCCCTATTTCCGGATCCGTCTGCGTCTGATTCACCCGGTTCATCCTATACTCGACCCTGTCTTCGATAGTCGCGATGCTCACGTCCGGAGTATTCAGGATGTCGAGGATAGTGTAGAGCGTCGTCGTCTTTCCGGAGCCACGAGGGCCCGCGACGAGGATCAGTCCGCGCTTCGCGCGTATGGCTTTATGGACGCATTCCTGGGAGGCGCCGTGGAAGCCGAGCGTGTCGAGCGTGAAGCCCTCTCCCGTCTCGCGCAGAAGGCGCATGACGATCTTCTCGCCTGAGTGCGTTGGCAGGACCGAGACGCGGAAGGATACCGATTCCGCGCCGGTCTCGAGCTTGAAGCGCCCATCCTGCGGCGCTCGCGTCTCTCCGAGCGCGAGGTTCGCGAGCGTCTTTATGCGCGCTGCGATGCCAGCATTCGCCGTAGACGGGAGCGTCATCGCGTCATGCAAGGCGCCGTCGATCCTGTAGCGAACGAGGACATCCTTCTCGAGCGGTTCGACATGCACGTCCGACGCATTCTGCAGGATCGCATGGCGCAGCAACGTATCGACGATGCGGACGATGGAAAGATCTTGTGCCACCAGCGCGAGCTCTTCTGCGGATGCAGCCTTCCCTTCTCCTCGTGTCGGCGTAAGCCTGCCGACTTCGCTTGCTATGCGGTCGCCGAATTCCGCTTTGAGCAGCTTCTGGTAGTGCAGGAGCGCATGACGCATCGACTCCTCGTCAGTGAGACGCGGAAGGACTTTAAGCCCGGTCTTGGCGATGGTCGAGTCAACGGCAGACAGGTCGCGCGTGTCGAGCATAGCCACTTCAAGCTCGTTCCCGTTCCTGACGAATGCGACGATATTGCGGCCGCGGGCGATAGGTTCCGGTATCAGCGAGAGGACATCGAACGAAAGATTCGCGTCGCGAAGATTCACGAACGGGATGCCGAGCACGTATGCCTTCGTGCGCCTAAGCGCGTCGCTCGAAAGCATTCCCCAATTTACGAGAATGTCGCCCACCGATTGAGCGCGCTCCTTCGCCTCCGCTTCGGCAGCATCGAGATTCTGTCGGGACACTAGTCCCGAATCAAGTATGAAACTCTTCAGCTCGCTTTCCGGTACTTGCATGCTGCATACAGTATACCGAAGCTTCGCCTGTATAACTTTTTAAATTAGGGGAAAAGGGAAGAGCGCGTTTGTCAGACGCGCTCCCCGAACATCTGACCGCTGCGATCGGTCAGAGCCAGCGGCAGATATAGCGGAATTGCCGCGGTTCGCCGTGGACCATCCAGTTCCGCCGGAGGCAGAACACGATCACGAAGGCGATCGCCACGCTCGCGCCAATCAGCAGCAGGATCTGAGTCTGAACGGAGAAGTATGACACGATGGCATAGCTTCCGCCGACCAGAACGGCGAGTACGATGCATACGACGATCGTGGTGTAGAACAGAGCTCCGAAATCCGCGCTGAACCAGTCCAGCTTACTGGTGGGATCGAAGGGGCGGGTATTCATGCTTCCTCCCGGCATAACAACGTCTCCTGTAGATTATTCAGTGCCGGATTGGCAACCGAATGATTTTTACCATACTACCAACAAATATCAAGCTCTGCCCCTGAAAGCGAACGAGGTAACGCAGAGAGGAGCCGGAGATAAAAGCGGTTCAGGATTGCCAAGTGCAGCATTCCTATGCGGAACGGCGCTTTTATCTCCGGCTCCGAACGGCTCGTTGACCGAGTGAGCCTATATATGGTATGTTGTAGAGGTCTGAGATGTCCGCACCCGCGGGCCTTTCTTTTTATCGGGCGAAAATTACATACGGGAATACACAATTAAATACACGAATATGTTGGACCTAAAGACGATACATTCAGTGCTCGGAGAGTTCGAAGACCGCGGCATCAGCCGTGAGACCATGATGGAGGCCATCGAGTCAGCCATGGCGACCGCGTACAAGAAGGAGTACGGCAAGCGCGGCCAGGTCGTGCGCGCCAAGCTCGACATGAACTCGGGCGGAGTCACCTTCGAACAGGTAAAGACCATCGTGGACGATACGATGGTGCGCTTCCCTGATCCTGAGGAAGTGGAGGAGCTTGCGCAGGCTGACCATCACCAGGATCGCTTCGGACACGAGCACGACGATACTCCTGAAGGCGAGCTTCCTCGCTTCGACGCTGAGAAGCACATCCTCCTCGAGGACGCCAAGCGCATCAAGCGCGACGCCACGCTCGGCGGCGAACTCGTCTTCCCGCTCGAGCCGCAGGACGACTTCGGCCGCATCGCGGCACAGACCGCAAAGCAGGTCGTCATCCAGAAGATCCGCGAGGCCGAGAAGCTCTCCATCCTCGAAGAGTTCGGTCACAAGAAGGGCGAGATCGTTTCCGGTATCGTCCAGCGCATCGAGCGCGGTGCCATCTTCGTCGACCTCGGTCGCGCGACCGGCATCATCCCCTACGAGGAGCAGATTCCGGGAGAGCGCTTCCGTGCCGGCGAGCGTATCCGTGCCTTCCTCTACACGGTGGATGAAGGGTTCCGCGGCGTATACCTGCGCCTTTCACGCGCGCATCCGAAATTCCTTGTGAAACTTTTCGAAGCCGAAGTGCCTGAACTTGCAGCTGGCTCCCTTGAAGTCAAAGGGCTCGCGCGCGAAGCAGGTAGCCGCACGAAGATCGCCATCGCTTCCATCGACCCACATGTCGATCCTGTTGGCGCGCTCGTAGGTCAGCGCGGCGTACGCGTCTCGACCGTCATGGGCGCACTCGGCGGAGAGCGCATCGACATCATCGAATGGTCCGAAGACCAGGTTGCCTATATAAAGGAGTCGCTCAATCCTGCATCCGTCCTCGAGGTGAAACTCGACGAAGCTGATCACCGCGCGCTCGTTACCGTAAGCGAAGACCAGCAGTCACTCGCCATCGGCCGCGGCGGACAGAACGTACGCCTGGCCGCGAAGCTCACTGGCTGGAATATCGACATCATCTCGCTCGGCGGTGAATCCGTAGGAGAAGCCGACGCTGACGTATCACTGCGTCCTGACCAGACTCCATCCGAAGAGACCATAGACGAGGCCGCGAGCGAAGGCGCGAGCGAGATGCAGGAAGCCCTTACCGATCCCCAGAGCGACTCTGTCGCTGAGGCTGATACGGTGGGCACCGAGTCCATCATCGTCCCTGACGCAGCGGATGAAACGAACGGCTCGCTCAGCATGGAAGAGGAGACTGGTTTCACGGACAACGGCGCGACCTCGGACGCGAGCGAGGCTCGCGACGAGAGCTCCGAGTCCGTCAAAGACGCATCCTAGAGCTGGTATCATCTACCTATCTAACTAGAACAATCCATGCACCTACTTCACGACATAGCACCGGGAACCAGCGATGAGATGAATATCATCATCGAATGCCCACGCGGCTCGAAGAACAAGTACGAGATAGATAAGGAGACCGGCATGATTGCGCTCGATCGCGTTCTTCATACCGCGCAGGACTTCCCGGTCGAATACGGCTTTGTTCCACAGACCCTTTGGGATGACGGGGATGCGCTGGATGCCATTCTTCTTTCGACGTATCCGTTCGTGCCCGGCGTCCTCGTCCGAGCTCGTCCTGTCGCAGTGGTGCGTATGATCGACGGCGGAGAAAGTGACTACAAGATACTTGCTGTTCCGACGCAGGATCCACGCTTCAACGATGTCCAGGATTTGGGAGATGTAAATCCTCACACCCTTAAAGAGATCCAGCACTTCTTTGAGACCTATAAGGGCCTGCAGAAGAAGGAAGTCGTTATCGAAGGATTTGCTGACCGCAAAGAAGCGCAGGCCGCATTCGAACGCGCCGTGAAACTCTACAAAGAGTCGAAATAGTCTTCCGGTTCTAAAAGAAAACTGAAGAACTTATGAAATCCCCCTGAAGGCCACAGCCTTCAGGGGGATTTCAATTATCCTGTAAGTTTCATGAAATCTACACGACTAGTATAGTAAAGAGTAGATATGGAAACTGAAATTGCCGATTCTCCGCGTGCTTCCGCAAAGCCGGCCCCGTGGGGGGTCTTTATCGCTATCCTCCTCATTCTCCTCATCGTCGTCGCCGGCGCCTACTACACCCTCACCAAGCGCATTACTCCTCAGCCTGTTCCCACTAGTACCACTGCAAACGCTTCGTATTAGGAACTTCCGCCCTGTCTCTCCATAATGGCGTAGACCACTGATCGGTGGAGTATGGCAAAGACTTTTATCTTGGAGGAGTCGATGCGGAATACCACGCGGTAGTCGCCGACTCGCAGTTTACGATATCCCTTGAGCGAGCGCCGCAGCGGCTTACCATACACGTCAGGGTGGGTAGTAAGTTTCTCTTCAATCGCGCTTCGGATTCTTTCTTTCAATGCGCGAGGGAGCTTCGGGATATCGACCGATACTACCTGGCTCTCATATACGACCTCGTATATTACTGCCATGCGCGAGTATGGGGGATGAAGCGTGCGCTCTTCACATCACGCTTACGCGCGATGACGTCCAAAGCTTCATCTTCCTCTATCTCAAGAGCAAGCTGGATGAGATGTTCCGCCTTGGTCGCCTGAGGAACTTGATCGCGCTTCGCAAGTCTTCCGAGTACGTCGTCCATCTCTTTGGACACGCTTATATTGATACGTTTCTTGGTTGTTGCCATGTGATAAAAGTGTATCAAAAGTGTGCCACCATCGTCAAGCCGCGTTCAATCTCATCTCTTCACTCGTCTTCTCAAGTAGATTTTGATATCATTGCCTCACTAATATCCCTTATATGAAACAGAACCCACTACCGCGCGCAAACACTCTCGTACCGATGGTTGTCGAAAAGACGCAGTTCGGCGAACGCGGCTACGACATCTACTCGCGACTCCTCAAGGATCGCATCGTCTTCCTCGGGGGCGGCATCGATGACGATGTGGCAAACCTCATCATCTCCCAGCTCCTCTTCCTCGAGTCGGAAGATCCGAAGAAGGACATCTACCTCTACGTGAATAGTCCGGGCGGGCACGTGCACTCGGGCCTCGCCATCGTCGACGCCATGAATCACATCAAGCCTGATGTCGCTACCGTTGCGGTAGGCATGGCAGCATCCATGGGCTCCATCATCCTCGCCTCAGGCGCTAAGGGAAAACGCTTCGCGCTTCCGAACGCAGATATCATGATTCATCAGCCTCATGGTGGTGCCGAAGGCCAGGCCGCGGACATCGAGATAAGCGCGAAGCGCATCCTGTCGCTGCGCGACCGTCTCAATAAGATCCTCGCGAAGACCAGCGGGCAGCCGCTTGAGAAGATCGAGCGCGATGTGGACCGCGACTTCTTCCTGACTGCCGAAGAAGCGAAGAAGTATGGCATCGTCGACCAGGTATATAAGTAATCTGTAGCGAACGAGTATCAGCAGATAGTAGAAATGGCGACTCCGCTCGGAGTCGCCATTTCTGTACCGGAAACTCCAAATATGGTACGGTGCCCTAGCAATCCCGCAACTTTAGCGAGGTCCCTGGGCAAATAAAAAGGCTTGAATGCCGAGTGCAGCGAAGCGAAACGCACTTTTTATTTGCCCAGGGACTGAGCGACCCTTTATCTATGTCTATAAAATTAGTGCTTTCCCTGCTCGCCCTGTCCGGGCTCGCCGGCGTCATGGTCGGCTATGTCCTGCGCTTGCTCATCGGTCTGAGCCAGCGCGGCTCATTGGAGCTTGAAGTGAAGCAGAAGCTCCTTGAAGCCAAGGAACGCGCCGGACGCATTCTTGAGGAAGCTGAAGAGCGCGCTGAAGAAGTAGAAGTCACGCGCGCCGCTCCTCTCCAGGAACGCGAAGAGCGGCTCGAGCGCTTCAACGCTCGGCTCATGAAGCGTGAAGAGTTCCTCGACGAGCGCGAGCGCAGCCTCGTCGAGCGCGAGCAGATCTCAACGAGTCTCCGCAAGGACGCTGAGGAAGTGCTCAAAGAGCGCAAGGCCGAACTCGCGCGCATCGCCCAGTTCTCCGAAGAAGAAGCGCAGGCACGACTCATATCCGACATCGAGAAGGCCCAGGAAGGCGCGCTCCTCGGGCGTATCCAGAAGCTTGAGGCGACCGGTCGCAAACGGCTTGAGGAGAAGGCTCGTAGCATTCTCCTCTCGGTCATCCAGCGTCTTGCGAACCCCGTGAACGCGGAAGTCATGTCGCTTGCCGTCCCTATACCGTCTGAGGAGATAAAGGGAAAGATCATCGGCAAGGAGGGCCGCAATATTAAGGCCTTCGAACGTGCTACGGGTGTCGATGTCATCATCGACGAAGCCCCTGGATCAATAACCCTTTCCTCCTTCGACCCATTACGTCGCCATATAGCTAAGATTGCGCTCGAGAAGCTTATCGAAGACGGCCGCATCCAGCCCGCCAAGATAGAAGAGACCGTACAGAAGACCCGCAGCGAAGTCGAGAGCCTCATGAAACAGAAAGGCGAGCAGGCCGCATATGAAGTCGGCGTCGTAGGCATCGACCCTAAGCTCACCGCGCTCCTGGGCCGCCTCCACTTCCGCACAAGCTACGGGCAGAACGTTCTCACCCATTCGGTCGAGATGGCGCACATCGCCGGAATGCTTGCCGAAGAGCTCGGCGCTGATCCTGACATCGCGCGCGCAGGCGCCCTTCTGCACGACATCGGCAAGGCGGTCGATCATGAAGTGCAGGGTACGCACGTGGAAATAGGCCGTCGCATCCTCGAGAAGTTCGGCGTCGATGTGCGCATAATCCAGGCTATGCAGTCCCATCACGAGGAATTCCCGTATGAGACTCCCGAATCCGTCATCGTACAGGTAGCCGACTCCGTCTCGGGCGGCAGGCCGGGAGCGCGTCGCGACACCGTAGAGCGCTACCTTGAGCGTCTTGGCGACCTTGAGCGTCTTGCTAGCAGCTTCGAAGGCGTCGAGAAAGCCTATGCCATACAGGCCGGGCGCGAGATACGCATCTTCGTGAATCCCGGAAAGATTTCAGACCTCGAAACCCACACGCTCGCGCGAAAGATCGCGCTTCGCGTGCAGGAAGAGCTCCGCTATCCAGGAGAGATCAAAGTAAATGTCATTCGCGAGAACCGTGTCGTCGAATTCGCTCGTTAGAGGCGGCTTAAGATCTTGACACAGTGCGTGAAAAATAGCCCTTTAGGGCTATTTTTCACTATCCCCTCCGGGTTTGCCGCCCTATTGCGTAAAATGGCTCATTTCCTATACTTTGTGTCATAAGCCCCCGAAAGGAGGATTTAACCCGTAACAGTCCCCAACGTATACTATGAACAAAGCAGATATCGTAACGAAGGTGCAGGATGTGCTCGGCGGAACCAAGGCAGACGCTGACCGCGCAGTAGAGTGCGTCATCGACAGCATCGTTTCCGGCCTCAAGGGAGGAGATGAGGTTTCTATCGCAGGTCTCGGTATCTTCACCGCCAAGGCTCGCCCAGCTCGCACCGGCCGCAACCCTCGCACCGGTGAGACCATCCAGATCGCTGCTACCCGGACTCCTAAGTTCCGCGCAGCTAAGGCGCTCAAGGACGCAGTTAAGTAATATCGGTTCCGAATGAAGAAAAGGCCGCCCTCACGGGCGGCCTTTTCTTCATTTCTTGACACTTAGTATTGACTAGCGTTTACTGCGCTCAGTGTAGAGGAGTACCTATCATGAGCACTGAGATATTGACGGCCGGGATTGATTCCCAGGCTACGTGGTTTCTCGCGCAAGGCGGGTACTCGGTCGCTACGGCTCCGGATACCCAGCCGCATCACTTGTGCGAGCTTCTTCAACAGCATCCATATCAGTCCGTATTATTCGGCATGGACGCGCGAATCGGAATCGAAACTATCTCGAGCATACGGGATACAGGCTTCAAAGCGCCGATTATCCGCATCATGGAAGGACCGTGGGATGAAGCGTGGGCGGATCGCTGCGCTCGATTCCTGGACGCCGGCTGCGATAACGTGCTGCTTGGGCCGACGAACCTACGGCTTATCGAACTTGCCATCCGCCAAACGCTCTGGCGAACGACGAGTTTGGGCCCGCGAATTCTTCGATTCGAGAAGGACGGCCAAGTCCTTGAGATCGACGAGTTAGCCTATAAGGTATGGGTGAACGGGAAGATGATCGCGCTTACAGGGCGACAGATCAACGCCTTAGTCATCCTGGCGAATAGGCTGGAGATCGTTTCTAACTCGTATTTGCATGAGCACCTCATGCTTCACGGTAAACAAGGCTATTGGGGAATAGTGGATCTTATAAGAAGGCTCCGGGATGCTCTCGGCGACGCTCGCGTCCTTCTGCAAACGCACTATGACCTCGGATATGAGCTGCTCGGCCGCGTATCGTGACTGACATTCTGGCGTCCTCGACTCCTGCGGTCGGGGGCGTCTCTGTTTCTACTTTTCCAAACGCTCTGCCACCACGAAACTCGTATAATTGAACTTCAGGTCCTGGATGCTCGCTTCTAGGATATCAAGTCCGTAGAGCGCAGCAGCGGTTTTTGAGGCTATGACGGCAGTCGTCTTCGGGAGCGTACCGTTCGCAAGGTCAGCTGCTGCCTTAGCGGTATCCTCATATTCCTCGATATCGACGCCCGGCCACACGCGTTTCAGATACATACGGCACTGCTTGAGCGCTTGGTCGTGTGAAGTGATGACCTTGATACTGTCTGCGGTCGTTCCGGGAAGCGCGAGCAAGTTCTGATGCACGTCTATCTCGAACATCGTCTTAATGTGGAAGCGGTGCTTTGCCATGGCATGTACCGCTTCGATAACGATGCCGCCATTGCTGTTCTCTATTGGAAAGACCCCCAGATCTACCTCGCCCGCTTCAAGCGCAGTCAGGACCGTTTCCGTAAGGACCAAGAACGCAAGTTCAGCGTCTTTCAGTCCTTCCTTCTTGATATATGCTTCGGCGGCTTCCTGCGAGAAGCTCCCTTCCGCGCCCATGATGCCTATTTTCATATCGTTCCAGCCTACACCATCTCCCACAGATTCCTAAATACTTCCCGCTGATCGTGCGCTAGTGAGCGCGAATGGATCTCGATGACATAGAATGGCCGGCTGCGCGTATTGATAATGATTATATAGTCACCCGCTATCCAGGTGCTCGAGATGAAGTCAGTCGCCTCTCCCCAGTACTTCATATGACGCTGCGGATACTGATCCTTCAGCTTACGCTCACTGCCGGTCAGGTTCGTAAGAAGGTATACATGCGATTCCGGCGGACTGATCTTCCACCAGTGATGCAGCTGGTCTTCGAAATGCGCGACGAGGGTCGCGTCCTGGTATCCCCAGAACCCGTACTCTCCGCTATCCTTCATGCTCTCTATCCAGAACGGGAACGCCTGCCTGAAATATTGATCTATCTTCGACTCCTCTATGAATTTGATGCGGGGGACCGGATATTCGACCTCCGCGTTCGCCATAGCCACATTTTCAGACAGTTTCCTAAGCAACTCCTGGCGTCCCTCTGAATGTTTCTTTTCCGTTTCCATCACGAGCGCGATGTCCTCGGGAGTCGAGGCTTTGAACACGCGGGGGCGTCGGCTTGAGTCTTCTATGAGAAGTCCCTTCTCAACAAGACCGCGCGCCATGCTATAGGCCGTAGTTCTCTTGATCCCGGTCTTCCGCGCAAGTTCAGGGGGAGAAAGCTCCTTTGCTGTGAGTACGGCTTTATACAGCCTCATTTCACTATCGCTAAGTCCCAAAGATGCCAAGAGGCCTTCATCCATAGAGCGCATGCTAGAGTGTTGTCGAATATTTGTCAACAAATGTCCGACATTATTTGACGTATTTGACAGATTTTGTTTTTATATGCCTAGACAGCGATAGCCGCTGCTCTCCAATCAAGGGGATTATGAAATGCGTATCTCGCTCGCTCTTCTCGCTTCGACGTTCCTGTGCGCTGCGACACCGGCACTCGCCGACTGCTCCGACACGATCACCATCAAGGCTGCGAGCGGCTACATCCTCAAGGATGTAGGCGTGACGGCTTCCAAAGACCCGGTCGTGCAGGTAGAAGGCACCCGCACCTGCGGAAAGATCTCGTACGACATCTTCCTGAGCGGAGGACCCGCGGGAAAGACCGCGAACGAGATCGACCTATCGCTCTACTACGATACCGTCGAGGGCATCTTCAAGATCCAGCTCTCGGGACAATATTACTTCGTGAACCTGGGTCGCTCGCTCTTTAAGCCCAAGGACGACATCGTGGAGTTCTATGGCGACGTGTCCGTACCGATAACGCGCGGCAAGGTGACTGTCGCTCCGGTGTTCCGGGTGGTAGAGATGGTGGGCGTGAAGGACCTGCCCTCGCTCACTCTTCTGCAGCCCGGCGGCCGTATCTCGTTTCAACCTATCAGCCGGGTCACGGTGAGCGTCGACGGCCGGTATTCGATCAACGTGACCCAGGGCTACGCAACGGTCCGCGGCTCGCTTACCGGCTCCTACCAAGCCACCGAACGCCTGTCGTTCAATCTCAGCTGGGAAGACACCGATCGCACCGGCCACGTGGTATCTGCCGGACTGAAGCTGCACCTCTAGGGCTAACGGGTGCATGGTGCACCCGTTAGCCAACCTGGGGCGACCACGGTCGCCCCTCTTATTCAGGCGCGAAAGATTTTCGCGCCTGACAGGAGAATCATCATGGACTCTAGCGACCGCTTCACTGGAATGATCGGTCGAGGGTAGGAGCTATTTAATGAATCTTAATAACGCAGGATGGATACACACCTACATCGAAAATCGGCTGAACATATGGCCGAAGTCGCGGACAGCTCTGTCGACTTGATTTATGCAGGCCCGCCATATAATATCGGCACGCGCTACGGCTCATATACCGATAATTTGGAGCTTGGTGAGTACCATGCTCTTTTGAGACGAGTGTTTAGTGAATGCTACCGTGTTCTTACAGATACCGGGATGCTAGTTATTGAATGCGCTGATTCTCTTGTAACCAATGGGACCTATCTTCAGCTTGCAGGTTATATGCAGGCACAGTGCATCTCCCTCGGCTTCCACTTACATTCCCGGCACATTAACTTTGCGCGAAGTGTATCAGGTGTCGAACTTCCCGAAGAACACTGGGATACAGACTATTCAACGCGCATAAACGCCCATTCAAATTCTTCCCAACTGCTAGTCCTGTCAAAAGATTCGGCGATCAACTTCGACCCCAGTGGCAAGATTCTCTATTATGACTATGAACCCATTGAGCAACACCCATGTCCAACCCCTGTCGGAATTATTAATTTCATTCTTGATGCTTATTTTAAGACGGGTATGACCGTGCTCGACCCCTTTATGGGTACAGCAGCAATAGGCAAAGAGGTGGTCAGGCGTGGCGGCGCATTTATAGGATATGAACGCGACGCTTCTGTCTTTGCATTCGCTAAGCGGAATCTGAATTCTTGAAGTATTTCTTATTCTTCAACTTATCGGGCATATAGCTCTCATCGTCATACCGTTCATATCCCTTTCCATAGTCGAGGTCTTTCATGAGCTTGGTGGGCGCGTTACGGATCTTTTTGGGAATAGGGAGGTTGCCGTAGGCACGGATATCAGCCTGCGCCTCTCGTAACGCTTCATACGCAGACTTCGTCTTCTTGCAGTTAGCGAGATATGCGACGCCGTGCGCGAGGTTAATGGAGCATTCTGGATAGCCGACCGTCTCGCAGGCGCGGAATACGGCGTTTGCGACCACGAGGGCGGTAGGCTGAGCGAGCCCGATGTCTTCGGACGCGAAGATTACCATGCGGCGCGCGATGAAGAGCGGGTCTTCTCCCGCTTCCACCATACGCGCGAGGTAATAGACTGCGGCATCAGGCTGACTGGCGCGCATGCTTTTTATGAAGGCTGAGATGGTGTCGTAATGCTCGTCGCCTTTCTTGTCGTAGCGCAGATGCGGAGACTCGAGCGCCTTGTTCAGGTTCTCGACCGTTATCTTTCCGTAGAGACTGTTCGTGCTGTCGAGCAAGGTAAGCGCACGCCGTGCATCCCCGTTGCTATAGCCGAGCAGCCACTCGAATGCATCCTTCCCGAGCTTCATCTTCGAGCGCTTTACGATGGCACGCAGGGCCTCTTCACTTAATGGTTCTAGTACAAACACCCGAGAGCGAGAGAGGAGCGCGGGTATGACCTCGAACGAAGGATTCTCAGTCGTAGCACCGATGAGCGTAAGCTGACCGCTCTCCACATACGGGAGAAGGAAATCTTGCTGGCTCTTATTGAAGCGATGGATCTCATCCAAGAACAGGAGCTTCGGCTTCCCGCGGAATGCGTCTGACTCGAACGGCTCCTGCTCCGTTCGTTTACGACCCTTCGGTACGTCTCCTTCCACTATCCTGCGTATGTCTTCTTTGCCTGCTGACACCGCTGAGAGCTCGTGCAGCTCCGCGTCGAGCGCTCGTGCGTAGATGCGGGCGATAGTCGTCTTACCAGTGCCCGGCGGGCCCCACAGGAGGAAGGAGAAGAGATGTTTCTTCTCTATGGCGACGCGTAACGGCTTCCCCTCGCCTACCAAATGCTCCTGGCCGTTAATCTCGTCCAATGTCTTCGGCCGTAGTTTGTTCGCGAGCGGTTCCATGTAAAAAGTGTACGCTTCTGAGGGCAAAACGAAAGAGCGGCCACTATAAGTGGCCGCTCGTTCGTTTTGCCTGGCGAGGGTGTAAGGCGATATATCACTCAATCCCCAGATTACGGCCTGGAATGCCAGAAAGTACCTCGGCAAGCGCATTCCTTTCATCTGGTCCTAGAGTACCTGCCTCAACGAGCCCGCGGGCCGCCCCTTGCTCTCGTAATTGAGTAGCGGTCCTTTCAATGTCAGGGATCGCGTCCGGAAGAATACCTGAGTCTAGGGGTTTCTCTTGTCTTGGTAGATATCGATCAAATCTTTCGCTCATAGTGCTGATTATGGTACCACAGGAAGCCGAGCGGCCTATCTCGGAAAGTAGAAGTTGGTCGAGAGCATCTTTTTGAGCTTTTTTGCCTTGGTTGGATTGTGTTCCAGAACGAACCTGCTCGAGAACGTTGTTCTGTATAGCTTTATGAGTATGGGCAGTAATTCGCTTATGGAGTTTCCGGACGAATAAAGCTCGTCGATGCGGGCTGAGAGCACTTTCGGTATGCGCACCGTGATTATGAAGTCACCCATTATCGTAATGTGGTCAGTCCTGGGCAAAGAAGGAATATTTCGTGTGTCTATCTGCAAGTATTGATTTTGATGGCTTCTCTTGAACTCAAGATCAGCGGCCGATTCGCCACCGAGAGTGAAGAAGGCGTGCAATTTCGAGTCTGTAAAGTGAGAATAGTACGCATTCTCCTGTTCTCTTCGTTCCGGGATATATGCCCAGAAATTATGCGGATTGTAGAAAAAGATCTGACCGTCCTTTTCTAACTCTTCGAGTTGGAATGCTATCGTTGTCCAGAATGCATCGAGATGCGCGATGGAGGTAAAGGAATGCGTCATCCGCTCCCCTGCTGCGAGCTTGAGTGAAACCACGGGCGCCAGATGTTTCCGGATGGCTCGCGCCCATTCTTCGTTGATTCGCAGTATCTTTCCTGCCTTCAACAGCACTCCTGAGTCGACGAGCTGGTTGGCCGCCTTATATACGGCTCGTAAGCTGAGCGGCGAGTCTACCGCTTGCAGTTGCGCATGCAGTTTCTTGATTGAAGTCGGTCCTGACATGACTAGCTCGGTGACACGGTCTTCAAGGCTCCGGCGGGCGCTATATAGCATTGAGATGATGCTATCATTTTGCACTTTATATTCAAAAAATACTTAAAATAGCCTTATTTCTTTTGCGATGATTGACAAAATATTATATTTGTTTCGGGTCAGTTCTTGGCTCAACAGATATGGAGAACTGTATGCCACCGTGTGGATTTAGGAAGCGCGGAGTAGACGCGCTTATCGAATTCGGGGAAGACTCTCTGCGCCTCCTGCAGCTGGAGATCGAAGCTGGCAAGCACTCGACCATTGAGACGGGCCTCGAGCACGAGATCGCCCAGATGGAACGTGTACTCGCTGGCGACACCGGGCAATCCGAGAGCTTCTGCCTGGAAGCGACCTTCGGTGCGCTGATCTTCACGCTTCGCTTCTACAAGGATCTGCTGCGCAAATTGCGCGCGAGCACTTCCACGAGGTTCGAGGACATGGCGGACGCCTACATTCTCGAACTCAAGGACGAACTCGAAAAGCTGCACATCGACGAAGACGGGAATCTGGTCGAACGTCCGACGTGATCATGCCCCCCACTTGCCTTTCAGGCGGCCACTTCCGGCCGCCTGAACTTTTATATCCCGAGCTGCGCTACTCTCAATCGACCACCACCTCTGTCGCATCAGGGAATGAGTTGTATCCCTTCACTCGCATGCTCGCGCAATAGGTGCCGGTGTCGTATATGCGCACCTCGTCTCCGATAGCGGCTTCTTTGAGTGTTCGTGTTTCGATCTCTTCAGGATTCCCTGGCGCCGGGGTGAATATATCTCCCGATTCGCAGTTATGACCTACGACGATATACTCTTTCGTCGTCTGCGCATCATTCATTACTTCTATACGATGGCGTGCGCCATAGAGAGCGCTTCGCATGAAGTCGTTCATGCCGGTAGTGAGCCGCAAGAACGTGTGCCCATCGCTGCCCGTGTCGACGATATCGTCGACGTGCGCGACCAAGGTACCTGCGTGCGCCATCACATACGTGCCCGGCTCTATCTCGAGCAGTAGCTCGCGCCCGGTCCGTTCCTTGAAGGCTACCAGCTTCTCTGCAAATACCGCCATGATTGCCTTGAGGTCCGCTTCTTGTTCTCCCTCGTATCGCTCCACCTTGAATCCGCCGCCGATGTCGAGAGATGTCGCGTGCTCGAACTCTTCCATAACTTCGAGCGACCGGTCCATGACGCCTCCCCATACGGCAGGATCCGCGCCTGAGCCCACATGAATATGTATACGGTCGACTAACACCCCTTCTGCGCGCGCTATCTCCACCGCCTCCTTCGCGTATTCGTGCCAGATGCCGAAGCTGGCGCTCACTCCCCCGGTAGTAGTGCGCTTATTGTGTCCGTGGCCCGTACTCGGGTTAATGCGTATGCCTACCGTATTCGGCCGGTCCTCGGTCGCAAGGAATACCCCGAGCTGTTTGAGAGACGTCGCCACGAATAGGACTCCCTCCTTCAGCAGTTCCGGGAGGTTATGTGGCGATTGCTGCGACGAGAGGGATATCGAGCTGCCTGGCACGCCTTGCTGCATAAGCTCTGCAGCTTCATAACTCGAACTCGCATCAAAGTGGAGTCCCGCTTCACGCATCAAGCTAATCACCTCCGGATGCGGATTAGCCTTGGCGGCAAAGCGCACCGTGAGCCCATAGGGCGCGGAGAGACTAATCAGATAGTCGAGACGCTCTTTGATCTTGCTGCGGCTGTATTCGTAACGAGGAAGTTGCATCTGGATATTCTACCCTATGAATGAACTGCTATTGAGAGATTTTCGTTTAAGCTTGCTCGTTTATCATGAGTGATCGGTCTCGATATGTAGATCGGTCGCCCCATAGATGGAGCGACCGATTCTAATTATTTTTCACGGGTAATCTTCACGGTTGAGAAGTAGGAACAACGTCCACAAGAAGATCATTGGAGGCAAGAACGCCCCAACCCAGCCTCCTGCAGCCCACCCCCATGCCCACATAGCTTCGAGCTGTTGAGGATCAGGGAACGGTTCCAGTGCACCGATACTTAACACGCAAAGGAACACAGTAGTGACAACCAAGAGGACGCCTACGAGTGCACATGCGACGGCACCACAGACAGCTCCAAGCTGAGCACCTAGAAGTCCAATCACAACAGTCAAAGCCGTTAGGACCGCTACTAAGATTGCTCTTGCGAAGGCATCTGCCACACGGTAAGCAGATTCGAGAATCCTAATTTTTCTTCCTTGATCACGAACGTTTCCCATCGTTTCTCTCCCAAACAGCGAATCGAGTCGTTGAAGAGGCTGCCTTCCCTTCTGCGGTGACCTTATTATTTATTGACAAAATATTCAAATATTCTGTTTTATTAGCTATGTAATGAGCCATCTTATTAAGTTATATAGATAAAAGATTCATTATTTTTGACATTTATTCATATAGGCATACTGTATATGGATGGAAACCCAGGGATTGGAGAAGTTGGGCCTGACAAAGAATGAGTCTCGCGTATACCTGGCTATCTTGCGAGGAGGCCGACTAAATCTGGCAGGCATATCGAGTGCGACAAGGATAAACAGGACGACGCTGTATGCGTATCTAGAGAATCTCTTGGAGAAGAACTATATAAAGAAGACCGTACTCGGGAAACGACTGTATTATTTGGCAGAAAATCCGAAATCGCTCGTAACGAAGTATCACAGCGCAGCATTTGAATTTGAGAAGAACTTGGAAGCGCTAACCGTCGTCTTTTCATCGGTGAAGCAGACGCCGAGCATTACGCTATATCAGGATAAGGACGGGCTGCAAGACTTATACACGGAAATTGTGCAGAAGGCGGGATATATAAAAAGTATCTTCTCTCCAGATAAGTATCTGGAAGTCTTTGCTGCAAAGGAAGACAGATTCGTCGAAAGAGTGAAAGAAAAAGGTATTGATGCGAAGGTGCTTATCGAAAGGACAGAGTTGGGAGTAAAACGTAGAAAATATAAGGGAAGCGAGAATTACCGATATCGATTCCTAGAGAAGGGATACACGCCGGCAATCAATATGATCGTCTTTAACGGTCACGTGGCACTTATCTCATTCGAAAATCTGTTCGGTGTGCTTATAGCGAACGACATGATCGCCGAATATCACGAAGATATATTTGATAAGGAGTGGCGGAGTTTGAAGTGATTGACTTAGCTACTCGGGGATTGCTTCCCACATTATTTTAAATACCTGCAGCATCATGGTGATCATGTCCTGGTTCTCGATCACCAGGCCTTCGATCGGCGGTTCGAAGTTATGAATGTAAATCTTATCCTTTGTCAGGATAAGTATCGAAGTGAAATCAAGGCTAGAAGGTAATATCTTTACCTTTATACCTAGAGCTTCCTCTCGCTCCTTAAGCAAGCGCGCTGGTTCAGAATCAAGAAGGAAAAATCTGAAGTCGAAATGCTCTCGGTTTCTACGTTCAGAAAAATCTTCAAACCATTTTTCATCCAGCTTGTACCATTCTTGATGAGAGGAGATGACATAATATGGCTCTCCGCTACGATTCTCACGCAAAAGAGATTCGTATACGCTCTTAACGCTCTCTATCCCCTCGTGATATTTAATCAGCGTATCCTTACCTTGCTTCTTATAAATCGATAGCAATCCGGGAAGGATATCGTTCATTTGCTCCACCTTCTCCTCGAGGACCCGTTTCAGGTTATGTGGACTTTCAACCGCGTAAAGCTTCTTCAAGCCCTTGAGCTCGGTTTTCATCAGACCGTGTTGGCGCAGCGATTCGACTACTCGGTACACAGAAGTCCGCTGGACCTCAGCCGTCTTAGCTAATTTGAGAATAGTAGTGGGCCCAAGGGAGAGGCCAGCCAGATATACCTGCGCCTCTTCTTCAGAAAGTCCAAATTCTTCCAGTATCTTTATATTTCTGTCCATAACTTGAACAACATTAATACTATATATTATAACAGTAAAATCATATTTTTTGATAATCTGTATACATTTTTGTATGTATTTATGCAATCTATTATACTTATGTCAATGAAAAGATACCGCGTGGGAGGCCTAAGCGTTAGCTCCCCTGTCTTCCTGGGTGGAGGCGTAGTAAAGTCTCCCCTCTCACCAGATATTAAGGATTATCTTAATATCGTAGACGTAGTAGGAGCAGTGACCATCGGTTCTATCACTCCTAATGAGCGTACGGGGAATGCCGGCGTGCTGAATTGGCCGGGAGTGCATGGCGCTTACCAAACGTTCTTCGCCGAGGGAGGGCTGCATGCTAATGGCATGCGCAATTTGGGCATTATCGATACAATGGATAACCTTCCACCCAACTCTCCGAAGCCGATAGTCATCAGCATTGCGGGATATAGCACGGATGAATATCTTCGTTCTCTTAAAGCTATCGCAACGCATCAGAATGTATCACGAGTAGGCGCAATCGAAATAAATTGCAGCTGTCCGACTATGGGACATGCGCCGCTTGCGTACTCAATTCATTCATTGAGGGAGCTATTTATCGAGATCAAGAAACTGTCAGTTACCAAACCCCTCTGGTTCAAGCTATCCCCGTATCTAACCAGTAATGATCTCACACAGCTTGGTGCTGAGTATCCGTCTTATGATTTTAGTGACTGCCCTACTGTTACCGAGACCTTTATGGATGAATTGCAAAAACTATTGAAAGAATACTCCGAGATTATCTCAGCCGTTATCGTCTCAAACGGCCTTCCGCAAGTCGTCCGCGGTACAGAAATCCAGATTAAAAGAGCTGATGGAACGGTCAGTAGGAGCGCAGGACTCTCGGGGCGAGCTCTTAAGGCCGGGAATCTCAAGACTATAAGATTCTTAAGGGCTCACGACCTTGCGGTCGATATCATTGGTTGTGGGGGCGTGCTTACCACTCAAGACGTATCTGACTACTTGGAAGCAGGTGCTGCGGCCGTTCAGTGTTCTGGTGGACCGATCTGGGGTGGAGGCCCGGCTTTCTTCAAGAGCCTAACCGAGTAATGAGCATGTTGACTGCACTAGAACATATAGATACTCAGGTCATCAGTAGGCTGGTCTTAGCTCGACTAGGAATATCCGTATCAAACAAAGGTGGGGAAAGGCTCTTTGAAGAAAAATCACGCTCTATGCGCCAGGCCATTGAGGATATCGAATTAATTGAAGACTCTTGGGAGTATACCGACGCTGACGCAGCACACACCTACGGACGTAAGCACGGGGGAGAAAGTATAAAACTCTGGAGCGTCCCTGCTAAGAGTGCCCAGGTACTTGAGAACCTGGTCATTCTCACCGACGCTAAGACGATTCTCGAAATTGGTACTTCTGCTAGCTACGCAGCCCTACATCTCTCTCATGCTGCCAGCATTACCGGGGGAGTCGTACATACCATTGAACTTCTTCCCATAAAGGCCAAGTTAGCGAGAAAGTACTTTACGGGAGCAAGGGTTAAAAATATAAATCTGATCGAAGCAGAAGCGTCTGCAGTACTGAGGAACTGGCAATACGGGCCGATTGATTTTGTGTTTCTCGACGCCGATAAGGAAAATTACGGCAAGTACCTAGAGCAGCTCATTCCCCTTATGTCCGTCGACGGACTTATCGTAGCTGACAATATTAACGACTACGGCCACTTGATGGAAGATTACCTACAGAAAGTCTGCGGCACTCATCTACCCAAGACTCGAACTGATCACCGCGTAAAGAGCTACTATCTTGCAGCGCTAGATAACGGTCTTCTCTTCACTAAAAAGATCTCGGATTAATATGAAAACTCTCTTTATCTGTCGTGCGAATGCGATCAGAAGTCAGATCGCCGAGGCGTTCTACCGTCATCTTTCGACAACCGAAAGCGCTTCGAGCGCCGGAGTTGATCTCATTAACTCCATACAGGGTATCGATATGGAGGTGCCGGCAATGGTACATGAACTTCTAGAACATTTTGGAATTGATGCGCATTCTCAAAAGCGTAAGTGGCTTACGAAAGAAATGGTAACGAAGGCCGACATTGTTGTGATACTTACCACCTACCCTTTACCTGGCTTTGTACAAAAAGCCAAAAAACTTATTAATTGGTCTGATATTCCGGACATTGTCTCAGCCTCAGAAGAAGTCCAGAAGGAAGTCGGGGCGGAGATTAAAGAAAGGGTGTTGGCTTTGGTAAAGGCTAGTAACTAGTGTGGAAGTTAGTAGATCAGCTCGTACGCGTTGTTCAGTAATATGCAGGTAGAGCCGAAGTCAGTTTCTCTCTTTAAGGTTTCGACAAAGTCCAAAGCGCGTTAAAGAATTCGCGATAGCTGGTTGCTATCTCCTTACTCGTAATAGAGAATGAGAGGATGGGTTCGCCATAGAACTGCAAGATCAGCCTGTCGGGCCAGATATCGGTGTCTATAATGCCGCCTTCAAGGTTCGGAAAGATTCGATACTCAAAGTTCTTCCTGTTCCCTGCCATTTTTCGGAGTGACTCCCCCTGGCTCACCGTGCTTATGTAGCGAATCTTGATGCCGCGCTTGTTGCGAAGAATCTCCAGCTCATTCATTTCTTCCGCGAGTATCCCCATATATTTACTACCACCCCCACCAAGAATATCGATTGTGCAGCCTTCGGGCATTTCTTGCATAAGCTCAAATTCATGCGCAACGAACGCGTCGCGCCCTTGATACACTTCGAAATCTTGCTCGTGCGCCCCCTGGAAGCGACTTTGAAGTTCTCGCGCAATCGAGTGTGCGGCTAGTCGCTTCTCATCAACAAGAGCGATGAGTCTGCCGGGTGTGTTCGCACTAAATTTCTTTCTGCCTTTCTGGATGACATGTTTCGCCAGGCCGAGTGTCTCAAGACGTTCCAGAGCATCGTAGACGAACTGCCCATGGAGTCCTGTGGCACGGATGATGTTAGAAGTTCCCGTGTCCCGACGTGGCAAAAGGGCCAGATATACCTGGGCTTCCTTCTTAGAAAGACCTATCTCTTCTAATTTTTTAAGCAATTCCTCTGAATCGACTTCATCAGTCTTCTTTGACATATATCTATATTAGCATTGTTTATCAATACAATTATATCGCTTTTATATCATCAGTACTTTTTGACATTACCAATTAATTATAATATAGTTACTCTAGAAGTAAAGCACCTTCAACCAATCGGGGAGACCAGCATGCTTACCCAAATAGAGCGCGATGACCTTCGCCACCGACTGCTGTGCTGCCCCTTCAAGCAACTTCTCGAGCTGCTTGCTCAGGCACAGACGGAGTCGGGGTACGAGGAAAAGGATATCGAGGCCGCGCTTCGTGAAAAAATCGACCTCCCTCTCTTCAACAACGGCACGATCGTCAAGCTGGATTTCCCCTCCGACACTCCGACAAGGGTCCGAGAAAGAGTGGTCCAGATTCACGCTGAGGTATGCAAATCCTGGGGATGCGACCCCTCGTGGGATCGCGATCCGAAAGCGTGAATAAGTGCTGACTGGCAGGAAGTAATTCCTGCCCTTCATTGAGGCAACGATTCGCGCATACGAATGGGAGCCTCATCGAGACTGATCTTGAGACAACCCAAACCCGTGGAGAATGCAATGAAAATGATGATGACCCTGTCACGCCCATCCAACCCTTTCAAATGCGCCGTGTGCCTTCAGCCAAAAGAGCTGCGGCCGCAACCGCCCGTGCCTAAGGCGACGTTGGATGCGTTCCTGGCAGGCGAAGTCCCACATTCGTGCGCAGACTGCGGGGCGATGTATGACTTCGGAAAGAACAAGGCGGCGTTCAGGCGATACCGGCGCTACGTGACGGAACACACGGAAACCGACACGTGCACATACGCTGGTTGGCATGAAGCGCACGGCATCCCTGTGGCGGGCTGACATCCTGCCGAAAGAAACTGTCATCGGAGGAGTTCACAAAATTCCTCCGCTCTTTTAAGCCCGCGAACATTCGTTGGCTCATCGAGAAACATTATTAGACGAGGATGGAGTTATGGTTATGTGCGGGATAGGAGAATCGGACTCCTGCTCTCAGTTTGGAAAACTGATGTTCTACCATTAAACTAATCCCGCTGTAAGAGCGAGGATACCATATTCGGACTCGGTCTGGCTATGTTTCCCGCTCAGGGATGCGACTCCACAACATCTCGAATATCTCTCGCATCGTCTTCGCTACGTCCGCGTTCTCTATGGCAACGCCTTGGAGATTCTTATAGTCGTGGATACGCACTATGCGTTCGGAGATATCTATGGCGACCTCCGACGAGAATTGCTTATACGGCACTATCTTCATGTCCCTTCCCAAGTGCTTGTCCTGCGAGCGATGGAAGGCAAGGGTTGAGTGATCCGGTACGATACCGCGCATGGTTGTACCTCTCTTGCGGACTTTCTCATTCCATTCTTCAAAATATTCAAGCAGGTCTTTGGGCACGTTCTTCGTCATAGCGTAGAAGCCCACGAACTCTTTACCTTTATCTTCCTCCCGCTTATATTCCATAACCTGCTTTATACCCTTCACGCCTTCGAAAAAAAGCACGTTCACTTTCGAATCTGCGCCCTTGGTCATCGCTAGCAGCTCCGGCAGTTTTTGCTTGGCCGCGGCCAGTCTCTCCTCGGCAGATGCGAAGGCTTGTTCCGGTGATACGGCAACGTATAGCTGTTTGCGCACCCGTGGCACCCGAGACACGAGCCCCTTCTCAATAAGTTCTCCTAGAATGACGTAGGCGGTCGGTCGCTTTATCCCCGCCTTATCGGCGATCGAATACGCGCTTCCTCGCCCGAGTTGCAGTAATGCTACGTAGATAGTCGATTGCTTCTCATTCAAGCCCAGGGCCGTTAGCGACTCGGAGACGTCCATATATTTGAAGTGTATGCATTGTTATAAAATAGTCAATAATTTTGATGATAAGTAGCAAGTTTTTCATACAACCTTATAGAATGAAGGTTTTTGCGATATTTGATGCTCATATTTTAGACAAAATACTTGACGTTATAATATAACTACGCCAGGATTGCCCACATAAGTAAAGAATCTCCGTGCGCCTTTACTTCCCTAACCCTTATATTTATGAAGAAACTTCTGGTCGTTGCTGTCGCAATCGTTATTCTTGGCATACTTGCCTATGCCGTAAGTTCTATCGGCCACAAGAAGGAAGCATCCGTGGTTCATCTAGGAGTCATTGCCGGCATGACCGGTCAGTATGCTGCGGTTGGGGAGGGATATGTGAAGGGCTTTAATCTCGCACTAGAGCAGTGGAACGGTTCTCATGATCTCAAGTTCGAAGCAACGACTGAGGACGATCACTTCGATTCGACGACCGGACTCTCCGCATACAAAAAGCTTCAAGAATTCAATGCTCCTGACGCATACGCGGTGCTTACGACATTCACTATAGACGTCATATATGACGCCGTTCATACGGAGAAGAAGCCGGTTGCACTCGGCTTTGAGCAAACGGAGCCCGCCGAAGATGACAATATCTTCCAGGTAGTCCCTGCAGCTAACCCTGTCCAGCACGCGCTTGGCATTGAAGTAAGGCGACTCGGATACAAGAAACCGGTAGCGGCCGTAAGCAACTCCACCTCCGTGTATCAGAACTTCTATAATGGCTTCAACGACGGGTATGGCGGGAACGTGCCGAAATTCAATATTGGTAGCGATGTAAGTGATATCCGTTCTCAAGCTTTAGCGATAGTCGCGTCAAAGCCTGATGTCGTCTGCCTATTCATGGCTCCGAGAGACGGGGCACTGCTCGTGAAAGAGATCCTCACGATTACAACTGCTGCCACTCGCCCGTACTTCGTCTTCGATCAGAGTATCCAGTCGGGACTACCAGAATATCAAGCAGTACTGGGTAGCGATCTGGCGGGAATCCAAGGAAGTATCGTATCGGCTTCCAATAACGCACCTACGGCTGAATTTACTAAGCAGTATGTGGCTAAATATGGCGAGCAGCCCCCGTTCGGCTCAGAAGTCGGGTACGACTCCTTTGAGCTTCTAGCTAAGACGTACAGCAAGGATTCTATGCAGTGGATCCAGAATATGAAAGACGCAAGATTCGTCGGTGCAGATGGAGACGTATACTTCGACAACGCAGGACTGCGAGTACCGAATGTGTATTTCCCGAAGGTGAAGGGTGGGGAGATTGTTGCGGACTAGTACTTAGTATTTTGGAGAACTGGCTGCTGCTTATTAAATTGTGCGGGGATTGGTCACGGTTTACTAAGCTCGAAGACTCGCTAAGTATCCGCCACCCCGGCTCACTGTCCTCGCAGAGCCTCAGACATGTTCCGCCTTTCAATTCCCCGACTCAGGCAAAGCAGTTTGCCTGCTCGCCCCGACAAATTGTCTCGCTGCGCTCGCTAATTTGTCGGGGTGCGGGGAATTGAACCCCGTCTAACTGCTCCCAAAGCAGTCGTACTACCGGTATACGACACCCCGAATGACAGAATGGGAACCGAGATGGTCTCGAACCCCCTGTTTTGCCTATTCTATCAGGTTTTTATATAAGGTCTAATCAGGACACTTTCAAAAATGCTCAGCTACGAGGCGCGAGTGAGGAGCGTACCGAGGCGTATTGGGCTATACGGTGAGGGAGCAACGGAGCGAGCAACAAAGTAGATGGGTATTTTGGGAGGTGTCCTAGAGGATTTGGGGGAAATAGCGGACCCTGGCTAAGCCATCGTGCGCGCGTAGCCAGACCAGGATACCGTCCACCTGCCACTCCCCTTTCCAGTCTTTGCTCGCGACATACCACTCGGCGGTCCGCGCGACTTTCTGAATCTTGTGCGCGTGTAAATTCACGGACGGATCGTACTGGTCGTCGCTCGTTGCGTCGTTCGGAAAGCTGTCGCAGAGCACGGTTTTCACCTCGACAACGTGGAGTACGTCTCCCTTGCGCGCTACCACATCAAGCTCGCCGGTCTTTCGGACGATATTGCGGTCGACGACGGTGAATCCGCGGCGACGCAGATATTCGGCCGCGATCTGCTCTCCGAGGTTCCCGATGTCCTTACGTGAAGAATTGCTGAGTTCCACGGCCTTTAAGAATAGCTTGTATTTACTGAATATTTTATAAAATATCCCTAAAGCCCCTATAAATATCTTTTAAAATATTTGTCCTTTATCCCCAGTACTAACAGACTTTTCCCCTTTTCTTATTTCCACAGAAGTATATTGTGGATATATAAGCAATATGAGCGCTTGGAAATCCGAGGAACAAAGACAACATTTTTTAGCGTACCAGCGACGCCGGAAGGCTGCTTTTAAGGAGAAGGGTATTTGTCCAAGTTGCACGAAAAATCCTTCGGCAGAGGGCCGAGTGTGTTGCATACAATGTCTTGAGGATAAAAAGCTAAACCAAAAATTTGGAACTGCCGGGCCACATAGACAGCTATATGCAGACTTGTTTGAGAGGCAGCGAGGGCTTTGCGGTATATGTCAAAACCCTATGAAGAGGCCTGTTCTGGATCATTGCCATAAAACCATGGTCGTTCGAGGCTTACTTTGTTCCAACTGCAATATAGGACTAGGGCAGTTTAAAGATAAGCCTGAGCTACTTTCTAAGGCTATTAAGTATGTCTCTGAAAATGCAGGAATAGGCGTAAGTTTGAAACGCCGAGAATCGGACTCTACTTAATCGCATTATGCTTCCTGTCTAAACTCGAGTGCGGGTAGGGGTAATCGAAACCCCGCTTTGACATTGGCAACGTCACGTTCTACCACTAAACTATACCCGCAACGGGTATATATTCTCACAACCTGGGCGTTTCATCAATTCCTCGAGTTCTATTTGAAAGGTCGCGCCGTCTTCCAGGCCATGTCGAACATGGCGCGCATAGTATCGGCCATGGTCTTGTCCTCAATACGCACCACAAATTGATTCAAGCCAGGTAGGCGGAACAATGCGATGACATCCCCATATATGATCGTATCGTTCTCTATGCCATCAACGGTGGCCATGCGGACGCTGTAGGATGGGCCGGCGACTTTGGCGATAAGGCGTATATAGCGCCGAGATTCCTTGGTATTCGCGCTTATCTCCCGCACTCCTATCCCTTGCTCCTTGATGGTTTCGGCGAGCTCCATATAGGTATTGTGGAACGGACCATATTCCTGACCGACATTCGACCAGACTCTGAAGCTGTTAGTCTTCCGTATCTCCTCGTAGACCTGCTTTATGCCCTCCTGCCCTTCGAGGAGCCGTACCTGCGGCTTCCCCATCGTGTCGGCTCGCAAGGACTGCATCCTCGGCATTTGCGCCTGGAATGTAGACAGATTCTTCTTTAAACGCTCTTCGATTACCACGGGGTCAGTGGCCCGGTAATAGTTCTTCTTATGGAGCGGGACATGTTCGATCAAGCCTTGCTTAATAAGGTCATCTAAGTGCAAGTAGACGGTCGGGCGTTTGAGGCCCGATTTTCTGGCGATGTGTTGTACGGATGTGGTTCCAAGGAGAAGAGTGGCAAGGTAGATAGCGGCAGCCTTTTCGTCTATACCGAGGGCTTTGAAAATCGCCATATCCATCCCATCATTCTCCGGGACCACCCATTTTATGTCAACTATTCTGACAAAATTATAGTCAAATTAACTGTTTTTATTCGTTATTGTGGTGAAAATATACTGAATGCAGACATGTCCTTCTAATATAACGCCCTGAACGTAGGGTACGGGCATGGAAACACAATTCGAGAGAGTCTCTGCAGATGACCAGCTCATCCTTGATTCCGGATACCAGCCCCAACTGCGTCGCAAGCTTACCCGATTCGCTTCTTTCGCCGCTGCCTTTTCATTCATGTCAGTCCTAATGGGAGTGTATTCGAACTACGGCTTCGCTCTTGCATCGGCCGGACCCTTCAGCATCTGGACGTGGCCAATCGTTGCTGTCGGTCAAATGTTCGTCGCGCTGGTATTCGCTGAGATAGCAGGGCGTCTTCCTCTTACCGGCTCTCTCTATAACTGGAATACCCGCATGAGCGGGCATTCCGTCGGGTGGCAGGCAGGGTGGCTTACGATCTTCGGCTATGCGGTCGCCGGCGTCGGCCTCATAGCGGCCATGATGGCGCCTCTGGGCTCCCTGCTCGGCCACACGTTCAGTCCGGGTACGGTGCAGGTCATTGGTATCAGTATCGTTCTCGTCCAGCTATTCATAAACATATACGGCATAGCCTTCGCTGGTCTCTTGAACCGGTATGCGGTCATCATCGAGATGATAGCCCTCGTCGTATTCGGCACGGCGCTCGTGATCGCATCCGTACTACATGGTGGCTTGCATTTTGCCCTTCTCACTACCATTCCTCACGACCCCGTTCCGTACTTGCCAGCGTTCTTTATCTCGGGACTTCTCGCGGCGTGGACGATATTCGGCTATGAAGCTCCTTCTGACGTATCGGAAGAAACCTTTAATGCCCGCCGGACTGCGCCGCAGAGTGTTATAGCTGCCGTCTCTTCTTCAGCCATCCTTGGCTTTATCTTCTTGCTGATCCTTACGCTTGCGATTCCAAACGCAGCCACTATCGCCAGTGAAGTTGATCCTGTCTCGAGCATATTCTTCTATCACTTGGGCATGATACCGACGTATATATTCCTAGTCTGCGTCCTCATAGCGATGCTGGCGGTAGGCCTTCTCGTCATTACTAATGCAGCGCGTCTGACGTTCGCCATGGCACGAGACGAGGCCACGCGCGGCTCGCACATCCTGAAGAAAGTCTCGGGACGAGGCGTACCGGCAAATGCAGCCATATTCGTAGCCACAATCGAGATATTACTTATCGTATTCGCCTACGGACAGACGGCGCTGTATGCGACGACTATAATATTACTCTCGCTGGTATACCTCATAACTATTCTGAGCTTTGCACTGAACATGAAAAAGCTTCCCTCTCCAGATACATTCTCTCTGGGTCTCTGGCGTATGCCGGTGATAGTGATAGCCGCCTGCTGGATAGTGGCGGAGCTAGCTCTCTTCACGATTCCGGCACCATTTCACTTGAGCGCATACACATCGATCGGAGTGATCGTCGCAGGCCTGATTCTGCAGCGATTGGTCGTTAAGCGATAAACCTGACTCACCTCCTTCTGTGCTCCCGCCAGGATTCGAACCTGGAACGACAGTTCCGAAGACTGTTGTGATATCCATTTCACCACAGGAGCGTATAAGCACTTTACTACACGCTAGGCGAAAAGGTAGCTGCGAGCTAGTATTTGAATGATGGAATTCCGAGTCCCCAGCGAAGTACGACAGGTTGCGGAAGGACTGCGAGAAGCGGGATTCGAAGCGTATCTGGTAGGCGGCTGTGTACGCGACCTCTTTCTTAATCGAACCCCAAAGGACTGGGACGTAACGACGAACGCGAAGCCCGAAGATATCCAGCGCATATTCCCTGAGTCGTTCTACACCAACGACTTCGGAACGGTAGGGGTTAAGCGCGAGACCGAGGATGATCGATTGAAAGTGATCGAGGTTACCCCCTACCGTACGGAGAGCGAGTACAGCGATAAGCGACGACCTGACGCGGTGGAGTTCGGACAGAGCCTTGAGGAAGATCTGGCGCGTCGGGACTTCACGATAAACGCTGTCGCCTACGATGAATCTAAAGGACAGATAATCGATCCGTTTAAAGGACAAAAGGACATCGAGCTTCGGGTGCTACGGACGGTCGGAAATCCTACTGAACGCTTCGAGGAAGATGCTCTCCGGCTCATGCGCGCAGTGCGTCTGGTGGCTGAGCTCGGCTTTGCACTAGACGCCGATACGGCCGCTGCCATACAGCAAAAGGCCCAGAATCTGGGCCATATCTCACGAGAGCGAGTACGTGATGAATTCGTTCGTATTCTCAATTCCGATCAGCCGATGATGGCACTTGTACTCGCCCAGCAGCTCGGACTCTTGGAATTCATTGCGCGTGATCTTACGCGCGGAATCGGCATAGAGCAGAATCAGGCCCACAGTTATGACGTTTTTGGACATCTCATGCGGTCTCTTCAGCATGCGGCGGACAAAGGCTGGAGCTTTGATATTCGCCTTGCGGCTGTATTTCATGACGTTTCAAAGCCTGCAGTAAGACGTTTCGAGCAGAAAAAGAATGATTGGACCTTTCACGGACATGAGGTTGTTGGCGCCCGGGTCACTAAGAAGGCCCTTGAGGAGCTTCGCTTTTCACGTGAAACTATAGAAAAAGTGACTAAACTGGTGCGTTGGCATATGTTCTTCTCAGATCCTGACCAGATTACCCTTTCGGCTGTTCGGCGCGTGATTCGGAATGTGGGAGAGGAGAATATATGGGATTTGCTTAATCTACGTATCTGCGACCGCATAGGTACGGGACGTCCTAAAGAGCAGCCTTTCAGGTTCCGTAAATATAAGGCCATGGTTGAGGAGGCTCTCCGTGATCCTATTTCAGTTGGCATGCTTAAGACCGATGGTGGCCATATCATGGATAGGTTCCACATGAAACCAGGTCCCAGAATCGGCTGGGTTCTTAGTGCCCTTCTGGAGGAAGTACTGGAAGACCCTACAAAGAATACTCCTGAATATTTGGACTCTAAGACAGAGACTCTGCTAAAGCTTTCAGATGAAGAACTTAAGGAACTGGGTGATTCCGGTAAGAAGAAACGGGAGGAAAAGGAAGAGGAGGAGATTAACGCTATTATGTCCAAGCACCACGTTTGCTAAAGGCTTCCCATAGATAGTTCCACATGAAACAGGAGCAAAAGTGCCGTAATCGCTAGCGATTACGGCACTTTTGCTCCTGTTTCATGTGAAAAGAAAAGAGGCCGCAGGGAGGGATTCCAATCTGTTGAAATCACTCACTGCGACCTCTTTGTCGTAAGCTGCTTGAGACCGAGCACAGGAGACCAAATATTGAGCGGGGGCAAGAATTGGTGGCCTCCGGGAGATATGGTCCTGGCGGCTTGTGTAAACTGCGCTTTCACGTGGAACCTACATCACTGTCTAGCTCGCTTAAGTATCAGGGAATCATCCCGAAGATGTAAGTAGAGAGTTAGAGATACCACACTACATGCGCCTGATAGAGAACAAAGAACAACAAAGATCAGCCGGTTTCGGGAACCGGCAAACCCTTCACAAGCCTTGCCGCTCCCCTTCCTTTACTGATACTACGCTTGTATAGGACAGAGTAAAGGACATTTGTGGGGATAAGTGTCCTTTATAAGATTATAGATATGGGGCAGTGATCGGAGCCGAAAATATCAACGTGTATTTCCGCTTTCTTTATGTGCTTAAGGAACTCCTGTGCTACGAAAAAGTAATCGATGCGCCATCCCACATTGCGCTCGCGCGCATGGGTAAAGTTGTCCCAATAGCTATATATTTCGCTTTGCTCTGGATGGAAGTGTCGGAAGACATCCACATACCCAGCTCCAACGACTTCGTCGAGCCATTTGCGCTCAATGGGCAGGAAGCCGGTCGTGTTCTGATTTTCCTTCGGACGTGCAAGGTCGATAGGGAAGTGTGCGGTATTAACGTCGCCGCAGAATATCACTGGCTTGCTCTTACGTAGTCCTTCGCAGAAGGCAAGGAAGGCTTCGTAGTAGCGGAGCTTGAAATCAAGTCTGTCGGGCCCACGTCCACCGTTGGGGAAGTAGATATTGAGAAGCCAGAAATCATCATATTCTGCGCCAATCAAACGCCCTTCTTCGTCGAACTCCTTGATTCCCATGCCGTATATGACCGAGAGTGGCTCGATCCGGGAATAGAGCGCGACGCCGCTGTAGCCTTTCTTGGTGAGAGAAGGGGAAAAGAAGGAAGAGAAGCCGCCTACTTCGCGCACTTCGTCAGGCAATTGATCCGGCTCGGCTTTCACTTCTTGGAAGCAGAAAATGTCAGGCTTCGTGCCACGCAGGAATGCTTCCCAATAACCATTACGGTGTACGGCCCGCAAGCCGTTTACATTCCATGACACGATTTTCATCGCCCTATTGTAGCCCGATTTGCATGACGTTCGAAATATATCCAATGTAAGTTACTTGGTCTGTTGATTCGATCGTTAATGAACGCTTCACGTGAACCTGGTAAGGTGGGTGAATGAACGAACCTGCTGCGGTAGACCTGCGTACTCGAAAGATAGGCGCAGTCCTTAATACCGCGAGCGGGAGTTGCACGAACGAGTCCGTACCAGAGATGGAGGCTATCTTCCAGACATACGGCCTGAAGCCTGTTCGTATCTGGTGCGGAGATTCCAATGAGTTGCCTGCGGCCTTCGCAGAGGTAGAGAAGCGTGACCTTGATGTGCTTGTGGTCCTCGGCGGAGACGGCACGATTCGCAGCGCAGCTGAGCTCTGTACTGCAGACGGACCGTTACTTATTCCGCTTCCGGGCGGCACGATGAATATTCTTCCGAGGGCTCTCTACGGAGGCGGTACGTGGCAGGAGATACTTGGCCGCGTTCTCGCGAATCCCGTGACAAAACAAGTCTCGGGTGGGGAAGTGGCGGGGCATCGTTTTTTCATCTCGGCTATATGCGGCGCGCCTGCACTTTGGGCGGATGCTCGTGAGGCGCTGCGCGCGGGCGATATCAAAGGCGTGGTCGAATACGGAAAAGTCGCGATGAGTCGCATGTTTGCGGAGAAGATCCATTACCGATTTAACGACGCCACTGAGGGAGACGTCGAAGCGCTCACGGTTACCTGTCCGCTCGTTTCAAGCGGACTCGCGGACGACCGTGAGGTATTCGAGGCCGCGGTTATAGACGTGAACGACGCGGGGGAAGTCTTTGCGCTTGCTACTGCTGCAGCATTCAAGGGATGGCGAGAAGCAAAGCGCGTCGAGGTAATCCGCACCAAGAAAGTCGTCGTATCCTCCGACCGTGATGTGCCTATAATCCTTGACGGCGAAACGGTCGAGGTCGGTCGAGAAGTCAGTATCGAGTTCCTCTCGATCGCCTTTACTGCGCTCGTTCCTCACGATGAAGTACTTTCTTGATTTTGATAGGACGATCTTCGACACTGACGCCTTCAAGGCGAGTCTCGCGAAGAGACCGACACTGCTCGAGCTACTGACTCAGTTCAAGGCCGCAGTGGTCGAGTTCTTTGGTCACGATGAAACGATGAGCAGACGTCGGAGATTCTCTCGTACATGGGGTACGTTTCTGAGTCACGGTCGTTTCTCATTCGCTCCAGGCGAACTTGCATGCTTCCTATATGAAGATACGCCCGGGTTCCTGGCGTCACACGACTGCACTATCGTCACTTACGGAGTACGGGCATTCATAACGGCGAAAGTGACCACTGCAGTCTTCGGGTTGCAGCTCACCGACATCGTATACACGAGCAGGAGAAAGGGGAGGACTATCGCACGACTCACTGCAACGGAACCGGGTCCCTGGACCTTCGTCGACGACCGGCATTTCCAGCTCGCCTCAGTCTCCAAGTGGTGCCCGCAGGTGCAGGTCATAGAGATGCGGCGGGACAAAGGAAAGGGGAATGGCCAATGGCCGGTCATACATGACCTTAAGACGCTGCCGTTGGTGATATCCGAGCCGTCGAAATCCTAAAGAAATATGGTCCATAAAAATACTACCGGAGGCCATCCGGTAGTAAGTTGCGGGCGCGCACGCTCGAATTCTCAAAGATCCGGCGGCTGACCATATTGGTTATGTCGTGCGCGAGTTCGAGCGGGGTCGATGTCCCGTATTCGCGGAAGGAGCTCTGCTTCGCCGCTTCGCCGAAAGCCGCGAACTCTCCAGTACGCTTTTCGAGCGTATTACTCAATGCAGCGAAGACATTCAGGTCTATCTCGGCGCTGAGCGGCAACGACCCTCCCTTAAATAGCTTCCTGCGCTCATAGATGGCCTTCCGATCAGGCGAACCATCAGGATTCCGCAAGGGAAGCGTGATCCTATCGATGGCCTCGACGATGATACGTCCCACTTCCGAATAGGGGATCGAATCAGCATACGCTCTGTATTCCTCGAGCGTATTGATGGGATATGTCTCGGACTCCAAGCGTGCGGTAAGCTCCGCATGAACCGAGAAGTATTTCCTTGGTGGGTTACTCGGTCGCATGCGACGCTCCTAACTATTTATGCTGCCCTATAGAGACGGTACCCGCGCCGGCTTCCACTGTCAAAGTCACTTGCGATCGCGGGAATGGAACTGCTTGTGGACGTTGGCGAGGTGCGCGTCGGTAACGTGCGTGTAGATCTGGGTGGTGGTGATTGAGGCGTGACCGAGAAGCTGCTGTACGGAACGAATATCAGCGCCGTTATTGAGCAGGTCGGTGGCGAATGAGTGACGCATGACGTGCGGCGTGACTTTCTTCGTGATGCCGGCCTTGGCGGCATATATCTTTATCATCATCTCGATGGAGCGGGGAGTGAGGCGCGACGGTGCGGTCTTGATAGTCCTGCTACGAGGCACATTCACGAACAACGCGTCTTCGAGGTCCTTCCGGGCTTTGAGATATGCGCGGACCGCATCCTTGGCCGCGTCCGAAAGGAAGACGACGCGCACCTTCTCTCCCTTTCCCCGGATAGGGAAGCTGTCGCGCGCGAGATCAAGATCGCGGTCGAGCGAACAGAGCTCAGAAACACGCAGCCCTGTAGAGAACAGGAGCTCAAGTATGGCCTTATCGCGAAGCCCCCGCTCGTCAGTACCGTCAGCGGAGTTGAGCAAGCGGTCGAGTTCAGCAGAGGAAATCAGATCGAGATGGCGGTCAGGAACCTTCGCAAGCTCAATGCGTTCAGGGGACAGACCTTCGATGCCACGCTTGCGCAGATATTTGAGAAAGGCGCGCAGCGCGATGAGGTAGTAGTTCTGAGTCTTGCGCTTCATGGAGTCCTTGTTCGTACCGGGCTGACGATTGAGCCACAGGCGAAACTCGCGGACCTTGTCTTCGGTAATATCACCCACACTGGCTATCTGCATCTGCTTGAAGAAGCGAGTGAGGTAATGGTCGTAGTTCTGAATGGTCTTCACGGCCCGGCCACGCTCGATTTCCGTGTATTCGAGGAATTCACGTTTCATCTGCTCAGCGTTCATGGACTAAGTATATCGCACTGCGTATTGTGCGAAGTGCTTCCAAACCTACTCTCCCAGCAATATTTGCTACACTTACTGCCTGGCAACCATTGATGACTTTCTCCAGCTAGATATCCGTGTGGGTAAGATAGTAGAAATTAACAACTTCCCAGAAGCAAAGAAGCCAGCGTATAAGCTAAAGATAGATTTTGGTGCAGAAGTTGGTGTAAAGAATTCGTCAGTTCAGATAGTCGATTTGTATACAAAAGACGAGTTGCTTGGCAGGAAAGTGTTGGGAGTTGTTAATTTTCCCCCTAGAAAGATCGGCCCATTTGAATCAGAAGTTCTTACTTTGGGAGTACCTGACGAAAATGGGAAGGTAATTCTAATACGTCCCGATAGGGACGAGGCTATTGTTGGAGGAAAGCTGTTCTAAAGAGTTCTCAACATTGTCCCAGACTGCCATCGGAGCTTGAAACTAGAACACCCTTGCGTGATTAATCAAGGTGTGGTACCATGCCTTCAATGCTTACAAAACGCGTAAAAACAGCCGTTATTAAGAACACGGCGCTGCATGCTACGGACACCGGCTCAGCCGCAGTCCAGGTCGGTATCCTTTCCCGCAAGATCGAGGAGCTTACGAGCCACCTCAAGAAGAATCAGAAGGATTTTCACTCCCGCCGCGGACTCCTGCAGATGGTCGCTGACCGTCGCACGCATCTCCGCTACCTGGAGAAGAATAACAAGCGTCAGTACAGCTCTCTTATAAAGAAGCTGGGCCTCAAGAAGTAAAGTTCCGCTCGGAATTTTAAATAAAAAGTGCATTTCGCTTCGCTGCATTACGCTTGACCCTTTTTATTTAAAACACCTCGCTCCATGCAGATTAGGCGTATCGGAACGTTTTGTAAGTGTTAGAATACTCTTGTAACACACCGTTACGGTTTACATAATTATTTTAAGGTTCGCAGGATTGCTGGCATGCAGCCCTTCCTGCTCCTATAACTCATTTCATATGGCAGTCATAAAACATCCGGCACAGCGCGTAGGCGTATTCATCGATACGCAGAACCTGTACCATAGCGCAAAGCATCTTTATAAGACCCGCGTGAACTTCGCCAATGTCCTCAAAGAGGCGGTGGGGGACCGCACGCTCGTTCGTGCTATCGCCTACGTAATCTCCACGGAAAGCGGGGACGAATCGGCTTTCTTCGATGCGCTTACGAAGATCGGCATCGAGACGAAGGTGAAAGGCCTTCAGATATTCTCCGACGGCGCTAAGAAAGCGGACTGGGACGTAGGCATCGCTATAGACGCGGTTAAGCTCGGTCCCAAGCTTGATACGGTGATACTTGCGACCGGTGACGGTGACTTTGTACCGCTCATCGAATACTTGGACATGCACATGGGCTGCCAGGTAGAAGTAATCTCCTTCGGGAAGTCTTCAAGCGCGAAGCTCAAGGAAGCGGCGCATGCCTTCACGGATATGTGCGACGATCCGAAAAAGTTTCTCATAGGGCAGCGCTAGCAGGCCCTCGGATCATAGTCAGTACACATGCAGGGCCCCCGCCAAGGGGGCCCTGCATGTAGAATAGAGGGAAATGAATGCTGACGACGTGAAGCCACAGACAGACGGCACCTTTACTCCGCCCGACGACCCGTCGCAGTACATACGCACGTACGCCAAAGACGTCGCGCAGCTCTCTAAGATCCCGCCGAAGGCCGAGCAGTCGCCCGCCTCCGCAGTATCTTCTGCACCCACCGTGACTCCAGACGTTCAAGATGCGGCAGTGACGCTTCCTGAATTCGACGCATCACCTGTGGATCACAAGAACGATCCCGTCTCTCCGAAGGAATTCGAGCAGGAAATGGTCACGCTATCCAAAGATGACTCGGATGGTATCTTCGTCTCGAAATCGGAGCCGCAAAAGACGCCGCTCATGCCGCAGGCAGGGGTAAATGTCATTCCGGATCTGCCTAAGGCTCCTGTGCCTATGCCGGCTCCTGCACCGGCTCCTACTCCAATCCCTGCGCCGGCCGTAGAGCTGCCTCCGGATCCAGGACGCGAGGCCGTGCTCGCACGCCTGCGTGCTAAGCTTGCGAGCCACGGTACGGAACCAAGTCCTCTGCAAGCATCCGTTCCGGCAGTGCAGGAGCCTGCGCCTGTAATAGCACCTCAACCTGCGCCGCAACCAAGAGTGGTACCAGAAGCGATAGTGTCGCCACCTCCGAGCGCGCTACAGGAGCCGGAGCTACTGCGAACCGCCGCGCCTGTCTTCAACCCTTCGGAAGCTGCCTTCAAAGCGACCTTGTCTTCTGCTACGCCTGCAGCAGAGCGCCCGCAGCCGGTACCTGCGCCTGTAGTGGTACCTGCTCCACTAGCTTCACCGCTCCACACCTTCAGCTCCGACTTCGCTGATCGCATCGACCGGCAGAACGCGTCGACCTTTTCCGTACTTGCAGCCCAGAACGACGCCCCCGCCGTGCAGAGCCTGAAGCCGACGCGCCGCATCCAGCCGCGCTTAGTCATCGGAGTCGTGCTACTGATCTTGGGTATCGGCATCATCGCGGGTGCGGTCGTCGTATTCATGAATAGACCCGCATCCGCCCCGTTTGTCGCAAGTGTTCCGTCGCTCGTGGCCTTCGACGAAAGCGTGGAAGTGCATGGCACGGGCAGCGCGCTCATGCAGAATATCGCGGACGTAGCGGGCGGCGCCTCAGTCGCCGGCAATGTCGTGATCACATACCTCTCGCAACCTGGGACAACCGGGGCTTCGATCCCGCAACCAGGGGGTGCGGTCATTTCAGCGTTCGCGCTTCCGGCGCCTGACATCCTCCTGCGCAATATCGATACGACGAGCACCGTGGGCGCCATACACGCAGGAAGCGAGTCGAAACCGTTCTTGGTGCTTCGCGTAAACTCCTATGAACGGACATTCGCGGGCATGCTGGCCTGGGAACCGACGATGGCAACTGACTTGGCAGTACTCTTCCCACCGTATCCGACGGCGATCACGCCGTCGGTCGCAACGACGTCGAGTAGCACTCCGACAGCAGCCCCCCTTCCTGCACCAGCGTCTCCTTATTTCTCGGACGCGGTCGTCGCCAACCAGGACGTGCGGGTGCTCAGAGATGCACAAGGACGCAGTCTCCTACTTTATGGCTATCACGGGAAGGATACGCTTATCATCGCCCGCGACGAGGCGGCATTCTCCGCGCTTATCGCCCGACTTAGTCCTGCCTCAGGGAATTAGTGGATTCCCGTGCTGGCAGGGCAGGGCCATGCTACAGTTTCAGTCATGAACGACACCAGCATATACAAAGGGCGGCTTGAAGACGAAAAGAAGGTCCTTGAGACCGAGCTTGAGAGCGTAGGAAGGCGTAATCCGTCGAACCCGAACGATTGGGAACCAGTGCCTCAGGAAACCGGGCTCGAGGCGGACCCCAACGATCGTGCCGACCTCATAGAGCATTTCGGCGATAATACGGCGATACTCAAGGAGCTCGAGATACGCTACAACGACGTCCTCGCTGCGCTTGAACGCATTGAAAAGGGCACTTACGGCATATGCGCAGTGTCGGGCGAAGCCATCGAGGAAGATCGGCTGAACGCCGACCCGTCAGCAAAGACCTGCAAGGCGCATATGAACGGATAATCATATGTACACCCTCTCGGTAAAAGAGTGCCTGACGTCTGGATGGAACACCTTCAAGACTCGCCCGTGGATATTCATCGGCGTCGGCGTACTTCTCCTGCTCGTCAACATGCTCATAAGCGGATTCCAGTCGATGCTGCAAGTCGGCGGAGCATACGTGCTCGGACCGGAGTCGACCGTCGTTGCGATCATCTCAGCGATAGCCGGTATGGCACTCACGTTCCTCGTAAGCATGGGAAAGATTTCCTTCTTCCTGAAAGCGCATGACGTGGTGTCCGACGTCTCAGTACGCACTCTGTGGCACCCATCTCCATACTTGAAGTTCGTTGGGACGTCTATCCTTCTCACGGTAATCCTGCTCATAGGCTTCATTCTGCTCATCGTCCCGGGTATCATCCTTGGCATCATGTTCGGCTTTGCGCTTTATGGCGTTATCGAGGACGGTCTCGGCCCTGTAGACGCGCTCAAGCGCAGCCGCGCGATCACGAAAGGGAATCGTTGGCGGATGTTCTTACTCGGACTTGCGCTTGTGGGTATAAATATCGTCGGCTTCATCGCGCTTATCGTAGGGCTTCTGGTAACCTTGCCCGTCTCAGCTCTTGCCGTCGTGCATGCGTATCGCGTGCTTTCTCGGGAATATAAGGAACCGGAAATAGTTGCTGCAAGTTAAGTATCGGTTCAAACGAAAATACATCGAGTCCTCTAAAGAGGACTCGATGTATTTTTTATAAAGTATATTCTGTGATTTCCACAGTCTACTAAGACACTTCGAGGGTGCTTGTTCTGGAAAATGGAGGTATGGGAGGTGTCGAAGAAACCGATAAGAAAAATAAGGAGAAAGGCGGCTATGCTCGCGTCTTCGCTGCGCAACCAGTGGGCGCTGGCGCTGAGCTTGTGACCATCGAAGCTGATCTATCGCGCGGCCTGCATGCGTTCTCGGTCGTGGGGTTGCCGGACAAGGCGGTGGAAGAAGCTCGAGACCGTATTTCAAGCGCCATACGCCACGCCGGTTTCAAGTCGCCGAAGGCCACGAATAAACGCATCATCCTCTCGCTCTCTCCGGCTGACCTCAAGAAGGAAGGCTCTCACTATGACCTGCCGCTGGCGCTCGCTTACTTGGCTGCAGCCGGAGATATCACTCTTCCGGAGACTCCCGCGCTCTACACGGGTGAGCTCGGGCTCGATGGAACGCTCCGCAGCGTGCGCGGCGCGGTCGCACAAGTCATACGAGCGAAGCAAGAAGGTATCGCTGACGTATTCGTGCCGTCTGCTAACGCCTTCGAAGCGCTTCTCGTACCGGGCGTACAGATCTATGCGGCTGAAAGTCTGCGGCAGATAGTCGAACACATCAGCGGTAAGAAGAAGCTCGTGGCCGCAGAACGCTCGCCACTGCCAGATGTGCGTCCTCCGGCAATCGACCTCAGGGATGTGAAGGGACAGGAAGGTGCCAAGCGCGCGCTTGAGATAGCGGCCGCGGGTCGGCATAATCTCGTCCTCTATGGCCCTCCCGGTACCGGCAAGACCATGCTCGCTCGCGCACTCCCGGGAATACTCCCGGCACTTTCGGAGAACGAGCTCCTTGAGGTAACCGCCATACATTCGACGGCAGGTGCACTTCCTGCGGGCGGCCTGCTCCGCTGGCCGCCCTTCCGTGCGCCGCATCACACGGTCTCGCACACCGCCATCGTGGGCGGTGGAGCCTATCCGCGCGCGGGCGAAGTGACGCTCGCCCATTATGGAGTACTCTTCCTGGACGAGTTCGCGGAGTTCGACGCACGCGCGCTTGAGGCGCTGCGTCAGCCGCTTGAGGACCGCATGGTCACCGTGGCGAGAACGAAGGCGACGATAGTATTCCCCGCCGACTTCATGCTCGTCGCCGCGATGAATCCGGCAGAAACGCTTTCAGCAGATGCGGAAGTCGCCGTGCGTCAGGCGTTGAAGCAGGCGAAGAAGATATCACGCCCCATCGCGGACCGTCTCGACCTCTGGGTCGAGGTCGCGCACATTCCGCACGAGACATTAGCGAGTCTCGGGGAAGGCGAGCCGTCAGAGATAGTACGGGCGCGGGTAGAGGCGGCGCGTAGTCGGATGGCGCGGCGCTTGGAACGAGACGATGCGGTGAACGGACGCCTTACCTCGCGCGAGCTTGAAGAACAGTCTTACTTCACGAGTGAGGCCAATGCCGCCCTACTTGCATCTGCCAAGAAGCTCAATCTCTCGCCGCGCAGCTATCACCGGACCATGCGTGTCGCTCGCACCATCGCCGACCTCGCGGACTCCGACAGCGTGGAAGCTCCACACATACTTGAAGCGCTCCAGTATCGTCCGCGTGGGTTGTTCGGATTCGAGTGACTAAGCCTCGTTCTTTATATAAAAGTGTTTGCTGAGACGTGTCCGTATCTGCTCCGCCCGAGCATAATTCCTGGATATGCGTAATCGGTTTCTGCTGCGTCTTGTAAGCAGATCCACAAGTTTGGTTTCGGCGTCTACAGAGCCTAGCGCGTAAATATCTTCGACTGTCCGCGCAACCGAAGCATCTAGATACACTTCTAATATGAAGTCTCCAATGACAGTTACATAGTATGTATTCCGTTCAAATGCACGATTAATGTGGTATTGCTGCATATCCGTTTTAAAATCTGCCTTGATGGAGCGATCGAGCTTCGTATTGCCGCCGACCGTCATGAGAAACTGGCGTCCGCTTGATACGACTTGCTTCAAGAGTTCCTGTTCTGTCTCTTTGCGCGCGATATAGAACCAGTAGTGCGGGTCGTAAGCAAGCAGGGCGGCTCCCTTCGGGGCAGCACTTATGAGCAGATTCTGGGCGTGACCCCAGAAGACATCAAGGTGGCGAATGTTCAGGAATACATACGAAACACTTTCACGATCTGCCAAGTCAGTGATGCGGGCCTGGTCGCTCCCGACATAAGAGTCACGCATGGTCTCGACCAATCGCTGCATGCGCTCTATCCAACTTGCATTAAGTGCGGTGATTTTTTTATATACGACTACGATTTCCTCTTTCTTAAGCTTTCGAAGTGCTGCGTAGAATCCTTGTTTCGTAAGTACGCCGCGTTGGATTCGGACGCTCGCCAGAAGTTCAGCATTCGATAGGGGTCCTTGCCGTAGAAGGGAGATGACCATTTCTTCTATACTCTTCGGCTTCAATATATCCATTTATCTAGCATAGCAGAAGTAAAAATATATTTTACTTATTGTACTGAATGCAACATTTATTTTAGTAAGTCAAATATCTGCGATACGCTCGCGGAATGAAAAATAAACTGGTCATCGTGTCAGGCGCAAGTGGCACGCTCGGGCGCGCGTATATGGATTACTTCAGCAAGAAACCCAAAACGAAGTGTATCGGGATCTCACGTAGAGCGATGGAATCGACAAGACCGGACGACATTATTGTCGACCTGCTCGAAACGAAAGCAGTTGAGGTAAGCATTAGAGAAATCTCATTAAAGGAGGTGGGTGAAATAATTTTCATCCATCCGGTGGGGATGTTTAAATTCGAAGCTGAGGGGATTCCTGAATGGGATAAGGACGAGGATGGTATTGATGACGAGATTCTCGCGTCTAATATTAAAACGTTCGAGAACGTCTTCTTTCCTTTACTTGCTTGCGTTAATAAGGAACGCCGACCGATACCAATCACGGCGTGCGCCTTCGGCTCTCTGAGCGATCCATACGACATTAAGTACTGGCGGTCTTATTCACGCGCAAAGCTTAAGCTGCGGGAACGTATGCGGATATTTGCAGAGAATTCGGACGGCCTGGTGCATTCCGTATTCTTTGAAGTCAGCACGGTTGCTACAGATAAGGAACGATCGCTACGGCCATTTGCAGACGAGCGCTACTGGCTTTCAACGCGAGAACTTGTTGCACGCTCTATACCGTACCTAGAAAAAGCGACCTTGTGGTCTGAAATAAAAATATACAAACCCATGCCTGGATTTGATCACGGATACTACAACGACCTTGGTGCGATTCGTGAGAAGTGGAGCAGGGAAATGGGGAGAGAATTGCACTAAAAGAACCTCGAGAACCTCTAGTAGCACTTCTTCATCAGCGTGCACGAGTAGCCGAACGGATTCTTCGCGCCGCGGACCTCGAAGTGGAGGTGATTGCCGGTAGCCTCGCCGGTCTCGCCTACGTAGCCCAGAAGTTCGCCCTTCGAGACGGTCTCGCCTACGGTCGCGATGTCCTTGCTCATGTGGGCATACAGAGTCTGCGTGCCGTTGGCATGGCTTACGACGACATAGGAGCCATAACCGCCATTCCATCCGCCGTCGGCCTTCGAGATGATGACGGTGCCATCTGCTGCTGCATGTATCGGTGTGCCGCTCGGTGCGGAAAGGTCGACGCCGTTATTGCCGTGTATTCCCTGGTAGAGGATCGCGCCAGGAACAGGATTCTCGTAGTAGCCGCTACCGGCGGACGCTGCCCCGATGTCCTTGCCAGTCTTCGTCGTGCTCTTGCTTGTCGTCTTCTTCGCAGATGTCGCAGCGGGCTTTGATGCTGCACTGCTCTTCTTGGCAGGCGCAGGAGCAGTAGTATTCGCCGCTTCACCTCCTGGAATGATCAGGGTCGAACCTACGACGACGGTCGCATCGGTATCAAGACCGTTGAAAGTTGCGATCTCGCTTGTAGAGGCATGAAATTTCGTGGCAATCGATGAAAGGGTTTCTCCTTCGGCTACCGTATGACGAGTGCCCGAGACCGGCAGGATCACGAGCGACATGCCAGGCTTGATGGTGCTCTTGGTAGTGAGGTCGTTCGCCCAGAGGATGGTGTTCACGGAAACGCCGAAGTGATCAGCGATGCCCGAGATAGAGTCGCCGTTCTTGACGGTATATACGGAAATGGCTCCTACGGAAGGATTCTCGGCTGCCGTACCCGCAGGAATGGTTCCGTCAGGGCCTGAGGTATTCATGAGTGCCGAACCTTCGGAGAGGGAAAGGAGCGTGTCGCCCTTGGTCGGATTAGGATCAGAATTTATTGCAGCCTCGAGCAGGTTGAGAGACGGGTCATGGAGGAGCGGAGTATCGCCATCAGCTGCGTGCGTGATAGCGAACGGAAAAAATGCCCCGAGCGTCGAGGGAGAGAGGAGCGAAATCGTACCCAGGAGAAGCGCCGATGAGCCGGCAACCGCTAGAGCCTTATATGCGTTCCTGCGTGTGCCCGAAGGCATGTGGCGGGAAGGATTCGGGGTCTTTAAAATAAACAGGGTGAGGGTTCTTCAGACAATCTTCAGAATACAAAAATGGCTTACCTAGGCCATTTCTTGAGTACGGTCGTATCAATCAACCTGGCAAGTATAGCGTGGCCAGGATGCGGGTCAATTCTTGACAATTGATGAAGTGTGGAGAACGTATGAAGACCCGATTATTGACTGACTGTCCATATTCGTTGTATGAATATAATGGCAAAACAACTGGGAGAACTGCCGTGACCCTGTATCTTATCGGGTCGGCGCTCGTTCTCTTCGTGCCGTCCCTCTATCTAAGCCACCGGCTTCGCCAAATCGGCACGCATGACGAGATCGGTGAACACGCGTGGCTCGGACTGCTGGGATTCACGCTTTCCACCTTCGTCACCATTGCGTCCCTCGATCCGCGCCATGATTCGGTCGCCCTGGCGTTCGACGCTGTGTTCCTAGGCTGGCATCTGCTGGTGTGCGGTTTCGCCTGGCACACGTGCCGGGACGTCGAGGGCGACTGGAGTTAGCCAGCATCAGGGATTGGGCTCCGAGGGACGTGATCGTTTCTCGGAGTTCGACTTTTATACATTCGCAAGTGCGCTCGCGTGCTGGCTCGTGCGCCGCGCACGTTCCAATACCTCAGACGCTCTTGTATAGTCAGCATATGTCCTCATCTCCTCCTGAGTATATTTCGCACCTTAATCCGGCTCAGAAGGAAGCGGTACTCGCCGTCGACGGACCAGTGTCCGTCCTCGCAGGAGCGGGGTCAGGAAAGACCTCGGTGCTTACCACCCGCATCTATCACCTCATACGGCAGGGAATACCTGCAGGGAGCATCCTCGCCGTGACCTTCACGAACAAGGCAGCGCGCGAGATGCGCGAACGTCTCCAGATATTGCTCAAGGTCGAATCAGGACGCGACCGCAGGCCGGGCGCATACGGTCTTCCGTTCGTGGCTACGTTCCATGGGCTGGGCCGGGAACTTCTGCAGACCTACGGCAGCGTGATGGACATTCCGCGTCACTTCACTATCTACGATCGCGACGACTCGAAGAGCGCGATACGCGAAGCGCTCAAGGCGCTCGACGTCGATCCGAAGGAAGTGCCGCCGAGCGCGATACTCGGCCGCATCTCGAGGGCCAAAGGGGAAGGGCAGACGCTCCAGCAGTTCCGCGAGAAGCACGGACGAGAGAGTTTCCGTTCGCGCATCGTCGCTGAAGCGTGGATACGCTATGAGGAGACCTTGAAGCGCGAGAAGTCGCTCGACTTCGACGACCTCATCGTGCTGCCCGTGCGGCTCCTCCAGGAGCACGAAGAGGTGCGCGCTCGCGTGCAGGAGCGCTTCAGCCATCTGCATGTCGACGAGTTCCAAGACACGAATGAACTCCAGGGGAAGCTCGCGCACCTTATCGCCGGAGACAGGCGTAACCTCTTCGTCGTGGGCGATATCGATCAGTCGATATATACCTGGCGCGGAGCGACTATCGACAACCTCCTAAAGTTCGAAGAGACGTACGAGAACGCGAAGCACATCGTGCTCGAACATAATTACCGTTCCACGCAGACCATCGTGAGCGCAGCAAACGAAATAATCGAGAAGAATCGCAATCGCAAGGACAAGCATGCGGTCACCGATAACCCGGACGGCGAACGGATCAAGATACATCCGGCGACAAATGCGGAGGCGGAAGCGCGGTGGGTAGCACGCGAAGCGGCGCGTGCGCTCGACAGAGGTACGAGAGCCGAAGAGATCGCGGTGCTTTTCCGAACGAATTTCCAATCGCGTGCGCTTGAGGAAGCGTTCCTACACGCGGGCATTCCGTATCGACTCCTCGGCACCCGCTTCTTCGATCGGAAGGAGGTGAAAGACGTACTGGCGTGGATACGGCTCGCGCTTGATCCGAGCCGGGAAGTTGATCGCATGCGCGCGGTCCAGTCGCCGCCGCGCGGCATCGGGAAGGTGACGCTCGGGAAGCTCCTGGCCGGCAAACGGGACGAGCTTCGCGCGAGCGACAGGGCCAAGATAGATAGCTTTGAGGCGCTTTTGGGAGGACTGCAGGAAGCGGCGCAGACGCTCGTGCCTTCCGAGTTCGTGAAGCTCGTGATCGAGCGCAGCGGACTTGAAAGTGCACTCCTAAAGGAAGGCGAGGACGGACAGGAACGGCTCGAGAACGCGAAAGAGCTCGGTACGCTCGCGAGCCGGCATGACGGACAGCCGGGACTCGAAGGCCTGAGCGCATTCCTTGCAGAAGCAGCGCTCGCCGGAGACCAGGACGAGATGGATCGCCCGACCGAAAGCGGTGAGAAGAAGAAGGGCGTGACGCTCATGACCGTGCATGCGGCTAAGGGGCTGGAGTTCGATACGGTGTTCGTGACCGGACTTGAGGAAGGTCTCTTCCCGCACGAAGGCATGGGCAATGCTTCGGACGAGAATCGGGACGAGGAAGAAGAACGCCGTCTCTTCTATGTCGCGGTGACGCGCGCCAAGAAGCGACTTATCCTTACGCTCGCGCGCATCCGTCGCATTTACGGTACGGACTACCTTTCCGAACCGTCATCGTTCCTGCGAGACATCGATCCGCTCCTTATCGAATACGACGAAGCGGATGAATACGGCGCGGAGAACATCATCGAGGCGTGAGTATACTCCAAAATCCTCATCTGCTGCGTTGCCGCTCAGTTCTCCTCTTCACCGTACGGCGGAGTACGGCTCATTCGTCGAACTTCTCGCGCCTTGCATCTGAGGGATTTTTGAGCACACTCAAGAGACATGGGACATCCTAAGAAATCACTCGGACAGAACTTTCTCATGCACCCGAGGATCGCGGAGCGCATCGTTATGGTTGCGAATCTTCCAGAGAACGCGACGGTGCTCGAGATAGGTCCCGGGACCGGTATGCTCACCCGTGCGCTACTGGCGAAGGCGGCACGAGTAATCGCGGTCGAAGCGGACGATCAACTGATCCCCGAGCTTGCCGAAACATTCGCGGATGAGATCGAAAAGGGAAGGCTTGAGCTTGTCCATGCGGACATCCGTACCTTCGATCCCGCTCGTATTACAGGCTCCTATGGCCTTGTCGCGAATATCCCGTACTACATAACCGGGGAGATCATGCGCATGTTCCTCACCGCTCCTCACAAACCGTATTCGATGACGGTCCTGGTACAGAAGGAGGTTGCCGAGCGTGTCGCGCGGTCGCGCGGGAAAGAGAGCATCCTCTCGCTTTCGGTAAAGGCGTACGGTACGCCCACATACGCCTTTACAGTTCCGCGCGGAGCCTTCCGCCCCGCGCCGAACGTCGACTCTGCAGTACTCTCCATACAAGACATTCGTGGCGACTGCTTTGAAAGCCTTGCAGACGAAGAAGCCTTCTTCGAGGTGCTTAAGGCGGGCTTCGCGCATAAGCGCAAGCGCTTAGCGAAGAATCTCGAAGCGCTCGTATCTGGCGAGGCAGCGAAAACGCTCCTCCAAGAGGCAGGGGTGATGCCTGACGCGCGATCGGAGGATGTGGATTTGGCGTCCTGGAAGAGGCTCGCACATACGGCTCGAAAGCTCAGAAAGTAATGCACATATCCTATATAGGGTATTCCGTCTTAATTGTGCGTTCATGCTACTATTTCTTTAGCTTTTATGAGACTTTCTGAACGTACGCTTCGCATTGGTGGTGCATCTCTATTGGCGCTCTTATTCGTTGCGGCCTCCTATGTCCTGTCAGGTCCTTCCTTCCTTTCAAGCAAGACCGCGAGTGCTGAGTCGACCGATGCACTTTTGAAGGCGTATGCCTCGAAAGACACAGACGGGGACGGTCTTCCTGACTGGCAGGAGGCCCTCTATGGAACCGATCCTAACAAGGCAGATACTGACGGCGACGGCATATCCGACGGAGACGCAGCCCGTAGAGGCTTGCTGACTCCGAATGCCCTCGCCTCACAGCTTCCGTCAGACCAGCAGGGAACGACTACTCTCACGGACGCCGATATTCCTGTTACTGCAGCTGCTCCAGGCAGCATCACGGACGAATTCTCCAAAGAATTCCTCAAGGAATATGTCGCGGCAAGCAATGGGCAGCCAATGACTGAGGAAGCGCAACAAGCGCTTGTCACAAAACTACTAGGCGAGTTCAGCGCCAAAGCCGGGGAAGCACTGTCCTCGACCTATGCTTCGGTTTCGGTGCATACCAATACTTCCACTTCCGTTTTGCAATATGCAGCTACCGTAGAAAGTACTCTGGGAGCGCACGATATTAAAGATGACGGAGGAAATCCGTTATTACTCATAGGGAAGGTCATCGAAGAAAATGACAAGAGCGCGGCTTCGAAACTCGTGAAGGTATCGAACGCATATGCGGCCATGGCGCAGGATCTGCGGGACGCGCAGGTACCGCCATCGCTCGTAGATTCACACGTGAAACTTGTACGTTCTTTGGATGAACTCGCGAAAGCGACGAGGATAGTCAGCGACTATGAGAAAGATCCGCTTGCGACTATGGGCGCACTATCGACCTATACCGGTTCGGCAGGATCATTCTCTGCAGCCCTAAGCTCTCTCGCAAACGTGATCCTGGTAGGGGGCGAACCGCAGGAAGGCGAGCCTGGGTACCTACTCATCGGACTGGCACGCCTGCAGAACTCATGACCATGACTACGCATATACGACATCAGCTGGGTGCGTTCTTAGCGGCGACTCTTTTGATTTCTTCGATATTCGCGTACCAGCCGCTTACGGCGCATGCGCAGACAGGGGGAGGAGGGAACGTGATAAGTGACTCAGCAGCCCAAGCTGCCGGGTCAGCTGCGGTTTGCGGTTTATCTGCATTGATTGGAGGCGGAGCTGCGGTGGGAGGAGCGGCAGGCGGAACAGCAGTAGACGCTGCGGGAGTAGCCAGCGGCTTCCCTGTGCATGATGCGGCGCTAGGCCTCATTGAAACCGCGAACCTAGCCGCCAATACTACCGTTGCAGCCAATACCTCATATCAAAATACTATAAAATGCTCGCTCGATGCGATAGCTTGGAGCGTTGCCAAGGTTGCCGTTCAATCGATAACGCGTAGCACCGTCAACTGGATAAATTCCGGCTTCCAAGGCTCTCCTGCCTTCGTGAGCGATCTGAAGGCTAACCTGCAAAATCTTGGGGACGCGGTCGCAGACGATTTCTTCACTCACTTGAATACGGAAGTGCAGAAACAGACCGGCTTTAATCTCACGTCCCCGTTCCAGGACCAGATAAACCAACAGCTGAGAGCAGAATACTATCGCACGACCGGGAGCTGGGGACTCAACTATACGCTCGGTCAGCAGAGTCAGGATCCTAAGGCCTTCGTGCAAGGAGGAGACTTCTCTAAGGGCGGTTTCAACGCGTTCTTCTCCGCGACTCAGAACCCGGCGAACAACCCGTTCGGCGCCTATAAGCTCGCGAGCAATCAGCTCTGGGCGCAGATAGATCAGGCGGCGCAGCAACGCAAGGACGAGATCGGTTGGGGTAAGGGGTTCCTGCCGTGGAGAGGGGATTGTCCGGCAAGTACCGGAAACTCGAAGACGGACGCGATCTCGCTAAAGCTGACCGAGAAGTGTCCGTTCAACTCGATCAAGACGCCGGGATCCGTCATCGAGAGTCAGCTCGAAGGTGCGCTTGGCTCGGGTATCCGTCAGCTCGAACTAGCCGACTCCATCAACGAGATCGTCGGCGCGCTTGTGGGCCAGCTCGTGAACCAAGTACTTGGAAGCGGCGGCTTGTCAGGCGTGTCCCAGCCGTCGGCAGGGGGAGGAGCATCGTACCTGAGCCAAGCAACCAACGGCAGCGACTACACTACGCTCAACACGAGCCTTTCTGACGGCATCTTGCAGCAGCTGACGCTGGATAGACAGAACATCGTCGTGTACGAGGCGGATTGGGAGAAGATACAGAGCGCAACGCAAGCGGCGCAACAGAAATGCGGAGTACGTCCCGAGATAGCGGCGGCGAGCGACCGGGCGTCAAAGGCAATCTCGAAGGCGACGCAGGCGCTCGCGTCCATCGACAAGATCAGTTCGGAGATACAGGCGACCAAGACGTCACTGAGCGCAAACAACTCTACCGCTATCAGCGCCATCACTATCGAATATAACGGGTACCTGAAAACTTCCCCCAACGACGCTGATGAGCAGGAAGCTGCCTCCGAATCGAGCGCTTCGAGCGACAGTCTCTATGGCCAGATGGTCGACCTTCAGAAGTCGTGCGCGACGAGCGGCGGATAAGAACTCCTATGCGGATTTCCCTAAAAAATCTTCCGCTCCTGTATCTGGGCGTTCTCGCGCTCGGAAGCATCTTCTTCTTGGGTCCAGTGGCGCATGCGGCAGGAACATCGACCGCATCCACACCTACATGCCTACAAAAGGACTGTGCCCTGTATTACATAACCCCCGATAGCGGGACCGGGACCGGGAGCAAGCCGGCCACCTATACCAGCATCAACATCCCGGATGATATTGCTGAAAGCTGTCTTCCGAATAATTTTGGCAATGGACTCGGCTTTGTCGGACTTAAATATACCTGCGGCTTCAAGGCCACAGCTGCAGGTACTGTTCCAAATTTTGCCGGTGCCATCTTTTCCGCGGGAGACACGGTGAAGTGTAGGGCAGCCCGAGTCGTATCTCTGTCCTTTACACCTGTCCAGAATGCCTACAGCTGTGTAATGACCCACGGGGATGGCAGCTATGATACTTACTACAGCCAAGGTCTTTTCACTGCGCCGCAACAGATACATCACTACAACGCAGCTGGCGTAGAGGCTGCTCCGGCTGAGGAAGTCAGCTCAGGTCAGAGGCTGGCGAATCAGGCTATCAGCACCGCTTCGGATGTCGTTTCACGAGCAATAAGTGCTGTTGCCTACCTCATTCTTGAGATAGCGAACTTCATGCTGGGCATCGCCGGCACGTTGCTCAACTGGGTGGTGGTGAAGACGGTCTTTAAGTTCTCGGACCTCATGGGGAATTCGCCCGGCCTCCTCATCGCCTGGGGCATCCTGCGCGACATCGGGAACATGATCCTGCTCTTCGGATTCATATTCATCGGCCTTGCGACCATTCTCGATCTGCATACCTATACCGCGAAGAAGGCGCTTCCGCGGCTTATCATCTTCGCCATTCTCATGAACTTCAGCCTCTTCGCAGCTGAAGCGGTCATCGATAGCTCGAACGTGCTCTCCGCCGTCTTCTATAGCCAGGCGAATACGGACCCGTGTGCAGGAGTAGCGAGCGGGAACGTCGCTGAATCGGGGACGGCCGGACAGACAGCAGAGCAATGTTCCGAGAACTACGGTATCGCCGGGCATATCATGCAGGCCACGGGCCTTAGCTCGATGTACGCGGTGAGTCAGAATAGCGACCCGAATATAAAAGCTTCGGCGCTCGTGGGTATGGCTCTGTTTGCGACCATAGGTGCCGTAGTCCTGTTCTCGACTGCCATCATGCTCGCCATACGTGCCATAACGCTTACCTTCCTCATGATATTCGCGCCCATAGGCTTCGCTGCCATGGCCGTGCCGCCGCTCAAGAAGATGGGGGAGCAGTGGTGGAATACTCTTCTACACCAGTCGTTCTTCGCCCCCATACTGATACTGCTCATATTCGTGAGCCTTAAGATAACCGATGGCTTCGCGGGATCCGATACCCGGCAGAGCCTCGCTGCTGCCATCACTCAGCCAGGTGCCTCGGTCATGGGCATCATCATGATATTCGTTCTGGTTACCGGATTCATGATGGCCTCGCTCATTGCCGCGAAGAAATTCGGGGCAGCGGGCGCGAGCTTCGCCATAAGCACGGCCGGCAAGATGACGGGTGGAGCGACCCTCGGGCTTAGTGCCTGGGGTGCCCGGCAGACCATCGGCCGCGGCGGTTCCGCATTCTCGCAAGCCATACGGAATTCAAGGCTTGGAGCGACCGAGACCGGCAGACGTCTCGCGCTCATCGGAGACAAGGGGGCAAAGGCTAGCTTCGACCTGCGCGGAACTAAGGCGTTCCAGGGCGCTGCCAAGGGTGCCGGCGGCAAAGCTCTGGGCGGCATAGACTTCGGCGGAGCGCAGAAGGGTGGCTTCGCGGGTTCCGTAAAGAAGGCGAAAGAAGCGCGCACCGAATACGCAGAGAGCTTGAAGGGCGGTACGGAGGGCAAGAAGGATTACGAAGCGCGCATCGCTAAGATCTCTGGAGAGACCACCACGCAACTGGAAGCGACAAATGCGGCGAGTTCGGCTCATCAAGATGCTGTTACCAGCAGAGAGGCAGAGGAACAGAAAGTGGAGGAGGCCCGGAGGCTTGCTACAAACAACCCTGGTATTCCAGGTCTTAAGAAGAGCCTCGAAGCGCAAGAAAAGATACTTGAAGAACGCCAAAAAGAAGAAGCGGCGGCTGAGGCTAAGCTCACGGAAGAGACTAATAAGCTTGCTGCAGCTAGGGCGGCAGAAAAGAGCGCTCGCGAAGGTGGTCGTATACAGATGGATGCGAAGCAGCAGCAGCAACGCTATGCAGCAAATCTCGGCGGTCCTTTTTCCGCTCCTCTCAATAACGTAGATAACCGTCATTTCAAGAGGGTTATAAATGCTACGTTTATGGCTAATAGGCAGGCAATCGCCGCGATAAGTAAGGAGATCAAGAAAGACCCTACCGAGAAAGGCCTCGATAAGATACTAAAATATCTTAAGGAAAGCGGTCACGATACTGGACACACGCTCGAGCACATAGAGCATGAACTTCACGAAGCACACGAAGAAGCACACGATGCTGCAGATCATGCGGCGCCTGCCCACTAAGGTACAATAATCCCCAGTATGCCTGACGACTCACCGAACATCGACGACCTTTCATTCGAGGAGAAAGTTAGTGTCCTTGTGGGCGCACTCCCAGCGCCTGTCCGAGACTTCCTCACGAGTCCCGAACGCGATGCAGTATCACTCCGGCTGACTCAGAAATACAATCTCCACGCCGACCAAGCGGCCGCCTTTGAACGCGCCTACGTATACATGCTGCTTGGGGTAGATACTCCGGACGAATTCGTACAGGACTTACGAAATGCCGGAATCGGTACGGACACAGTTCAGGGACTCACGAATGACGTGAACGAGCAGGTATTCAAGAGGCTTCGCGAGCAGGAGCTTCGCGAGCCGCAAGCTGCTCCTAAAGCTCCGCCTGCAAGCGCGCCAACGCCGGTCGAAGTACCGGTCATGCAAGTCGCCGCAGCGCAAGTCCAGCCCGCCCCAGATCCACTTCCGGCGCCGTCCCCTACCACGACTCCCATAACCCCAGCTCCGCAACCTCAGACGCAACCGTCGTACAATCTTGTCCCGCAGACGCCCGCTCCTCCTATCCCGGCCCCATCCTCAGCTCCTGTGCCTGAGATACGTACCATGGCAACCGATATGGATGTCGCCCGGCATCCGGAGAAATACGCGACCGGAACGTCCGGGCAGGGGACTATGCCTGACGTGCCACACCCGTGGCAGACCTCGCCTGCACAGTCCTTCCAGACTGCGTCGGTCCCCTATACGTCGATGCCCGTCGAATCACGCGCTATTCCCGCTCCGCTTCCGGTAGAGCTGCCCGCGCAGTGGAAGCCAGCGGAGACTGCGGTCCAGAGCAATTCGCCTCAAGGGATAGCCGCTCCGACCCTTTCGACTCCCTCACCTTCAAACCCGCCACTGGCTAAAGAATATAGTTCGGACCCGTACCGGGAACAGATCCAGTGATGCCGCCTCGCACGTGAACGCGTGCTCGCGAAAACCCTATTATCTATGAGCAGCTATCAGTTATACTGGTAGCATGGAGTATCAGGTTCCTCAGTTCATAGAAGTCGAAGATAAGATATTCGGGCCGCTTACGCTGAAGCAGTTCATCTTTCTCGCAGGAGGCATAGGACTCTGCGTAGTCTTGCTCTTGTATCTTCCGCTCCTGCTCGGAATCATCCTCGCCATTCCGGTCGCTGCGCTCACTGGCGCGCTCGCCTTCTATCGGGTCAATAATAAGAGCTTTACGGATATACTCGGTGCCGGCTTCGCGTACTATACGAAGGATCGACTCTACCTCTGGAGGAAAGAAGATAAGGAGACCTCGGTGGCGCGCGCAGCTCCCGCAGCTGCACTGCCGGAACGCGAGAAGCTCGGCCTGTCTTCAAGCAAGCTGAAGGACTTGGCGCTCGAACTCGACATCAAGGACCGGAATGTCCCTCAAGAACCCCTATAATCGCCATGGCTACCTCAAAATCAACCCAATCGTTCGTTCCCGTACAGGAGGTACGCAATGGCGTCGTCATACTCAAGGACGGAGGCTACCGTGGCATCATGATGTGCTCATCGCTGAACTTCGCGCTCAAGTCCGAGGACGAGCAGAAAGCCATCATCGGCGGCTTCCAGAACTTCCTGAACACGCTCGATTTCCCGATACAGATAGTCATCCACTCCCGGAAGATGGATATCCGTCCGTACCTCAATCTCCTAGCTGAACGCGAGCAGGTGCAAGAGAGCGAACTTATGCGCATCCAGCTGCGCGAATACATCGCCTTCATCCGCAACTTCATCGAAGGTGCGGATATCATGACGAAGACGTTCTATATCGTCGTGCCGTACAGCGTGGTAAATATCCGACAAGCCGCGAGTACCCTTCCATTCATCGGACATCGTGCGGCGAGCGACGCCTCCGGAACCGACTCCTCCTTCGAGGAGACGCGTGTTCAGCTTGAGCAGCGTATGTCGCTCGTGGCAGGCGGGCTGGCGTCTTCCGGACTGCGCGCGGTTCCGCTCGGCACGGAGGAAATAATCGAGCTCTTGTACCGCTCCTTCAATCTGGGCGACATGGAGAACTCTATACCCCTTACGCAATAACTTATGGCACTTCTCGACTTCCTCGGACGTAATAATGACAAGAAGGATCAGCCCGCCATCGCGCCGGTACTCCCTAAGGATATCTATGCGGCAGGCACGCTCGAGCTTGCGGACACCATCGCCCCCGCAGCCCTTAAGGTCGGTTCTCGCGACATAGAGCTCGGCGAGAAAGTATCCCGTACCTTCTATACCATTTCATATCCGCGCTTCCTGAATGACAGCTGGTTTACGCCCGTCGTGAACCTCGACAAGGTACTCGATGTCTCCATCTTCATCCATCCGATGGAAACGGCGCAGGCGCTCCGGAACTTCCAGAAGAAAGTTGCCGAAGTCCAGAGCCAGATCGCTACCCGCGAGGCGAAGGGATTGGTGCGCGATCCTATGCTCGATACGGCCTATCAGGACCTTGAGGGGCTGCGCGATAGCTTGCAACAGGCCCAGGAGCATCTCTTTGACGTCGGCTTGTATCTGACTCTCTATGCCGGAAGCAGGGAAGAGCTCGATAAGATCGAGGGTGACGTACGCGGCATCCTCGACTCGAGGCTCGTCTATACGAAGCCGGCTCTCTTCGAACAGGAACAGGGTTTCCGTTCGACGCTTCCGGTCGCTATGGACGAGCTCAATGTCCACTCGAAGCTCAACTCCTCGCCCCTTTCAAGTATCTTTCCGTTCGTGTCCTTCGACCTCTCGAGCGACCGCGGCATCCTCTACGGCATCAACCGTCATAACGCTTCGCTCATTCTCTTCGACCGCTTCTCGCTCGAGAACTACAACTCAGTGGTCTTCGCGAAATCCGGTTCCGGGAAGAGCTACGCCGTGAAGCTTGAGATCCTCCGTTCGCTCATGTTCGACACGGACGTCATCGTCATCGACCCGGAGCGGGAATACGAATACTTGGCTGAGGCGACCGGCGGGCGCATGTTCAATATTTCGCTTTCAAGCGAGAACCACATCAATCCGTTCGACCTGCCCGTCGTAAAAGAGGACGAGGAACCTGCCGACATACTCCGCTCGAACATCATCAACCTCGTGGGCCTCTTCCGTATCATGCTCGGCGGCCTCTCGCCTGAGGAGGACGCTATCATCGACCGCGCTATCTCCGAAACATACGCGCTGAAAGACATCACCGGGGACGCGAACTTCAACGGCATGGAGCCGCCGCTTCTCTCGGACTTCGAGAACGTGCTTTCCGGCATGGAAGGAAGCGAGTCGCTGGTCACCCGTCTCACCAAATACACGCGCGGCACCTGGGCAGGGTTCCTGAACCGCCCCACGAACGTGGATATCAAGAAGCAGTTCATCGTCTTCTCGGTACGCGACATGGAGGATGAGCTCAAGCCGATAGCCATGTATATCGTGACGCACTTCATATGGAATGCGGTGCGCCAAGAACTCAAGAAACGCCTTCTTATAATCGATGAGGCGTGGTGGATGATGAAATCCGAAGACACGGCATCCTTCCTCTACAGCCTCGCCAAACGGGGCCGCAAGTACTACCTAGGGCTTGCCACCATCACGCAGGATGTGGAGGACTTCCTCAGGAGCCCGTATGGCCGTCCTATCCTCACGAACTCTTCCATCCAGCTGCTTCTCAAGCAGTCGCCGACCACCATCGACATTCTCAAGGAAACCTTCAACCTGACTGACGAGGAGAAGTTCCTTCTTCTGGAGTCTGGAGTGGGGGAGGGGCTCTTCTTCGCAGGTCTCAAGCACGTGGCTATCAAGATAGTCGCTTCCTACACTGAGGATCAGATCATAACGAGCGACCCGTCGCAGCTCCTGGCTATCAAGCGAGAAAAGCAACGAGCAGAGGTAGAAGGGGAGACTAAGGTTGCGTAGTTAGATTCCCGGTTACGGGATAATCGTCCGCGTTATACTGAGAAAGATGGCAGACACCTTCAAGAATCGTGCGCGACGGGTTTGGAATGAGATCCCTAAGGGAAAGGCTTCGTATAAGGTCCCTCTGGTGGTCGCCGGGTTCTTGGTCGGCATCGCCTTCATCCTTGATTGTTTTCAGTTTCTGCTCGACCTTACCGTACTCGGTGCCCCATTCGCATTCCTGGTCGGATTTTTGGCATCCTGTTTCTTTTTCGTCGCGTTCGGTGTGATGCGAGTGAACTTTTTTGCCGGCAGGCACGCCGGCATAATAATTGCGACTGCATTTATTTCTCTCGTGATCGAGCTGGTACCGTTTCTCGACGCGCTACCAGGTATAACAATTGGAGTAATTACGGTTATCTATTACTCCCGGAAACGTGACGAGGAAGAAGCGGTGATTAAGGCTGAAAAAGCACAGCGAGAAGCGAAGATGGCCGAAGTTGCCGATGCGCAGAGGAGGTTCGATTATGGCGAGAAGGTAATAGCGGCACTGCAAGACCGGAAAGCGCTCGAGCAACGGGAGCGCGAAGACGAAGAGATGCAGGAGTCCGACGAAGAGGACGAAGAAGCAGAAACAGCTGTTCAGAAGTCCAGGGCGAATGCGGACCAACGTATAGAGGAACAGCTTAAGGCAAACGAGTTCGTCGTTCCGGAGAGCGACCTTGGTAAGGCGAGAATGCTTCTGCGGAGCGCCGGGGTCGGATTCGCCGACAGGCAATATTCTGAACGGGAGCTTGCGGGTGGCTCCACCTGGCAATCTGCAGAATTCGTTATCACGATAAAGAATGATCAGGGTTCTGATGAGACCTACCCGGAAAAGATACGGTCGGCGTTCAGATTCCTCCGGGATAACGGGACTGCGGTCAGATATGGTCAGGCACCGAGCAGAGTGAATTAAGACTGCCTCCTGTTGCTGGCCTTGCTAAGCCGAGCAGGGATTCAGTGGGTATAATCTGGCATTCCCGGGCAGATAAGGCGGTATACTGGGAGCAATGCGCGCACGCCTCACTTTCATAGGCATCTTGCTGCTCTTAGGGGCGCTTTCAGCGCATGCCCAGTTCGGTAATGTCGACCCACTTAGCATTTCCATAGACCCGCAGTATCCTGAACCGTATCAGATAGTGACCGTCACTCCCCAAAGCACGCTCATCGACCTCTCCGCAAGCACCGTGACGTTCTCGGTGAACGGCACGGTCGTACAGAAGGGCAGTGGTGCTGAGAGCGCGAGCGTCGCCGTGGGAGGACCGGGTCAGACGACGACTATCACCGTGACTGCGGTGCAGAACGGGCAGACCTATACCAAGCAGCTCGTGATACATCCGGCCGACGTCGCGCTCGTCGTTGAACCTATTTCAAGCACTCATCCGTTCTACGACGGCAGCCCGCTCATCGGGAGCGAAGGGCGTCTGCGGCTTATCGCGATTCCAGACTTGCGCACGAGTGCGGGAACGCCTATCGCGCCCGAGAATCTCGTCTATACCTGGAAGAACGGGGATCAGATCCTTCAGAGCTCGAGCGGCATAGGAAAGTCAGTACTTACCGCTACCGCGCCGGTGCGCTATCGGGATACGACGATATCGGTCACCGTAGCGAGCCAGGATAGCAGCGTGGTCGGCTCAGCCAGCACGCTCATCTCTCCTACCGATCCGACCGTGCGTATCTACGAGAATGATCCGCTGCTCGGCCCGCGCTACGAGAATGCGCTCGGGAGCGCGACGACCCTGACGGATTCGGAACAGAGCTACCGTGCCGTACCGTATTACTTCTCGACCGCCCCAAGCCTCACTTGGCAGGTGAACGGAACGGCGAGCCAGACAGGGCAAGATATAACCGTACGCCCGTCAGGAAACGGCAAAGGAACGGCGCTTCTCGGCATACAAGCACAGTCGAGCGCGCCGATCCAGTCCGGAGGTAACTCGCTTTCGGTCTCCTTCGGGGCTGCAAGTACCGGCATATTCGGATTCTGACCATGAAACACTTCCGCACCATCGCGCTCGGCACCGCTCAGATACTCATTCTCTTAGGCATGTGTGCGCCGCTTGCAAGCTATGCACAGGAGACCTCTGGGCCAGTGACCAGACCTGCGCCTGTCGCGCCCGTGCCTGAGGGCCAGCCGGCGAACGGGACGCCAGCCAGCCAGCCAGCTTCGACTCCCGCTCCCGCAGCTAAGCCAACGAACGCTCCTGCAACGCAAGGGGCTGCGCCGCAACAAGCGACACAGGTGGATTCCGCTCCCGTAACCAGCGCCTTCGTTCCCCTCAACGTTATCCCTGGCTTTATCGAAGCGGCGAACAGTCCGAATCTGCCGACCTTTTTCAACGGGCTCTATAAGCTCTGCATAGGTGCTGCGGCAGTCATCGCCGTGATCCAGATCATGCGTGCCGGCTTCGAGTTCATGGTGAATAAAGGCAGCGTGTCGGGCAACGAGCACGCTAAATCGCTCATACAGAATGCCCTTATAGGTCTCGTGCTCGTTCTCTCGCCCGCCATCGTCTTCGGAATCATCAACCCTAAGATACTCAACCTCTCCCTCGACGTTAGCCAGCTACAGCCGGGCCAGCTCAGTCAGGTCAAAGTTCCCGGACAATTTGCCGAATCAGATGCCATGCTCTGGGAGCATGTAGGAGATAGGGCTGCTGACGCTACGCGATGTACGCAGAGCAACGGGACTATCACGTATCGATGCGTAAAAAAAGACGTTTCGACATACAGAGTCGTCCCTGCTTCCGAGCAATGCGCTACTGATGAGAACAACTACAACGTATGTACGGCGAATGCTAACGTGCCGCAAACCGGCGACCAATGCCAGATGCTATATACGGAGATCGCTTCGACTACCGCGACCTCGATAAATAAATGCAACACGGCTAACGGATACCTCGCTATTCCTCACGGATGTTGTACGGGAAGTCCGCTCAATACTATCTGCTGCGGAAAGCCGAAATAATATGATTACTACCTTATGAGACGCATACTTATCATCGTTGCGGGAGTGATCGTCGTCCTCGGCATCGCTATCGGCATATACTTCCTAATCTTTTCGAAAGGCGCAGCGACGCTTTCGGTAGGGAATCCTTTCGGTAATACCGGAAGTGGTACCGTTACCCCGGGTGGTGATCTTCCGAGCACCGACGAAGTCGTATCGAGTGCAGGGGTGGATATCGCGCCGCGTCTCGTAAAAGTAACTGACGGTCCGATCGCGCTTGGCATGAGCGCAATAGATGTCCAGTTGCCGGGCGTACCGACTACTGATACGGCGGTTAATGCATCATCGACCGCCTCCACGACCCTCGCAAAGCCGCCCACGATACCTGATGTCGAGGGACGCTTTATCGATCGCGCGAGCGGGAACGTCTATGCGTATACCGCGCACGCGCGTACCCTGGTGCGTATCAGCAATAAGACCTTGCCGGGCGTACAGAGGGCCTCCTGGACCGCTGACGGTACGCGTGCGTACGCGCAGTTCCTCTCCTCAGCCGACGGTAGCGAGCACGTAGGTACCTATGCCCTGGATGCCACGGGAGGTTCTGGATACCTGCTTGAACAAGATCTTGTACAAGCAAGCGTCGCCGGGAGCAGCACGCTCTTCACGCTTTTCTCTGGTACGACCGGCTCGGTCGGGACTATAGCGCAAGCTGATGGCAGTAAGTCGCGCACCCTCTTCTCCTCGCTCCTTTCCTCTATCATCGTGCATCCCACCAGCGGAAACCTGTACGCAGCTACTAAGGCTGCCTCAGAGGTCGGGGGCTATGGTTTCAGTATAAATAGGACGTCCGGGGCGTTTACCCGTATCTTAGGGCCGCTACAAGGTCTCTCCCTTCTTCCGAGCCCATCTGGGAGCGAGGTCATATATAGTTACATCAGTGGAGGAGTCTATCACTTGGCTGTTCTGGACATAGCGAGCCACTCAGCTACCGCACTTCCGGTTGCGACCCTTTCAGAGAAGTGTGCGTGGGCGGCGAACGGACTCTCCGCATACTGCGGCGTTCCTACCGGGCTTTCGGGGAATCTGCCCGATGACTGGTATCAGGGAGCCACATCCTTCACCGACAGGATATGGAAGATAGATCTGACGGGGCGCGTGGCGACACTAGTCGTTGACCCGTCACAGATCGGGGCGATATCGGTGGATGCGGTCGCTCTTTCGGTAGACCCGGCAGAAGATATGCTGTTCTTCACGGATAAGCGTAGCGGGGCTTTATATGCGTATGATCTCTAAGCCTGCTGAAATTCCCCGACCTGCTGTGTTGTCGCTGCTTCGAAATTCTCACGTACGCCCCTAATTTCTTACGAGTAATCGAGTTAGAAATTAGGAAGTGCCCTTGGGGTGCGCCTTAGTACGCCTGGGAATTTCTCATTGCTCCGCCTTGCATCTCGGGTTTTTCAACAGGCTTAGCTGCTGGTCGAAGGGAATGTGAGGTGGCGACACCCTACGGCTATGTCGTCACGAGCTCTGCCGGAGACATGTGCCGTACTCGCCGCAAATAGAGTTCCTGCAAGACGGCGACGATGCTGCTGGTTATGAAATAGAGAGCGATGGCGCCCGTGGTGTAAGCGAATACGCCGATAAGGACCGGGAGGATGAATCGGGACTGGAGTGCGAGCGCGCGCGCGAACTCTTCGCTCGAAGACGGTTTTGCGCTCGTAGATCTTTCAGGAACAGGTATGGTGAGCCGCGCCTGGAGGAACTGACTGGCAGCTGCGACGACAGCCAGCGTGATGCTGTGGCCGGTCGTGGCGAAGAGGCCGAGGAAGTAGGGGGAGATACTGGCCGGGAGCGTGATGAAAGGATAAATGAGCGAAAGATTCGCGGTAAGCAAGTGCTCGTGCCGGAACACCATATAGAGCGCGATGATGATCGGCAATTGGAGGAATACGGCAAAAATGCTTGAGAACGGCTTGATGCCGTTATTCTTGTAGAGCGCCATCGTCTCGGCGGCCTGTGCCTGCTTATCGTCCTTATATTTTTCGCGAATAGCCTTTATCTGCGGCTCGACGTGCTTCATCCGACGCTGCGTCTTCGCGGCGCTTATTGAAAGTGGCATCACGATCAGCTTCACGATGATGGTAACGATGATGACGGCGATTCCCACGTCTCCGCCCGGGATACTGCCCGTGAAGAAGATAAGGAGGTTATAGATCGGAACGTAGAGGATATTGTGAAAGAGCGAAGCGATCATGTAGTAGTTCCCATTATAGGACGAATGAGCTCAGAAAGCTCGGCCTCGAGCTCGGCAAAGGAAAGCTTTTCGCTCCCGGTGCGTGCAGAGATGATAAGGACGCGGTCCGGACGGCTGAAGGGAAGGAGTGCGGCGCGTACGCGCCGCTTCAGAAGGTGACGTGCGACCGCCCCTTTGACGGCTTTCTTCGGGACTATGACAGCGGAGCCGCCGATCTGCTGATGATCAGCATACGAGAGTGAGAAGTGCGCGCTCGAGATACGCCGCATCCTTCCGGCGAGCGCGAATCCCTGCCTACTGAGCCGCAGCGAGCGAGGCAGCATAGGAGGGCTTATTTACTTGCTAGGAGCCTTGGTCGGGGAAACGGCGAGGCTCGCGCGACCCTTACGGCGACGGGCGAGAAGCACGCGGCGGCCGCCTGGGGTGGCGGAACGGGCGAGAAAGCCGTGCGTTCGAGCACGCTTTCGCTTCTTCGGTTGATAGGTGCGCTTGGGCATACGTTGTCCACAGGATAGTACCAGGTTGACTCGGGATGTGCAAGAAATGCGAGCCTCTTTCCACGAGCTGTAGGGCGCGTATACTACTGCTACGATGTACGCTTGCGGGACGATAGAGGCGGTGGAAATAGCAGATACGACGCATTATTCACGAATCATTCATCGCCTATGACTATGGTCGCGACAAGCACGGTAAACCGCGCAGACCCCCACGAGCTCTGGGAATACGTGCTGAGCCAGATAGAACTCTCCATCTCGAGCGCGAATTTCAACACGTGGTTCCGGGAAAGCTCCATCGTGAAGATAGAGGACGGTATCGTGTACATCGGCGTACCGAGCCTCTTCTTCCGGGACTGGTACCTGAAGAAATTCAATACGCTGCTGCTCAAAGTACTGCGTGGGGTCTCGTACGAGTACCGGAATATCGAGTACACGATCGTGAAGGATGTGGCCCGCAAGCCCAAAGAGACGCGCCGTGCGCCCGTTCCGACTCCTGAGCTGCCTCTTGATGATTTCTATATAAATAAGAGCGATAACCTCAATCCGCGCTATACCTTCGACTCCTTCGTCGTGGGCTCCTTTAACGAGCTTGCCTTTACGGCAGCTCAGGCTGCACTACATCGTCCCGGCATTACCTACAACCCGCTCTTCATCTACGGAGACACCGGGAGAGGGAAGACCCACCTCATCCAAGCCATCGGCAATCAGTACAAGAAACTCTATCCTAACCGCAAGGTCTATTACCTGACGAGCGATCGCTTCGGCAATGAGTATACAGACTCGCTTCAGGCGGGCACCGCAAACCGTTTCAAGGAGAAGTACCGCCAGTACGACCTCCTTATAATCGACGACGTCCAATTCTTTTCGAAGAAGGATAAGTTCCAGGAAGAACTCTTCCACCTCTTCAACTCCCTCTACGACAACAACAAGCAGATATTGTTCTCCTCCGACCGCGCGCCAGTGGCTATCCCCGACATCGTCGACCGCCTGCGAGGCCGGCTCGCAAGCGGCATGACGGTCGATATCGGGGAACCGGACACCGAATCGAGGGTCAATATCGTGCGGAAGAAGCTGGCAAGCAACGGCGTAACGCTCGCGGACGAATCAGTCGAGTACATCGCGACCTCGGTCGCAGGATCCATCCGTGAGCTTGAAGGCGTCATCAATAGCATCGTCTGCCACACACAAGTAAAGGGAGTTCCGCCAGATCTGGCTGAAGTGAAGCAGTCACTGCGTTCTTTCTCGCGTCCTACGAAGCAGATATCGGTGAAACATGTCGTATCGAAAGTCGCGGAATTCTACGGTATCGATGAAGACAGCATCTACGAGAAGACGCGTAGGAGGGAAGTGGTACGTCCGCGTCAGGTCATCATGTACATCCTGCGTGAGGATTTCAGCGTCTCGTACCCGACCATTGGCAACAAGCTCGGCGGACGCGATCACACCACCGTCATCCATTCCTGCGAGAAGGTGAAGCGGGAGATAGCGGATGATATGGAACTTGCTAAAGAGATCCAGGACATACGCACGCTCCTGGTCTAGGCGCAAGAGGGAAAAGAATGTGTATAGCGAGGCAGTGGAGGTGGAAACGGGTGGGGAAAAGATTCTGAGAGTGCGGGGGAAACGAGGTGAGGATTATAAGCCGATATCAGACGAATGACTTGTCCCCAAGATACAAGGTCCAGGCTCACAGGATAGCGAGATGTGGGCGAAGCACTCCAGAGCGTATATACTGGTCGTATCGCTCTTTCCCCAGTATCAACACCCCTAATAATAAGCGTATGGTTATTACTTTAGAAAAAAAAGAGTTCTCTGAGGCTGTTGCGAGAGTTGCGCGCTTTGCGGAGCGGCGTTCGGCGACTCTTCCGGTACTTGCAGGTATCGCCATCGTCGCTGGTGACGATGGGATAAAGCTGCGAGCAACTAATCTCGAGACCGGGATCGATTTAAAAGTTGCTGGAACCATACAAGATGCGGGTGTCGTAGCATTACCTGCAGCGACGCTTCGTGAGATCACCTCCTCGTTCTCGGGAACAGGTACGATTACACTCGAGCACGCAGGCGAGACAGTCGTCATACGCTCTCCTGCGGGGCAGAGCCAGCTTAAAACCCTCTCATACGAGGATTTCCCCACACTCCCGTTTCCAGAGGCCTCTGCGACGAAATTCCAGCTTGCAGGAAGTGCACTACGCACCCTCGTACTCACGGTCGCCTCATGTGCCTCCCCTTCAACAGTACGCCCAGAACTCGGCAGCGTACTCCTATCCGCTGAAGGAGGTGTAGTGAAGGCGGTTGCGACTGATTCCTTCCGTCTGGCAGAGAAGAAACTCTCTGTCGCAGGCGCAATATCTCCATTTTCAATACTCATTCCTGCTAAGAACGCCATCGACATCGTTCAGACCTTACCGGACGACATGGTCGAAGTCCTTATCGATGAGCACCAGTGCGCGTTCTCGTGGAATAACGGCATCGTCACTACCCGTCTTGTCACTGTCCCGTACCCCGACTACGCACAGATCATCCCGAAGTCTTTCGTATCGGAAGCGACATTACTCAGGAAGGATTTCGAGACTGCACTTAAGCGTACCTCAGTCTTCTCAGACTCATTCCAGAAGGTCCGTATAGGATTCTCAAGTGAGGATAAGAAAGTTGTCTTCTCAGCCCGTAATAGCGACATCGGAGAGTCTTCCGAGAGCGTCCCCGCATCAATTACTGGCGAATCGGTCGAACTCTCCTTCAATCATCGCTATCTCTCGGCGCCTCTTCCACTCATCACGACCGAAAGCCTCTCACTCTCGTCCGCAGGTATAGGACGCCCGCTTGTCATTCGTGGAGTAGGGGATAACACGCTTCTCTACCTCGTGATGCCGATGAATCAGTAGGGATATGGAGAAGCGGCTAAGCGATATCCTGGCGCGGCTCCCGATTCCCGGGCTCAAGGAATCGAATGATCGCCACACTATCGCCGAAGTATTAAGTGAACAGCTCGGCATTCCTATTCAACCGAAACAGATCGTCTTCAAAGACTCCATACTCATCGTTTCCTCCCCCCCGGTCGTGAAATCAGCGCTCCACCTGAAGAGAAAAGATATTCTCTCCCTTTTAGAAAAGAAAGGAATTTCTATACAGACGATCAAATAGTGTATCTCGATCAGCACTTGTTTCTGGTAATCGTAAAGAAAGCGGGGTCCGAAGACCCCGCCCCAAATATCTTGCATAGACCTTTTTATTCTCTGGTTAGTCTTACCCGCACTCGAGGCTGCCGCCTCTTCTTCACATGCACAATCTCTGCACGACAGGCGATCGGTTTCGCGTGTGACCCGGACGTACTATTGTACGTGCCTGGGAACCGGTTGCTGGATAGTACGAACACCTCAACGCTACTGCCAGGTGCTAGTGCTTTAAGCTTCAAATAATCGCTACGCGTTATAAGCAGATCCTTAGACATTCCTTGACCCTTTCCCCTAAAGAACAAGCGGCCTCAAAGAGGTTGCTCCTACGACGGTTCTGAGCGTTCGCAATCAATATATGCATATTTCTATTCTAACAGACGCAAGCGTGTCTTCAATCTCTCGTTAATCATTCGTACTAACCCCCCAGGAATATTGAAGGTCAGATGCCTCTAAACACCCTCACCGTTCTTTCAATGAGGATTGCCAGCGTCCTGACCCTGGTCAGCAGCAGGAGTCTCGCCGGTAACTGTCGTGGTAGTTGTAGCCTGTGGAGCAGCCGCACCTGACCCCCAGCCGCCGCTTAGAGGGTATTCCCAGTAGGGGAACTGACCGTCGTTCATGGAGTTTCCGGGAACGCGCGGATTATCCCTATTCACCCAGTAGAGGATGTCGTGATAGGACGTGCCGTCGCTGTAGAGGCCGCGCAGTGCGCCTGGGACGGAGTCTGGAATAGGCTCGGGCGGCGTAAAGAACTCCTGGGGGTACTTAGTGATGGCGTATTGCATCACGTCATGCCACATAGGAGCGACGATGTATCCAGCGATTTCCTTCACCATCGGACTGTTGTCGTTGTTGCCAGCCCATACGCCGATAGCGATCGACGGCGTGTAGCCGATGGTCCACGCGTCGCGCGACTCGTTGGTAGTACCGGTCTTTGCGGCTACATCGTAGCCCGGGAAGTGGAACGGGTTATCGGGAGGATACTCAGGCGAGCGCGCCTCATTATTAGAGAGCATAGAGGACATCTCGCGCGCTATCTCAGGCTCTATAGCCTGGCGCGCTGCTGCCTTGTATTCATCTATAGTCTTTCCGTCCGAGTCCGTGATCTTCAGGATGCCGGTCGGTGCGTTCAGCATGCCTTCGTTGGCAAATCCGCTGTACGCGCTCGTGAGGTCAAGGAGGCGGACTTCCGCCGCCCCGAGTGCAAGAGAGAGACCGTAATCCTTCGGTGAGCCGAGCGACGTGAGGCCCATATTCTTGGCGAGCGTCAGCACGTCAGGGATGCCAGCCAGATACAGCGTCTTCACGGCCGGGATGTTGATGGACTGCGCGAGTGCCGTGGTGAACGTCATGGGACCCCGGAACAGGCCGTCGTAGTTTCCCGGCGCATAACAAGGAGGCGTATCGTTGAAGTTATCGCTAACTGCGCAGGTGGTCGAGAACTGTGTCGGAAGATCGAATATAGCGGTCTCCGGCGTATAGCCTTTCTGCAGCGCCGTCGCGTACACAAAGGGCTTGAAGGACGAGCCCGGCTGGCGAAGCGCGAGAGCTGCATTGTAGTTGCCGTCTATCTGCGTATCGAAATAGTCGCGCGAGCCTACCATGGCGAGTATCTGCCCGGTCTTAGGATCGATGGCGACGAGCGCGGCATTGCTCGCGTTGAACTTCTTCACGTTCGCGAGCGCGTACTGATTCACGAGACGGTCAGCCTGGCTCTGAAGGTCCGCGTCGATAGTCGTGATGACGGTAAGTCCCTGGGTCGCGACGTCCGTGCCGTATTTCGCCTCGAGCTGCTGCTCGATATAGAAGACGAAGTGCGGCGCGAGAATGGAGTTATCCTGCTGGCGACTGAAGACCACCTGCTCTTTCTTCGCCGAATCATGCTCTGCCTGCGTGATATAGCCGAGAGTAAGCATGCGGTCGAGCACGATATTCTTGCGAACGTCGAGCGCAGCGCGATTGTTCCCATACGGAGAGTAGTAGGTCGGAAGCTGCGGTATGGCAGCGAGATAGGCGGACTCAGCCAGGTCGAGTTCGCTCACGTCCTTTGCGAAGAAGGAACGGCTCGCTACTTGCGCGCCGTAGAGCGTCCCGCCGTATGGCGTGACGTTGAAATAGAACTCAAGGATCTGGTCCTTCGTATATTTCTGTTCGAGACGTATGGCCAGTATCCACTCCTGTACCTTACGGATAATGTTCTTATTGCCCGTAAGGATAGTATTCTTCACCACCTGCTGCGTGAGGGTCGAACCGCCTTGCGCAAACGACATGCGCACTATATCGGTCAGGAAGGAGCGAGCGATGCCCGTAAAGCTCACGCCGCCGTGCTGATAGAAACCGGAGTCCTCGATGGAGATGGTCGCATGCTGCAGATTCAGCGGAATTTCCGAAAGTGGCACGACGTCACGCTTCACGTTGTGATTGAGGTCATAGAGCACTGTCTTCCCGGTGCGGTCATAGATCTTGGTTGACTGCGCAACCTTCCGCGAGTCAAAGGTGTTAAGGGCGGGAATCGGCGTAAACGCTACCCAAAGGATGCTTATGCCGAGTATCAAGAATCCAAGTCCTATCACGACATATCCGGCCTTTACGACCGGGTGAGGGCTATGAAGCAGCTTCCCGAGGCGTGACTCTTTCGTTTTTGGCGCAGCTGATTTCTTCCTGATCATGCTACAGGCAATGGTAGCACGAACGCCCGCGGGAGGCGGGCGTTCTTTTCACACAGGCTCAGTAAATAGAGGCTTAGAATCCATCATCTTCGATCTCGTGCATCCCTTCAGGGATAGCGAGCGGATCCTCTTCCTCGTCGTCGAGGATTCCGGACTCTCCGTCCTCGTCTGAGAGGTCGAGCGGAAGACCCTTGTCATCAAGCGCATCTTCGTCGAGCAGGTCGTCGTCAGTCATTATGGTCGCAATTACTTATTATAGAGGTTTCTGAAAAACCCGAGATGCAAGGCGGAGCAATGAGAAATTCCCAGGCGTACTAAGGCGCACCCCAAGGGCACTTCCTAATTTCTAACTCGATTACTCGTAAGAAATTAGGGGCGTACGTGAGAATTTCGAAGCAGCGACAACACAGCAGACCGGGGAATTTCAGGAAGCTCGTTATGCCGCGGAATTCCGCGTAGCCCTCCTATTTGAACAGAATCGTATTTCTTTGCAAGTAGTGGATAACGTTCGTGTGGATAGCAGCTGTCTAGGTGACACCTAGACGGCTCAAAGCAGATCAGGAAACCAGCGATCTCAGCGTCGGTCAGCGAGGCCTGCAATACCCACCGCAATCGCATCCATCTCGTCATCGAGCCGCTTGCGGCTGGAGAGCGCGACCAGGTGCGGAATCATGCGCGCGATAGCTACCTTATCCGCCGCGCCGTGGCCGGTCACCGCGAGTTTCACCTGTGCAGGGCTGTACTCCTGGACCCGCACCCTGAGCGCGCCTGCGGCGGCAAGTATGGCGCCGCGCGCCTGCGCCACCGCCAAGGCCGTCTTCTTATTCGTGCTGAAGAAGAGCGTCTCGACCGCGATGGTGTCCGGCGTATGGTGCGTAAGCGCCTCGGTTATAGCCGCATATACCGCAGCTAGCCGCTCTTCAGGTAGTCCTTGAGCGGGCGTCACACAGTCGCTCCACACGAGGCTGGGTCTGCTCGGGTCACCTTCGAGCACCGCGAGCCCGAGCCTGTCGAATCCCGGGTCTACGCCAAGCACTCTCATACCCCGTTATGACAACTTCGCATCACCGGCGTTTCGACTAAACGCCGTGCTTGTAAAAGTACTCATATATATCGAAGTAGGCATGTACGAATACTCGCTCGCGCCGGCACATAATGTTGCGCACCTTACCTTCGAAATCCGCTGGGCGCAATGCTGCTTGAAAGTATTCATAGCAGGGGAGCGATGCGAAGTTGTCATACGGGGCATATATCAGTCAGCATCTTCGCGTGAGGACTCATAGCCTATCGCATTACTGAAGACATCCTGCACGTCGTCGTGATCATCGAAGAGGTTGAGGAGCATCTCGAGCTTTTCTTGGTCGGTCCCTTCTACCGTAACGAGAGGTGCGTTCGGCGTATACGTTCCGTCACCAGCTTTCGTGAATGCCCACGCTGCGCTCCCTGGCGCGCCAAGCTCGAATCCGTTCTTAGTAAGCAGATGCTTTATTTCCTGCGTCGTACGGTTGCGGTTATCGGTCAGCGCCGAGACGATGACCGCGGAGCCGCCAGGACCGAAGAATTCATAGCTTACATGCTCAAGCTCGCCCGCGTCCTTAGAGTTTCCCTTGGCGATAGCGCGCTCGATGTTCTCCTTAGGCATATTCGCAGCTTTCGCGCGCGCGACGACGGCGAGGAGTGCCGGAGACGCAGCGTTCCCGGCCGCCTTCTTAGACTCGATAGTGAGGAGCCGCGCGAACTTCGAGAACGTACGGCTCTTAGCTGCATCAGTCGCGCCTTTCTGCTGCTTTATCTGCGACCACTTGTTGTGTCCTGACATACGCTCAGTATACCAAAATCATGTTTCTTTTTGTGTTTCCAGGGAATGCGCGCCGATCCACGCGAGTTCGAATATCTTCTTCATCGCGTCCGCGATCTCGGCGCTTTCCACGAGGATACCGAGCTTTTCGCGAAAGGAAGCGATCATAAGCTTGTTGTCGTATACGTTTATAGCAGGGTGGATGCCGTACATCTCTCTGGGAACGAGGACTGACTCGCGATACTCGCTCTCGTTCGCTCCCTGTCTCTCGATACCCATGGGCGTGTCGGGAAATATCGACCGCATGAATATCTTCTTCCTCTTGCGGCGCTGGTAGTATTCGGGGAAGTAGTTTGGAATAGACGTATGCTGGTCCTCTATAGAGGTGAAAGCAATTATCTTTCCTGACGTCGCAGTCAGGGAATCCTCGAAGACGGCCTTTATCCCTTCCTCTCCCTCGTAAAAACGTACTTGCGGCCGATCACCGACCTTCTGTATCGACTTCAGCTGAAGCGAGAGCTCCTGTGCCTTCTCCTCCTTCTCTCGAGCTTCTTTCTGCTCGTTCCTGAAAAACTCAGGCAGCTTATCGGGAGACTCTGCGACATATTCCTGCTTCGGCTCCTTGCCGGAGATACTGACGAGCCCTTTAGTGATAAGGGAATCGAGGATGACATAGCCGGTCGCGCGGTTCACGGCCGCCTTCCGCGAGATTTGCGATACGGTCGATCTACCAAGCTCCAAGAGAGCAATATAGATGGCCGCTTCCTTCTGAGATAGTCCTAGAGAAGTAAGCGACTCCTTCAGTTTTTGAGATGTCTTTTCCATAAAGTAAGTATATATCTAAGGTCATAATTGTGTCAATAAAATATAACAACTACTTGTATACGTAAAAATAGCCATATATTAGTATATCTATACATCCAAGCACTGTTAGATATACTTGACATATAAGTATATCGAACGTAGATTAGACATCAGTTAGGATATTCTGTCGAATAAGTTATTTCACAACGCAATACGCATCTCAGGAGGAAGTCATGAGTGATAAGTCAATCGCTTTCGCAAGAGCGAACAAAGCCTTGGTACGTCTCGGTATTCCCGGCATCCTGCCGAAGCTGCGCGGAGCCGGACTACAAATCAGTCGTCTAACCTTGGGAGGGAGTCATTCCGTGGTCACCTACCCGCCGCTGAAAGCCTTGCGGACGGTTACGTCCATCGAAGGAATAAACGTGCCAAAGTACGGCAGAACGACGAACCTATACGTCCACATCGTTCCGTGCGAAAGCAAATGCCCATTCTGCCATTACGACGTCATGCTTTGGAAAGGGCTCCGCACGCAGGCGAAAGTCGGCCGGTACATGGAAGCCCTGACATGGGACCTGGATTTCTGGGCGGAGCAGCTGCGTCGCACGGGAACGGCGATCTCGTCGCTTTACATCGGCGGCGGCACGCCGCTGGTGCTCGAAGAAGCGGATTTGGTCAACCTGGTCCGCTTTATCCGGGAAAAGTTCAACCTGCTTCCAGATGCCGAGATCTGCGTAGAGGGAAGTCCGCTTACCATCACCGCAGAAGAAGGACCTCAGAAGCTCCGCGCACTGAAAAGAGAGGGTGTCACGCGTTTCAGTTTTGGCATCCAATCCTTCGATAACCGGGTCTTACAAGAAGCAGGGCGTGGATACGGCCGCGAGATCGCTGTTGGCGCCTGCGCGTACGTGCGCGAGGTGTTCGATAACTGGAACGTCGATCTCATACAGTCGCTTTCGAGCGGCACGCCTGACGAGGTTTGGGATAATCTGCAAGTACTGGAAACTATACGGCCGCCGCACATCACCTGGTATCACGGCCGGTTCGACCCAGATCGCCCTCAGGGCAGGCGCCGTGCCGATCCGAAGACGCAGCGGGACTTCGAGGGTGAACAGGACACCTTCCTTGGGCGCATGCTCATCTGGCAGCAACTCCGCAAGATGGGCTATCGCCAGGTGGATGGCAACCGATTCGTCTTGGACGAGCGTTACGTCGATCCGTTCAAGAATACCCGGCTAGCCGGAACGAACGACCTTCTCGGAATCGGCGCGTCGGCCTATTCCCGCGTGACCGGGGAGACTTGCGGCTTGTTCTTCCGGAACCTACCGGAGAACAAGGGCGGCCAGTACGTGGCGCGTATCGAAGAGGGGCGCGTGCCCATTGGGACGGCACTCGAGATCGATCTTGCGGAGCAACTCGCGACTTCGTATGTCGCGGGACTGCGTACCGGACGGATCGAGACCGAGGCTGACGGCCTGGCACGGCAGCGGTATCCTGCGCTCTCGGAGCACTATTACCGGCTGGTCGGACAACTCCTGAACCTCGGCGTGCTCGTCCAGACCGAGCGCGACGGGGCTGTCGTCCTGCGGCTATCCCTACTCGGGCAGTTGCTCGAGGATGAGGTGTTGGCACTCTTCTACAGCCCGTCGGTTATGGCTGCGCTGGCCGATCCCGGCTGACGTATGGGTCAGGAACTTAGTCGCCGCGAGCATGCTCGCGGCGACCTTCATTTATATGTTGAAGCACGTATCAGGGCGGTCAGGAGTCCAGATACTCTCGACCTTTTTCGGTGAGGATGCGGCCGCGGGGGGTGCGTTCTATGAAATTGAGGCGCTGGAGGAAGGGCTCGTAGACGTTCTCAAGGGTATCGGGATCCTCATGGAGCGAGCTCGCGAGCGCGCGGATGCCGGCGGGCCCGCCTTTGAAGCCATCGCGTAGCGTCTTGAGGTAGCGGACGTCGTCCTTGGTGAGTCCGAGCTCGTCGATACCGAACAGTTTGCAGGCAAGATCGCAGACTTCCGGCGTGATGTCTTTCTCGTGCACCTGCGCGTAGTCGCGAACGCGCTTGAGGAGTGCGTTGGCCACGCGCGGGGTCGCGCGACTGCGTAGCGCTATCTTATTCACGACCTCATCCGTAATAGGCATACCGAGCACACCAGCGGAACGCTTCACGATAGAGCGCACATCGTCATCGCTATAGAAATCGAGCTGATAGACGCCGCCGCCGAAGCGCGAGCGCAAAGGCCCCGACAATTGCGCGACGCGGGTAGTCGCACCCACGAGCGTGAACGGAGGAAGGGAGAGCTCGACCGTGCGCGCAGACGGGCCCTTGCCGAGGATGATATCGAGCGAACCGTTCTCGAGCGCCGGATAGAGAAGCTCCTCTATCTTATTCGAGAGCTGGTGGATCTCGTCGATGAAAAGCACGGTGCCGGGCTCGAGATTCGTGAGGATGGCGGCGAGGTCGCCAGCGCGCTCGATAGCGACACCGGACGTGGTCTTCAAAGGCGCCTCGAGAGTCGCGGCGACGAGGTGGGCGAGCGTCGTCTTGCCTACGCCGGGCGGTCCGTAGAAAAGTACGTGCTCAGGCATGTCGCCGCGCTTCTTCGCGGCCTCTAAAATGACCTGGACATTGGCCTTAACATGCCCTTGCCCCACGTAGTCATCCCATACCGAGGGGCGTAGCGCGCTATCAAGCGCCTGGTCGCGTATCTTCACCACAGAGTCAGTAGGGAGTGGGGTACTTGACATAAAATACGGGTATGCTAGTATTCTATCACACCAGGTTTGGTACGGTAAACGTATAACAAACGAGCGTGTCTATGGGGGTCGGCCCCGTAATCGCACCTTCTTCGGGAGGTTTTTTCTTTGCCATCGGTTTCATATTCTTGATATTCGTTAGTACCACCCTCTAGGCAAGGCTTGACGGCTTCAGGACACTTTCCCAAGGATCTTCTGGTCCTGCACTCGATGCAGGCAACTGGGAGCCTCCTCAGGCACTGTGTCCACCTGCTTATTCATAAGGAGGAGTGCCTGGAGGGTAGTGTTCGCGAATATTTTAGAGAAATGCAAAACCGCCCCAAAAGGCGGTTTTGCATTTCTCTAAAAGGTCTTAATCTCGCGGAAGGTCGATGACCTTGAAGACTTCTTCGAGCGAGGTGATGCCAGAGAGTGCCTTGGTAACGCCATCCTGCGCCATAGTGAGATAGCCTTGGCGCTCCACATGCTTAGCAATATCGCTTGATGACGGATTGTCGCGCAGGAATTCGCCGAGCTCTTCGTCCATGAATATAGCCTCGACAAGCCCTGTGCGGCCCTTGTAGCCGGTATCGCTGTCCTCGCCCGTAGCAGCGCTCCAGACTTCGTCGAAGGACGCTGGCATGAGCGATGGATCGGAGAGGCCTTCGAAGATACGTTGCATGATTTTCTTCTCTTCGTCAGTGGCCGCGCGCTTTACGCGAGTTGCGGGGTCAAGGGTGCGCACGAGACGCTGTGCCATAGCGACCGTAACGGCTGAGGCGAAGGACTTAGGATCTATGCCGAGATCTGCGAGGCGCGGGAAAGCGCCCGCAGCGTTATTAGTGTGAAGAGTAGAGAAGACGAAGTGTCCGGTGAGCGCCGCCTGGATGGCGACTTCTGCGACTTCACCGTCACGGATCTCGCCCACCATGATGACGTCCGGGTCCTGACGCAGCACGGAACGGAGTCCCGAAGCGAAGGTGTAGTCTTCGCCATTTACTTGGGTCTGCACGATGCCTGGCAGGTGGTACTCGACCGGGTCCTCGATGGTCACTATCTTTATCTCCGGCGTATGAATCGCGCGCATGAAGGCATAGAGCGTCGTGGTCTTACCGCTTCCAGTAGGGCCGGTGGTGAGCAGCATTCCGGTAGGGCGGCGTATCTCAGCTTCGAGTCGCTTCAAGAGCTTCGGATGGATGCCCATGTCGGTGAAGGAATGGGTAGTTGCGTTCGGATCAAGGACGCGCAGCACGATGGACTCGCCATAGTTGCCGGGAATGGAGGATGTTCGGATCTCAACTTCGATCGCGCCGATGCCGATACTGAAACGGCCGTCCTGGGCCCGGTCGCTGATATTAAGCTTGAGTCCCGAGAGAAGCTTGATGCGGGAGCTCAGAAGACGGTACGAGTGTTCGTTAAAGAGGAAGGTATCGGTCAATATGCCGTCGAGCCGCAGGCGCAGGCGCGTGCCGTCCTCACCCGGCTCGAAATGGATGTCGGAAGCTTTCATCGTGAGCGCTGCCACGAGGATGTCTTCGAGAAGGGTTGATATCTGGGAGGGATGCTTGGTGGAGATGGCCTCGGTCAGATAGTCACGCAGGAGCGCCACTGTAGAGAGTTTGGGCCCGAGGGTCTTCACGTCGTCTTCGGAGATGGCAAAGACGCCCGCATCGTCGCCATGCGCCTGCGAGAGATCGGCATAGCGGGAGATGCCGCGGGTGATGCCCGCTTCGGAGACGAGGAATTCTTCGAGGATGTAGCCCGCGTCCGTGAGGCGCGCACGCAGCCGCGTATAAGTATCGCTCTTCGGGTCACGCAACGCCACGGAGAGGTGCTTTCCGTTCTTATCGAAGGCGATGGCCTGTGCGTCCTTAGCTTCAGCTTCGCCGATGACGCGCAGCGCGTCCATATTTATAGGTACGACGGAAAGGTCGGTATACGTGATGCCGTATTTGTCCGAGAGGATGCGCGTCAGGTCCTCCTCCTCTTCCGCACGCACGTAGGCGAGCTTCGCGTCCTCGGCGTCAGTGTCGAAATGGCTCGGCATATAGTCCCTATCATACCCCACGCCGCAGAGCTTCCTGAAATTCCCCGATCTGCTGCGTTACTCTCGTCGCTCAAGACCTCACCGTACGCCTGAGTACGACTCGGTCTTTCACTCCTCAGCGCCTTGCATATCGGGTTTTTCAGAAACCTCTCAAGATACTGGGACGCTGCGGACCTATTGACAAAACAGCAGATTTAGAGTAGTATTATTTTCAGGTGTTCGCGAGTTCACCGACAATTTCTCAACACTCCAACACAGGATTGGAAGTCAGAATGAAGCGGATTGCTATCTTGGCCCTTGCGGGCCTGCTTGCATCTTGTGCGGGGCAGAATTTCGTGAGCAATCGCTCCGGAATCTATGTCGCGCCCAACTGCAGCATGCAGTACATCAATACGCGCACCAACGAGTCGCGCCAGATCTCGGGCCCGGTTCCCGGCCGTCTTTGCCGGGAAGGGTGGGGCGCGTACGACCAGTCCGGCGCGTTCAATTACTTCGACACCGAGACCCATTCCAACTTCAATCGGGACGCCAGCGGCCGGTTGTACGGCGGCTATTCGCCCCCGGCGCCGCAGACCAGGTTCTGAACAAGCTCGACCCTTGGAGAAGGTCGAATCGGGAGGCTCGCTCGCGCATGCGCGGACGGGCCTCTCACTATTTTGATACAATGCATGGGTGGAAAAGAACCTCACATCTCTGGAGGACTTACAGACTGAAGCGGTGCATTTTGTAAGTACGCTCACTCCCAAGGCTGATGCTGCGGTGCTCGTGACCCTTTCAGGAGAGCTGGGAGCAGGGAAGACGTCGTTTACGCAGGGACTGGCACGCGCACTCGGCATCACGGAGAGCATCACGAGCCCGACCTTCGTGCTCGAGAAGATATATGACGTGCCGAGCGACACGAGCCGCGGCTTTGCGCGGCTCGTGCACGTGGACGCGTATCGCCTTGAGGGAGAGAAGTCGCTCATACCGCTCGAATTTTCAGAACTCTGTGCCAATCCGCAGAGTCTCATCGTGCTCGAGTGGCCGGAGATGGTCGAAGGCCAATTGCCGAAAGCTGATCACGCGCTGACTCTTACCGTGCTCCCAGACGACACGCGTGCAATTTCATATGCCTAAAGCCCCCGCAAAAAAGACCGCTGCTCCGGGCGACAAAAAAGCGGCTAAAAAGAATACGCCAGCTGGCGCAAAGAAGAAGCGGCTCATCCTACTGGACGCCCACGCCATCATCCATCGTGCCTACCACGCGCTCCCAGATTTCCAGAGCCCGGCAGGTCAACCCACGGGCGCGCTTTACGGTCTCTCGTCCATGCTTCTGCGCATCATCCAAGAGCTGAAGCCCGACTACATCGCCGCCTGCTACGACCTGCCTAAGCCTACGATGCGGCATGAGGCGTACGAAGGGTATAAATCGACGCGCATGAAGATAGACGATGCGCTTGCGACGCAGCTGAATACGTCGCGCGACGTATTCAAAGCCTTCTGCATACCCATCTATGAACGCGAGGGGTTCGAGGCTGACGACATTCTCGGAACCATCACGCACCTCTTGAAGGATGATATGGATATCGAGATCATCATCGCCTCCGGCGACATGGATACGCTCCAGCTCGTCGAGAAGAGCCGGGTGAAGGTCTATACCCTCAAGAAAGGGCTCAACGATACCATCATGTATGACGCCGCAGCCGTGGTCGCGCGTTACGGTTTCGATCCCATACTCGTCTCCGACTGGAAAGGATTGCGTGGCGACCCGTCCGACAACATCATCGGCATTCCCGGCATCGGCGAGAAGACCGCGACGACGCTCGTGCAGGAATTCGGGACCATCGAGAGCATGTACAAGCAGCTGAAGAAAGATGAATCCGTATTCCTAGCGAAGGGAATAAAGCCGCGCATCGTGGGACTCCTGAAGGAGCACGAAGAAGACGCTATTTTCTCGAAGATGCTTGCCACCATACGCATGGACGCGCCTATCGCCTTCAAGTTGCCCGAAGCGGTCTGGCATAACGGGAATACGCTGCCGACCGTACTCGCGCTTTTCGACGAGCTCGGCTTCCGGACGCTGCGCGGAAGGGCCCGCGCCGTCTTCGGCGCGGAGGAGGGGAGCACAGAGGCACGCGAGGAAGGAGCGACTGAGAACGGGGAAGCAGAAGAGAACGTTCCGAAGGACAAGCTGGAGGAAGCGCAGGTGATGCTCTGGCTCCTTGCTTCCGACCTCACCAACCCGAACCTCGAGGATATTCTCGCCTATACGAAGGCGCAGACCTTCTCTGCCGCGTACAAGGTGCTTGAGACCAAGATAGCGACGACCGGCAGGCTCGACGAAGTGTACGAGAAGATAGAGAAGCCGCTCATTCCGATACTGCGCGGCATGGAAGCGCATGGCGTATGCGTCGACCGTGATGTCCTCGAAGACCTGCGTGCCCGCTACCGCGCGGAACTGGAAGCCATCGAGAAACGCATCTTCGAGGTCGTCGGACACGAATTCAACGTGAGCTCGCCCAAGCAGCTTGGTGACGTACTCTTCGACGAGCTCGCGCTCAAGGCTCCTGGTGCTGGAAACAAGCAGAAGAAGACGGCAACCGGTCAGCGCTCCACCAAGGAGTCGGAGCTCGAGAAATTGCGGGACGTGCACCCCATAATCAATGACATCCTTGAGTATCGACAAGTGCAGAAGTTGCTCGGTACCTATGTCGAAAGCATCCCGCCTCTTCTCGATACCGATGGCAGGCTCCACGCGCAGTTCATCCAGACCGGAACAACGACCGGCCGCATGGCAAGCGCGAATCCGAACCTCCAAAACATACCTATACGCAGCGATCGCGGGCGCGCCATACGTACTGCCTTCAAGGCATCCGAGGGGTTCACCTTAGTCGCCCTCGACTATTCGCAGATTGAGCTGCGCCTGGCGGCCATACTTTCGGGCGACGAGAAGCTCATCGATATATTCAAGTCCGGACGGGACGTACATCAGGAGGTGGCCGCAGCGGTCTTCGGCGTCTCAGCTGAGCAAGTCGATCGCGAGATGCGCCGCCGCGCGAAGATCATAAATTTCGGCATCCTTTATGGCATGGGCGTGAATGCGCTTAAGGCGCAGCTGGGGACCTCGACCTCCGAAGCCCATCAGTTCTACGAAGACTATTTCCGTACGTTCAGCACGCTCGCCGAATACCTAGAGCTCACCAAGGGGGCCGCCCGTCGCCAAGGATTCACCGAAACGCTCTTCGGCCGCCGCCGCGAATTCACCGGCATGAAATCAGCACTCCCGTATGTACGCGCGCAGGCTGAGCGTATGGCCATCAATGCGCCTATCCAGGGAACGCAGGCTGACGTCATCAAGCTCGCGATGGTTGAGATCCAGAATATGCTCGTCGCTGATACCGCTACCGAGGACGCGTACCCGATTCTCCAGGTACACGATGAGCTCGTTTTCGAGATACGTGTGACGCGGACACGGGAGCTGACAGAGAAGATAAAGAACATCATGGAGTCCGTCCTTCCGGAAGACGAGACGAAGGGCGTTCCCATAATCGCCCAAGCGAAGAAAGGCGCGAATTGGGGGGAGATGGAAGCCGTCGCTTGATACCAACCAAGCTCTTGCATAAACGGAAGTCGGGAGCATACTGGGGCCAGGCAGCGAGGAGTATGATGTCATGGACACGGGTGACATGGGCGGCCCAGCAGGCCGCACCACATCCTCAAACGATCGAGAAATGCCTGAAGGAGGTCCCACGATAGTCGCGGTCGGCATTGGATTTGCGGCTTGGCTCTGGCTCGCGTGGGTCATCTTCGGGCGGTGACATCCGAGTCATCTTTCGGTCGCTGAAAAGAAAGGCGCGACCGCAATAACGGCCGCCTTTCCTGTTTATATAGTCCGGGAGATTCTTTTATACGAAAATGAGTGCTCGGTATACAATACGTGCGTGATCTATCTCTTCCACGGCTCAGATACTAATAAAGTGCGCGCCAAAGCGTTCCAGTGGGTCGCGGCTGCGCGCGCGAAAGCCCCGGACGCGTATTATCTCCGTCTTGATGCGGACGCTATCTCCCCGGCCTCGCTTCGCGAGGCCATAAGCATGCAGGGACTCTTCTTCTCCAAGACCCTCGTCATGCTCGATGATCCGTTCGCCAGTAACGAGCCCGCAGAGGCAGTGCTCGGACTTCTCTCAGAACTTGCCGCAAGCGAAAACATCGTCGCCATACTAGCACCCAAACTCCTTGCAGCACGCGCAAAGAAGGTAGAAACCAAAGCTGAAAAAGTATTCAAGATAGATGCGACAGCGAAACCCGCGCGCGGCTTCAATGGTGCGCTCGTGAATGCGCTCGCTGCGCGCGAGGGGGACACCCTCTGGAAGGAGATAGTGAAGGCATACCGGCAGGGGGACGCGCCTGAGATGGTGCACGGTCTGCTCCACTGGAAAGCGCGCGACCTGATGCAGAAGGGAAGTCGCGCGTGGCCGCGCTCGCAAGCGCGTCTGCTCTCGCGCAATCTCATCGAGCTCCTTTCCGACTCGCGCGGCCGCGATCTCGAGCTCGGCCCTGCGCTCGAGCGCTTCGCGCTTTCGCTTTCGTAGGCCCACGCCTCTAGTCTCTCGCTTAGTAACGTATACTATTCTCGATGAATCCCGACGAGTTAGTAGACGTGGTGGACGAGAACGGGGCAGTAATTAGCAATGTCTCAAAACGTAAAGCACATGAGCAAGGATTACTCCACAAGACGGTAATAGGCGAGATTGTAGATACGGAGGGTCGATGGCTCATGATTCGGCAGTCGAGCGATAGGCAGGACGCAGGGCAATACGTATCTCCAGTCGGCGGCCATGTCCAATCTGGAGAATCTGACGAAACGGCGCTAAGACGCGAAGCCGAAGAGGAAGTCGGATTACAGGGAGAGTTTACCTACGAACTAATCGGGAAAGCAATATTTAATCGGAGTGTACTAGGACGACATGAGAATCATCTATTCGTGATGTATAAGATATTCTCAGACGTTGAACCAGTCCTGAATCACGAGTCTGAAAGTTATCGCTACTTTACCGAACAGGAATTAAAAGAGGAATTAAATCTCCACCCAGAGTCCTTTGGAGGAGCTTTTCATTTTGTCGTGGACTCCTTCTTCCCAGCGCTTAGATCAGTTGAAAGTCACCACAACACATCAACTTACTAAGATATGACTAAGTATCGTGTTCAGCTCGCTTTTCTCTGGTACGACTTCTGGATCGGATGGTTCTATGACCGCACCAAGAAGATTCTGTATATTTGCCCTTTGCCCATGTGCGTTATCAAGATATGGAGACCGTGAAAAGAGGGTCTAACCGTACCCCCCATGCTAGGATTCTAGTGTTCGAATCTATCTACATAATCCTTCAAACCAGAGATATGAATCTCCCACATTTTTCACGAGCATATGAGAACTGGGCGCCAGTCGTGGCGCGTGTGCTCTTCGGCGGACTCTTCCTTATGGGAGCTGCCTTCAAGATTCCCGGCACGCAAGGCTTCATCATGGAGTCGGGCATGACGGCGGCAGCTGGCGTACCGCTCGCGACCATCGCCGTGGCGCTCGCCTTCGTGCTCGAGGTTGTCCTTGGCGTATCGCTCATCGTCGGCTGGCATGTGCGCAACGCAGCTTTCGTGCTTGCGATATTCACGCTCGCCCTCGCACTTATCTTCTACCGGAACTTCGCTGACCCGATGGTGATGGGGCAGTTCATAAGCCACTTGGGACTTATCGCAGGACTTCTCTACATCTCGGTCTATGGCGCTCAGTACGCAGCCGTGAAGAGGGACACCTTGCCGCACGCATAAGCCTGAACGTTCGGAATATCCCGCGAAAGCGCGCCGCCTAAAGGCGGCGCGCTTTCGCCTTTCTTACTCGTGTACACTACGGCTATGAAGCAAATGATCTGGCTCGGGCTCGTCGTAGGCTCCACCATCGGCGGATTCATTCCGAACCTATGGGGCGCGGGAGTATTGTCATTCTCCTCCATCTTCTTGAGCGCTATCGGCGGCATGGCAGGTATCTGGGTGGCGTATAAGATGACGCACTAGAATCCTAGAAATCAGAACCATCGTCTGCTAGTATCTAAAGGCATGCGCCCGTAGCTCAGTCGGTAGAGCAACTGCCTTTTAAGCAGTGGGTCGATGGTTCGAGCCCATCCGGGCGCACATGGAGACTACGTTGAGAGAAGTGTGCGTAGCGCTGAGGAAAGAAGGATATACATTATCCGAAATAGTTGAGCGCACAGGAGGTCCAAAAACAACAGTATATTCGTATATACGCGATTTGCCGCTGTCAGCAGAGAGAAAAGATTCGATTCGGCAGAGAGCAGGAGACAGAATGCGCGAATTTGCGTTAAGTAGAAAAGGAAAGAGTGTCCGAATGTTCAAGGAATTTAGTACTTGGAGTCCCCAGCTAGTACTACTAGTCGCCCATCTCATATTCGACGGAGAGCTTAGTTCAAGCGGCTGCAGATACAATAATCGAAGCGGAGCTCTCATACAGCGAGTAAGGACTCTCATGAAAGGTATATATGACTTTGATCCAAAACTATATGTAAATCCCATCACAGGGGTAACTAAGATCGGATATAATAATGTCGCTCTCGGCACCTATCTTCTCAAGAAGGCTGAGGAACTCCTGGAAGAAATAGAGAGAATGCCAAGAGAATGCAAACGCGAATTCCTCAGAGCATTTTTCGATGACGAGGGCTGCATGGACTTTAGACCAGCACGTAATAAAAGAAGGGTGCGCGGATATCAGAAAAATATACGTATTTTATCAATCGTTCAGTCACTTCTCGCAGATCTAGATATCAACGCACATATCGTTCTTCCAAATGAAGTCCTTATAACAGGAAAAAGTGAACTATTGAAATTTCAAAAGGAAATCAACTTCTCCCCCGGTGTGCGAGTAAACGGAAATCGATCTAATAGTATCTGGAAAGAACACGTCGAGAAGCGGGACTTACTTGCTCGTGCCATTGATTCCTACCAGATCTAATACGAGTACTGGTCTACCACCTTCCCGTTCTGATCAAGCAGCCGGATAGTATCGTTGTCGCTGCGCCAAAGCTGCTTGTTCTCGTCGAGGTAGATGCGCCACGTGTCGCCGACGAAGTCAGCATCGTTTTTGTGTCCGTCTACGCAGCCGGAATAGTCGAGGCGATCCCGGACGAAGTCCCTGCAGAATGAAGGCGTGCCTTGGGGCGAGGTACCCGGTACTCGGCAGCTCGAAAGGGTCCGTACATAGTCGGCACAGTCGTCATAATGATTAGCGTTCCCAGAGTAGAAGTCCCCGAGCTCGTCTATGGGAGCCGGGCAGTTGCTCGTCGAGAGTGACGGAGAGTATGAACTCGAATCAAGATAGCCGGTGCACTTATTCTCCTTAAAAGACGTGCTGCGATAGGGGGACTGTCCGGTCGTGACAATAGCTTCGTCTCCCGGATTGAGGACGATGGAACTTTCGCTGCTCACGTCCGGTATACGTTCGCCTGCACGTATCACAGCCTGCGCTCCCGACTGCGTGCTCACCAACTGCCAGCCAGTGATATTGATATTCCCGGAACCCGACGCTGACTGGAGCGCAAGATACTCCTGTCGCACTGAGGTGGCGGAAGGATCGCCCCCGTTTATATGTACCTTGCCCGCATAAGGCGACTGATCGCCTGCAGGGACAGAGGAGATATTCGAGCTTCCGCTCGTATCTCCGCCGAGGCTTCCGCTTTTACCGAACCCGCTCGACAGGCTATGCAGGAACGAGCCGCCTGAGAGGTCGCTCGGGTTTCCGTATGCTTGCGACTGTCCACCGCTAGTCGTGACGGGTGTGAGATAAGGTCCTGCGAAGGATATCGGGTGCGTAGGCCCGCCCGTGTAGAGCCAGAGGACGAATATGAAGATGAGGATCGCTAAGAAGAGGACGAAGTCGCTTTTCATATTGCCATAGTACCAGCCCTAGACCGTGTCTAAAAACCTCATCTGCTTTGTTGCGGGTCCCGACTCATCACTCCGTCGTACGTTCAGTACGCCTGCATTCTTCGTCTACCCGCGCCTCGCATCCGAAGCTTTTATAGATACGGTCTAGATCCCCAGCTTTTTCAGTTCTTCAGATACTACCCGAGCGTCGCTCCAGGGCGTCTTCTTGCCATTCGCTTCCATTATGTACGGATCGGTACCCTTGCCGGTGATAAGTACGGCGTCGCCCGGACGCGCGAGCGCGAGCGCGGCCGCGATGGCTTCGCGCCTGTCCATGATGATGCGCGGAGTCCGCTTCATGCCGGCGGCCATGGCGTCCAGAATCGCGCGAGGGTCCTCGTCATATGGGTCTTCGTTCGTAAGGATGACCTCGTCGCAGGACTCGTCCGCGATCGTACCCATCTCCGGCCGCTTCCACGTGTCGCGCCCGCCACCGGTGTTACCGAGCACGCATATCTTCCGGACCGGATACGCTTCGTAGAGCGCGGAAAGGGAATCGGGCGTATGGGCGTAGTCAACTATCGCCTGGAAGTCCTGACCTTCATCGATGCGCTCAGTGCGTCCGGGGATGCGCTTGAGCTGCGCGAGCGCATCGCTGATGGTCGGAAGCGGCACTCCCACGAATTGCGCAGCCTTTATTACAGCCAGCGCATTCATGATGCTGAAGCTGCCCGGCAAGTGGAGGCTGAAGGGTACGCTCTCGTACGTAAACGTCGCTGCGCCCGGACCGAGCTTCACGTCCCTCGCCTCGCCATATGAGAAGGGACGAACATCCTCTACGGGAAGCGCGAGGAAGGGACCGCTATGCGGGTTGTCTGCGTTTGCAATGATCGCGCGCGGACGTTTGGGCGAGCGTGCGAGCTCCTTGCCTATCTCAAGCTTAGCCGCTGCATAATTCTCGAAAGAGCCGTGAGACTCGATATGCTCTTTCTGGAGATTCGTGAAGATGAGGGCGTTGAGATATAGGTACGTATGGCGATATTGGCGAACGCTCTCGCTCGTAATCTCTACGACCGCATGCGTGCAGTGCGCCTTCCGCGCGCGCGCCAGGAAGGAGTGGATGAAGCCGCGACCCGGCATCGTCATCTTATAGAGGTTCGGTTCCGATTCGTCGTTGATCGCGAATCGTATCGTGCCTGCGACCGCCGCTGCATATCCCGCATGACGCAGGACGGTGAAAAGCATGTCGGACACAGATGATTTCCCCTTGGTGCCGGTGACGCCGATGACCGTGAGTCCGCGCGCTGGGAAACCGTAGGAAAAGGCGAGGAGGAAGGCCAGGACCCGGTGATAGAAGGGAAGAAGCGGACGGACGAGCCAGTCCGGAAGTATGGATTTCAGGATACCGACGACGATGTTGATGAGTCGATACATAGGAAAACTAGGAACCGTTACTGAGCGCGGCCTTAAGCCGCGCGTCGCGCCCGGAAACATGGAGCGGAATACCCGCAAGCGCCTTGCGCGCCTCGCGTTCGGTATAGCCGAGAGCGACGAGCGTATCGAAGACTTCCGCGTCCGCGCCGTCATGCGGAGCGTTACCAAGTTCCATCTTCTCGGAAAGCTCGACGGCGAGCTTTTCCGCAGCTTTCTTCCCGAGCCCTACTACGCGCGTCAGATACGAGATATCTCGCTTTGCTATCGCGCCTTCAAGCGCCTCGCGCGGAGCGCGATTCAAGATTGAGAGCGCGGTCTTGGGACCGACGCCCGAAACCGTGAGGAGCTGCTCGAAGAAGCGGCGGTCTAGGGGATCTGTGAAGCCGTAGAGGTCGATGCCGTTCTGTGTCACGGCCAGATAGGTGAGAAGAGAGACTTGGCTGCCGGGTACCGGCATGTCGCTCGTGCCCATATAGACGAAGACGCCCCAACCGCCCACGTCAACGATGGTGCCGCCCGGCTCATTGCTAAGTACCGTGCCGCGTATCTGTCGGATCATAGGGTCATTCTAGCAGGTGCACGTCTTCCTTAATACGGCGGCATAAGCAGGGACGAGGCGGCACAGGCAGAGCCTCGAGCCGCTTGCAGGAACGGGCTCTCTAGCGTACGATGCTCTCACATATGGCTATTACCACTTCAGCAAAGAAGGCACAGCGCGCGTCGCTTAAGAAGCACGTATTCAACCTGCGCCGCAAGCGTGTCCTTACTTCCGCAACCAAGGACGTCGCCAAGGCGATTACGACCGACGCAGCGAAGGCACGGGAGTCCCTCTCGGCCGCGTACAAGGCAATCGATAAGGCCGCCAAGCGCGGAGTCATCAAGAAGAATACGGCGAGTCGCAAGAAATCCCGTCTTGCCGCGAACGTGAAGCGCGCAGCGACGAAGAAAGCGTAAAGAGAAAACCGCCGGCCCCTAGGGGCCGGCGGTTTTCTCTTTTATGCCGGTGCTCTCGGTTGGAATCGAACCAGCATTTCTTCCTTCGGAGGGAAGTGTCCTATCCATTGAACGACGAGAGCGTCGTAGAGGACTATAGCATCTCGGGGGTATAATGGCATGACGAGTCTAATATACGCATATGCTGACGAACGCAAAGATATATACCTCGCATTACGGTGCCCATGGTGCCGATACGCTGCATCCGCAGTATGAAGTACGAGGGAGCCACATCTATTCAACCATCTACAACCCAGCTGGCCGTAAGCCTCTCCCTGACTACGAGATCAGAGGCACCAAGGTGTACACGACCATGCATCATCCTGACGGCAGGCAGGCACATCCGTGGTTCGAGATACGTGGGAATGAGCTGCACACGACTATGCATCATCCCAACGGCCGCAGCGACATGGCGGTATTCCATATGAGATAGTGTTCCGCTCCAAAGACAAAGGCCGTCACATACGTGGCGGCCTTTGTCTTTCTAAGGTGCTCTCGGATGGAATCGAACCATCATTACGACCTCCGCAAGGTCGCGTCCTATCCATTGAACGACGAGAGCGTCGTTTCCGACTGTACCGTTCTTAGCGCCTATTCGCAAGCCTGATCAGAATCGCAGAAGCGCTATCAGACGATCGAGCAGCGTCTCCTCGTGCATTCCCTCAGGAAGATGTATCGAGACATAGTCGTAGACATCCATCGGATCATAGTCGTGTATCGGGACGAGGAGATGCGGCGCGAAGATATGATTGGTCTTTATGGAAAGGGCAGGCGGCAGCGTCTCGTCGAGGTACTCGAGGATGGCGAAGTCCTGCATGTCGGTGAATAGATACAGGTTATCGTCTATAGCGAGACCATTCTCGTAGATAGCGAAGCGGTGCGTGCGGCGGTGCTTAGCCGCCTGGAGTGCGACGGTGGCGGCGCCCGCAAGGATGACGAGCGCAAGGAGGATGTTACTGAAGAGGATCGCGACGAGTACTGCGGCAATCGTGATGATTCCGAGCGCCCAATACCAGTCAGCACCGCGTTCCTCGAACGAGTATTCCTGTCCTTCCCAGCTAAAGAGCGGTTCTCGGGGCATGCAGCCATGATAGCACCCGATTCCAGCAACGATACGGCACGTATGCGCGTACTGTGAACTCAATAGGAGGAAGAGGGAGTAGCTTTTCTGACAAGTCTCTCTCTTCATACCTGAGGACAGCGTGCTATGCTCAGCATCATGTCATCGCGCGCGCCCGGAACCGGAAGGATAGCCATATACGTTTCGAATCTTCTCGTCTCCTTCCACTATTTCCTCGTCATATACATAACGTCGACATTCCTCTCCGCATACGTGAATGCGGAGCGTCTGAGCCTCCTCTACATCATCGGCTCGATAGTGAGCGTCGGTCTCTTCTCCTTCTTCGCGAGCGCGGTGCAGCGCATCGGCAACTATCGCCTGATCCTTATCTATATCGCGCTCGAGGCGCTCGCGCTCCTGGGCTTGGGCTTCGGTCGCGGCCACGTCGTCATCGCGGCCTTCGTCCTGTTCATCGCTGTCTCGCCGGTCATTTACCTCAATCTCGATATCTTCCTCGAGAAATCCATAAAGGATGAGGGAGCGACCGGCGGCATACGCGGCATGTTCCTCAGCATGCAGAACATTACGCAAGTGCTCTGCCCGTTTCTGGTGGGCTTCCTGCTCATCGCCAACGAATACTGGCGGGTCTACACCATCTCCCTCGCATTCCTGTTCGCCGCAGTCATAACCATAGTCGGCTACCTCCGGAAGTTCGATGACGCCCGCTATCATCCGCGCACGCTCTGGCAGAGCGCGCTCTATGTCTTCAAGCACCAGACCCTCTACCATGTCGTCGTCGCCCAGTTCCTCCTCCGCTTCTTCTACGCATGGATGGTCATTTATACGCCGCTCTATCTTTCGAACTACATAGGATTCACCTGGCCGCAGATAGGTACGATGTTCGCCATCATGCTGCTGCCATTCCTGCTGCTCGAATTGCCGCTCGGGCGCATGAGCGACACGAAGCTGCCGGAGAAGTTCATCATGATCGTCGGCTTCCTGCTCATGGCGGGCGCCGTCGCCGTCATCCCGTTCCTGACCGCGCCATCGTTCGTACTCTGGACCGCTGTCCTTTTCGTGAGCCGTATCGGCGCCGCATGCACCGAGATTGCTACCGAGAGCTACTTCTTCAGGCATGTAGACGGCGCGTTGGCTGATACCATAAGCCTTTTCCGTGCCGCTCGTCCGGCAACCTACATAGCGGCAGCTATAGTCGCTTCGCTCGCGCTCCAAGCCATATCGTTAAGGTGGAGCTTCCTCATCCTTGCGGTACTGATGCTTTGGGGCTTGCGCTACGCCTTTGCGCTTACGGGACGAAAATAGGTGGCGCGCGAAGCGCGCCACCGTCACTACTTGATGTCCTTGTCGTAGTCGATGTCCGAGATGTTGTAGGCCTTGCGCGCGTAGAACCAGTTCGTTGTCTTGTTCGCGAAATAGCCGATAGCCGCGAGCGCCAGGAAGTACGCTATGCCGAACATCGTGAATTTCGGTATCGAGTCAGTAGTGAAAAGTCCGATGAGAGTGGCGCCCACGCCCATGGACGTAACGACGGTGAGATTCTTGACCGAGTTCTGCGTTGCTTGCGCCTGGAGGCTCGAGAAGAGATCAAGCGCGGAGTTCACGTAATTCTTCGTCATAGTCCAGATCTGCTTCAGGTAGTCGAGCGTATCGCCGAGCGTCTCGTACCGGTATTCGAGCAAGGAGAGGAAACTGGTCAGATTCTCGTCGCTCTTCACGATGCGTTCGCGCGTGTGCAGATAGGTGCCCATCTGATTGATGCGCGCCTCGATGAGGTTGATGGTCTTGGCATATCCCTGTACCTTATCGCGGAATTCGCCGATATCGGCGCCCTTGATATTCCCTCGTTCTTTCACCTGCGCGATACGTTCCCAGATGATGCGGTGCAGGTTCAGATAGCGGTGGAGCTGTCCCTTGAATTCGCGCAGGAATATCTGCTCCTCGATGAAGCGTTCGCAATGACCGAGGTCCTCCTTCATATCCACGATGTAGAACTTGTCACCACGGAACAGGTCGAACCGCTTACCCGTAACCTCGAAGTATTTCTTCTCCTTGAACGACTCCATCAGCTTCGTGATCTCCTCGCGCGTCGTGTCTTCGACGACGACGAAGTAGGGATACACCGTCTTTATGTTCGCGAGCTCTTTCGGAACCGGAGCGCCGAGGCTGAAGATATAACTGAAGGCCGGCGACAGCTTCTTCTCGTAGTATTCGGTCAGTATCTTGATGTCAGCGGATAGGTTGTCGCCTATGCCATAGTCGCGCCGCAACACGATAAGGCCGTCTTCGTGCACCTTGAGCGATATGCCGTTCGAGCTCACCAGCTCGATGTGTTCGAGTCCGTCGACTTTCAGTTCTACCGACTTGATAGCGAGTGCCTTCTGGAGGCTCTTCAGCTTCTTCGGATCAAGTTCAAGTCCCGACGTTCCTTCGCGCAGGAAGTCATAGATCTCGGAAAGGTGAAGCGTCGTCCGCTGAAACCATCCTCCGATATACACACGCCTGATTTTCATGATGAAAGTATACCCTGACCGTGGTCAGGTAGAGCCGGGGAAGACACTATTTCTGTGCACGGCGCACTACTTGAAGCAGTAGCCAATCTCTACGTTCGTTCGAACATGGACAGGAGTCGATGGCCGAGAAACCTGCTTCGCATATAAGAGCCTACTTTTATATGGAAGGCCTCGTACGCTTCGTACGCCGTTGACGTTTCGATTACGAAATACTCGCCTTCTCGACGGGTAAAGTACTCTTTCGGAAGATGTCGCGCCATGCTGGCAGACTTGAAAGAAAACTTGACGACGAATGGCGATGGAGAAAAGAGCGGCTGGATATTCTTGGTGAAAACCTCTTCTGAAGCACGAGTTATTTCTTCATGCTTCTGTGCAGGAGAAATCGTATTGCTCTGACTCTTCGTATCTATGCATAGGGTATCCATTCCCAAGTCCCGTATCTCGCTGATAGCGAACTCATCTCCTGACAGCAAGGCGACGGGTACTCCGGCGCTTCCGGCCATATAGGCGCACATCGTTGCCTCTCCTCCAGGACTGCCATGAATGATGAGTTCCTTAATCGCATAGCTAAAACTATGGGCAAGACGAGGTGGTGTTCCGACAGCGCCATGAAACCCCACGAGAAATACTTTCTCGGCGCCCTCTTTCAGGAATTTCTCTTCGCCAGCCCGCACGAGCGTTACCCCTTGAGGCAGTTCATTCTGGTAGAAATTATAGTTGGTGAGATGCCAATCAGCGACCACGATCTCCTCCGCCCATAACCCAGCATTCAGAGCGCCAGTTATAGCAGCGTTCACTTCCTCGACAAGTAAGTGACGCTTCAGGTAATACAGCGGGTGGCCTTTGATGGTCGACCAGAAATCATCGTGCCCGATACCTGCGATCCCCTCCATATCGGCTATGATCAGAAGCTTTTTCATACGTTCATTGTAGCCTAAACATGATTTTAAGAGCCCGAATCGCGAGTACTACATATGTCGGCGCCGTCTCTCGGTCGGCCTATCGTAACGATAGTAGTAGAAGCAAGGCGAGATAGATATAAATACTCATTCTTACTAAGGTGTCAGGGACTGAGATTCCAAAGGTTCTCTTCAAGTAATGAGATGAAAAAGTGCCCTGGTACGCTGTACGCGTATCGTGACGGCGCCTAAAGTCATTTTCCCAGATTCTAAAGACACAACCCTTCCAGATAATCCACGAAAGAACAGTGCCGATTACAAACACTCGTATAAAAATCTGTGAGGCTGCTACGCTAAGTACCAAGGGCAACGCTGCGATACCTATTGCAAACCAGACAAGGTGGAGGAAAACCATTGCATTGGCGAGCCTGTTGTAGTTTGTGTTCATTGTCTAGATAAGACGATCTGCTCCTTCAAATTGGTCTCTAATTTAGCGGAGAGGGTGGGATTCGAACCCACGGTACCTTGCGGCACTTCGGTTTTCAAGACCGACGCGATCGACCACTCTGCCACCTCTCCTTCTTTAGGAGGTCAGTCTACCATCAAGCCAGCTTTTTTCCAGATAATGCTCCTCATAGTGGCAATTCGGACAGATGAGCTCAAGATTCGACACCTCATTGTTCGAGCGATCTCGGTCTTTGTGATGAACGTGTAGTATCTCTCGCTTGTCGTATCCGCAACGTTCACATTCCGATCCGCGCTCATTGATGAGATGCAGCTTGATCGTGCGTATCGTATTAGACTTATCACGCGGCCGCCCAATCTTGTACTTGATTCCTGCTCGGTTTCGATTAGCACACTCTCGGCTGCAAGTCTTCTTATTTGCTCTAGCAAGAATAAGTTTCCCACAAATAACGCAGGGTTTCTCTTTGCGGTTTGCCGCTCCGTAGCACAATGAACTACAGAAAACCTTCCCAGACTTTACCTCAGATGGTCTTCGATAAATTGGCTTCAGACAGGTCCTGCATGCGGTATTTGCATTCCGTCGGTATTTTTCAGTCACTAACCTATTATACCACTCACGCACTCCTCCCAGAACCCCATTCAACTACGCTTACGGCGCTGAAGCAACTTCAGCGTCAGTCTCGTCCGGAAGCGGATTGTTGAAGAGTGACTTCGTTGCTCCCGGCTGCTTGTCGCGACGGAAGAAGAGGAGATAGATGATCTCGAGGATGCCGAGCGTGTTCACGATTAGCATGACGACGAACCAGGCCTTCTGGTGGTTGCGTGCCGAGAACCAGAGTGCGACTCCTTTCCAGGCAAGGCTCCAAAGCGTGACAGCAGCGAGCAAGACGGCTACGAGAACCGTAGTCGTTCCGAAGTGGTTAGCGATAGCATCGCCTAGACCTGACTGCGTGAATATAGCGTCCATATGCGACCAAGGATAGCATATCCGTGCGTAGGCGCGAACGAGGAGAGAATAAGGTACTATGCTGACATGAAATATATCGGCATAGATTTCGGAACGAAGAAGACGGGCATAGCCCTGTCTGACGAAGCCGGACAGATGGGATTCCCGCACGGCGTGCTTACGACCACACCCAAGCTCGCAGATGAACTCGCGGTGCTCATAAAGGAGAAGAATGTCGGAGCTGTAGTTATCGGCGAATCCCGCAATTTTTCAGGCGGTGATAATCCCGTTGCGCAGAGCGCGCGAGAGCTCGGCACGGCGCTCGCCGGGCGCACAGGCATTCCGATCAACTACGAGCCTGAAACCTATACGACCCAGGAAGCCAGACGCTTCCCGGATGGCACGCGCATGGAAGGCTCGCCGGATGTCGATGCCTCCGCTGCCGCCCTCATTCTCACGAGTTACCTTGAACGCACGGCGCAGCGTCCGGAGCCGTCAAAGCCTGAGACGGAGGCTCCAGAAGCCGCACCTGCAAAGATCACCATCGACGACTTCGCGAAAATCGAAGTAAAGGTCGGAACCGTGCTTTCAGCCGAACGCGTGCCCGAGACTGACAAGCTCCTGCGTCTGATGATAGATGTGGGCGAGGCTGCGCCCCGCCAGATAGTGTCCGGCATCGCCGCCTATGTTCCGGAACCCGAGTCATTAGTGGGTCGCCAACTCTCATTCGTCACCAATCTTGCGCCCCGCAAACTCAAGGGTCTTGAGAGCGACGGCATGCTATTTGCCGTAGGGGAGGGCGACACCTTCGCCTTCGTAACGCCTGACCGTCCCGTGCCTCCCGGCACCAGTGCGCACTAGTCCCTAGGTTCCTCAAAGATTCATTGACCCGTCGCCTCAAGGCGGCTAGGCTAATACTGCTCCCATATATAGGCATGTGGGGGCTCGTTCGACCTCGCTTCGCCCCTATAGCTCAATGGATAGAGCAGGAGACTTCTAAGCTCTTGATCTTGGTTCGATTCCAGGTGGGGGCACCAAGTTAGACAAGTCAATACTGCGACTCAATTGGATGGTGGAACCACAGTTGGAAGAGCTTGACAAATTTACATACTATGATACCTTTATATACAGTGATTCAAAGGGTGAGCGCGCTGTTCACCTGAGAGAGTTGGGTTGCTGTAGCCCTCTCGAAGAGTACTAGGACTGGTAAGAAATAAGCCGTCTTATCCCTCCTTTCGACAATCGGCCAGGAAGTTTTGGTCTTCTCAGACCTAACTCAGCTTCAGCAAGCTGAAACAAGAAGCTTCTCTAATGAACATTCTGAAATCGGGCGGTCGTACCATGTGTACGGCCGCCTTTTTCCCATACTGCTCTTGCGGCAGACTCTCTCCTTTTAAACTTTTCCCGAACGCTAGCCAATTATGTAACTCTTTTATCAACTGATTCGAATGCTGATATATTTCGGGCACCGATACTAAATTTAGTTCGATTGCGGAGCCTGGTCGTAATGCTCGACCCCCTCATAGTGCTTGAGCAGATAGGCGAGCCTCTTAGTGATCGGAAGGATGAGCGTCTCGCAGACAATGACGGCGACCCAGCTGAAGACGCAGGCGGAAACGATGAGGTTGAGCGGCATGACTCCCGTGAACGCGATGCCGAAGAACACCACGCCGTTGGCCGCTTGTGCGACCATCGTCGAGCCGAGTGCGCGAGCGTAAAAGTACTTCGAACGGAAGCGGACCTTCATGCGCGACATGACGAGCGAGTTCGCAAGCTCGGTAACGAAGTATGCGGCGATGCTCGCAACGACGATGCGTGGCGCCTGCGCGAATACGGTCACGAAGGCGGCATTGCTTGTATAGCCATGCGCAGGAGCGAGCAGGACGACTGCCTGTACGAAGACCGCGTACAGGACGAGGCACGAAAGGCCTGCCCACAATAGCCGCCGCACGCGACGGTATCCATAGACCTCCGTCATGATGTCCGAAAGGATGAGAGAGAAGACGTAGATGATCTCTGATCCGATAATCGAGAGCCCGAAGAAGTTGATGAACTTCAGGTTGAGGACGTTCGTAATGAGCATCATGGCCATCAGGATCATCGCGAGATAGGGAAGGGCACGCGGATGCCACGAATCGCCTATCGCGAGCGTCAGTTCTTTTTTCATATATTCTCGTTGGTATTAGGCGCACCAGGGTAGTACGTAGCGCTAATGGTGGGGGCGTATATCTATTTCGCCAAAATTGTCGACAGATTATATAAATACGACAAAAACAATGCTATAAATAAGGAAATAAATTTGTCCGAGCTTTCGACATATCATGCAAAACAGAGAATCACTCCAGAGAATGCTGGCTCACGCGGGGCTCGGAGACCACGAAGCAGCCGTATATCTGGCCATGCTGGAGCTTGGCCCCACCACTATCCTAAAGATTGCGCTCCAGTCGGGTGTGAAGAGGACGACTATCTACCACGTCATCGAGACTCTGAAGGCAAAGGGACTGGTATCCGTCGAGCAGAGAGGATTCAAGGAATTTCCGGTAGCGGAGAACCCTGCACGCCTCGAACGCATGCTCGATGAGCAGAAGAACGCGCTGCAGTCGTTCTTCCCGGAGCTCGAAGCCTTGTATACGCTGCGCGGTAACGACTCCATCATCCGGTATCACTCGGGAGTTGAAGCTATGAAAAGTGCGTATGATGAGCTGCTTCAGGATCTCCGCAGTGGTGACGACTACTATGTCATCGGCGACCCGGACCGGTGGAATCACTTCGACAAGGAATATTTCAAGACGTTCATAGAGCGGCGGCTGCGCATAGACGTGCATACCAAGGTCATCCTTGTGTCTTCAGAGACCGCGCGCTCATATAAGAAGACAGAGAAGAACTATCGCGAAGAAGTGCGCATACTGCCGGAAGGAACGACTATCGACGCAAACATGGCTATCGCGCCCCGTAAGATAGTCATCCATCCGCTCACCAATCCCGTCACGACCATCGTCATAGAGACCGAAGCCCTCGTGCGCATGCAACAGAACCTCTTCAAGGTCATCTGGGACTCGCTTCCGAGCCGGTAGGTTCTGGAAATGAAATGCGCCCGTCGGTTTCCCGACAGGCGCATAAAAAGGTCATTACTCGAACCGAATCACTGCCTCAGATCTTCAGCATCGCGACCACGCGCTCCGGCACTTCGCTGTAGAATCGCATTGGCAGCGATATGCCGTCCTTGACGCATCCGTTGTTGAAGGCCTGAATGCCATAGTTCCTGCTGTTCACCCAGATCTGTCGCAACGGAGCTTCGCGCACATTGTGGTGCACGACGAAGTCGGGAGTGTCGTTCCCGGGGCACCGCCACACCTGACCGTCGTAGTGGATGTACAGGCCATGGGTCAGTTGGTTGCAGGGAGCGATGCCGATGTAGGGTGCTGCGCCCTCATGCAGCAACTGCTCCACGGTCATGACGCCGCGCTGGATAGCCCAGGTGTAGACCGCTACGGCAAGCTCGATATAGTCGTCTTCGAACTGCACCTCGGCAGCGGCCTTCTCCAGCCGATGGCCTTTGCCGCTTACCATCGTGGGCGGCATTACCACGGGGATATTGCGTTCGGTACCCCATTGATAGAGCTCGAGGCACCCGCCGATGTTCTCGCTCGTGACCGGCGCGCAGGCGATCTCGAGCCGTTGGTGCATGAGATCGGCATTCATGCCGTGCGCGCAGAGACGCTCGATCGCGAGACCGCGTGCCGCGTGGTAGTCGAAGCGCTCACTGAACTCGCGCCGGTTCTGGGGAATGAACCGATTCTCGAGTGCCGGGTCGAAGGATCGGCCGCCCACCAGGAAGGTAATGTTGGGATATGTCGCGAGCCGGCGCGTCAGCTCTTCCGAGCCGATGCCGTGATAGTGCTGCGACAACATATCATTACCCATCATTGCCGCCTTCGTGAAGATGCCGGCGACGATATTGCGCCTCGCCAGCTCGTCGAGGATGTAGAACATTCGAGGATTGGCGAGCAGCTCCCCCGGACCGAGGAACTTCATGGATTCCAGGCCCAGTTCGCAGGCCTGGTCGATGACGGAGAAGACCTCCTCGAGCGACATGATCGGGTTGAACAGGTCGGCGTTATTGAAGCAGCCAGGGCATGCGTGCGGACAAGGATAGCTTTTCACGAACGTGCGCTTGGCTGCGTCCGATCCTGGTGCCTGCGCGTTGACGAGGACTGCGAAGCCGGTCTCGGGAATGTTGATATCGAGGGTGAGCATCTTCTTGATGGTCTCGCCGTGGGCCGTAACGGTTTCGCCGATCCGGTCCTCCGGAAAGCTCCATTTGTTGACCATCAGGCGATACCTGTGCGGAATCTGACCTTTAGGCGGCAGGGTTGCTGCCACGTTAGGGAATACGTTCATGATTGACCTCCTTGGTTTGTATTATCGGTTGGTGTCAAGTTGCACCCGATACAATATTATTCCTTACTGTCAATTATGTCAATAAAAGAACACTCGAATATCCTTTATATAAAGGATATAATGTATATTGTGGAGTAATATTGACACAAATATAGAGCGTAGTGTATGGTTATCGTATGGAAAAGGGACAACAGAATATCGTAAAGACGCTTATCTCGTTAGGACTTTCTAAGAGAGAGGTTGGCGTATATCTGGCGATATTGAAGCTCGGTCGCGGGACTGTAACCCAGATATCACGTAAGGCCGGCATAAACAGGACTACCGGCTACGACATACTCGCTGCCTTGGCTCAGAAGGATCTGGTACGATTGTCGGGGAAAGAACCGAAGGAAGAATATGCCGCCGAGTCTCCGGATAAGCTTATCGCGCTTCTCGATAGCAGATTATCCGAGACGGAACAACAGTTGCGTACCGCCAAAGCGTTCTTGCCGCAGCTAAGGGCGATGCATACGGTCCAGGACCGGCCGCAAGTACGATTCTACGAAGGTATTGAGGGGCTTAAGGAAGTGTACGAAGATACATTGACCGCAACTGAACCGATCGTGGCGTATGCCGCATACGAAGATATGCACGCGACGCTCGGAAACTATTTCCCTAGATACTATGAACGTCGAGCAGAGAAAGGGATCAGCATTCGCGGCATCGTCCCAGAGACTACTGCGTCGCTTGAGCGCGCCTCACATAACAAGGATGAGAAGCGTGACATAGCCATCATACCTAAAGAGGAATTCGACATAACTCCTGACATCGAGATCTATGACAATAAGATAATGATCGCCTCATGGCGCGATAAGCTCGGCATCATTATAGAAAGCGCCGAGATTGCTCATGCTATGAAGAAAGTTTTCGAGCTAGCCTGGAAAGAAGCGAAGCGTAGTGAGAAGGCCGTGTCAGGCTCGTGACACTAAATCAGCTTTTCCCGACGAATCGAGGCAGATACAGGATTTCTGGACGGGTTCAGAATAGTACCCCACATGAGCGTGTTGACAGGCTTTCGCCGCAGTTCATACTTTCTTCAGAATTGGCAATTAACACCTTATATAACTCTCTATGGAAGGATTTCCGAAATGGGTCTGGGTTCTTATCGCAGTAATCGTGGTAGTCGGGGGCTGGTTCCTTATCACCCGGCATCACGAACCTGTCGCCGTCGGTGACACGTACAAGGTCGGCATCATCCTCCCGCTCACGGGAGATGCAGCGTCATATGGCGAGCCTGCGAAGAATTTTATGCAGCTCGCGACCGATGAGATCAATGCCACAGGCGGTATCGACGGCAAGCAGATGGAACTCGTCGTCGAAGACGGCAAGTGCGACGGGACGTCGGCAGCGAACGCGGCTTCGAAGCTCGTGAACATCGACAAGGTCCAGGTGATCATCGGCGGATTCTGCTCGAGCGAATCGCTCTCAGCAGTGCCGGTAGCGGAGCGAGCAAAGGTCGCGGTCATCTCGTCCGGTTCGTCGAGCCCGAAGCTCACCGCGATCAGCGACTACTTCGTCCGTAACTATCCGTCCGACGCGACACAAGGAGCAGTCCTCGCGAACATCGCGTATACGGATAAGGGGTGGAGGAAGGTAGCGTTCATCCAGGAACAGACCGATTATGCGGTCGGTATATATAACGCGTTCTCCGAGACCTTCACGAAGCTCGGCGGAACCGTGACGAATGAGTCGTTCCCGACTGCGACTACCGACTTCCGCTCGATAATCACGAAGGTGCAGGGAGAGAAGCCGGATGCAGTATTCCTAGATACGCAGACTCCTGCGAGCGCGTCTCGCGTTCTTCCGCAGATGGCGCAGCTTGATTGGAAGCTTCCTCTTCTGCTCACCGATGTTACGATCGGCGACCCGGCAACGATAACAGCGAATGCCAAGCAGCTTGAGGGTGCGCTCGGAGCCGAGTTCGGTACGCAGAAGGACAATCCAAAATTCACCGCGATGGTTTCCGCGTACAAGACGAAGTACGGAGCCGACGCGCCCTATCTCAGCTATGCGCAGACCGAGTATGATTCCGTCTATCTCGTTCGCGACGCCATTGCGGCCGTAGGTTATGATGGCACGAAGATCGCGAAGTGGCTGCACACTAGCGTAAAAGACTGGCAGGGAGCTTCCGGCGCGGTTACCATCGGCGCCAATGGTGATCCTGTCTCTGGACATAGTCCTGAGACGGTCACGGGCGGCAAGATGGTGCCGTACGTGAAGTAAGTCATCTCCTGACAAAAGCGAAACGCCCGCTTCGCGGGCGTTTCGCTTTTGTCAGGCCTTCTCCCCTGAACTTACTTCACCGTAACGGGCTTGCCGTCCTTGATGATTCGCACTACTGCCTTAGATACAATTAGCCCGTCCCGGTCGACTGAGAGATGTTCACCGACCGCGCCGCTATAGTCCCGAACATTCAGAAGAGCATTCTTTATGTCTTCCTCGCTGGGCTTACCCGTCCCTTGTGCTGACGTTTCGACTGCGTGAACGAAGAGCATCACGGCATCATAGCCGTTGGCGGCTCCCACGGTCGGGCTCTGTCCGTATGCAGTTTTATATTTCTCCACGAATGCAGGAGACGGATCGGCAGCATTTATATACCACATGCCCTCAAACATCTGCGGCTGCGTGGTCCACTCGAAGGACTCGATAGAGGTAAGCGGCGTCGTTATGCCCTGCTCCTTGATCTGTTTCGTAAGTATCTCGAGCTCAGGGGACATGGACAAGAGTATGTACATGTCCGGCTTCGAACCAGCAACCTTAGCTACGTGCGACCGCATATCAGTCTCTCCAGGATTGATGGTCTCGTATCCTACTAACTGGATGCCGCTCGTTTTCAGGTCAGTGCTTACCTGGTCTGCCACTGCGAGTGCGCCTGGCTGATTCGTCACGAATATGGCAACGCGACTGATGCCTCGTTTCTGCAGCTCCGAGATGAGGAGCTTCGACTCCTCGTAGGGCGGAGTCCAGTGGACGAAGTTGTAGTCTCCTTTGGCAACGTTCTGATCAGAGGCTATACCGTTTATATGTACAATGTTGTTCTTCTGGGCTAACGGACTGACGACGTTGCCGACCGGAGAGCCGAACGAGAATAGTCCGTCAGCATGGTCGACAGAGATGAGCTTATTTGCCGTCGTAGCACCGGTCGCAGGATCGAACTTATCGTCTTCGAATACGATCTTATACTTGAATTTCGTATCTCCGAGCTCCGAAAGCGCCAAGTTCATTCCGTTTCTATATCCCTCGCCCAGAAAGGCTAGGTCTCCGGTGAGGGGTAGGGTGGCGCCAAGGACCACGGTCGTGTCGCTCTTCGGCCGCGAGATCAGCGAAATCCCGAAGGCGATAAGCGCGAGAACGACGAGGACCGCGACGATTTTTATAGTGTTTTGCATAGCAGCGCGGACAATTAGGTGAGTAGACGGTAACGCCACATTTGTATCATCAATGTCAAATTTGGTATTTTGAAATAACAAAATAATTCTATACATACAAGCAGATACAGGATTTCAGTCCATTTTACGCAAATCTGTTCCTACGAATTGACACATTTTGATTTGAGCCATAGTATGCGGCCATGGATGATCGCTTGGTAGAGAAGGTAAAGAAGGCAGGGCTGTCGGATAAAGCTGCCGTCGTCTATGTAACGCTTCTGGAACGGGGAGGTGCCTATCCTTCTGCGCTTGCAAAAGACGCACGCATTAACCGAAGCACGGTATACAAGATTCTTCTCGACCTATCGGTAAAAGGGCTCGTGACCGAGATCAAGAAAGGGAAGAAGTTGTATTACCAGATAGAGCGGCCCCGGAAGCTGCTGCGCTTCGCGAAGATGAATGTCGAGCGCGGCAAGGAAATGCTCGCGGCCGCCGAAGAACTCCTGCCTGACCTTGAAGGCATGTATACCCTTGTTCCCAATAAGCCGAAGATCACGTACTTCGAAGGGAAGGAGGGAGTACTTTCCATCTATGAAGACCATGTCCGGGTCGAAAAGCCGTACGAGATGGTCGCGTGGGCGAACGCAGGCTACCTGGACCAATTCTTCCCCGAAGACTTCTTTAAGTTCTATAAGAAAGAGAAAGGGCGAATCGGCATAACGACACGCGGCATCGTTCCTGATACGGCAAAAGATAAGGGTTTCATCAAGGCACAATACGCGCATCTCCCGAAGAAGTTCTGGCCGAATATGAGACATATCCCGGCAAAACAATTCCCGTACAAGAGCGAGATTACGGTCTACGGGACGAACAAGGTGTCTATCGTGAATATCGAGAACAACACGCCGAGCGGCGTGATCATCGAGGACCCAACAATACATAACATGATGCGAATGATGTTCGAGTTGTCGTGGGTAGGCGCACAATAAGACGCGTACAAGGTTTAGCGCGTAGTGACCGCGACTCAATCTGGCAGCGTGCTGTCTATATACCGGAAGAGAGTCTTTATCGTCTCCGCTACCCTCGCATCCTTAATGATTATGGCGAGCGGATGATCTTCGTTGAACGATATGAGCATCGTCTTATCTCCGTAAGCGCTGATTTCCATGGCGAAGGAGAATCCTTCGGGGAACTCCTTCGTTACGCGTAAATAATCCTTGTCGAACTCCTTCAAGGTGCGCGTCAGCGGGCTATAAGTCGCGATAGTGTGCGACTCGATACCTGCTTCGGTTCGTTTTTTAATATAGTAATTAGGCCACTCTGTATCCATAAGCTTGAGCGTCGCCTCGTAGTCGAAGAATCCATATATAGCCTTCGAGGGGTTATCCCGCAGGGTGTCTTCGTATACCTGCTTGATACCTTCGACGCCGCTGAAGAACTGTATCTGCGGATATTGCTCGTCTTTAGCCTTGCGAGCATGCGCAAGCGCAGGAATGACTTGATCCAAGCGTTTCGTATCGCTCTCGAGTCGCTGCTTGGCGCTTTCGATATAGGCGGTGAGCTGGTGCGGCTGTATGGATTGGAAGCGCATGATGCCGTTCTCCTCCGAAGAAGATACGAGGCCCCGGGAAGTCAGGCTCTTCAATATGCCGTAGAGCGTCGTGCGATTCACACGGGTCTTGCGCGCTATCTCAGTGGCGCGCAGACCGTTCGCGCTTTCAAGCAGGAAGAGGAGAACAGGTATCTCGCTGGATGAGAGTCCGAGGTTCTCGAATATGCCTGTCAAAGTAGCTTGTATTTGTTGAGCCATGTCGTGTTGTTGGATTATATCAACAATTATGCTACAAGCCATTGACTCTTGTCAAGATAGGTATATTTTGCAGGCATACCACTAGTAATACCTGTCGGAATTTATGGACAAGAATAAGAAGACGCTCGGGACAGTCGTAGTCATGGTCCTGGTGATCGTTGGGAGTTGGTTGCTCCTCAAGGGAGGTAAGCCTGCACCTGATACCAGCCCTATACGCATAGGAGTCTCTATGCCGCTCTCAGGGGAGGCGGCAAGCTATGGTGAGGCCGGGAGAGCTGGACTTGAACTGGCACTCAAGGAAATAAACGACGCAGGAGGTATCAAGGGACGCATGGTCGAGCTCGTATATGAGGATGATAAATGCGACTCGACCGGTGTCTCTGTATTCCAGAAGCTGATTAGCGTCGACAAAGTCACCGCAATCATCGGTCCGGTCTGCTCAGCGGCGGCGGGGCCCGCAATACCCATCGCACGCGCTGCGAATATCCCGGTGCTTCTTGTCGGCGCGTCTGCCCCCGGCCTTACCGGAGGGGATGATTCGATATTCAACAGCTATCCCACAGATACTTTCCAAGGGAGGTTCTCGGCAGAGTACATCTACAACACGCTGGGAAAGAGAAAGGTGGCCGTGATGTATGTTCAGAACGACTGGGGTCAAGGGCTACAAAAAGTCTTTAACGAGCGTTTTACCGAACTCGGCGGCACCGTGGTCATGAATGAAGGCGTGGCACAGGACGCGACTGACGTTAAGTCGGTAGCGGCAAAGATACAGGCAGCTAAGCCGGACCTTATCTATATGCCGGCATATCCGGCACTTGCAGCAATCGCAACGCAGCAGTTCCGCGACCTTGGCATGACCACGCCCGTGTTCGGAGGAGACGCGCTCATCGCGAAAGAGTTCCTGACCTCGCCTGCAGCGGAAGGCGTGATGTTCGTTACCGGCGCAGTCGGGAGTCCTGAGGACTTCAAGTCGAAAGTAGAAGCATTAAACGGAAGAGATACGGTGATCAACATCGTTACCCCGCTCGGGTACGATGCGCTCAAGATGCTCACACAGGTGATCGCACAGAAGGGAACTGATTCCAAAGACATTATCGCTGGTCTCAAAGCTCTCGATTACAAAGCCGGTGTCTCCTTTCCGGATATCAGCTTCGACTCGAGTGGCGATCTGAAGGTTGCGACCTACGACGTGAAGATCGTAAAGAATGCACAGGCAGTCACCGTTCCGCAATAATTTCTAAAAGTCATAGGAACAAAAGCGCCTCGGAAGAGGCGCTTTTGTTCCTATGTTACCCACGACGGGCGACTCGGTGTCAGTTCTTCGTTATGCGGGAAGAGTATCGTCTACGTATCGGAAGAGGGAACGCATGGTGTCCGCTATCTTCTGGTCGATGATAAGGACCGCGAGCGGGTGCTCGGCGTCGAACGATACGAGTATCGTTCGATCGTCATACGCCGCTATCTCTATATCGAAGGTGTAGCCGGGCGGGAATATCTTGGTAATGCGATGCTCTCGCCTGTCGCGTCGTTTCGCGTCGCGCGCTTTCACGGAATCAGGAGCGATCGTGTAGGACTGGACGTTCATCTCGCTCCGTTTCTTGATGTAGTACCCGGCCCAGTCGAGCCCCATGCAGTCCAGTACTGCCGTGTAGTCAGTGAACCCGTGCATCGTCTTCGATCTGTTGTTACGAAGGGTATCTTCGTATACCTGCTTGATACCTTCGACGCCATCGAAGAATTGGATCTGGGGGTAATACTTCGGATTCGACTTCCGGGAACTCATGATCGCCGGGAGGAGCGTGCGCATGCGCTCAGCATTCTTAGAAAGCCGCTCCTTTGCGCGCTCGATGTAGTCGACGAGAAGCTCCGGCTGTATGGACTGGAAGCAGAGCACGCCGCGTTCATCGGTAGACGATACCAAGCCTTTTTCGGTCAGAGATTTTAGTAGACCGTAGAGCGTCGTGCGATTAATGCGCAGCTTCCGCGAGAGGGGAGTGGCTCGCATGGGCTCCGTACTCTCGAGGAGGAGCGTGAAGACCTGTACTTCGGGTCCGGATAGTCCGATGGACTCTAGTATCTCGGCGAAGTCGTCGTGTATGTTCTTGGCCATCGTTTAGTATCGTTGTCGGCTAATGCCAACAATATACTACATTTCTTGACACTAATCAATATAATCAATAGCATTTCCGTCAGTGGATTATTAACAAATAGCTACATGGATTATGAATAGTAAGAAACGGACGTTTGCGGCGGTGCTCGCCCTTATCGTCCTTGCGGGAGCCGTGTGGTGGGGGACTGCTCGCACAGCGCCCCAAAGCAGCGGTGTCATAAAGATCGGCTTCATCGGGCCGCTCACGGGAGACGCGGCGCCTATCGGCGAGTCGACGCGTAATGCCGTCGTGAGCGCCATTGACGAAGTGAATGCGTCAAGCACGCAGAAATACGAGGTCATCTACGAAGACGGAAGATGCGATGGTCCGACATCAGCTTCTGCTGCGCAGAAGCTGATCAACATCGACAAGGTGAAATTCATCATCGGCGGCATCTGCAGCGGAGAAACACTCGGCGCAGCTCCCGTCGCCGAAGCAGCGCATATCATCCTGCTCTCCCCAGTCTCCTCAAGTCCTGACATCACGAAGGCGGGAGACTACATCTTTCGGACATTCGCGTCGGACGCTACGTCTGGCCAGAAAGTGGCAGAAGCGATTTGGAGTCGCGGCTATCGCAGCATTGCGGTCATAAGCGAACAGACGGATTATGCCCAAGCACTTAAGGATATCTTCGAAGCTCGCTTCAAAGAGCTCGGCGGCACCATTGTCACCTCGGAAGGATACGAGACGACGTCCAAGGACTTCCGTTCGCAGCTCACGAAAGCGAAGGCAGCAAATCCTGATGCTCTCTATCTCGTACCAAATACGTCCGCAAGTGGGCAGATCCTTCTGAGTCAGGTAAAGGATATGGGAATCACGACACCTCTCTTCTCAAATGAATTAGTGACCACCCCATCACTTCTCACCTCAGGCGTGTCCAACGGGGTCATCTTCGCAGAAGTGAACTTCGACAAGAATTCACCGGCAGCGGCAGCGTTTCTCGATGCATATACGAAGCGTTTCGGAACAATGGATCCTAGCAGTCCGCCTATCTACGGGGCTTCTACGTACGATTCGGTGCACCTGTTAACCGATCTCATCACTACATATGGATCGAATCCGGATACGGTGAAAGGAGCACTCTACGCCGTTAAAGACCGTCCGGGCGCAGCAGGTCAGCTCACGATAGACAGAAATGGAGATGCCGTGCGCGAGTATGTGCTCAAACAGGTCGTGAACGGACAGATCGTCCCAGTCACGCAGTAGTCAGAAGTTCTCGAGAAGGGCCGCATTGCATGCGGCCCTTCTCGTTTATACTGGGAACACATGGACATCGTCCCGCAGCTCATCGTTAACAGTCTTATCGCGGGCTCGCTCTATGCGCTGGTGGCGATGGGATTCAACCTGGTCTTTGGCGCAACCCGGTTCTTCAACCTCGCGCACGGCGTCCTGGCTGCAGTGGGCGGGTACACTGCGTTCTACCTAGGGAGTACGCTTGGCGCGCCGGTGTGGGTCGCGGTGATTGGCGCAGTGGCGGCTGCGGCCCTAGTCGGATACGGCTTCGAGCGCCTCATCTTCCGGCCGCTACGCGCTCGGCGTGCCTCGAATCTGGTACTTCTCGTAGCGTCGCTCGGCGCCTTTACGGCTGTCGAAGCCCTCATCGCCATGCTCTTCACGAGCCAGTTCCGGACGCTAGCAATGCTTACGGGCGCGACACATATCATTCACTTCGGAAGCGGTGTCATGACGAGCGTCCAGGCAATCATCTTGGGGTCCTCGGTCGTTGTCCTCATTGCGCTGCGACTAGTGCTCACGAAGACGTCGTTCGGTCGCGCGGTACGCGCGGTCTCCGACGACGAAGAAGTCGCGAAGATCGTGGGCATCGACACCAATTCGATCATCGGGGCTGTGTTCATCATCGGCTCCGCTGTCGCCGGACTCGCCGGCGTCTTCGCCGGCATGGATACGGGTATCGAGCCGCGTATGGGCTTCCTCATCCTCCTCAAGGGCGTCATCGCGGCTATAATCGGCGGCATCGGCAGCGTCTACGGAGGATTCCTCGGCGCCTTCTTGCTGGGCTTTGCAGAGAACTTCGGCATCTGGCAGATATCCGGCGAATGGAAAGACGCCATTGCCTTCACCGTGCTCATCCTGTTCCTCCTCTTCCGTCCCCAGGGCATACTGGGGAAGAAGCGCATCTGATATATGGAATATATTATCCATCTGGCGATACTGGTCTCTATCTACGCGATCCTCGCCATATCGCTCCAGCTGCTCGTCGGCTACACAGGCCTGCTCTCCGTGACGCACGCAGCCTTCTACGGCATCGGCGCGTATGTGGTCGCGCTATTGCTTACGAACACCGGAATCGGATTCTTCGGCGCCCTTGCGCTCGGCATCCTCGGGAGCGCGCTCGCAGCACTGCTTATCGGTCTCGTACTCTCGAAATTCCGCGATGACTACTATGCGCTCGGTTCGCTCGGCTTCAACGTCATCGTCTTCTCAGTACTCCTTAACTGGCAGGGCCTCACGCGCGGTCCGCTCGGCATCCCGGGCATCAGCCGTCCCGAACTATTCGGCTTCGTATTCTCGGACAATGCCTTCTTCCTGCTCCTTGCGCTTCTACTGCTGGCCATCGTCTACGCCTTCGGAAGGCTCATCACGCAGTCGTCCTTCGGGCGCACCCTGGAAGCCATACGTGAAGACGAAGAGGCGCTCTCGGTCTTCGGCTACCGCACATCAGGATTCAAGCTCCTTATATTCGTACTCAGCGCGGGTATGGCGGCAGTGGCGGGTGCGCTTTTCGCCTCCTACATCACTTTCATCGATCCGAGCTCCTTCAATATTCCTGAATCCATCTTCATGCTCTCGATCATCATCCTTGGCGGCCTCGGGACGCTTCGCGGCGCGGTGCTCGGCGCGCTCGTCCTGGTCCTGCTTCCGGAGGCGCTGCGCTTCGTCGGCTTCTCGACAGATATCGCCGCTCAGATGCGTCAGCTTATCTATGGCCTCCTTCTCGTCCTTCTCATGCTCTATCGTCCGCAGGGGCTCGTAGGGAAGTTCAAGCTCTAGGATCCTAGTCTTTTACTATAAGGGTCGAAGCTTGCCAGACCATCTCGAACTGCGAGCGCAGGAAGTCGGCGAAGTCTCGGCTGCGAAGCACGAAGCCGAATGCTTCCCGCTTGGATGAGACGAAGGCGACGGTGTTCCCGGCGAGCCAGTACCCCATGCTGAGATTCTGCATCTCCTTGGGCGCCATCCTGACTTCACGTAGCGACTCCTCGGCGACGGTCGGATTGAACTTACGATTCATGTCCTCGAGATTATCGGTATAGCTCCAGATCCCTCGCACGTACACTTTGTTCTGGACGCGTTTCTTCACGATGTCGACCATCTCGGGGCCGCCGAGAAGGTTCACGACGTCCTCTATGGACCACATGGCGATGCTGTCAGTTTCGCCCGAGTACACGATCTGATTGAGTGCCTGCCGGACGCCTTCTTTCCCGGTATAGAACTTGAACGTAGGGTCAACGGAGTCCGCATGCTTCATGAGCGCGGGTATCTCAAGTGCCACCTGCTTGCGCTGCACTGCCAACTGTTCGATGCGCTCGTCCAAGAGGCGCGTCACTTGCTTCGGGTCATCGACTTGGAATAGGTTTTTCGCATCTTCGAAGCGTTCCATGACCAACCCTTTATTGGTAAGCGCTTTCAGGTAATCGTAGGTAGACGGACGGTTCAGCTCGAGACGCTCGGATATTTGTTTGGCTGAAGAAGGGCCGTATTCAAGCAGGGTAGCGTAGACCCGATAGCAGGATTCTGAGAGCCCGAGTTCGGCGAATGTGTCCTTAAGCATATAGACACTATATATCTGAGTTGTCGGACTGTCGACGACACATATACATAGAGACACAAAATAAGTAAAGTCAAGTTCATGAAATACATTACATGGACGCTTGCGGTTCTCATCTTGCTGGGCGGATTCGGCTATCTAGTATTGAGTCATAAGAATGCGCCCGCCTCTGGCGAGCCTATCAAGGTAGGTGTATCGACCATACTTACCGGCGACTACGCAGCGCTTGGAGAAAATATCGTGCAGACGGCGAAGCTTGCGGTCGCGCAGGTGAATGCGGAAGGGGGAATAGACGGACGCCCGCTCGAACTCGTCGTCGAAGACGCAGGTCTCGACAGCAAGACTGGGCTGGCGGCTGCGCAGAAGCTCATCAACGTCGAGGGCGTGAAGTACATCATCGGTGGAACCTCGAGTAATGGGACTCTGGCAGCAGCGCCTCTCGCGAATGAGAACAAAGTAATCTATATGACGCCGGTCACGGGCGGTACGAATGTCGACAACGCGGGCGAGTACATCTTCCGTGTTGCCAACGGCGATACGCTTGCAGGCAAGGATCTTGCAGATGCAGCGCTCAAGCTCGGTTTCAAGAATGTCGCGACTGTTACTGAAGTCACGGAATATACGCTCGACCTAAAGAAAAGCTTCGAGAGTGAGATAGGGAAGGGGGGCGGTACGGTCGTCGTCTCGGAAGAGTTCCAGCCTGGCACCGATGACTTCAGGACCATCGTCGCGAAAGTGAAGGCAAAGAATCCGGATGCCATTCTCATCGTCTCGCAGACAGGAATCGGTGGCGCGTACTTCGTGAAGCAGGCACGCGAAGCGGGGATAGCGGCGCCGTTCATGTCCGACTTCAATTTCGTCCTCAACACGAGCGCAAAGGATATCGTCGGTTCCTTCGAGGGAATCTACTTCGCCGATCCTGCATACGACGCGGACGCGACTACGACGAAGGTGTTCTTCGCGAAGTATCAGGAGACGTACGGTACGCCGCCGTTCATCGCCTTCCACGCCGCATCCACCTATGACTCGGTCATGCTGATAGCGGGCGCGCTCAAAGCCGTGGGAGATGATAGCCAGCGCGTGCATGACTGGCTCACGACGAGCGTACACGGCTACACAGGCCTCATGGGTACCTACTCCCTCGATACCCTCGGAAACTCGGATCTGGGCTTCGTCGTTAAGGTAATACGGAATGGTAAACCTGAACGAATTTGATGACGAGCCGCTCGTGCTGATCCGTCAGAATATATTGATATCCTTGGTGACCCAGATGAATTTCCCTCCCTCGATCTTCTTTATGCCGAACGGCCGCACGAGACTGCCATCTTCCTTGAAGTACATGTCTCCTGATATACCGGAATACTTTCCGATGTGTCGTATATAGTCGCGGATGCAGGTAGTATCTGACGCGGCACATGCATCAAGCGCCTTATCGAGGATCATCATCCCGTCATATACGAAGCGCGAAGTGGCCGTAGGGGTAGTGTTGAACATCTCCGCATAGCGCTTGTCGAAGGCGAGCTTCTCTGGCGCTTCGTCCGCACTATTGACCGGATAGGTGTACTCGATGCCTTCGACGGCACTTCCGCCAGCATTAAGAACCGAGTCCGCTTCGGTGCCATATCCTCCGTAGATCGGTACGTCGTATCCCATCTCTCGGAGTTGCTTGGCGAACAGGCCAACTTGCTTCTCACCCTGATGGATGAAGATGGCATCTGGCTTGCTCTGTATGAGGTGCAGGATGATCGTGCGGAAGTCCGTGATGTCCAGGTTGCTGGAGTTGGTGCCACTTACGGTTATACCCCGCTTGGCGAGCGACTCTGGCAAGCGCTTGGAGAACTCGACCCCGAAGTCATTCGTTCCGTATATGGTAGCGATTCTTTTCACCTGTTTCGACTCAAGATATGCAGCCATATATTCCGCTTCAGCGGATATCTGGGTGGCGAAATTGAGTACGCTCGGATGTTCGGCGAAGATGGCGTCATCAAGGAGTCCGGTCGAGAGCAGTAATGCTCCGTTGCTGTCTGCGAGCGGTGCTATCGGACGCAACACTTCTACGCAGCCAGGCCCCATGATGAGCTTGATGTTCTCGACGTCAAAGAATTCTTGCGCGATAGACACGCCGTTACGAGCGGCGCACCCATCATCCTGATAATTCACGTCGAAGGTGTGATGCGTGTCCTGCACTGCCAGCTGCATGCCGTTCTGAATGGAGGTTCCCCAGTCAGCGAACGGTCCGGTAAGCGGAGCTATGAGTCCTATGCGCACGGCCTCCTCTGACTGCTTAGCTGGATGCACAGAAACGAAGGATATGACGAGGATGGCCGCGATCAGTATGATCGCACCTGCCAAGAGTTTCTTGTTCATTATGGTTGATTACGCCTATAAGCTCAGCCAGCGGCTGGTTCTATATGAGTCCCTAAGGAATGAGGGCTCAGACCGTGTAAGGAAACCTAAATCGCGAAGTCACATCAAACGATTCTGAGTGACAGAACTGCTCGCCAGGACGCTATAGAATGGCTTGCTTGTTGGTTGAAATGGCGTATATTTATGTTGTTGTATTTGTAATGACAAAATGATAGAGAATCTTCAGGCCCTGGGACTGACAAAGAATGAATCTCAGATCTACGAGACGCTCATAAAGAGCGGCTCTTCTAAGGCAGGGTCGATTATCGCCAAGCTCGATATACATAGGAACGTGGTATATGAGGCCCTTGAGACCCTCATCCGCAAGGGATTCGTGACCAAGATAAGCAAGCGCGGAGTATGGTGGTTCCAGATCACCGAGCCTGACAGCATACGTACGATGTTGAAACGGAGAGAGCAGATCGCTGATGAGGTGATAAAGGAGATCAAGCAGTATCGACAACAGGTCGAGCAACAGATCACGGTCTATGAAGGCGTCGATAGCTACCGTGCGTATTGGCTGAGTTCGCTCGAACGGTTCCCTGAAGGAACCGTCGATTACTGCTTCGGCGTGCCTTCACATGAGATATGGACGAAACTGCTTGGAGAAGACGGCGTACGAGAGTATATGGATTTGCGCGAGAAGAAACGCATCATCTGGAAGACCATTCACTTCGAGATAACCGACCACGAGCAGGAACTCCTGCGGCGGTATCCTGATCTGACGGAATATCGGCTCTGGCAGAAAGGTTCAAATCCTATAGGTAACTTCAATATCATCCATGACACGGTGATATTGCAGATCATGAGTAACGAGCCTCGCATTATCGAGATTCGAGACCGAGATATGGTGACGATGTTCAGATATTATTTCGATGCAGTATGGGAAGACGCCGTGCCGATAGGGCCTGACGATAAGCCCTAATACGCGTGCTATCGTACTACTTGTATGGCTGCGCTAGAGACAAAGAACCTGGCTAAAGTATTCGGCGGCGTGAAAGCCGTGAACGGGCTTTCCATCTCTATTCCTAAAGGGAAGATAACGGGCGTGATAGGGCCAAACGGCTCGGGGAAGACTACGCTCACTAACGTTCTCACCGGTATCCATAGGATGGATGGGGGAATCGTAGTAGTTGAAGGAGGGAAGGAACGGTCTCGCATACGCCCTTACGAAGTCTTCAAGCTGGGCATCACCCGCACCTTCCAGAATGTGCGCATATTCGAACAGATGACGGTGCTCGATAATATCATCATTGCGCTCACGCGCCGGAGCATCCTCGGTTCGCTCTTCGAACGACCGAGCGGCGCGCATATCGAGCGCGCGCGAACAGTGCTCGAGCGCGTAGGACTCTGGGAGAAGCGGAGCGCGAATGCGGCGGAGCTGTCCTATGGTCAGCGTAAACTCCTTGAAATCGCGCGGGCGCTCGCCACAGGCGCCGACATCGTCCTCTTCGACGAGCCCTATGCGGGGCTCTTTCCGGAGATGGTGAAGCTCGTATCGGGAATCATGAAAGAGCTGCGAGAGCAGGGGAAGACCATCGTGCTCATCGAGCATGACATGGCGCTCATCCGCGAACTCTGCGATCACGTCATCGTGATGGATACGGGTAAGCTCCTTACGGAAGGCACGCCGCAGGACGTACTGAGTGACGCGGCAGTGATCGAGGCATACTTAGGCGTATGAAAGAACTCAAGGAACCATTGTTGTCGCTGCATGATATCCACGTCCACTATGGCGGCGTGAAAGCGCTCGACGGCGCGTCCGTGAATCTCGACGAGGGCGAAGTAGTTGCCCTGATGGGGCCCAATGGCGCAGGGAAGTCGACGATACTCAAAGCTCTGTTCGGACTCGCTCCCATTCTTTCAGGCACGGTGTCCTGGGAAGGGCAAAAGTTCACGCCGGTCTCGCACGAGGTAGTTGAGCGCGGCATAGCCTTCGTCCCGCAGGGTCGTCGCGTCTTCGCTGATCTTACGGTCGAGGAGAATCTCGAGATTGGCGGTTTCAGGATCAAAAGCCCGCAGCTCGTGAAGGAACGCATACGCGATCTCTACGAACTCTTCCCCGTACTCAAGGAGAAGCGCGGCGCGAAGTCAGGCACGCTCTCAGGCGGACAACAACAGATGCTCGCCATTGCGCGCGGACTCATGACCGATCCCAAAGTGCTCTTGCTCGACGAGCCGTCGCTCGGGCTGGCTCCCAAGGTCGTGAAAGAGATATTCGCCTTCGTGAAGGATATAAACGAGAAGCGCAGGACATCCATCGTCGTGGTGGAACACAATATCAAGTCGCTCCTCACTATCGCCACGCGCGGCTATATACTTGACAAGGGGAAGGTAGTCGCGCAGGGCTCTCCGGAGGAGCTGGTCGCGAAAGGTACGCTCGAGAAGGTATTTACGGGAGTCGCGCTCTGACGTTTCGCGCAACGTATCTGGTATAGTGCACCGCAGGCCCGGGTGGTGAAATTGGTAGACACGCTACGTTCAGGTCGTAGAGCTCGCAAGGGCGTGGAGGTTCAAGTCCTCTCCCGGGCACAAATGAAAAAGCGCTCACAAGCGCTTTTTCATTTGTGCCCGGAGTGAAGCGCCTGCGCGCTTTGCGAGAGAGGACTTGAAGACCTTTGCGATGTTTGTGAGCCGAATTCCTATTCGGCGAGAAAACCGCAAAGGTGTACAGCTCCTGTAAGGAGAAAGTCCTCCCGGGCACAAATGAAGGAGTCGGATTCGGTCACGAGTTGCGGACATACTCCTCCAAGTATTCGGATTCTGTCACGCACTCTCGAAGCTCTGCACTTGATTTTCTAACTCGCAAGCTCGTAACAAAATCTACGCCCGCGTCGGCAACAGCCCTCGCGGACTCGAAAGGGCTTCACCACAAGGGCACTTCGAATTTCTAATCGCTTCGCTCAAGAAATTCTGGTCGCGCGCCTGCGGCTTTCGAATCCTCCGTCTCTATCCATACAAAGTAAAACGAGCCGGAAGGAATCCGGCTCGTTTTACTTTAGTGGGCGATGGAGGATTCGAACCCCCGACATCTTCGGTGTAAACGAAGCGCTCTAACCAACTGAGCTAATCGCCCGTTATCGGACTTTCCAACCATACCGCATTTCACAAAATCTTTGAAGGAGGAGCCCGGCCGCTAGCGGCCGGGCTCCATGCGCGCTAGGCTGTAGGTAATGGACATCCCCATCCTCTACGAAGACGACGATATGGTCGCCATAAACAAGCCGGCAGGCGTGATGACGCATCCGGACGGCCACACTAAGGATGAGACGGTCAGCGACTGGTTCGCCGCGCGCTACCCTGATTCCCGAGAAGTAGGCGAAACGCAACGACTTACTGACGGAACGGAGATCACCCGCTCGGGCATCGTGCACAGGCTTGATCGCGATACATCAGGCGTCCTCGTGCTTGCGAAGACGCCAGAGGCGCACGCCTTCCTCAAGAAGGCCTTCCAGGAACACGAGGTACGCAAGACCTACATCGCCTTCGTATACGGCGTACTGAAAGAACCTAAAGGAGTGATCGACTTCGCCATCGGACGCTCACGGAAGGATTTTAGGCTGCGCTCCGCGCAGCCTAAAGCCAAGGGACAGATGCGCGAGGCTATCACTCGATACGAGGTCGTGAGCGACATCGGTACGCACTCGCTCGTGAAGCTCATGCCAGAAACCGGACGCACCCATCAGATACGCGTACACCTCAAGGCCATCCATCACCCCATCGTCTGCGATGCGCTCTACGCGCCTAATCACCCCTGCGACCTGGGTCTTAAGCGCCTCGGCCTCCATGCCTATCAGCTGGAGTTCTCGCTCCTGTCAGGAGGCACCAAGGTCGTCATAGCCCCCATACCCGCTGAATGGTCCTCTGCCATCGCGAAGTTTCCCGAAACCGCTGGCCTGCAGAAGGCCTAACATCCTTATATTTGCTTCGTACAGTACGCCATGGTACAGTTTTCACCACTATGCATTCAGTAATCACCCCGGTTAAGACGGAGGAGCGCTCGAAGCTTGGCATCCGCCCAGGCGACACCGTACGTGTCCACCAGAAGATCGTCGAGAAAGGAAAGACTCGTATCCAGAATTTCGAGGGCCTCGTGCTTGCGGTAAAGCACGGCACCGAAGCCGGAGCGACCTTCACCGTACGCGCCACTATGTCAGGCATCGGCGTCGAGCGTATTTTCCCGCTGTATGCGCCATTCATCGAGAAGATCGAGATCACTCGCCGCTCGAAGGTCCGTCGCGCGAAGCTCTACTTCATCCGCGAGAAGGTGGCCCGTGAGGTACGTCGCCAGCTTCGCAACATGCGTCTCGTGAAGATCTCCACCGATGACTTCAAAGAGGCGGAGATAGTTGAGGCTCCTGAAGTAAGCGTCGAAGACGTACAGGCAGTCGATCCTGCGCAGAATCCTGACGGAACCGATATGACTCCTGCAGAAGAAGTCGCTGGCGCTCCGGAAGCTTCCGTAGTCGACGAACCCGCACCTGCTGCTCCCGCTCCTGAAGAAGTTCCGACCGAAGAGAAAGAAGGCTAAGGATAGAGATTTTGAAAAAAGAAAGAGCCGCCCTATGGGCGGCTCTTTCTTTTTAGCTATATCTTTCGTATAGTGGGCAAGTCTCTGCACGAGCACACCAGGCCCAGGTGTTGAAATTGGTAGACAAGCATCCTTGAGGTGGATGTGCCGCAAGGCGTGGAGGTTCAAGTCCTCTCCTGGGCACCAAGGCGAACGACCCCGATGCGAAAGCATCGGGGTCGTATCGCTTGGTAGCACGGGAGAGGACTTGAAGACCTTTGCGATGTTTATGAGCCGAATTTCTATTCGGTGAGAAAACCCCAAAGGTATACAGCTCCTGTAAGGAGAAAGCCCTCGGTGTAGCCCAGGAGAGGAGTCGAATATGAGTCACCCAGGTAAAATGAAGAAAAGATAAAGGATTCTGGATATATCCACAGTCGGTTTACTCCACAAGACTCGAAGAAGAAAGACATACTGTTTGCATGCCGATCGTTCCCTGTAATGTGTGCACGACTAGCTTTTACAGCAAGCCTTCTGCACTTAAGCAGGGTAACGGAAAGTATTGCAGCGTAGCCTGTTATAAGACAGCAAGACCCACGGGAAAGAATATGCCCTGTGATATATGCGGGAGGATTTCATATAAGCAAAATAAGGATCTTAGACGTTCCAAGAGCGGGAAGTTCTTCTGCAGCAAGAGCTGCCAGACATGTTGGAGAAACCAACTATACGTCGCAGAAAGGCACAAAAATTTTACGACCGGACAAAGTAGCTATCGTGCTGTCATGAATCGAGCAAACCTCCCTCAAGTGTGTGGACTTTGTAAAACTATAGATAAACGCATACTCGCGGTGCATCATATCGACAAGAATCGTAAGAATAATAAGCTTGAAAATCTGGCGTGGCTTTGTCATAACTGCCATTTTCTGGTACACCATTACGAGGGCGAGCGGAAAACATTCATGGCGGCTATAGTTTAGTGGTAAAACTCGAGTTTGTGGTACTCGCATCGAGAGTTCGATTCTCTCTAGCCGCCCCAAGATAAATCTATCTGACCGTCTCGAGAAAGGCGTCGGTATGCTGCGGCTCAGGCTTAACCGGCTTTGACGCAGCCCATACGACCTCGAATTGCGACTTCAGCATCACCGCGAAGTCCTTGCTATGAATAGTGAAGCCGAATGTCTCTTTGCGCGACGACAGGAAGGCGACCTTGTCGGCGTATATCCAGTACCCCATATCAAAGCTCATACCCTTAGGGCCGATGCGAAGATCACGCAAGTGGCCGGTTCCGGTGCCCAGAAACGGATAGTCCTTGAAGGGAACACGCTTGTTCTCCGGCCAGACGGCTCGTATGAAGATGCCGCGCGGGATGCGCTTGCGATTTAATTTTTCGAAATACTCCTTTCCAAGGAGATCGACCATCTCACGAATGGGCCACATGCTCATCGTCTCGATATTCTCGTACCACATGATGTCATTCAGCACCTGGCGTACGCCTTCTGCTCCGGAAAAGAAGCGTATCTTCGGTTCGACCGATGCGGTCTGCTTCTGCAGTTGCGGGAGGAGGACCTCGAGCGCAGCTTTCTCTTCGCTAAGTGCGTCCATGCGTTCCTCGAGAAGTCGCGGAAGATTCTTCACGTCGTCTATCTGGAACGTTTTCGTATGGCCTTCCTCGCGCTCGAGCACGAGACCCTTCTGGATGAGCGCGTTCAGATGGTCATATACGGAAGGGCGGGGAAGACCAAGGTTCTCGGCAAGCGTGCGAGCCGTGGACGTGCCATTTTCAAGCAGCCAGAGATATATGCGGTGAGCACTTTCGGAAAGCCCCAGTTCTTTGAATAGGTCGCTTAGCATGGGGTGATAGTAACAGATTTGTCGGTTTTCGACGACAGATTTACATTAAAACAAAGTACTGATACTGTCAAATCTGGTTTCCTCAAGGAGATGTAACGATGTCTTTTCGTTCTTTCGTGCTGTTCGCAGCACCTTTCACCATAATCGCCATACCAGTAGCGGCGCAGACGACTACGGTCGTAAGCGCAGGAGTGAAGTCGGAGAATATCCGTCCGGGCGGCGGTAAGGTCGTCTCCGAGAATCCGGTCCTCGTCATGACCGGCCAAGTCACCGAGAAGGCAGGACCGTATATCCGACTCTTCTCGACCGTCGGCAAGGATACGAACGATGCTGAACTCGACATAGGACCCGGCATCGTGAAGCGTTGCTTCGGCACGCTCAAGTGCCGGGCGGAAGTCACCTATTGGTTCCTTCCGAAGAACGATGCAGTCGACTTCGCCGTCGACATCGGCGGGACGCAGCGACTGGGAACGGGGAAGACGCTCGATTTCGGTTTCCGGTTCGAGGAACTCGCGACCTTCGGCAAGCTCGACACGCAGATCTTCCGGCTGAGCGGCGCGTACGCGCAATCGGTTCACGGCGTGCCGATACGTCTCTCGGCTGAGCTTGCCTATAACCGTCGCAAGGACTGGCTGCACCTCCCCGCAGCTTTGTCGGCCACGCTCAGTCCGTCCTGGCTCCCGAAGGGAATGTCGATCACGCCCGGATTCGAAGTACTGATCCCGCTCAATCACCTCGACGAACGGAAGGCCGGAGTTCTCGGCGGCTTGGTCCTGACGTTCCGGAGGTGATGGTGCGGAAGGAATGCAGACAGGAATCGGAAAGGCTCCCGCGCGTAGCGTATGCGGGGCCTTTTTGTTTTACCGAACCATCGGTGTATACATAAGATATGAAATCCTTCCTCGAAGAATTCAAGAAGTTCGCGCTACGCGGAAACGTGCTTGATCTTGCGGTGGGCGTCGTGATCGGTACGGCCTTCAGCAATATCACGACATCGCTCGTGACCAACGTGATTACGCCGCCTATCGGCCTCTTACTCGGCCGTATCGACTTCAAGGATTGGGCGCTTAATCTGGGCGGCAGCGTGAACATCCAATACGGCCTCTTTATCCAATCGGTCATCGACTTCGTCATCATCGCCTTCGTGCTCTTCCTGGTCATCCGGTTTATCAACAGGCTCGAGAAAGTTGCCCGCAAGGAGCAGGAGGAGGGAATAACGCCGCAGGCAAATAAGAGCGCCGAACTCATCGTGCTTGAGGAGATCCGCGACTCTCTTAAGAAATAAGCTTACTTCTATGAAACAACTCGCTGGTCTCGCCGTTCTTCTACTCATTATCGGCATCGCGGGATTCCTGTACCGCAATACGCTCGAGGCGCCGACGCGCGGCACCAATTCACAGGCTATGGCCTGTACTGCAGAAGCGAAGGTGTGTCCGGATGGCTCTTCAGTCGGACGCACCGGCCCGTCGTGCGCCTTTGCTGCGTGCCCGCTTCCAAGCGTAGAGCTTCCGCAGATCGGTATCTTCTTCGCGCTCCCGACAGGCTACGCGAAAAATGCGAGCGCTAGTACCTCCGGCGATTCGCTCGTAGCGAGCTACGAGAAATCGATGATGACGGAGCCCAAAGATGCGATCGTAGTTCGCCGGTACCCTATACCTGCCGGAAAGGGAGCGAATGACGTCATGCTCGCCGAGACTATGTACGAGTCATCCGGCATGCAGCCGAAGAATATGGACGCATTCACGCCGGTCATCATAAACGGGAAGACGTTCCAGACGATAGTCGCGGAGCGTTTCGAAGGGCAGGTCCATAGTCTCTACTATCTTCCGCGCGAGAACGACGTACTGCGCTTCGAAGTACTTGAGCATAACGTAGCAGATTGGACAGACGCGAAGCTCGACACCCGTTCACTTCCCGGGCATCAGGCGCTTGAGGCGATGCTCGGCACGCTCCAGTCGAATTAAGTCGGATTATCGGTAGCAGGTGGTACTCTTTGAGAATCTGGAACACAAGACGGCCATCATCTGTACGGGAGGAGGAATGAGGTGCGCGCATGGCGCGGGTTTCTTGTATGCGCTCGGTACGCATTTGAATATCACTACCCCTGACATGGTGGTGGGCAGCTCGGGAAATGCAGGGAACTTGCTCTACTACGCGACACGCAAGCAGCAGCAGTACGACGAAGCGTTACGGGTATGGACGGAGTTACTCTGCACGCCGAAATTCATATCATATCTGCGCTTCAGGAGAGATATGGACATCGACTACTTGATCGATACGGTCTTCAGGGAGCAGGCACCTTTCGATACCGCAAGCCTGCAGGATTCTCCCATTGAATATTACATTTCAGTCGTTGACGCTGAAGATGGAACGATACGCTTTATTTCGAGAAAAGATGATGTTGACCCGTTCGAAATTCTACGCGCGACCATGGCATTGCCGTTGCTATACGGAAAGACCGTTCCGCTTCTCGGGAGGAAGTATCTTGATGGGACTGTGGGCGAGTCATTACAGAGTCAGGTGGATTTCGCTCTCAGCAAGGGGGCGACGAAGATACTCTTCATAGACAACTCTTCTTCCAGGCCGATGTTCATTCGCCTGTTGGTTCGGCTCTATGCGCTCTGGTGCCCCAAAGGTCTCAGAGAGGCACTTGTCAGAGACACATGGACTGATCGTTCGCTTATCGTTCCGACAGGTGTTGATCTGCTGTATGTCAGCAGGAAAAAGCTGCCGACGACTCTGGCAAGCAGAGACAGAAAGAAGCTTCGGGAGACGTTCGACGACGGAGTCGCGGACGCCGTACGTCTGAAAAAGGAACTGGCGGCGCTATTCAGCGCTTAGCCGGCAATATGTATCGCGCCGTAGAGTACGAGCGCGCCCAACAGAGTGAGGACAGTAGTAAGCGCCTTGGGATGTGAGTGGTGACTTTCAGGCAGGAGATCTGAGGCGCCGATGTAGAGGAAGAAGCCGGCGAAGGTGGCAAGGATGAGTGACAGCACACCTTCTCCTACATGTATGAAGAATGTGGCGAGTACGCCGAGTATCGGAGCGAGCGCGTCGGCGAGGAGCCAGCGGAAGGCAAGGGCTCTCGAGCCACCATTTTTCAGAACGAGATTTACGGTATTGATGCCATCGGAAAAATCGTGGACAAGTACGGCTATAGCGACGATAGCGCCCACGGCAGCCGATGCTTGGAAGGCGAGTCCGATAGCTAGTCCGTCGAGGAAACTGTGGCCTGAAAGGGAGCCCGCACCAACCATCGCACGCTTCGGCTGGTTGTGCGCATGAACGCCTCCATCATCATGGTGCGTATGAAGCACGATGAAGCGGTCAAGAACGGTATAGAGGAAGAAGCCGAGCGCGGTAAACGTGAGAAGGGTAGCTATGCTGTGGTACGCAGTACCGAGCTGAAGGGATTCGGGCAGGAGATCGAAGAAGGCCACTGCGATAATGGCTCCTGCCGAGAAGCCGAGCACGAGGTGCAGCTTATCGCGTAGCCGCAGCGCAAGAGAGCCGCCCAGGAAGGTCGCTATAGCCGCCGCGACTGCCACGAGGAGTATGAGGAGCGGATTCATATGACGTACATAGTATATAGCAGCAGTGAGGGAGGTTAAGAGCCTCCTGAAAAACCCGAGATGCAAGGCGGAGCAGAGTGCGACTTTATTTCCACGACCGAAGGAAGTAGGAAATAAGAAGTACCCTTGTGGTGAAAGTCCGAGTCGTACTTGAAGTACGGTGAGGAATTGAACGATAGCGACAACGCAGCAGGTCGGGGAATTTCAGAAGGCTTGCGTAAGGAAATGGTAAAATAAGCGTCAGTAGGAGATATAACCAATACATTCATTTTATGAACCCAGAAACCAGAGATACGATAGTTGCCGCTAGTCGCCCGGTGCGCCTCGCTGCTGCCGCAGCCCTCACCGTGCTTGCGCTCTTCCTTCTCGTGAAGACGTTCGATGCCATGAGTACGTTCGGTAAGGGAGACAATCCGCCGATCAATACGATAACTGTAAACGGTACAGGGAAGGGCGCTGCTGTTCCGGATATCGCGCGCATCTCCTTCACCGTGCAAGAAACCGCTCCTGACGTAGCCGCTGCGCAGAAAGCAGCAACGGCAAAGACGGACGCCGCCATCAAGGCAGTGGCCGCACTCGGTGTCGCCGATAAGGACGTGAAGACGACCGGCTACAACGTGAATCCTCAGTATGCGAGCCCGCAGCCATGCTACCCAGGCGCGATGTGCGTGCAGGGTTCGCAGAAGATAACGGGCTATCAGGTATCGCAGAGCGTGGATGTGAAAGTGCGTGATACCGCAAAGGCAGGCGACGTGCTCGCCGCTCTCGGGAATATCGGCGTCCAGAATATCTCGGGCCCTGACTTTACGGTCGACGACGACACTGACGTGAACGCAGAGGCACGTGCAGCCGCTATCGCTGACGCTCGCACGAAGGCGACGGAACTCGCCAAAGAGCTCGGCGTCCATCTGGGCAGCGTCACGAACTATTCGGAGAATGGTTCGACTCCCATGCCGATGTATAGCCGCGCTGCCGGAGTCGCTATGGATTCTGCCGTCGCGACTGCACCGAACCTCCCGGTAGGAACTGACGATCGAACCGTGAATGTCTCGATCACGTACGAGATCCGGTAGAATCTAAAGAAGAAAGAAAACCCCCGGAACGCTACGCGTTCCGGGGGTTTTCTTTCCACGGTTCGATTCTCGCATGCTAGAGTTCTGAAATGGAAGAGATAGAGCTTACCTATATCGATATCCCGGAAGGGGAATTGCTGAAGAAGCTCTCTGAGGCGGGCGCGCAGAAGGTCGGAGATTATCACTATCGGAGAATCGTCTTCGACTATCCAAACTTTCGACTGGACAAGGAGGGAGCATGGCTCAGACTGCGCGACGAAGGGGATAAGGTCACGTTCACCTTCAAACAGCGCATTGGCGATGACCTTACGAAACTCACTGGGGACGACGGCATGTATGAGTGCGAGACCGTGGTCGAGGACTTCGATGCCACGCGCGAAATACTGCTAAAGCTCGGTCTCATAGAGAAGATGTATCAGGAGAACAAACGCACGCGCTATCTCGTTGACGGCGTTGAATGCGATATCGATACCTGGCCGCTCCTTGACCCGTATCTTGAGATTGAAGGGAAGAGCTGGGAAGAGGTGCACGCAGTCGCAATCAAGCTGGGCCTGCGTCTTGAAGACGGCAAGAAGTTCTCGGCTAATCAGGTATATCGACTCAAGGGGCTCGATGACCGGAATTACACCAAGCTTACGTTCACCGAGCAGATTGAGCGGAAAGAGAACAGGTTCTAGTACGTACATACAGCCCCGTCCGCAGCCTGGCGAGCCTTTGACAGTGGATTAACCCCGTAGTATCATGGCCCTATCAGACCCCGCAGGGGTTTTTTAATTGGAACGCAAACCGCCCGCTATGAACTCACTCTTCACCTATCTCCGGAACGTGCGCGCCGAGCTCGACCACGTCGTATGGCCGAAGCCTGCTCAGGCTCTGACCCATGTCGCGCTCATCATCCTCATCTCCATCTTTACGGCACTCCTCGTGACTGGCCTCGACTACGTCTTCACCCATCTCGTCGGCTACATTATCAACCGCTACTAGTCCTTTAACGCGACCCACCATGGAACTACGCACGACCCCAGAATTCTCTGAAGACGCCGCTAACAGCGAGCCGCGCTGGTACACGATTCATACCTACGCAGGGTATGAGAATGCCGTCGAACGCAATCTCAAGCAGCGCATCGAATCGCTCGGCATGGAGAACAAGATATTCGAAGTCGTCGTACCGACTGAGAAGAAGATCCGCGTGAAGGGAGGCAAGCGCATCACGGAGGAGGAGAAGATCTACCCGGGCTACATCCTGGTACGCATGATCGTGGACGAAGATTCCTGGTTCGTCGTGCGCAATACGCCGCGCGTCACCGGCTTCGTCGGCTCTGGCGTCACCCCGGTCCCTATGGAAGAGGCGGAAGTCGCTACCCTCATGAAACGCATGGACGCTGAAGCTCCGAAGCATCGCATCGATCTCATGAAAGACGATCCGATTGTCATCGTCGATGGTCCATTCAAGGACCTAGAAGGGAAGATCGGCGAGATCGACGAGGAGCGCGGCAAGGTGAAGGTCATGGTCGCCATGTTCGGACGCGAGACGCCGGTCGAACTCGACTTTTTGCAGATTAGAAAGCTTTAACGAGTCCTCGAGTTCCAAGCTTTCTTATGTCGAGATAGCAAGCTGTTGGCGAGTCCTCGAGCCTTACAGCTGCGCTTCGCAGACGAGGAAATTCTAATTCAAAAAGGAAAAAATTGACCCAATCGATTATTTAAGATACATTCCAACAACATGGCTAAAGTAGTAAAGAAGATAAAACTCCAGATTCCAGGCGGTAAGGCGACCCCGGCCCCTCCGGTGGGTACGGTCCTCGGTCCTGCGGGCGTGAACATCGGCGACTTCGTCAACAAGTTCAACGAGCAGACCAAGCACATGCCAGGCGTCATCATTCCGGTCGACATGACCGTCTATGACGACCGCACCTTCACCTTCGTCCTCAAGGTCTCCCCGATGCCTCGTCTTATCCTCAAGGCGCTCGGTATCGATAAGGGTTCAGGCAAGACGGGGTCCAAGAAAGCTGGCAGTCTCACCAAGGCGCAGGTCCGCGAGATCGCAGAGACCAAGATGCCTGACCTCAATGCAGGGAGCATCGAAGCTGCAGAGCGGATGGTAGAAGGCACCGCACGTTCGATGGGCGTGGAAGTGAAATAATCTCAGACATACCCCACATAGCAAAAGACGGGCCCGTGGCCCGTCTTTTGCTATACTTGCTCCATGTCAGAAAAATCTTTTGGGATACCTTCTTCCGCTAGCCGGGAGCGGCAATCGCTTGAGGGGAATGTCCGCATGCCACAGACTGCAGTTGGTATTTCCTTACTCACTGCTGCACATTGTTTCGAACAAGCGGACGTGAGACAAGCCATCAGAGACCTCATCAAGCCTATCCCTGCCAACGGCACACTCGATACTCGTACGAGAAAGGCACAGGCACAGCACACACATCACGGTATAGGGTACCAGCTTACGACAAGCGAGGTGCGTAATATTGAACGCGCAGGATATGTTCAAATATTGAATTTCTTAGAGGCAGCGCTCGGCATGCTGGGTACTACATATAGAGTTGGCTCATACGATCCGGAAGGCGCCTGGGCAACTCCTGAGATAGTGCAAGGTATTGAAAATGTGCTCAAGAGCCTTTCTCCTAGCAAAGAAAATGTATTGCGCGAACTTCTTAGAGCAATCAAAGACGCGTTTGAACTTCCGGAAATAAAGAAGAGACTCCATGAACGGAAGGACTTGCTACTGGGATGGGGCGATAAGGATTTTTTCGCGCAAAAGAGTGCTTTTTTGCGAATAAATCACCTGACTGAAGAGATACTGTTAGCCGTAGTTGGAAGGGTGCGTGAGAAGGCCGGCGAAATCGCGACGCCCGAGGGCCTAGAAATTGCCCAGAACATCATAGACAGGCTTGATAGAATGATTCCCAGAGTATGAGTGAGTCTCTCGATTGGACACAGATCACCTATGAATAAAGGTTCGTGAGTTCCGATAGGGCCCCCATTCAGATGTCTCGACTTCCCGTACCGTGTTCGCAACGTATGCAAGAAGTGCCTGTAGGGAGATTCCCTTGCGCGTCCCTATCTTTGAAGAGGGGATAGAACACGTCGTCTTCAGGACGTATGCGTAGCGTGTCTGAGCGGTCTTCGTTCGTGAATTCAATAAAGGGTGCGTTACGAATGATGCATATAGGCGTCGACTCGTCCGTCTCGCCCATGACGAATCCGGCGGAAACGGCTAGGCCGTCGGCGACATTTATATACGTATACTTGAAGGCTCTTCCGAACAGATCGAGAGTTCCCGTCCGATCATTCACGGGAACGAACCCCGCATGCCCTATAGAAAGTGCGATGACTCCCTGCCGGAATGGAAGGGCACTTGAGTCCGTTATGACGACACCGAGACGTTCCAGGCCGTGCTTCTCGCGAAGGTAATCCCGTATGCGCACCGCCGACTCATTCGGATGTTCCGGAAGGAGGATGATGAAGCCCCCGGCATTGCTTTCGTCGATTCCACCCGCGAAGGAGACCATGTCGTTCTTTACGGTCAGGTCCCACGCTCCGGGCGTCGAGGTGGGGATGATCGAATCGCTCTCTTGCCGTATGAGCCGCTGTCGCCCTTCTTCGTCCGTAGCCGGAACGCATCGTCCTTCGTGTATCGCAACCGCCTTGGACGCGATGGCGATTACGTCTCCTTCTTGAAGCCTCGGCAGAACAGAGTCGAGGACTCCGAAGAGGTCATCCTGAGGCGGCTCGAGTCTCCTTGTCTTCAGGGGAATAAGTTCCATAGAAGGAGTATAGCAATCGCAAGATTCTAATCCGATCCCTGCTTCAGGATGTGGATGCCCAGGTAACAGAGTGGCGTGTATATGAAACCCATAGCGACCTTGAATAACCACCAGGTAACGATAAGGACAAGGAGAGTGTGCGTATCATAGACACCGAGGAAGGCGATAAGCATGAAGATGATGGAATCCAGGAGCTGCGACCACAAGCTCGACAGCAGCGCGCGTAGCCAGAATAGTCGTTCCCCGAACCGAGCTTTCAGGAAGAAGAATGAGAGCACGTCCTGGTACTCCGCTATCGCGAAAGCCGCGAGCGATGCGAGTGCAATGCGCGTTGATACGCCGAATATCTGATCGTATCCGGCTTGCGCCCATAATCCTTCGCGCGCCCACGGCAGCCAGAGCGAGAGAAGGGAATACGCGAGAAAGAGGGCGGTAGAGACGAATCCCGCGAGCACGAAGAGTTTAGACATGCGCTTACCGTATACCTCCCCGATAACGTCGGTCATGAGGAATACGACCGGGAAAGATAGCACTCCCACCGAGATATGAGAGCCGAACACAAAGGGCATGATCTTGAGTCCGAGCGTGTTGGCCGCAAGCAGGGACGTGAGATAGATAGCAAGTGCTACCAAGATACGTCTAAGGTCTCGTTCCGAAAGCGCGTGAGGCATGCTGCTCAGTATATCGTGCGCCAGAGTCGCTCAGAATGCGTTTTTACGGAAGCCGCGTAGAATCAGTGCATGGAGATAACGCCGTTCCATATCGATACCTTGGTACCTCCCAAGGACGATCTGCTCGCAAAGATTCGCGCGTCCGCGCTTACCCTAGAAGAACATGACGTCATCGCGCTCTCAACGAAGGTAGTAAGCATCGGCCAAGGACGGTGCGTTCCTAAGGAAGGGAACGATCTCGATACGCTTATCGCGAGCGAAGCGGATCTGTACCTTGAACGCAGCGAGACGCCGGGCGGATTCGTCATGCATACGATAACGGGCGGCATGCTCATGGCGAACGCAGGCATCGATCCATTCGCGGGTTACTGTGTGCTGTGGCCGGAAGATCCGAAAAAGACGGCCGAGGATCTCCTCGCCTGGTTCAAGAAGACATACGAGAAGGAGAATCTGTACCTGGTTCTCACGGATTCGAGGAGCGTCTTCCTCAGGCGTGGTGTCATCGGCATGGCAGTCGTCTGGGCCGGATTCGAACCGGTCTACGATAATCGAGTTCAGAAGGATCTGCTCGGCTTCCCGAACGGCGGCAGCCAGACGAACGTGCCGGACTCGCTCGCGGCGAGTGCGGTGTTCTGCATGGGCGAGGCGAACGAAGGCACGCCGCTCGTGCGCATGCGTAATGTGCCGTACGTGAGAGAATCGCAGACAGGACGGAAACAACAATTCAATACGTTCGAATTCGGCATGGAGGAAGATATCTTCGCTCCGTTCCTGCGGAATCTTCCTTGGAAGAAAGGGCACTAGAGACCTACTTCTTTGAGGAATGAACGGAAGAGTTCGTCTCCGTAGGTCAGATCGCACATCTTCTCAGGATGGAACTGGAACCCGTACTGTGGCTTAGTCCGATGCCGGATGACTTCAGGGCCCATGGCCGAGAAGGCGAGTACTTCGAGCTCGGGCGGCACGGCATCGATTGCCCAGCGATGTCCTTCGTATGCCTCGAAGGCGCTGCGCCCTGCAAATAGCGGAGCATCCCCTTCGACGAATATCTCATAGATACCTTTTTCTTTGTGCCCTGAGTCGCGAAGCGTCCCACTGTAAGCCACCGTCAGGAGTTCAGCCCCGAAGCAGATGCCCAGAAGCGGCGACGTACACTCGCGTATGAGTGCGAGTTCGGGAGCGAGTGTATCCAGATTATGCATGACGCTCATATGGCTGCTCCCCGAGAGAACGACAAGGTCGTGTGGTCCGGCAAGCGCGTCAGCTACGCGCTCCGGCGCGAACATCTCGATAATATCGCCCGCAAGGAGCGCCAGAAGTTTCTCCGGCTCCTTGGTGCCGTTATTTATGATCGCGACATTCATGCGGAGCCACGCTCGAACGTTACGAAGGAATACTTGAGCCGGTCCACAGTGTGCGATTCGCGGAAGAGGACCTTTCCGAAGGCATGCGCATACTCGGGGAAATACGTGTCTCCGTCCCGATCATCCTCGATGAGGGTCAGGTACAGCCTGTCGGCATGGGGAAGAGCGTCCCGATATATCTCGCCTCCGCCGATGACGAAGACCTCTTCTCCTCCTGGCGCTATCTTTGCGAGCGCTATAGCCGCAGGAAGGGAGTGCGCGAGGAGCGCGCCTTCAAGAAAGTAGTCTTCGATACGAGATACGACGATATTCGTGCGTCCCGGCAGCGGCCGGAATCGCGGCGGAAGCGATTCCCAGGTCTTGCGACCCATGATGACCGGATGTCCGCTCGTAAGCTTCTTGAATCGTGCCATGTCCTCCGGAATATCCCATAACAGCCGACCGCCCCGACCGATGGCGCGGGTAGTGCTCGAAAGGGCAGCGATGAGTGAAATGCGGCTATTCTTAGGTTCCATGTCAACAAATAGGCGGGATATGTTCGTATAGTATACTAGCAGCAATGTCGACGGAGCAGTACGAGATAGAAGTAAAGAGCCTGCTGGGCGATGCTCTTGCTGCGGAGCGTTTCAAGGAGGCGCTCAAGGCTGCGGGTGTCTCAAGCACGGCAACCAAGGAAACGCAGCTCAATCACTATTTTGAAGGAGGGGAACTCGCGAGACTCGAGGAGAATCTGGCACCGTACCTCTGTGCGGAAGATCAGGAGAAATTCCAGCTGATCGTGAAGCGCGGAACAAAGGTCTCAGTACGTACCCGCGAAGTTAACGGCGTAGTCCGGTTCGTGATGAAAGCGTCGCTCGGAGACGATTCGAGTTCTAACGGCGTGGTTCGCGCGGAGCTCGATGTAGAAGTGCCGGGCATCTCGCTAGGTGATCTTGATGCACGCATCCTGGCAGCTGGATACACGTATCAGGCGAAGTGGTCGCGGATGCGGCAGACGTTCGAAGGGGGGCCGGTTACCGTCTGTCTCGACAAGAACGCAGGGTACGGATACCTGGCTGAGTTCGAGAAAGTCGTGGATGATGCGAGCTCGCTCGAGGACGCGAAGGCCGAAGTGCTCGCCTTTATGGATCAGGTCGGCGCGAGCGAGCTCCCGCAGGATAGGCTCGAGCGGATGTTCGCGTATTATAACGAGCACTGGCCGGAGTACTACGGTACGGAGAGCGTATTTACCATTCAATAAATCCTTATGTTCCTTTCTGACAACGATATCAAGAAAGCGCTTGCGAACGGTTCGATCGTCATACGCCCGTTCCATGCGAAGCAGCTGCAAGTAGCAAGCTACGACGTCACGCTCGGAAACGAGTTCGACGTGACTGATCGTCACATGACATCAGTCATCGACCCTTCTAATAAGGTGTATCCGAAGACTCGGACCGTTACGGTCAAGGACGGAGAACCATTCATCCTCCATCCGGGCGAGAGCGTGCTCGGGAAGCAGCGAGAGTTCATCGGTGTCGACAATGAGCATCTCATCCTGCTGTCGGGTAAGAGTTCGCTCGCACGCGCCGGCCTCGTCGTACACAACACCGCGATGCTCTTCAATCCGGGCCATCATTTCTACCCGACATTCGAGCTCGTGAACACCAATAACGTGCCGCTCATCTTGCGCCCTGGCATGGAGGTAGCGCAGCTCATGTTCGCGAAGCTCACGAGTCCGACGAGCCAGGACTATAAGAAGATCGGCCGCTACGACGGCAAGAACTCCAAGCACTTCGTTCCGAAGCGAAGCAGCGCTGCAAAGAAGAAGCCGTCTAAGAAATAACCATGAACCCCGACACCTCTCATCCCGAGCATCAGTATCTGAATCTCCTGCGCGAGACGCTTGAGCACGGAGAAGAGCAGGTCGATAGCGGCACGGGCGTGAAGACCTATAGCGTATTCGGGCGCCAGATACGGTTCGATCTTTCGCAGGGCTTCCCGCTCCTCACCACCAAGAAGACGTATTGGAACGGCATATTGCAGGAGCTTTACTGGTTCATGTCAGGCCAGTCGAATATTAGATATCTCGTGAATACGGACGTGCATATTTGGGACGACTATCCGTACAAGATCTACAGCGAGAAGGTGGCGAAAGGAGAAGCGGAAGAGCTTTCGAAGGAAGATTTCATCAAGAAGATAGGCGAAGATGAAGCATTCGCTGCGCAGCACGGAGAACTTCCTCATATATATGGTGAACATTGGAGGCGATGGGAGGCGAAAGACGGAAGGCGGGTCGATCAGCTTGCCTGGGTTATCGACGAGCTCAAGAAAGATCCGAGCGCTCACAATACGCTCGTAACTTCTTGGAATCCAGAATATATGTACGGTATGGCTCGTCCCGGCGAAGGCGCCCGTTTCCCGATCTGCCACAACATGTATCAGCTGAACATAAAGAAAGGAAAAGTCTGCTTGCAGCTCTATCAGCGTTCAGCGGACGTGTTCCTCGGCGTGCCGTTCAACATAGGGAGCTACGCGTTGCTTGCCTTCATCATCGCTAAGATTCTCGGGCGCGAGCCGGGAGAATTCATTCATACGTTCGGCGACCTCCATATATATGAGAATCATAAGGCACAGGCGCAAGAGCAGCTCTCGCGCACGCCGAATCCTTTTCCGACCATATCGTTCAATCAAGAGTTCGACTCGCTTGATTCCTTCCGTCCGGAATTCGTCGACCTCGTTGGATACGAGCCGCACCCGCCTATCAAGGCAGAGCTCACGGTAGCCGGCGGCTACAACAAAAAACTGCACGGCTAGTCGCGATACGTTTCTGATATGGCCTTTATCGCGATAGAGGGAATAGACGGGTCGGGGAAGGCGACGCAAACGAAGATGCTGGTCGAGGAATTCGAACGGCGCGGATTGGAGTGTCTGACGTTCGATTTCCCGGGTTACGATCGCAACACCTACGGGAAGCTTCTGGCCGAGTGCCTCGCGGGCGAACGTGGGGACTTCGTACACACCGACGCGCGCATCGCCTCCACGCTCTACGCAGCAGACCGATTCGAGTCATCCGAGGAGATGCGCCGCGCACTTGCGCGCGACATTACGGTCATCGCTGACCGCTTCTCTGGATCGAATCAGATCCATCAAGGCGGTAAGATCGCGGATGAGGCGGAGCGCATCGCCTTCCTCGACTGGCTCGATCATGTCGAGCATGTGGTTTTCAAGAATCCGCGGCCTGATGTCGTTATCTATCTCAAGGCGCCGGTAGAGGTGAGTCTGGAACTGCTAGCTCAGAAGCGTGCGAGCAAGGGCGGACAGCTGGCCGACGGAGAGTCGGACGTCCACGAGCGCGATCGCGAATACCTCGATAAGTGCCACGCCATGGCCAATTGGCTTGCCGCCCGGTATTCGAACTGGCAGGTCATCGACTGCGTGGACTCTCAAGGTGCCATCCGCTCGCGCGAGGACATTCACGAAGACGTGCTGCGGGCGGTCGCCCGGTACTCCATATAACTAGCTGGGCCCGCATCGCGGGCCCAGCCTTTTTCGGATACAATTGTCCCATGGAATATCCATTCATCGAGCGGGAAGATCCTCAGATCTTCGGCGCTATCGTCGGAGAAGATACGCGCCAGCGCGATGGTCTCGAGCTCATCCCGTCAGAGAACTACGTCTCGACTGCGGTGAAGGAGGCGATGGCAAGCGGACTGACGAATAAATATTCAGAAGGGTATCCAGGCAAGCGCTACTATGGCGGCCAGGAATTCACGGATTCGGTCGAGAACATCGCGCGCGACCGCGCGAAGGCGCTCTTTAGCGCAGGATTCGCGAACGTACAGCCCTTAGGTGGTGCCAACGCGAACATCGCGGCATACATGGCGCTTATGCAGCCGGGCGATACGATCATCGGCATGGATCTCTCGCATGGGGGACACCTTACGCATGGTCACCCAGTCACCTATATATCGAAAGTATTTAACTTCGTGCGCTATGGCATGAAGGACATCGAGACCGGTGAGATCGACTACGACGCGCTCGAAGTCGTGGCGCAGAAGATGAAGCCCAAAGTCATCCTGGCCGGCTTCTCGGCGTATCCGCGCACTCTCGACTGGAAGCGGCTCGCGGACATTGCGCACAGCGTGGGCGCTGTAGCTATGGCGGACGTCGCGCACATCGCAGGGCTTATCGCAGGAGGAGCGCTCGAGAATCCTTTCGCGTACGGCTTCGACGTCATGACGACGACGACGCATAAGACATTGCGCGGCCCTCGCGGCGGCATGATCCTCACGCGTGATAGCGTAGAAGTGGCAAAGGCCATAGACAAGGCCGTCTTCCCGGGCCTCCAGGGAGGCCCGCACATGCATCAGATAGCAGCTAAGGCCATATCCTTCAGAGAGGCGGCGCAGCCATCATTCAAGGCGTATGCGAAGGACGTGATAGATAATGCCGCGGCTATGGCCGAGGTCTTCACCGCCGGAGGTGCGCGTCTCATCACGGGTGGCACCGACAATCACCTCATCCTCGCCGATGTCTGGAGCTCGTTCAATATCTCTGGCAGCGACGCTGAGAAGCTGCTCGACGAGGCAGGGATGACGCTCAACAAGAACGCCATCGCCGACGATACGCGTAGTCCCATGGACCCATCCGGCATCCGTTTCGGTACCCCCGCGCTCACGACCCGCGGTTTTGGCGCCGAGGATTGCAAGGAGGTAGCGCGCCTCATGCTCGACGTACTCAAGGGGCGTGACGCGGTCGCGGTCGCGAAAGCGCGCGGACGCATCCGCGAGCTGGCCGCCGCACACCCCATCCCCGAATCGTTTTCGTAAGCCATACGCGCAGCTATGAATTCGCGCGACGAAGGAGTATTCGAGCAGATGCAGGAGCGCATCACGAATGTGCTTACCGTTATCAATACGTATCGCGCCCGGAATCTGGGAGACATGCGCCTCGAATCATTCATGACCCAGCTTGAAGAGGTTCAGGATGCTATGGCCGCAGGGAAATGGTTCACGGCGCAGCAAATGCGGGAGTTCGATTTTCACCAGGTGGAAGATACGCCGCTCGAAGGCAACGAACAACTCGAACGCGAGCTGCAGGCAATACGGAATTTCGTAGAGAATAAGCTATAACGCTGCTCGGACTCCAGAATCTCGGTTCCTGTCGCGCCCTGCTACAATGAGAACAACTATGGGGAAGCACGTGCAAGGCAGATCATCAGTATTGTCGGCACTCGTCGGTAATATCTTCCTGGCAGTCGTGAAGACCGTGCTAGCTATCACGACCGGTTCCGCGAGCATGTTCGCCGAGAGCATACACAGCATTGCCGATACCCTGAATCAGTCCTTGCTGCTCATCGGCATACATCGATCCAAGAAACCCGCCGATACCGTCCATGGATACGGATACGGCATAGAGAGATTCTTCTGGTCGCTCATCTCCGCCTGCGGAGTACTGTTCATCGGTTCCGGAATAGCCATCTATCACTCGATACACTCCCTGCTTTCTGCAAGTAGCGGACCGCATACGTTCAGCATACTGAGCATCGCCGTCCTACTCTGCGCACTCGTGATAGAAGGGATAACGTTTGTGCTCGCGCTCAAGGAATTGCAGGGAAAGAGGAAATTATCGACAGAGATCTTCACCGATGCCGACCCCGTGCTCCTTGCGATCATCTATGAGGACGGAGTCGCCGTATGCGGCGTGATCTTCGCTCTTATCGCCCAGTGGCTAACCTATGTGACAGGGAATGTTATGTATGACGCAGTCGGGGGAATAGCGGTGGGCCTCATCCTGGGCTTTCTAGCCATCCTGCTCATCATAAAGAACCACCAGTACATCATCGGAAAACCGCTCAGCGAAGACGTCATAGAAGATATCATCGAGGCGCTCGAAAAAGACTCATGCATAGAGCATGTGACGGAATTTAAATCGGTAGCAGTGGACATAAGCAAGTACCGGATCTTCGCTGCAGTCGAGTGGAACGGATCGCCGCTCTATGAAGAGATATACGACGACGGCGACCTGCAGGAAGAGTTCGATACTATAAAAGATAGTTTCAAGGAATTCACAAAACTCATGTTCAGGACCACCGATCGTATCCCGCGTCTCGTAGGAAATCGTATTAAGGTCATCGAGCAAGGTATACGAGCGAAGTTCCCGCAGATAACCTACGTGGACATAGAGATCAACTAGGGAATCTCATACCACCTTCAGACAGTTTCCGAAGATCCCAGATAGGGCCCAGACTGCCGGCAACAGAGGCGAAGTGGTATAGTCGAGTCAATGGAAGAGAGGATCAGAAAGGCGGTTGCGGAGAAGCTCGAAGAGCTTGGCGCGGCCGAGGTCTCGTTCGCGGTCGAGTGGCCCGCAGACATGGCTCATGGCGACTATGCGGTGAATGCCGCGATGGCCGCAAGCAAGGCGCTCGGGAAGCCGCCGCGACAGATTGCGGAGGAACTCGCGCCCGCGCTTCAAGCAGCGCTCGGAAGCGACGCCGCAGGCGTCGAGATCGCCGGCCCCGGCTTCATCAATATCACGCTCTCGGAGGAAGCCGTTTCCCATATCCTCATTGCAACGCGCGACGGGGAGTGGGGGAGGAATACTGACCAGGCAGGTATGCGCATCATGGTCGAATACGGGAATCCGAATCCGTTCAAGGAGATGCATATCGGTCACGCGACGGGCGCAGTCATCGGCGAATCCTTCGCGCGTCTTATCGAATACTCCGGCGCGACGGTGCTGCGCGATACATTCGGCGGCGATGTAGGTCCTCAGGTAGCCAAGGCGCTCTGGGTATTCATGCGCGACGGCGTGACGGATATTGCTTCGGCTAAGGAGATAGGAAAGGCGTACACGCAGGGCGCGAACGCATACGAAGAGAGCGAGGAAGCGAAGACGCAAATCGATGCGCTCAATACCCACATATACGACATCGTCGCGAGGCAGGAAGAGGTAGCGGCGTTCTCAGAAGAGGACCGCGCGCTCCTCTATCTCTGGCAGAAAGGACGCGAGGTCTCGATGGAAGAGTTCGAAGAAATCTTCAGGCTTCTGGGCACGACCTATGACTATACCTTCTTCGACAGCGATACGACGAAGCTTGGCATGGACGCGGTCTATGATGCGCTCGATAAAGGAGTGCTCGAGAAGAGCGATGGCGCCATCATCTATCGCGGCGAGAAGAAGGGTCTTCACACGCTCGTCTTCATCACGAGCCGCGGCACGCCTACCTATGAGACTAAGGACATCGGCTTAGCCTTCCTGAAGGAAATGCGGGCTTCTGTCGATCACGAGCTCATCCTCACCGCTGTCGAGCAGGTAGGGCACTTCAAGGTATTCCTGGCGGCCTTCGAGGACATCGCGCCTCAGCTTGCCGCAAAGATCGAGCATGCTGCCCACGGCCTCCTACAGCTGACCACGGGAAAGATGTCATCGCGCAAGGGGAATGTCATCACTGCACGCGAACTGATCACGGAGCTCGTAACTGCTGCGGGGGTTCGTAATCCCGATCCGCTCGTCGCGCAGCAGGTTGCCATAGGCGCTTTGAAATACATGATCCTGCGCAGCGCGCCTGGTTCCAATATCATCTTTGATCCGGAGAAGTCTCTGTCGCTTGAAGGAGATTCCGGCCCATATCTGCAGTACGCGCTCGTTCGCGCCCGTTCGATTCTCGAGAAGGCAGGACCTGCAGCAGAAGCTGAAGCGAAAGCGACTGAAACTCCGTATGAACTTTCACGGCGCATCACGCGGTTTCCGGAGATAATCCGAAAAGCCCAAGCGCTCCGCGCTCCGCACCTCGTTGCGCAGTACCTTACGCAGCTCGCGAGCGAGTGGAACTCGTTCTATGCGAATGAGCGCATCATCGGCGGAGATAACGAAGCATATAAGCTCGGAGTCGTTTCTGCATTTATTCGTACGATGGAGAACGGTCTTTGGGTACTAGGTATCCCTGCTCCGGAGAAGATGTGAGATCCTCCTGAAATTCCCCGATCTGCTTTGCCCGCGCTATCGCTCGAACCCTCATGTACGCCCCTGTTTACTTACGACGGGCTGGAGTTAGTAAACAGGAAGTGCCCTTGGGGTGCACCCCAGTACAGCTCGGATTCGCACCGCAAGGGTACTTCTTATTTCCTACTCCCTTCGGTCGTGGAAATAATGTCGCGCTCTGCTCCGCCTTGCATCTCGGGTTTTTCAGAAGGCTCTCGATACGCGCGCTAGTTCCTTTTTGGGGCTGAAAACGATAGGATACATATATTATATGAGCGACCAGGAGAAAAAGGAGCGCGGCCAGAGCGAGAAATCAGACGCCGCGCGGCGTGAGGAGGAAGTGCTGAAATTCTGGCAGGAAAAGCATATCTTCCAGAAGAGCCTAGAAAAGGAAGCTCCGAACGGCGAATTCGTCTTCTATGACGGCCCGCCGTTCGCGACCGGACTTCCGCACTCAGGTTCCTTGCTCTCGTCGGTCTCCAAAGACGTCTTCCCGCGGTATAAGACGATGCGCGGATATCATGTGCGCCGCCGTTGGGGATGGGACACGCACGGTCTGCCTATAGAGTCGGCAGTAGAGAAGAAGCTCGGTCTCAAGAATAAGAAGGACATACTTGAGATCGGCGTCGAGACATTCAACGAGACCGCACGCTCGATGGTGCTTGCCTACGTCGCCGACTGGAAACGGTACGTCGAGCGCGTCGGACGCTTCGTTGATTTCGATAACTCATACAAGACTCTCGACCCTTCATTCATGGAGTCGGTATGGTGGGCGCTCGCGACAATCCACAAGAAGGGGAATCTTTACGAAGGCCGGAAGGTGCTCATGTATTGTCCGCACTGCGAGACGCCGCTCGCTAAAGCCGAGATCGCGATGGACAACACGTATAAGGACGTGACGGAGGAAGCGGTGACGGCTAAATTCAAGGTGAAAGATCCTGCAAGTCACGGACTCCCCGAGAACACGTATCTGCTCGCGTGGACGACGACGCCATGGACGCTGCCCGGCAATGTCGCGCTCGCGGTCGGTCCTGATATTGAATACGTCTTATTTGAGAATGGTGCTTTGAATCAATTAATAAAAGATAACCCAGGTGGTGAAGAAGAACCCCCTTCTTTTATTGTTGCGAAAGAAAGGGTAGAGGATAGTGATTTCTCAAGATGGGAGTTTCCAGAGACTAAAAGAACTTTTAGAGGTAGTGAACTCGTAGGTATCGAATACGAACCGCTGTACGCGCTTCCGAAAGTAGCTAGCTTCGAAGGGAAGAAGTGGCAGGTACTGCCAGCTGATTTCGTGAATACCGAAGACGGGACGGGTATCGTGCATACAGCGGTTATTTACGGCGAGGACGACTACCAGCTTGGGCTTTCGGAAGGACTGCCGATGGTGCCGATACTGAATCCGAACGCGACCTATAACGACGATGCGCCGGAATTCATCCGCGGCCAGTACATCAAGAAGGCAGAAGCACTCATCAAGGGCGATCTTGAGGAACGCGGACTGCTGTTCGCGAAAGCGCCGTATACCCACTCATACCCGCACTGTTATCGCTGCGGCACGGCGCTCATCTTCAACGCGGTCTCGTCGTGGTTCATAAACATCCAGGCTATAAAGGATCGGATGCTCAAGGAGAACGAATCCATCACCTGGACTCCCGAGCATCTCAAGGAAGGGCGCTTCCGCCATAACCTCGAGACCGCGCCCGACTGGACTATCTCGCGCAACCGCTTCTGGGCGACGCCGCTTCCGATATGGAAGGACGGACAAGGTAACGTGACCGTCATCGGTTCGGTCGAGGAGCTCAAGGCGCGTACGAAGAAGAGCGGGAACACGTACTCCGTGCTTCGGCACGGTGAGGCGCAGAGTAATGTCGCTGGCGTGCTCGACTCTACGAACGAGAAGAAATGGCCGCTGACCGAGGAAGGACGAACGCAGGTAGACAAGGTCGCGGGCGGGTTGAAAGCTAAAGGCATAACGCGGATATATGCGTCGCCGTTCGCGCGCACCAAAGAGACGGCTGAACGTGTTGCTAATGCGCTTGGAATCGATGCTGACGCTATAACGTATGACGACCGACTGCGCGAACTCAACGTCGGAGCGCTCAACGGCACGCCATATGCGGACTTCCTGGTTCTCAAAGGCTCGATGACCTATACCGATTCCTTTGATGGAGGAGAGAGCTATCAGGATGCGAAGAATCGTTTCGGCGAATTCTTGTATGAACTTGAAGCGACGACAAAGAACGAACGTATCCTCATCGTTACGCACGGCATAGGCCTCGAGACGCTTGCTGCAGTCGTCGAGGGCGCAGCACCGCGCGGACATCTCTGTGATATTCCGCACATGCTTCCGCCCTACAGCGCGCTCGTCGATCTTCCGTTCGTGCCATTGCCGCACAACCGCGACTACGAGCTCGATCTGCACCTTCCGTATATCGATCGCATACAGCTCGAAGACGAGAAAGGAGAACCGCTTACCCGCATACCGGAAGTGGTCGATTGCTGGGTCGAGTCTGGCTCCATGCCGTTCGCCGAATACCACTACCCGGTCGAGAACCGCGAAGTATTCGAGAGCCGGTCGCCCGCGGATTTCATATCGGAATACATCGGCCAGACGCGTGCTTGGTTCTACTATCTCCATGCGATGAGCGTATCGCTCTTCGACAGCAAGGCCTTCAAGAACGTCTCGGTCACGGGGAATATCAACGGCTCGGACGGCTCCAAGCTCTCGAAGAGCAAGAAGAACTATACCGATCCGTATCTACTCTTCGACACCTATAGCGCCGACGCCTTTCGCTATTACTTGATGTCGGGTGTAGTCATGCAGGCTGAGGACCTGGTCTTCCGCGACGACGAAGTGAAAGAAGCGCAAAACCGTGTCGTGAACATGGTCCGTAACGTGATGAGCTTCTACGCCATGTATGCAGATGAGGCGGGGGAAGGGGAGTCTGCGAGCGAGCACGTGCTCGACCGATGGATACGCGTCCGGCTTGCCGATCTGATCCGCAGCACTACCGAAGCCTTCGACCGCTACGACGTCATACGCGCGACGCGCCCGTTCCGTGAATTCATCGAAGACCTCTCGACCTGGTACCTCAGGCGTTCGCGCGAGCGCATGAAGGGAGATGACGCAGCAGACAAGCTCGCCGCGCTCGCGACGCTCCGCTTCGTGCTTAAGGAACTCTCTCTCGTTATTGCGCCGGTCATGCCATTCGTGGCCGAGGAGCTCTATCAAGCGCTGCGTACGAACGCTGACCCTGAGAGCGTACACCTTGCCGTATGGCCGGGGGCCGTAGACGCGCCAGACCCCGCGCTCGTTGAAGCGATGACACGAGTGCGCGCGCTTGCGAGCGAAGGCCTCATGCTCCGGCAGAAGGCGGATATAAAGGTGCGACAGCCGCTCGCGCGGCTGTCGGTGCCCGAAACGCTTATTCCGGAACTTTCCGCCATCCTTGCTGACGAGGTGAACGTAAAAGAGATCAAAGGAGGCGCGGGCGTTGTGTCGCTCGATACGGTGCTCACACCCGAGCTTATCGCGGAAGGCGACGAGCGCACCTTCGCGCGCGCGGTAGCGGAAGCTCGAAAGACCGAGGGGCTCTCGCCCAAGGATTCGGTCACCGTCGCCCGCGGCGACGGTCCGCATACCGCCGAACTCTCGACCGGATCAGTCTCGTTCTCTCTCATACGCGATGCGGCATAAATACTCGGCTCGCGCGCTCGTGCTCGGTAGGTATCCGCTGGGGGAGGCGAGCGTCTCTGTCTCGCTACTCACCGAGGACTTCGGCATCATTCGCGCGCGCTCACAGGGCGCGCGCAAACCGGGCGCCAAGATGGCGCCCGGCCTTCAGACTCTCTCGTTCTGCGATGTCACCTTGCTGCGCGGGAAGGACGGCTGGCGCACGGCTGGTGCGATACTCGAAGCCAACTGGGCGCGAGCGCTCCCGCCTGATGCGCGACGCCGCGCGACCCGCGTTATGGAACTCGCCCAGCAGTTGGTGCGCGGCGAGCACCGGGACGCAGACCTTTTCACCATACTCACCAGCTTCGTCACGTCGCTGCCTGCGCTCTCGGAAGAGGAGGCAGATGCAGCCGAACTCCTCGCCGCGCTCCGGCTGCTCCACGTGCTGGGTCTCGACGCGGGCGATACCTACGGCGCTCTCGATGACTATTCCCCCACGCGCCTACAAGAAGCGAACGATGTCCGGGCCCACCTCATCACCCGCATTAATCACGGCATCAGTAATTCGGGGCTGTAGGCATTGGAGCAACTGACGAGCTTCCAGCCTTATTTACAATCCATATTATACATGGTATAGAAATACTGCGTTCATACCAATGAATTGGAAGTTGAACGAGTTCCAAAATGCTGGTTCCAACCCGACAAGGAGACTTCGATGTCCAGTTCTCGCATCTTGAACCGTGGTGTCCGCACCACAGACGACCTGATGATCATGTTCGACGGCCGCGGCTATGGCGCCTTCATTGGCGTCGAGGAACGAATGGAGCAGCCGCTTCCGACGTTCCTCGAGCCCATCGTGGCCGAGTTCAAAGCGCAATCCGAGCTGCTCAAGCTCGAGCTCGGCGCTGAACTCGATCATGACCAGATCTTCGATGCCTATCGCCTCGACGTGCAGTTCCTGCAGGAACGGTGCGATGGTTTCAAGGATATGGTCAAGTGGTCCGTCAAGGCTTCGATGAAGGCCGGCGACGGCGACGACGCCAAGGCGTGGGATACGATCAAGGACGGTATCCCGTTGATGGATAGCGTCCTGCTGATCAACCTCAACGCCGATCGCGCCGCACTTCCAGCCGAACAGCTCCTGCGCGAGCTCAAGGCGGAGGTCGAGACCGGCATCGACCGGTTGTTGCGGCATGTCTGCCTCTGGCTCGATACGCTCGTCGAGCAGGAGTATGTCGGTCTGGTACGCTTCACGGCGCCGACGACAGGCCATTACTACTACTTCCGTCCGCAAGTCACTTCGGATGAGGTCGGCCGCAAAAGTGCGGAGACAATCACCGAAGATCCCACTCAGCCCTACGGCAGCCGGGTTACCTATACCACGAAGGCCAAGGTGACGGTACGTACCGTCGAGACCCTGGAGCGGCACGATCACCACATCGTCCGCGCCGAGGTCAACACGCTCGAGAGCTTCCAGCAGGAAATGCCGCGTCGAGCGATCGAGCAATTGCTCAATCGGATGCCGGCGTGGCTGCGTCCGCATCTGCGCGTTGTGTCGGGCGAGATCGTCCAGGAGCATATCCAGAGCCGTGTCGCGCGCGACGATCTCGCGACCGAGACGGTCATCAGCGTCTGGAAAGGTTCCCCGGCGATCGCGTTCGGCAATTACGCTCTGCTCGGCTGGAGCGGCGACGATCTGCTCCAGGAGGCGACCGCCTTCTGGAACAAGCATGTCGTTCCGGGGGTGGTTCGTACGCCCGGGTTCTGGCACCGCAATCGCTTGCGGCTGATCGCCGCCGTTGTGATCGCCGGCGCCCTTTGGGCGCTGGTGGCGTGGATTGATTCGATGGTGCACACTGCCAACGAAGCGACCCGCGCCGACTATCGGGCCTGGTACCAGCATCACACACGTGGCCACCAGATCTTCACGATCCCGGTGAACCACCACGTCCAGCTGTCGAACGGCGCGACGCTCTACTATATGGGGTCGCGCAGCAACGGGAGGGATATCAAGCCGGTCTTCTCGACCGTGCCTGAGGCCTTCGAGACCGACGGGAAGTGGTTTGTCGTCGACAACGACCCGGTGAACGGACGGGAATCGCTCCTCAGCAACAACAACGTCGTGCCGGCTCACGGCACCGTACGCTTGTTGCCGATCGGCATCCCGGCCGACATGAACGTTCTCTCGGTCAACGGCGACGAGGTGACGATCACGGTCGACTATCTCGACGACGCCAGCGGCCACAATCGGCCGGGCGCCAACTGATCTTCGCCGACCACGTTGGACGGCGAACCTGAAAAGCGGGGGGTCTTCGGACCTCCCGTTTCTTTTTATAATTTATGAGCTTGGACGAAGTGAGCGCAGTTCACGCTCAAGATGAATTTTCAACGCGCTCTTGTATCCATTTATGGATACTGTTTGCAGCACGCGCGTTATACTAGGAGCATCATGCCCCCGGAAGACGAGAAGACGCCGCTCGAGAGATTAGAGGAGCGCATATACCAGCCCAAAGAAACGGAGACGGCGCAGGTGCCGGCGTATTCGGATAGGGCCGTGCAGCAAGCCTATGGGTGGACGCCTCCGCCCCCCCCGCCCCCACCGAAGCCCCGCATGCCCTGGACTACCAAATTCCTCATCGGTACGGGCATATTCTTCGTACTTGCCGGAGGGGTAGCGGCCTTTCTCGTCCTCTATGGCGCGCGTACGGTCTCAGCAGATCATGTCCAGATAACGGTATTGGAGCATCCGGCCATCGCCAGCGGCGACACGGTACCGCTCGTCATCACGATCCATAATGGCAACCCGACGAGTATTAATGATGCAATCATCTACGCCATGCTCCCGTCCGGAACCCGGGCAGGCGACGGCAGCGACGCGCCGTTCGAGCAGTACAGCGACTCGCTCGGCACTATAGCGCCGGGCACCGACGTGACGCGCACCATTCAGGCGAAGTTCTTCGGCACAGAAGGGCAGGCCTTCAGCGTTCCTATCCGCGTGGAATATCATACGAACGGCTCGAACGCGGTCTCGGTCGCACGCGACGACTATGAACTCACCATCTCGACCTCGCCGCTGCAGGTCCAGGTCAGCACGCTTTCACAGAGTGCGTCAGGGCAGCCGCTCACGCTTAGCGTATCGGTGCGATCGAGCGCGAGCGCACCTCTCTCGGGCGTTGCCGTACTTGCCGATTACCCGCCGGGCTTCCTGGTCACTTCCGCGACCCCGACACCTCTTTCAAACGGCTTCTTCGTGCTCGGCGATCTGGCTCCCGGCGAAGAGAAGGTCATCAAGGTGACCGGCACGCTCACCGGAACCCAGAACGACGAGAAGGTCTTCCATTTTACCTCCGGCAGCAAAAATCCGGACGGCACGAGTACACTCGGACTGACCTATGCGCAGGGCAGCGCGTCGGTGACACTCACGCGTCCGTTCCTCGCCACCTCGCTCTCGCTTAATCGCGAAGCAGCCGACACCGTCATCGTTTCGCCCGGCGACCCTATAAATGCCATGCTTACCTGGCAGAACAGCCTCACCGTGCCTATTACGAATGCTGCCATCCAGATAGGTCTCTCCGGAAACGCCATCGATCCTTCCGGCATCTCAGGCGGCACCGGCTTCTATCGTTCGAGCGATTCGAGCATCATATTCAGTAAGGATACCAATAGCGGTCTCGCTATGCTCCAAGGAGGAGACACGGGCGCTGGATCCTTCACGCTTCATGCGAAGTCCGTCAGCCAGCTCGCGGGCGTGAAGAATCCGAACATCACGCTCACGGTGTCCGCGACAGGCGCTCGGGCGCAGGAAGGGAACGTACCGCAGACTCTCACCTCTACGCTCACCCGCACGATAAAGGTGAGTACGACGGTGGATCTCGCAGCGAAGCTCGCGAAGGTAAGCGGACCTGTTCCGCCTACGGCGGGAACGGAGACCATCTATGGCGTGAACTGGACCGCGCATAATACGCTCAATTCAGTGGGTGGAGCGCGCGTGAGCGTAGCGCTTCCTGCATACGTGCGTTTCGTAACGGGAAGCGGCGGAAGCAGCGTCACGTATGACGAAACGAGCCGCACGGTGACCTGGAACGTGGGGGACCTGGCGCCAGGAGCTGCGAGCGCCTCAATGTTCCAGGTAGCGCTCTTGCCAAGCGCCTCGCAGAGCGGTACAAGTCCTATAGTGATCGGCATCCAATCCTTCAGCGGCGTAGACCGCTTTACGCAAGGGACGGTGAGCGCGACCGCGCCTGCACTCACTTCGGAGCTTCCCGGCATCTCGGGCTCCGGCGTCGTCCACTAATACTTTCTATGGAACAATCACCCGTCACTCTCGATACCATCGTTTCGCTCTGTAAGCGTCGGGGCTTCGTGTTCCCGGGCTCGGAAATATACGGCGGCCTCGCAGGTATATACGACTTCGGTCCGCGCGGTTTCGAGCTTTTGAATAATCTAAAGAAGGCGTGGTGGAATGCTGCCGTATACGCACGCGATAACTGGTATCCGATAGACTCCGGCATGTTCAAGAATCCGCGCGTATGGGAGGCGAGCGGACACACCAAAGGCTTCTCGGACCCGCTGGCTGAGTGCAAGAACTGCAATACCCGTATCCGTGTCGATAAGGAGCTCGAGAATATCGGCGTCGCTGCCGATGAAAAGATGTCAGAAGAAGCGTTGAACGAGCTCTTTGACGCACACCGCGAAGAGATCGCGTGCCCCAAATGCGGCCATAAGGAATTCTCGCGCGTCCGCGCCTTCAATCTTTTGGTCAAATCGAATCTCGGCGATTTTACGTCAGAAGGGAATGACCCGGTCTACCTTCCGGGCGAAGCATGCCAGGGCATCTATCTCGACTATAAGAATGTCGTCGACTCTATGAGTCCGAAGATCCCGTTCGGCATCGCCCAGATCGGCAAGGCATTTCGGAACGAGATCTCGCCTCGTAACTTCCTTTTCCGTACGCGCGAGCTCGAGCAGGCCGATACGCAGTTCTTCATCCGTCCGAACGAGAACAAGGAGGCCTTTGAGACCCTCAAAAATGAGCGCATGGACTGGTATCTCTCGCTTGGCATACGTGCTGAGAATCTCCGTTTCAAGCAGCATGAGAACCTCGTCTTCTACGCAAAAGATGCGTGGGACATCGAGTACAAGTTCCCGTGGGGCTTCGACGAAGTCGAAGGCATCCACGATCGTTCGGACTACGACCTCACGCAGCACATGCAGTTCTCGAGCGTCGACCTGCGTTATACGGATCCCGAGACCGGCGAGAAATACATTCCGTGGATTCTTGAGACGTCGGTAGGGATGGGCCGCATGTTCCTCGCTTTCCTTTGCGACGCGTATCGTGAGGACGAACTAGGCGGCGAAATGCGTGCATATCTTGCGCTTGCGCCGCAGCTCGCACCCGTCAAAGCTATGGTCTCGCCGCTCCTCAAGAACAAGCCGGAACTCGTAGAGAAGGCTAGGGATGTTCGTGCGCAGCTTCAGAAGGTACACCCGGCCATCGCCTGGGACGACAACGGCAATATCGGTAAGCGCTATCGCCGCCAGGACGAGATCGGCACGCCGTTCTGCATCACCATCGACTTCGACACTCTCGGCGAGACGCCAGAGCTGAAAGACACCGTCACGCTGCGCCACCGCGACACAGGCGAGCAGGAACGGCTTACCATCGAGGAAGTCGCGAAGCGCATACAGGACGCGATCGCATAAGTTCTGGTTAATTAAAAAAAGACCCGGCCGCAACGCGCAGCCAGGCCAGACAAATGCTCCGGGGGAGTCAGGCTCTTTTCTTGAGCCAGTTCTCCCAGATGGCAATCCCGTAGAAGAACGCCATCGCGACTCCCGCGACACCGATAATGATCTGCGCCACAAGCGGGGGACTCGGACCGAGGCGTTCCGCGGTCATCAATCCCATCATGGTTCCACCAGCCATATGCTCCTCCGTGTTGGTGCAACGCAGTATTGTACGAAAATTAATAACTGTCAAATGGGAAATAGAGGCCGGGGAACTCATCCTTTTGCCCATGTTGAGCTTGAACTTCTATGCTACTTTTAAATTATGGCGGTACAAATCACCTATTTCGTTCACGGCACGACTACTGATAACGAGTCAGAGCTCTCGACCGGGTGGCTGCCCGGAGAGCTTTCCGCGCTCGGCATACAGCAGGCGAAGAACCTTGGCGGCCAAGTGGAGGATAAGAAGTTCGATGCGCTCTTCTGTTCTGATCTGAAGCGAGCCGTCGACTCGGCCGAGCTTGGGTTCGGTGAGACCTATGCCGTTATTCCTGACGCACGGCTCCGTGAATGCAACTATGGAGACTTGAACGGCGCTCCAGCAGATAGTTTTAAGGACGGAAGAATGCAGGAATATGTCGATACCTCTTTCCCGAATGGAGAAAGTTACAAAGATGTTCAGGCGCGTATGGCAGACTTTCTTTCGTTCCTTAAGCAGCACTATGACGGAAAGCACATCGCCATCATCGCGCATGAAGGACCGCAGCTGGCGCTCGACGTTTTGCTAGGAGGGAAAGATTGGCCGCAAGCTATCGCGGAGAACTGGCGTAACACCAAGGCGTGGAAGCCGGGATGGGAATACCATATTACCCAAGCTTCCTAAGTCTCACCTAAACAATGGAATTGTCTGGGAGTATGACAAAGCCCCAGACCAAATGCCTGGGGCTCCCGGTCAAGGCGTTCCGGGTGAGCCTAGAAGAGGGCGGGGCCAATTCTTGAAGTTATCATCAGAACAGGAAAGACCAGAATACCCGTTACTCTTCCATATTTACGATAGAGCCAACGAGCAACGGATGGAATGATCCAATCAGGGTTATATCGATGAAAGCAGTAGTCGCTCAGTATCGATATGAGGCAGTCCAAAAGGATTACTTGGCTTGTGACCGTCACGATAATGATTAACGTGACAATATCGTTTGGCAGCCATATCCTTCCACAGATAAGAACCGCGATAAGGAAGGTCAGGTGAAATATCTCGATCGTGATGCCGAGATACAGCCATCGTTTCTTAAGCATGGCAGCGTCTCCGCTTCGGGTTGAAGGTGCAGACCGGAATTTTTACCCCGGCTCGCTAGAATCTAGCATTAACAACCTACTAACACCATTGCATTTCAAATACAACGCAGGCTTGCAAGCAAGTTAAATACTGCCCTCTGTAGAAAGCCTGAACCTTAAAGGCAGTTTTAGCTTTTAAGACGAGAACTATAGCGATATGCTAAAATTCCCTCAATGAAGCCTGATTCCTCGATCTCCATTACTTCGGGAACCTTTATCCGCGCCATCATCATAGCTGCGGCTGCCTACGCGATATGGACGCTCCGGAGCCTCGCGCTCCTCGTGCTTACTGCGGTGGTCATCGCCTCGGCGATAGAGCCGGGCGTTGCGTATTTGGTGCGTCACAAATTCCCGCGCGTGCTTGCTGTGCTCTTCATGTACGTGGTCGTCTTCGGTTCCTTCTTCGGCATCATCTACTTCTTCCTGCCGCCGATACTGAGCGACGCGCAAGGAATCTTCTCGCTCATCCCGCAGTACCTTGATCAGCTGAATCTTTCGATCGTAACGCTGCCCGATATATCTTCGGGAGGCGCTCTCGCAGGCGAAGCGCAGTCCGCGCTCCATACCTTGCTCGCGTTCCGTGAGCTATTCACGGGTTCAAGCCAGGGAGCCTTCCGTCTGGTCGCGACCTTCTTCGGCGGCATCTTCGCCTTCGGCCTCATCGTCGTGCTCTCATTCTACTTCGCCATGCAGGAGACAGGCGTCGACGATTTCCTGCGCCTCATAACGCCCGCTAATCAGGAGGAGTACGTCGTCGACTTGTGGCTGCGCGCGAAGACGAAGATCGGCCTCTGGATGCAGGGGCAGGTGCTCTCATCGGTTATCGGCGGCGTGCTCGCCTATCTAGGACTCCTGCTGCTCGGCATTCCGTACGCCTTCATCCTCGCCATATTCACGGCGGCGATGATGCTCATCCCGATATTCGGCTCCTTCATCTCAGCCTTTGCGCCTATCATTCTTGCGTTCTCGGTAGGGGGAGTGTCTTTAGCGCTTATTACGGCGGGACTCTACGTCATCATCAATCAGTTCGAGTCGCACATCATCCACCCGCTGGTCGTGAATAAGGTCGTGGGAATTCCGCCGCTGCTGGTCATTCTGGCGCTTATCGTGGGCGGCGAGCTCGCCGGCTTCCTCGGCGTCCTGCTCGCCATCCCGCTTGCAGCAGCGCTCCGCGAGTTCCTCAGCGACTACGATAAAGGCAAGCGAGCCGCGCAGCAGATAGTTTCCTAACCGCGAGCACTAGATATGGCGCGCTACATTACCACCACCATTCCCTACGTGAACGCCGATCCTCACATCGGCTTTGCGGTAGAGGTCGTACAGTCCGATGCGCTTGCGCGCGCGTGGCGCCTTCAGGGCGGAGAAGTCCTGTTCTCGACGGGAACCGACGAGCACGGACAGAAGATCCTCGAAGCTGCGCAGAAGAAAGGGGAAGAGGTGCAGGCATATGTAGACCACTATGCAGAGGAAGTACGAAAACTTGGTGCTGCCCTCAATCTGTCGAACGATCTCTTCGTTCGCACGACGAGCCCAGAACACAAGGCCGCTGCCCAGGAAATGTGGAAGCGCTGCGAAGCCGCAGGCGATATCTATAAGAAGTCATACACGGGTCTCTACTGCATTGGCTGCGAAGCGTATAAGACAGAGCGTGAACTCGAGGACGGCCACTGCGTACTCCACCCTAGTCTCACGCTCGAGACCATAACGGAAGAGAACTATTTCTTCCGCCTCTCGAAATACCAGGACCGTCTGCTCGAATATCTTTCAAGGCCGGGCGTCGTCGTGCCCGAATGGCGCCGCGAAGAGGCGGTCAGCTTCGTCGCAAGCGGACTCGAGGACTTTAGCATCTCTCGCGAGAAAGCTCGGCTTTCGTGGGGCGTGCCGGTTCCAGGCGACGACTCGCAGGTGATGTACGTCTGGTTCGACGCCTTAACTAATTACATCTCGACGCTCGGCTGGCCGCAGGACGCAGATGGAAACTTCAAGAAGTTCTGGGAAGAAGGGAAGACGCTCCAGACCGCCGGAAAGGACCAGGTCCGCTTCCAGTCGATAATGTGGCAGGCGATGCTCATGTCCTCGAACATAAAGGCAACTGATCAGGTCTTCTATCACGGCTTCATAAACTCTGGCGGGGCTCGCATGAGTAAGTCGCTCGGCAACGTCATAAGCCCCTATGAGCTGGTTGCCAAGTATGGCACGGATGCGACGCGCTACCTGTTACTGCGCCACGTACACCCGACCGAAGACACGGATGTTACTTGGGAGCGCCTCGATGAGTGGTATACGGCGAACCTCGTGAACGGCCTCGGGAATCTGGTTGCACGTGTCATGAAGCTCGCGGAGACGAACCTGGATGCGCCCATTACTCGCCCAGACGCGAGCCCGTTCCCGGGGGAATACTGGGGAGCTGTGAATACTTTTAATTTCAATCAGGCACTCGATCTCGTCTGGAGTCGTATCGGCGAGCTCGACGAACGTATCACACGCGAAGAACCTTTCAAGCTCGTGAAGACGGACCCTACAGCAGGGAAGAATCTCATCAGCGAACTCGTGCTCGAGCTGTACCAGATAGGCCGTCTTCTTAATCCCTTCATGCCTGCCGCGAACGAACTCATCAAGAAGACCGTCCTCGAAAACAAGAAGCCGGAGAATCTCTTCCCGCGGCTTAGTGAAGTCTAAGTAAGCAGAAAGGCTGCGCGATCGATGTCCGCGCAGCCCGTCCGAGTCTAGCCCTTGTAGTGAGCGATGGCCAGCGGCTCGATCGTGATCGACTGGCCATCAAAGATTGGTGCCGGAATCTCGACCGTGAACACGAGTTGCGATTCGATCATCCACGACGGCACTTCTCCGACTCCTGCGAGCACGATACTGCCTTCGCGCACTGCTTCAACGAGAAACGGTCCAGGACCGTGCTTCGTACGAAGTTCGTCGATCCATTCGTTGTTGGGTTTCCCGTGGCCAGAGGCAATCTTGAATTTTACCAAGTCGCCTTGCTCGAAGATGATAGCTGCGGCCTTTGTCCTGATAATCATGAGTCGTATCCCTTGCCGATGTGATATCGGGAACCCGAAATGAGCACCCATTAGTGAGGGTAGGTTGCCCCGCAATATAAGTATATTTTTCGTCAGTCTTGGACACATTTATTACAAAATGTTATTTATATAACACATGAGAACGATCAGCCAGGCCGTGGAGGAAATAATCGAGCGATCGCCCTTTCTAGCTGAAGTGCTCGAAAGCGACGTGGGCAGTCATGCGAGAATCGCGCGAAAGATACGGCCTGCCGTTGAAAAGAGGCTGTATGAGAACGTGACCGAGGCATCTATCGTCATGGCGCTTCGCCGCCGTACGGCACGGTATCGCTCATCTGCCAGTGGAAGCTCGTTCCTGCAGCAGTTGAACGATATCACCGTCAGGTCGAATCTGGTGGCCTTTGTATTTCCGAATCTAGCCAGTCCGGAACCTCTTTGGGATGTTCTTCTGCATAAGTCTAAGAGAAATGGAGACCACTTCGTTAACTTTACGTGCGGCTTGCATGAGTCATTGGTAGTAGCGCACACTGATATGCGCAGTTACATCGAGCCGCTCCTTAAAGGGAAGCGAGTGAAGATGATTGACGGGTTGTCCGCTCTCACCTTGCGGCTCCCCGAAGAAAGCCTCGAAGTTCCCGGTGTCTACTATCCGATACTCCGGGCGATCGCTTCCGAGAATGTAAGCTTCATCGAAGTCATGTCGGTAGGTACGGAGCTCAGCATCCTTTTCAGGGATACTGATATCGATCGCGCTTTCAGCATACTCAAGAAGATCACGGCGCCAGGGCCGTAGGCGAGGAGTGCTAGACTGTCGGTATATATGAGATATTTCGATGCGCACTGTCATATACAGTTCCCGCAATACGAGGAGGATAGGCAGTCACTCATCGCTTCGATGAGTGAGGCGGGAGTTGGCGGTATCGTGGTGGGTGTCGATAGGGATTCGTCAGAGAAAGCGCTTACGCTTGTGAAGGATTCCTCGACCTTGTTCGCCGCCGCAGGACTTCATCCAAACTATACGCAGGAGCAAGAATTCGAATTGGATGCATTCCGGGAGCTTCTTCAGGAACCCAAGATGGTGGCGGTGGGGGAGTGCGGACTGGACTACTTCAGGCCGGAGGATGTTGCCGGTGCCACAGGATTACAGAAAGAGGTATTCTCGCAGCACATAGAGCTTGCTGCGGAAACCAGGAAGCCGCTCATGATCCATGCACGTCCGAGCAAAGGCATGCAGGATGCGTACCGCGATGCTATCGAAATACTCGCGAGCGCGAAGCGTGAATATGGAGATGCTCTTACGGGCAACATGCATTTCTTTGTAGGCGGCATCGACGAAGCGCGGGCGTTCATCGACCTCGATTTTACCCTTTCCTATACGGCGGTCCTTACCTTCACCCATGACTATGACGAGGTGGTGCGCTTCGCGCCCATTACACACCTTCTGACGGAGACCGACTCCCCGTACGCGGCGCCGGCTCCGAATCGCGGCAAGCGTAACGATCCGCTTGCGGTCCGCGCCGTTGTCGAAGCCATGGCAGGCATCCGGGGCGAGGATCCCGAAAGCGTGCGTGTGAATATCCTCCAGAACGCTCACAGAGTCTTTAAACTTCCTCCAGAATCCTTTTAATATTTGAACAGTAAATCTCCAGCTCGTGAATAGTGCTATGCTTTTTCTAATGGAAATAGACATTCATAAAAATAAGTTCGGTAACCAAGCAGAAAATTACACGAAGTATCGGAGACCATACATTCAAGAAGTGAGAGAACTCCTTTTCTCCTTACTACCGAATAATAGTGAGCGGGCTCTAGATATTGCGTGTGGTACAGGAAAATCAACAGAGATATTAGTTGCTCCTAATCTTGCAGTATATGGAGTCGATATTGATCCTCTGATGATAATGGAAGCGAATGCACAGGCAAAGCTAAAAAGCTTAGATATTAATTATTCCGTCTCAGAAGTCGAACATCTCGGATTTGAAGATGAATACTTTGACGTGATAACCGTAGGAACCGCTTTCCATTGGTTCGTGAGCGAGAAAGCCATGAGCGAGATTAAGCGCGTCTTGAAGAAGGGAGGTCTGCTATTCGTGTATTGGACGCTCACTACCAAAGACGTACCGGTAGAAGATTCAATCCCTTCTGAGATATTCAGGTCATTTAATTGGGAGAAAGTCCCGTCAGAGCTACGGGATCTCAGCCACATTTCATCTTTCTTTAAGGAGCAGGGGATGACTAATGTCTCAACGGAACGCTTGCCATTTACCCACAACGATACCGTCGAAGAGCAGGTAGGGCTCATGAAGACAGCCTCCAGTTATGAAGTCTTGCCTGAGAAGGACAAGGAGCGATTCATCGACGCAGTACGTACCGCTCTTACAAATCAACTCGGTGACCGACCCTATTTCACGTACGAAGAAGAAATACAGGTTTGTTACGGATTTAAGTGATTGAGGGTAAGGTCGCTCAAGATGTCGAGCTGATTTGCAATTTGGTCCCCTGGAGGGCATACCTGGTATCGCAACCGAGAAGAGAGTCTCGCTCAGTAAAACAAGGATTATTTCAGGCAGCATACCTGCCGACTCTGTTTGAGAAAGTTGCGTTAAGTTGTGATACCGGGCATACTGCCTCCATTACCAGCCGGGACACCTGTCCCTACTAATCACTTAGTATCCATGGCAAAAAAGAAAGAAAATTTAGAAATAGAAGGTCTCGACGAGAACGAGGCGGGCGAACCCCGCGTCTATGAGCTCGGCTTCCACCTTGACCCGGAACTTCCGCAGGAGGAGGTGAAGAAGACCTATCAGGCCATCCGCGACGCTATCGCCGCAGCCGGAACCGTTATAGCCGAAGGCGAGCCGACGAAGATCCCGCTCGCGTACACGATGTACCGCTCGGATACGAGCGGTCGCCGCGACTTCGATTCAGCGTTCTTCTGCTGGATTGCGTACGAAGCTGACGGAGCAGGACATAAGAAGGTGCAGGATATGGCTGGCGCTGAAGTCCGCATCATCCGCTTCCTCGATATCCGCACGACCAAGGAAGGGGCTCAGCATTCAAGCGAGATGCACGAGCTCTTCGCCAAAGCTGCGCTCGAGGCAGGCCTTCCGGAAGAGGAAGACGCAGAAGCTGAAGTCGTAGCTCAGGCACCTGAGCCGGCAGCCGAAGCAGCTGCATAGCCGGTGGTATACTAGGATATATGTACCTCAACAAAGCACTTCTCTACGGAAACCTTACCCGCGATCCAGAACTGCGCGCGCTCCCGAGCGGCCAGCAGGTCGCGACCTTCGGACTCGCGACGAACCGTTCCTTCAAGAACAAGGACGGGGCTCAGCAGGAACAGACTGAATTCCATAACATCGTCGCCTTCGGCCGCACAGCTGAAGTGATGGGACAGTACCTCAAGAAGGGCCGCCCGGTATTCGTCGAAGGCCGCATCCAGACCCGTTCATGGGAAGCAGAAGGCAAGAAGAATTATCGCACCGAGATCGTCGTCGACAATTTCCAGTTCGGTCCGCAGGCAGCAGGAACCGCGGGAATGGGAGGAGGCGCTCCAAGCAGCAGCCGACCGGTTGACTCGTCTAGTTCCTCGCGCGCAAGCGAACCGGCCGATGACTTCGGTCCGCAGGGAGGGGGAGACGCGATCGCGTATCCTGAGGATGAGATAAATCCGGAAGACATCCCGTTCTAGGGAGTCTGTCCAAAACGTCCATCTGCTTTGTTGCAGCTTCGAGAATTTCTTCCACCGTACGCTCTAGTACGTTTCCAGAAATTCTCTCGCTGCGCCTCGCATCTGGAGCCTTTTGACCAAACTCATAGAGTATAGTAACTTACCACAACCATGGCACATCAATCAGAACGCGAAGAGCTCGAGCACAAGAAGTTCGTCGACTACAAGGACGTCCCCTACCTGCGCCAGTTCATGAATCCTCATGCGAAGATCATGGCAAAGAAGCGCACCGGGATGAGCGCGGGATCGCAGCGCGAGATCGCGCTCGCTATCAAGCGCGCGCGCTTCATGGGGCTTCTGCCGTACCTCGCTGCGTAACGAGTCGCTCAGCTTTAAGAATAAAAGCGCCGTTCCGCATAGGAATGCTGCACTTGGCAATCCTGAACCGCTTTTATTCTTAAAGCCTCGCTCCCGACGGGAAATTCAAAAGACGGCTCCTACAGGAGCCGTCTTTTGAATTTCCACCTGTCTCCAATCCGTTGAGTAAATATGTTTATTCAACGGAGAAAGCGAAGATTGCTATTTGTTGTGCTTGGTATATATATGTAGATAGAACATGAAACGCGGGCGATGTGCCCGTGTCAGTTCGGAGGGTTTGCCATGCGCATGCCAATCACCATCGGTGCGGTCGCCATCCTCATGGCGAGCTGCACTCCCCACCCATCCCGCGTCTCGGATGACGCGGCAGGGAAAGCGGCGGCCGAGTGCATGCACTGGCCGGCCGGGACCTCGTCGCAGGTCAAGCTCACTCGACCGAAGGACCATGCGGATGGGACGGAGCTGGTTTACGACGAAGCCTCCGTCGTGACCGTATCGTCCGACGGTACCTGCAGCAAGGTCTTCTCGATCGAGATGCTTCCTCGTTCGGGAGTGCAAGGGGAGCCAGTCCTCGAGCTCACGTCCACGGACGCCGACGGGAATCGCCGCTTCCTTGGTACCCAGAAGGGCCTGTGGCAGACGAGGGTTCCTCCGGACGAGAGAGCGGCAATTCAGATCTCTCCCGAGAGCTGAATGCCCTACGGCAATGTGAGACGGCCCCGGCGCGCAAGCCCGGGGTCGTTCAACATTCAGTATCAGGACACTTCCCGTGAAAGAGAAAAGGCCTCGCTTCGCGAGGCCTTTTCTCTTTCACACCCGCTAATTCTTAGTAACTCGTTCCACGTACTCTCCGCTATCGGTATTGATGCGGACGATGTCGCCGGCGTTGATGAAGAGGGGAGTATTCGTCACAGCACCCGTCTCAAGCGTCACGAGCTTGCTGCCGCCCGTGACGGTGTCGCCCTTTATGGCAGGCGGCGCCTCGGTGACTTTCAGGTCCATCTTTATAGGAATAGAGATAGTCGCCGGCGTATCCTTATAAAGCATCACCGAGAGAGGGGAGTTCGCCTTCAGCCACTGCACCTTGTCATGTACGGCTTCTTCGGGGAATGAGAACCTATTCTTAGGATTTCCTTCTTCCGCGAACCAGGATTCACTGCGATTGGTATAGAGGAAGACGGCCTGCATAGTGGAGATGTCAGCCTCCGGGACGTTCTCATTCTGATGGAAGGAGATCTCGGTCACCTTGCCTGAGACGAGATGGCGGAGCTTCGTCTGATTCACCGGCTTTCTCTGCTGCATGCGGAAGACGTGCGAGGACAGGACCTCGTACGGCTCGCCGTTGTATTCGATGACTTTTTTCTGGGTAATCTCGTTGTACGAAAGGATGGCCATAGTAAGAACGGTTAGAAACTAGTAGACCGCACGGATGGTTATACAAGACAGGCCCCTGAAGGTGCTCGGCCCGTGATGGGGGTATGATACAGGATGTGATGCCCAAATCAAAGAATAAGCCGGATAACGAGCCGGAACCGCAGGACGTACGTACGGACGAAGAGATCCTGCACGCTTCCCGCAGGGAGCCGGAGCTTTTCGGCGTGCTCGTCGACCGCTATGAGGCTTCGTTCATGCGCAAGGCGCAGAGCATCCTCTACAGTCGGGAAGATGCCGAAGAGGCTGTGCAGGATGCCTTCACCCGTATCTATCTCTATGCCGACCGCTACACGCCTACCGAAGGTGCGCAGTTCTCATCCTGGGCGTACGCCATACTCACGCGCCTGTGCTTCACGCGCTACGCGAAGGCCAAGAAGGAGCGGGGAAGGACTACGGAGCTTGAGCCCGAGGCATACGAGCGGCTCCCGGACGCTGAACTCTTTCTCGAGGAGTTATCCGTAAAAGATGAAGTCCTCGTCGCTCTGTCCACACTGCCCGAATCCTTTTCCCGCGTCCTTACGTTTCAATTCCTTGAAGGGAAGACGCAGGAAGAGATCGCCGCTATCGAGGGGAGTACCGTGCCTGCCGTGAAGACGCGCGTCTTCCGCGCCAAGAAATTATTCAAAGAAGCTATACTTAGATCCTCTACCTATGGAAACGACTGACTCACGCATAAAACGGAATGTGATGCGGCGCGTGCACGCGGTGCATACGATGCGGCTTGCCGCCAGTATCACGCTCCCGCTTCTCGTGCTCGTTGCTTCCCTCTACGGCATCGGCAGGGAAGTGTGGGTCGCGCGTGTCTTCGCGAATATGCCGAGCCTCGCTGATGTGTCCGCCGTCATCTCTTTCTTCGCGAGCGCCTTCGCTTCTACCCATCTCGCCGTCCAGCTCCTCATCCTGCTTTCCATCGCCGCAACCTTCTGGGTTCTCCGCGAGATCTATCACGTCCTCCAGTTTCCTCATCATCGCTACGCCTAGCCTTCGCAGAAAAAAGAAAAGGCCCGCGCAGCGGGCCTTTTCTTTTTTCTGCGAAGGCTACGTTTTGTCGAGCTCTACACGTATCTTCTTTAATATCTCGTTGGCTAGCGGCTTGTTCTCGCGGAGGAAGGTACGCGTCGCGTCATAGCCACGGCCGAGCTTCACATCGCCATAGCTATAGCTGCTGCCTGATTTGCTGATGATGTCGTACTTCTCGCCGAGCGCGATAATCTCGCCTTCGCGGCTGATACCTTCGTTATACATAAGGTCGAATTCGGTCGTCTTGAAGGGGGCCGCGACCTTGTTCTTTACGACCTTCACGCGCACCCGTCCGCCCACGACCTCGTCGCCCTTCTTTATCTGCGCGATGCGCCGGATATCGAGACGAACGCTCGTATAGAACTTGAGCGCCTTGCCGCCGGGCGTCGTTTCCGGATTGCCGAACATGACGCCTATCTGCATGCGGATCTGGTTGATGAAAATTACGGTGGTCTTCGACTTCGCCGTGATAGCCGTGAGCTTGCGTAGCGCCTGGCTCATGAGGCGCGCCTGCTTACCCACATGGTGCGCGCCCATGTCGCCCTCGATCTCGTCCTTAGGGGTGAGCGCTGCTACCGAGTCGACGACGACGATGTCCACCGAGTTCGCGCGAACTAACGATTCGACTATCTCAAGCGCCTGCTCACCCGTATCCGGTTGGCTGATGAGGAGTTCGGAAAGCTTCACGCCTATCTTGCTTGCGTAGTCAGGGTCGAGCGCGTGCTCGGCGTCGACGAAGGCGCATACGCCGCCTTTCTTCTGCGCTTCGGCGATGGAATGCAGCGCGAGCGTGGTCTTTCCGCTCGACTCCGGACCGAATATCTCGATGATACGTCCGCGGGGAAGTCCGCCGATACCGAGCGCGGCGTCGAGTCCGATGGAGCCTGTAGGAATAGAGTCGATAGCTTTGGGCTTCGTAGTGCCATACGTCATGATAGCCTCGTCACCGAACTTCGTCTTGATCTCCTTTATGGCGAGCTCGATAGATTTGCGCTTAGCGTCCGCGCTGCTATCAGCTGGCTTCTCTTCGGCCAGATCTATATCGGCTGCATCCCCGATGTCTTCGCTCGTCGTCTTCGGAGCACTTTTCTTCGTCGTTTTTTTTAGAGCCATACCCCGTATGATTACTTAGCGCGGTTGCGCATGTTGATAAAAGTGTACGCTATCCCCCACGAGGGAAGGAGTTCAATTACAAACGTTTGTCGGTTGAGGGTAATCATACGGGGCATACGTAAATAGATTCAAGATAATAATTACTGAGTTATCACGGTACGCTCGAGGGTACGCGATCTCCCGAACCGGTCAGTGGCGGTTAAGGTAAGTATAGCGCCTCCACGGGGGAGGGTAAGGGACTCCGAGAAGGCGCCGTCCGGGTCAATGAGCAAGGTTCCGCCGTCGAGCGTCAAGGTCTCAGTATGAATCGCTGTTCCTGAAAGTACGGTTAAGCCGGTATCAGGCGCCGTGGTCGTCGTAAGACGTATCTGCGGCCCTGAAATGAGGGGAATGGCCTTGAAGAGGCCATATATGGCGATTATGGCGAGTAGTACTCCGATGACAGCGCGTAATCTCATATGAGTCCTCCTGAAATTCCCCGACCTGCTGCGCTGCTTTCGTCGCTCAAGACCTCACCGTACGACCAAGTACGGCTCAGCCTTTCGTTTCTCAGCGCCTTGCATTTCGGGTTTTTCAGGAGGCTCATAGCCATTTAGAAGTCCCGATCAGCAGGCTCTTCGTCCTCCTCATCGGCGGATGCTCCCGCCCCGCCTGCTACGGTGAGCACATCGCGCGGGCGCGAGCCGTCTGCCGCTCCTATGACGCCCTTCTCCTCGAGGATATCCATAAGGCGCGCCGCACGCGAGTAGCCGATACGGAGCTTGCGCTGGAGGTAGCTCGTAGATGCGCGCCCAGCCTCCTCGACCGCAGCTTTCGCGTCCATATACAGGTCGTCGTCGCTATCGTCGTCCATAGCGCCAGCGAGCATCATGGTCTCGTTATTTTCTTGCAGCGAGACGCCTGCGCCCGTGAGATCGACCGAGGATAGATCGCCAGCATTATTCTGCTTGATGTATTGGGCGACTTTCTTCACTTCCTGCTCCGATATGAAGGCAGTCTGGATGCGCACCGGCTTCTGCATGTCGGCGGAAAGGTAGAGCATGTCGCCAGCGCCGAGCAGGGACTCCGCGCCACCCTGGTCAAGGATGGTGCGCGAGTCTATCTGACTCGATACCTGAAGCGCGAGTCGGGTCGGCACGTTGGCCTTGATGAGGCCGGTGATGACGTTCACCGACGGGCGCTGGGTCGATAGGACCAGGTGGATGCCCACAGCACGCGACATCTGCGCAAGGCGCACGATGGCAGCTTCGAGCTCGCGCGGGTAGCTTTGCATGATGTCGGCGAGCTCGTCGATGACAATGACGATGTAGGGAAGGGCTTCCGGCATTTCCTTAGCATTCTTGTGCCCAGCAGGGTATTTCTTGCGTGCCGGCTCAAGCACCGTCTTATGATAGGAGTCGATGTCGCGGACCTGTTCGCCTTCAAGGATGTTGTAGCGGCGATCCATCTCCTTCGCCGCCCACTTGAGGGCCATGATGCATTTCTTAGGGTCAGTGATGACCGGTGTCAGCAGGTGGGGGATACCATTATATAGAGTGAGTTCCACGCGCTTCGGGTCAACCATGATGAAACGTAGCTGATTAGGACCATTGCGGTAGAGAAGGGAAGTGATGACAGCGTGTATGGCAACCGACTTTCCGGATCCCGTGGCGCCTGCGATAAGTCCGTGCGGCATCTTCGCGACGTTCACATAGTGCGGCGTGCCGGCGATGTCGCGCCCGATAGCGGCGAGAAGCGGTTTTGTGTTCGAGTTCCATTCTGGAGCGCCGATGACGCCGCCCAGCCCCACCATAGCTTTGGACGCGTTCGGAACCTCGATACCCACGAGCGACTTGCCGGGAATAGGGGCTTCGATACGTACGGGGTGTGCGGCGAGCGCAAGTTCGAGGTTCTGCTGAAGGGCGACAATCTTGGAGAGCCGGACGCCTTCGGCTGGCTTTATGGCGTAGCGGGTGACAGTGGGGCCGACTGATACTTCGTCCATCTCGACCGAGATGCCGAAGTTAATGAAGGTACGCTTGATGATGTTCGCATTGGCCTTTATATCGCCGACGCCCGGCTTTCCCTTATCAGCGCCAAGGAGCGAGAGGGGAGGAGGATTATACTCGGCATCGAAGTTCGGGATAGGACCCGTGTCGCTCTTCGCGTTCTCGGTGAAGTGCGTGACCGTCGGTTCACGCTCCTCACCTCCCGCGAGCGGTTCTGGCTCTGATGCGACCTCCGGTTCTTCCTCGTCCTCTTCGTCTTCAGTCTCGGCATCGCTCGCCCGGACTCCGCGCTTGGGGAGTGGTATGGCGCTCAGCTTCTCCTGGGCCTTGCTTCCGAAAGCGCCAATGCGCGCGAGGAGTTCCCGTATGTCCGTGATGATGCCGACGCCCACTAACATGAGCGCGCCTAACAATATGACTGAACCTGCGAAGCCGAATAGCGTGACTGCCTCTGCCCCAAGCAAGGAACCCAAGGCACCGCCCCAGGTCCCCGTCGTTATGCCGAAGAAGGCGAGCGCGGCGAGGAGTATCAGCGCGACCGCAAAGCCCGTCAGAGTAGGTCGGAAGCTGCTCTCGCGAACGATACCGATGCCGATGGCAATGACGCCAAGCGGCAGCAGGAACGCTTCCAGACCGATGCCGTGGAACGCCGAGAGAAAGATAAGATTTCCGATATCTCCAGCGAAGGCGCTTCCGGTTGCGAATCCGGCTCCGCCAAGCGCGAGTATGACGCCAAGCGCCACGAGCAAGACCGAGGCGGCCCACTTCGTGACCGCCCGATAATTATCCGCATCGCGCTTGCGGGCTTTTTTTCTTTTTGACGCAGCCATTACCTGTGCATTTTAGCATTTCCAGGGCTTCTCCCGAAACGTAGGTGGGAAGTCGGACTGACTTCCGCCCGGTTGCTGTATTAAGGACCCGAAACACGATCAACTTCGCAGACACTCGTCGTTTTACAAATCTCGGACACGGACTATACTGTCCGTATTACCTCTATGTCTTATACACCGCGCCATGGACAGTAAGGGACAGAAAAGAGACAACTTGCCTCAAAGGACGGATAGTATTCGTGCTCATTCTGATGACTTTGTCTTAGAAAAAGGCATATTCTCTAACATATTTGAAAAAGACATACGGCGCGTCTATATCTACAAGAAGGCTGAACGTCTCGCAAAGGCCATCCATCTCGTGGCTCCCGCGTTCCGGAATTCGCCTGCGCTCCGCGATCGTATGGACAAGGTCGCGGTCGGTCTCGTGGACGGAGCGATACTTGCTCCCGGCAGCGCGCGCGACGCCATGAGTCGCGAACTCCTCGCGCTTTCGAGCGTACTTTCCATAGCACGCACCGGCGGCCTGCTATCGCCCATGAATGCCGATCTCATCGCCCGGGAAGCGCACCAGCTCCTGCAGGAAATCGCCACCTACGAAGAGCCCCGGCTCTTCCTCGAGGAGGCACCGTCGCTTGCTGAGCTTACCCGCGATCTCGGCCACGAGCGGCATACGCTTATGCGAGCGCCTGCACCGACCCCTCTCCAGAAGCGCGCGACCCCCCAAGCTGACGCGGCGTCAGATATAGGACAATCTATGGGACATATAAAAGACAAGACTACAACCAGACGTGAGGCTATCCATTCGATACTCGCCTCCAAAGGCCCTTCCTATATAAAGGATATCTCCACGCTTATACGCGACGTGAGCGAGAAGACCATTCAGCGAGAGCTTCAGGCAATGGTCGAGAGAGGGGAAGTGTCTCGATCCGGTGAGCGCCGCTGGACCACTTACACCCTCGCCTAACCAATCGGTGGACTTCTCCGACGAGAGCGAGGTTTTCCGCCACAGAACGCTTCTAGCTGCAGCAGCCAGTAGTGCAACGAGCCGAGAAGAGAATCGCGACTAGCGAAGCGTTCTAGCGATTCTCGCCGCGAGGCGACTATGCACTACGGCGCCCTGGAGTCAGGGGCTGCGGTCTGTGGCGGAAAACCGAGCGATACGCTATACTTCCTTGGTGGATAGCGGACTGGTCCCTGTCCGGAATCGAGGTGTGAAAGAATTCGTTACATCTCTCCCGGCATAAAACCTTGATGTTATCCACATTCGCTATATCAGCATTACCCCATACCGACCGCTATACTACACGGGTATACCGAAACGGATGGTGCGTATTCTGAAACGATAGAGAACATTGACATTCATCCGGACTTCACGATGCCTATGGCAAAAGGAATCCGGACCATAGTGCCTTAAGCAAGCACATGAATGCAGGCTCTGAATGGACGTAAGTCCATTCAGGCCCGCCCGTCTCACTACATAGAGGCGGGCATCAGGACGGAAGCACAGGACTATTACGGATGGACACAGAACAGCAAAAGATGTTTGCCAACTAGCCGAGGGGGCGTGAGTCGACATGGCGCTCCGTCGGATAGTGTTAAAGAACGTGTGCGAAAGCGCGGATGAGAATCCGCAATTACCAAGACTCACAACGGACGCACGCGACGCACCCTATTACTAAGCGCGTCGCAGGCGTTTCGTCCAAAAATTAAAAAGAACATTGTTATGACTACAGCAACCAATACAGTTGCACGTGTCGCAGCAGCAGTCGCAGGTCTCGGCCTCGTTGCAATGTCGTTCGCACCACTCGCGAATGCACAGACCGCAACGACCGCTACCACGACTACTACGACGACCACTACGGCTACGTTTACGCGTGACCTTACCGTCGGTTCCACCGGAGCTGACGTAACGGCACTCCAGACTTGGCTTATCGCTAAGGGCTTCAGCATTCCTGCTGGCGCTACTGGCTACTTCGGTGCTCAGACCAAGGCAGCTCTTGCAGCCTTCCAGGCAGCAAACGCTATCACTCCTGCAGCAGGTTACTTCGGCCCGATCACTCGCGCTAAGGTAGCTTCTATGGGCAGCGGTACGACCACGACCTCGACGGTTCCTGGTTGCATGCCTGGTGCAGCGTTCAGCTCGACCACCGGTCAGGCTTGCGGCAGCACCACGACGACGACGACCACGACGACCGGTCTTTCCGGCGGCGAGGCTAACCTCACCAACTATGATCTTCGCACGGGTAACGACCTTGGCGAGGGTGACACCAACACCGAGATCGCAACCGCGAAGTTCGATGTTGATGGCGGCGATGTGAACGTCCAGCGCGTTCGCCTCACGGTACAGGCAACGGACCACACGTCCAGCGCAAGCACCAACCCATGGAAGTACTTCAGCAAGCTCTCTGTCTACAACGGCTCGACCAAGATCGGTTCCGTTGATGCAGGAAGCCGCGATGCATGGGACAGCAACAGCACCGACATTGATCTGAACAGCAGCGGTGCAAACTCGTATTCTATCGACATCACGACCAACGGCGTCGTAAAGGATGGTGCTACGGCCCAGCTTTCGATCCGCGCTGATGCACAGGACACGATCGACACTGTTAACGAGGATCAGAGCTTCGACCTTGCTATCAAGAGCCAGGACCTCCGCGCCGTAGATGGCGCTGGTATCCAGGAGTACACGGGTAAGGACACTGATCATGTTTCTGTTGGTTTCAACAGCAGCAACATCAGCAGCAGCGATGTCTCGGTCCGCGAATCTTCGGATGATCCGAACGCAGGTACGCTCGTCGCTGACAACACGAACAGCACGAACGACCTCTCGGTCTTCAAGTTCCAGATCAAGAACAACTCCGATCAGGATGTTCTTCTCAACAACCTTGACGTTACTGCTAACGTCAGCAGCACCTCGCTCGCTCTTAGCCACATCGTTCGCCGCGCAACCCTTACGGTTGACGGTCATGACTACGATGCGACTATCAGCGGCACGGGCACTTCTGGCCTACTTGCCTTCGACTTCGGAAACGATGACGTTACGGTAAGCAGCAACGACACGATGGACTTCGAGCTCAACATCGATCTTCTCGCTGCCAGCGGCCACTACGCTTCGGGCACCAGCCTTACCTTCTCGGTAATTGGTGCTCAGGTAGACGCTGAGGGCTTCGACACTGGCGACAACGCTACTGTCGGTGGCACCGCTAACGGCAACAAGCAGACGGTTGTACTCAACGGCGGTATCAATGTTGAGGGCAACAGCAACTCTGCACAGACGGGAACGACGGGCGGTAACACTCCGGACAACTACGGAACGTTCACCCTCAAGTTCGATGTGACGGCAGAGGGCGATGATGTCTACGTTCCAAAGGCGATCTCTACGAGCGCTGGTTCTACGACTGCAGGCGTTGTCATCGATCCAAACCTCAGCACCACGGCTACGGGTACGACCACTGCGTCGCTCACGTCGACGGCTGATGTTGATTCGACTCGCTCTGACTTCTACGTAGTCCATGACGGCGACACCGAGACCTTCACGGCTTCGGTAACGGTCAACCCGACCTCGTCGAACTACTACCAGGTCGGTCTTGACATGGTCCGCTTCTCGACGAATGCGGATGGTTCGGGCCTCAACACGCTCGACACCGATCAGACTGACAGCCAGTTCCAGACGAACCCTCTCTACATCACCGCTCCGTAGTCGTCTGAGCTAACGCTCACCCGATAACGGTCCGGGGATTCTGAGAAGAATCTGAAGGACAGCAAAAACCCCCGCGCAAGCGGGGGTTTTTGCATTGCATATGCGAGGTGTTAATAACGTAGGGATAGCGCGGGAAGTCCTGTAAGATGAACCCACTGGTCCTATTTATCAGTATTCCCTTATCACTCACCCTTATTTATGAAATTATCACTCACATCCATCCGCGCGTATGCCATCGCATTCGTCGTGGTCATGGCTATCGTCTTCGTAGGCAGCAGTCACGCGGCGTATGCAGCCACGGCCCTGACCGCCACGACCACCACGGCAAACGTTGCGGCGGGCAGTACTAACACGCAGAGCCTCAACTTCGCGACGACCACCGCGAACGTAGCTCAGGTCAAGGCGACCCGTACGCTTTCCGTAGGCGCGGTTCCAGCGAACGCAGAGACCATCACTATCGGTACCTGTAGCGTCACGTTCTCGACGTCGACGGCAGATGATATCGACTGCACCGGCGGTGCGACCGTGAATGTCACGACGCACAACGCGACGACTACCGTTGCGTCAACGCTCCGGAGCCTCACGAACGTATCGGACACGGGTCATGGCGCGCTTGCCATAACCGGTACGACTACGACTGCCATCTTCACGACCTCAGGCACCGAGTCGACTACGACGCCGGTAACCTTCACGGACGGTACGGGAGGCGACATCACCTCATCCGCTTCGACCTCAGGTACGGTCCCCGTAGCAGAAGTGCTTACCGCGACCCCGGCGAACGTCGAGGTAGGGGACACCTTCAGCACGGTCATTAACGGCACCACCGTGAGCTACGTCGCTGCGACCTCAACCGTCGCTGACGTCACGGCAGGACTCACTGCCGCTATCAACGCGAGCAGCCAGGCAGCCAACGTTACCGCTGTCGATAACGCGACCAGCACGCGCATCACGTCTGATGTCGCGGGCACGGCCTTCACTCTCTCGACGAGCGCAGTCAACCGCGCTGCTGTAGCTCAGGTCACGACCTTCACTCCGGCAGACGCGAGCAGGGCTATATACGGCATCACCATCGATGGTACGCAGTACACCTTCGCCACGTCGTACAACTCTTCCGTGAGCGACCTCGTCGTCGGTCTGAACAATGCGCTTGCGGCTGACGCGAACGTATCGTGCACCCAGGACGGCGTTAAGGTTACCTGTACGTCTGTTACGCCTGGTACGGCCTTCACGTATAGCACGTCGCTTACCGCTCTCACCAGCGGCGGAGGCGGTGGCGGAAGCAGCAGCCACGGCTCAAGTAGTTCTTCGAGCTCATCCTCGTCATCATCCACATCCACATCCACAACGGTTCCTGGTTGTATGTCAGGTGCCGCCTTCAGCACGACTACCGGTCAGGCTTGCGGCAGCTCAACAACGACTACTACCACGACTACTACCGGCACCGGAAGTTCGGCCACGGTCTCCTTCGCAGGATTCTCGAATCTCACGATTGGAAGTACGGGAGCTAATGTAATGGCACTCCAGACTTGGCTTATCGCCAAGGGATACAGCATCCCTGCAGGAGCTACCGGATACTTCGGTATGCAGACTCGCGCAGCCCTCGCCGCCTTCCAGACGGCAAGCGGTATTACGCCTGCAGTTGGCTTCTTCGGTCCTCTGACGCGCGCATATATCGCTGCGCATTAGACAGATTCTCTAAAAGAGATAACGCAAAAGT
>JAZKAU010000002.1:0-8624 GCA_040388985.1 Patescibacteria group bacterium | reverse complement strand
CGGCGCTTCGCGCCGGACTTTTGCGTTTCCTGAATGTCTAGGTGTCACCTAGACATGTACTCAAATATTGAAATTCTTTAGTTTCTTCCTATCAATATTTCATTCCTCGCCAGTACTATTAGTTGCCTAGGTGACACCTAGAGATTCAATCTATGATTCGCGAACCGTTTGGACCAAATGAGTGGTACCACTGCTATAGTCGCGGGGTCGATAAGCGCATTACGTATGAGCGCCCTAAAGATTATCAGAGATTTATCCGACTTCTATATCTTTCCAATAGCACTGAGTCTGTTCACAGAAATGAGATCTTCTCGAAGTCGTCGCAAGAAATATTCAATCTTGACCGGGGAGAGCTCCTGGTTTCTATAGGCGCCTATTGCCTTATGCCGAATCATTTCCACCTTCTCCTTCGTGATGAGTCGGAAGAGGGCTGGGGAATTAGTAAATTTATGCAGAGAGTAGGTACGGCATATACGATGTATTTTAATACTCTTAACGAACGGGCTGGGAATCTCTTCGTCAAGCCGTTTCGCTCTAAACATGTAGCTGATGATCGCTATTTGAAAAGAGTCGCCCAATATATTCACTTCAATCCAATAGAGCTCTTTGAACCTGGCTGGAAAGAAGGACGAGTTGGTAATTTGGCTGCCCTTGAAGATACATTGCGACATTATCCATTTAGCAGTCTTCCAGATTATGAAAGTGGGAATCTTAGATTAGAGTCCAATATCCTTGACGCGGAATCAGTCTCTTTAATAAAAGAGGACAGACTATCGTTAGCCGAATCCCTCACGGAGATGCGCGAATATTACTTGTCTCTAGCTGTCTAGGTGTCACCTAGACAGATTGCACAGTTGGTTCTCTTGAGGTATGGTGAGGAAGTACGGACCGAAGACAGCCAGCACCCGAAAGGGTTTGATCCACCACCCCGGTGGACTGGCCGAGGAACGGCATTCGAAAGGGCTTTCGCTCATATCGGACGCCGGCAATCTCCTCACGAAGGTCCATTCGCCAGCCGGCGGACGGACCTTCGTCGTTTCGTACAGATACCAGCCAACAGATTGACATGGCAATTACCAAAGCAAAGAAAGTAGAAATCGTAGCTTCGATCGAGAACGCTCTGAAAGATGCGGTGTCGGTCGTCTTCGTCCAGTTCAAGGGCCTTTCGGTCGCGGATACGTCCGCGCTCAGGAAGTCCCTCAAGGATGAAGGCGTCGGCTACTATGTCGCGAAGAAGACGCTCGTGAAGCGTGTACTTGCCGATAAGGGATTCGAAGGAAGCGTTCCCGAGATTCCTGGAGAGCTCGCGCTCGCATGGAGCGATAGCGACGAGACTGCGGCCGCTCGCGGCATCTATGAAGCGGGAAAGAAGCACAAAGGTGCGCTCTCCATCATGGGCGGCGTGTTCGAGAAGCGCTTCCTTGATGCGGTCGGCATGACGACCATCGCGACCATACCGCCAGTACCCGTACTCCGCGGCATGTTCGTGAACGTCATCAACAGTCCTATCCAAGGATTCGTCATCGCGCTTAACGCGATAGCAGAGAAGAAAGCAGCGTAACTTATAAAGTTTTACATTTACGATTATGGCCGAAGAAGAAAAGGTAGAAGAGACTGTCGAGGAAGCAGCTCCTGTAGAGGAAGCAGCGCCAGCGGCTGAAGAGAAGAAGGCAGAAGCTCCTGCAGCTGCCGAGGCTGAAGTGGAAGTTCCTGCGAAGTTCAAGAAGCTCGTCGAAGAGATCGAGAAGATGAGCGTCATGGAGCTCTCCGAGCTCGTGAAGGTCTTCGAGAAGAAATTCGGCGTATCTGCAGCAGCCGTTGCGGTCGCAGGACCTGCAGCCGCCGCTAGCGGAGGCGAAGACGAGAAGAGCACGGCGAGCGTAGAGCTCACCGATGCAGGCGCGAACAAAATCGCGGTCATCAAGGCCGTAAAAGAAGCGCTCGCGCTCGGCCTCAAGGAGGCTAAGGATCTCGTCGACGGCGTTCCTTCGATGCTGAAGGAGAATGTCAGCAAGGACGAGGCGAACGAGCTGAAGAAGAAGATGGAAGAGGCGGGAGGCAAGGTCACTTTGAAGTAATCTTCAAAGTGACCGCAGTGTCGAACCGTCCTTGTATTGCGTAATCATTCCGATGACAAGACAATACAGGGAAACGGTCTCGACTAAAGTTACTCCTAAGTAATCCTCACTCTGTATCAAAAGGCAAAAGCCCGCGCTACGCGGGCTTTTGCCTTTTATTACTGCGGAACAGGCAATCTCCCGTTACAGATAGATTTTCTTAGCATGGTACAAAGGTCGATGGCGGCGTGGCCGGAAAAAAGTTCATCAAAAGACTCTTTCAGCAAGCTCTTTTCTACGTGGACTAGCTGCAACCGAGTAATATACATCTTCAAGTTTTTTTACACTCCGCTCAATCGCATACCCCTGTACGAGTTCAAGGCTAGTGTTACTCATCTGGATACGCAGTTTCTTATCCTTCAAGATTGTAAGCGCTTTGAGTGCCAGGTCGTTCTCATCTCCTGGGGCGAAAAGCAAACCATTACCTCGTATAAAGTACGGAGAGGCGCTAGTTGGAGAATTGGCAATAAGCAGAGGTAAGCCATAAGCCATGGCTTCAAGTACGGCCATACCCTCGAGTTCAACCAAGGAAGGGAAGACAAAAAGCGATGCCCCCAGATACTCTTTTAATAGCTGGCTGTCAGATACTCGTCCCAAAAAGCATATGTGTGACTCCACACCAAGGCTCTTACTTAATTCGACAAGCTCTTGTTCCATAGGCCCAATTCCGACCATTCTAACCATGAGTGACGGAAGGTTACGAATCAAGGTAGGCATAGCTCGAATAATCGTGGCAGGATCTTTTTCTTTTGACTGACGACCAACATACAACATAACCGTTGAATCTTCCTGTGTTGATTGGGTCGAGTCCGCAATAGCGCCCTTATTAAAGATCGTAAGATCAATGCCATTGCTGATAACAGTAATGGCAGGAGAGTATTTATTTCTCGTATACAGGTCCTTCCCAAATTCAGACGGGCTCAGTATGTAATCCGAGTCGCGAATGAATCCGATAATATACCGAAACAAGAGATTACTTACGAATGATGTTTGTAATATTCGCGGAAGGAAGATTTCTATGCTCTGAGGCTGAGCATGAAGGTGCGCGACGAGCCCAAGTCCTAATTTTCGAGCTGCTTTCTTTGCGATAAAGCATAAATATGACGGAAACATGACGTGAACTATCTGAATCTTCTCTCGTATAAAAAGTTCTTCAAGAGAGCGCTTTGTCGGAAATGACTGGAAATAGTGATGGTTAGAACCCGGAACAGGTATTGAGAAATATGAATATATCGGTATGCCGTTATAGGCATGGACACCGGGCTTTTTAGAATCTTTTGCGACAATAAGTATTACATGGTGACCATTATCACGTAACCGTTCTGCGAATCGGATTGTGGATACCGCTGCTCCAGCGGGATACCCAGGAATAATATCGCAAACCATTGCTATACGGAGTCTCTCCATGTTTAACTATGCGGCAATTTGAACTTGTGCTTTCTTGCTAAGATACCGCCCAAATTGAATGAATACTACTACAGTTAGTATTAGGGCAAAACCAAGGCCTACTCTGCCCACCCAAGTATCTATTTGGCTGTACCATGCACCAAAGAAATACCCTCCACCAACTAAAAGCAATGCCCGGACAATCTCACCTGCAAAGTTGAAAATAAAGAATTTCCTGAACGGTAGTTTGGTAAGACCTGCGGTAACTAATACTGGTATCGCAAAGCCGAATCCATTGGTTATCTTAGATATAACAAGAATTCTGTCATGATGAGTCTTAAAAATTACAGTGGCCTGCTCTATTTTTTCTTCAGTTATACTTACATATTTTCCAAATCTATGGATGAACCTACGGCCGTATCGGTAGCCTACCAAGTACCAAAGAGTGTCTCCAATAAGGTCTCCAGCCATAAGACTTATAAAAGCCGGAATAAGACTCAAGACGCCGAGGCGCACTAAGAACCCGCAAAGGAAGAACATAATCGGACCTTCGATTATTGCTGCGATAAGTACGAAACCATATGTGGCGAGATAAGGAACCGTGACCGCATACGCGAGAATTCCAGGCAGGAGCGGCATATCCCGCTAGTATACGGCACCCCAATCCCAAATGCGCCACTTTTTAGGCTCCTTGCGCAACCTATTGTTGAGCCGATACAATGCCTCTACGCATATGGATCCTCTTGCCCGCCTGTTCGGCTCGTTCGCCCGCCTCAAGCTTCTCCGACTCTTCCTGTTCAACGATGGCCTGGGCTTCTCGTCCGAGGATATAGCTACGCGCACCAAGACTCCCAAGGATACGGTACGTAAGGAATTAGCGGTACTCCTGGCAAGCGGCGTCATAAAGAAGCGGGCAGGGAAGGGTAAGGCGCAGTATGGCGCCGATCGCCGATTCCCGTATCTCGACGCGCTCCAGATATTCATCCGCTCTACCACGATCTTGGGCGACGCGGACATGCTCCAATCGCTCAAGCGCGCAGGCTCGCTCCGGCTCGTCGTCCTCTCGGGACTCTTCACGGGCGCGGTCGAGACGAAGATAGATCTCCTCGTCGTAGGGGATAAGCTGGAGGACCGACCTCTTGATACGGCAGTACGCGCACTCGAAGCGGAGCTCGGACGGGAACTGCGCTTCGCTGCCTTCTCCCTCGAAGACTTTAAATACCGCCGCGGCATCTACGACCGACTTCTCCGGGATGTCTTTGATTTCCCGCACCGTGTCCTCCTCGACAAGATAGGGCTTGAACAGCTTCCGGGCTGATAGCGGAGCCTTGCCAGGGCTCAAGTAAGGTATCCCCGGTATGACAGCCTCAGCGGTGATACCTGAATGCGGATAAAATCTATTCCTGACACGTGAATCTGCACCTGCTGCCTCTCTGTACGTTGGTCCAAGCTGCCATTACCTGGGTATCCACAGCGCTCCGGGGAATCGGGCTGGCGCTTGCTACACTTGATAGTAAGCCCCGCGCCTCGCGGACGCTTTACCCGAAATTAACCAATTACGCACACGCATATGTTCCTCACTACTTGGGCTGACGTGCTTACGCAGTCCTTCCAGGGGCTCTTCTACGGCCTCATCGCATTCGTGCCTAACCTGATAGTCGCGCTTATCATCTTCATCATCGGCTGGCTCATCGGCACCGGTCTTGGAAGAGTGGTTGCACAGATCATCCGGGCAGCGCGCGTTGATCAGGCACTTCGCTCCGCAGGCGTCGAACGCGTAGTAGAGCGTTCGGGTTTCCGTCTCGACTCAGGCGCCTTCCTCGGCTTCCTCGTGAAATGGTTCTTCATCATCGTCTTCCTCGTTGCCGCACTCGACGTGCTGCATCTCACTGAAGTCACGATATTCCTGCGAACCGTAGTCCTCGGCTACCTTCCGCAGGTCATCATTGCCGTCCTCATCCTTCTCGTGGCGGCCGTCCTTGCGGACGCTACGCAGAAGGTGGTTGCGGGAGCAGCGCGTACGGCTAACCTCCGCTCCGCTAACTTCCTCGGCTCCATCGCGCGCTGGGCTATCTGGATCTTCGCTATCCTCGCAGCACTTGATCATCTGCAGGTCGCAAGCGACTTCATCCAGCCGCTCTTCACCGGTCTCGTCGTGGCCCTCGCGCTTGCCTTCGGCCTATCGTTCGGCCTCGGCGGACAGGCAGCAGCAGGTCGCTTCCTCGACAAGATGCGCGAAGAAGTGAAATAAGAGAGTAGCTAGCAGACTGCAGTAGGCAGTCAGCAGACACACAGAAAACCGGCGCCAGAGGCGCCGGTTTTCTGTGTGTCTGTGGGCATCCTCCTCCCTCCTCCCTCCTGCCGACCTTGCTTGACTCCTATAATGGCTACCTATATACTCCTCTTACGTGTTTATAAGCAATAAATTACCCCAAAGGAGCGTCTAAACGGAAAGCCTTGTGGCCTACCGCGCGCTCTGAGGCGCGTTTTTTCTTTCTCAATCGCGTAAGCGATCTGAGAAAGAAAAAACAGTCAAAGGGATTGTGCTCGAGAACACGTGAACTTTGACATACGAATAGGTATATCCCGCGCCGCATTCTGGTTCTCTACTTGTAGAGAACCAGAATGCGGCGCGGGATAAAGGTAATCAACGAGCCGGGACCACCTGAAAGGGAGGTCGTGGCGGATTGAAATTGCAAATTCAGAAAGGGTTCGTCGTTCAGACGAACCCGTCCAGGTGGCTTCGCCACCTGGAAACAACGTTAAGTGGTATTCAGGTTTCCGCATTGGAAACATTGAAGGGTGCACGGTGGATGCCTTGGCTTAGAAATGCGATGAAGGACGTGACTAATCTGCGAAATGCTTCGGGGAGCCGATTTGTAGGCTTTGATCCGGAGGTGTCCGAATGGGGAAACCCGGCCAGTAATGGTCATCCTGCCCGTATGTGGCAGGGAGCGAACCTGGGGAAGTAAAACATTTCAGTACCCAGAGGAATAGAAAACAACAGCGGGTTGTGTTCTGTCTATTCGATTCGTCGAATGGATGGAACACAATCCTTGCGATTCCCTTAGTAGCGGCGAGCGAAACGGGAACAGCCCAAACCGATGTCTTCGGATATCGGGGTAGTAAGGCAGGAGCTCCGTACTTGTACGGCAAAAGTTACAAAAGTTCTATATAGCGGAAGCTGCTGGAAAGCAGCGCCCTAGAGGGTAATGGCCCCGTACGCGAAATATAAAACTCTTTTGTGCTCCTGTTCTTGAGTAGCTCGGGACACGAATAGCCCGAGTGAATCTGCCGGAACTAACCGGTAAGGCTAAATACTTTCTAAGACCGATAGTGAACTAGTACCGTGAGGGAAAGGTGAAAAGAACCCCGAGAGGGGAGTGAAATAGAACTGAAACCGTGTACTTACAAAGGGTTATGGGGGGCGCTTGCGTCCTTCATAGCGTGCCTATTGAAGAATGAGCCTGCGAGTGTATGTATGTTGCATTTGGCTAAGTCCGTAATGGGACGGAGCCTCAGGGAAACCGAGTGTGAATAGCGCGTTAGTATCATACATACGACCCGAAGCCAGGTGAGCTTGCCATGAGCAGGGTGAAGTGTGACGAAAGTCACATGGAGGCCCGAACCCGTAGATCGTACAACGTCTTGGGATGACTTGTGGTAAGGAGTGAAAAGCTAATCGAACCTGGTAATAGCTGGTTCTCTCCGAAACATCTTTTGGGATGGCGTCGTGTGATCAGTCTGGGGGTAGAGCACTGGAAGGGGTGAACAGGGGGAAACCTCGTCACTCCTATCAAACTCCGAATACCAGAAATTACAGCACGGCAGTTAGACGCTGGGGGCGAAGCTCCAGTCGTCGAAGGGGGAAGAGCCCTGGATCGCCAGTTAAGGTCCCTAAATTAACGCTCAGTACAACTTAAGGAAGTGAGGATCCTTTGACAATGAGGATGTTGGCTTAGAAGCAGCCACCATTTAAAGAAAGCGTAACAGCTCACTCATCGAGGGTCCTTGCGCCGAAGATAATCGGGGTTAAGCGTTATACCGAAACTGCGGGCTTGTGCGTTTCATAGAGGGTGCCGCGAGGCACTTTCTCGGGCGGAATAGAGTCCCGAATGGGAGTTCGTGTGGGAAGTTCGATGTGTCCAGGCAGCTGGAGGCATAAGGTTCCCATGCGGGTATGTTTGATTCTCAAGGATCCCTGGCCTCCGAAGCCAGGCGGAATTGGGGCATGACGCGGCGCAATACCGCGATCATGGTGAGTCGTCTTGCGGAGTGCCGCGGCGTGGCGTCGAGCCACGTTGCACGCAACCGTACCGGGGTGCGAATTTCCCGGGTCAATGAGGGTGCGAAACCCCTCGGCGCAGCCGCGCTGAGGATTGTCCTCACTTCAGATGACGTCATAACGTCGACAACTCTTTCCGCCCACTTATCTGGTGCGAGTGCGAAACATGGGCGGGGGTAGCTCAGGGGTAGAGCGTCGTGGCTGTCAGCCCGATTGTCGTAGGTTCGAATCCTATCTCCCGCTCCCATGTTTCAAGTTCTTTCGAAATGTGCCCCTTTTAGAGGGCGCTATATTTCAACACACACTCGTGCCCTCTATGAAACGTGCAAGCGGTAGGAGAGCGTTCCGTTCTGCGATGAAGCCTAACGGGTGACCGATGGTGGAGCGTACGGAAGTGAGAATGCAGGCACAAGTAACCACAATGCGGGTGAGAACCCCGCACGTCGAAAGAACAAGGTTTCCTCAGCTATGACGATCAACTGAGGGTTAGTCGGGCCTAAGGGGATGGCGAAAGCCGCACCCGATGGACACATGGTTAATATTCCATGACCGCTCATGTGTGCGATGGAGTGACGGATTGCTGTATCTACTGCCCATTATTGGATTTGGGTTGGTGCCGTGAGGAGGTCTTCTAGGCAAATCCGGAAGACAATACTCCAAGCGGAGCGACAACATCCTTCTACGGAGGGGTGGAGAGTAGAGAGCGCGGTTCCAAGAAAAACTTCTACGCTTCAGCACATGACGACCGTACCGGAAACCGACACAGGTGTTCAGGTCGAGTAGACTAAGACGAACGAGTGAGAGGTCCTCAAGGAACTCGGCAAAAAAGCGGCCGT
>JAZKAU010000001.1:0-187359 GCA_040388985.1 Patescibacteria group bacterium | reverse complement strand
AATTCAGGCTCCTGGGGTGGACGAGATACACTTCGGACAATATACCTTTTACGAAGTATGCTCTAAGCATATTAAGTTAGTGGGCTATATTCTGTCTCGTGAGTTCCTACCAGGATCGCTTTTCGTACAGTCTTGGTAGGAGGATGCGAGAACATCCTCCGGCTAATTCCTTCTACCGAAGAAACAAAAAGGCTCGTTGCTTTCCAACGAGCCTTTTTGCGATACAGGGCCACTCCTCAACGGGACATGCATCAAATCAGGTTAATTCGAGTCTAGCTTTCAGACTGAAAAGGCCTTACGGCTAGAGGTCTACATATACGACCAGCTGATGTCCCCATACCCAAACGAAGTTGTTTGCGACCCTCAACTAGTGCCTAAAAGGCTTTGGATTGTCTCAAACTCCACCTCTGGAGTAAGCTACTCACCTATTCCTAAAAGCGTGAGGAAGGCGTCGCGAGTTTTTCTATAAGTATCACTACCATAAGAAATGTATCGCTTACGCCGGAGGGCTAATTCCTTCCAGCCGAAGCTGGAATTGCCACCATTATATTCCCCTCCCACCTGAACGCAACTAATCCTTAGTCTCCTTAAGTAAGAACAGCCTCAGATACTCCCCAAACTGGTCAACAATAGGACCTAACTCCCCTTCCACAAGAAGAAACTCCATGAACCGTTCAGAAGCTTCTTTTGGCTCTATTTCCCTTCCCTTGTAGGTCATCTTGATGTCAGGCATATCTATAACTATACGGGTAGGAGAAGCTGGGTAGATACATTTTCCACACTTATTTTATATATTCCTCATCTTTTCTTCACTTTCCTACTATCGATAGTAGTGGTATAATGTGCCGGGCTTATAACTAAAGACCTTACGAACAATACTCCGTCCTTGACGGCAGGTTCACTCGTAAGGTCTACCTGTCGCTCAAGGGCGGAGTTTTGTTATTTTCCCACCTACAAACCTTAAAGACCTTACGCTTTATGAAAAAGACCGCTATTGCGGCAATCACTGCTCTGTTAGTGATACCGTCGTTTACGTTCGCTGCTGCCAGTAATGCTTCTCTGGAAAAGAGAGTCGCAGCTTTGGAAGATCGCGTCGCTGCGCTTGAGAGCAGTACAGCCACTTCCTCCCCAGTAGTTTCCCCAGTTCCAGTGACGGTAGTCCCGTCTACCAGTGATGTGAGTGCTCAGTTGAAGAAAGCTCAGACTGCTCTAGCCCAAAACAACAAGGATTACGATGCTGTCTTCCTTACCTATAAGAATAGGAACTGTTCTGAACGTCTTCAGAATAAGTACGGGTCTCCCGAGTGCACAGGATATCTGACTCAGATGAAGAATATCCAGAATGAAGGAGGACTGATACAGCAGAAGATTAATGCTCTTAAGATACAGAGCTACTAGTTGTCAGACTCATTTAGCTGGAAGTCCGAGAAACAAGAAGCCCCACCTTTCGGCGGGGCTTCTTGTATTGCGTACCTGCTAAGGGTCTCAGTAGACTAACACAGGCTTGCAACCTTATCCCCATCCTGGTACTGTGGTCATCCTGAGGATGATATCCTTAGGTAGTGATTTGTGCCGCCGGTGAGATTTGAACTCACGCTTCCAGGATTCGAATCCCGGACCTATTCCACTAGCGGCGGCATATATCGCACTCCAACAGAAGGCTCTCGCTTTGCGGGAGTTTTCTGTTATGTAACAAAAAAGAGCCGCAATCGCAGGAGCTTGAGAAAGAAACGTCTCCGTTCCGTTCTGGCAAGCACCCACGACTAAGGCTCTTTTGAAGTGTTAATAATGGCTACTTGTCCTCCTGCGGCTCCCCTTTCAGGTCGCATACGCAGTATACCAATTCCCCTTCATGAATTTCTGGGGATAACGAGATTAATTGTACGAACCCCTTCCCCACTCAAACGATGGCTTGAGGGCTGATGTTATTTCAGGGGGTTCTGACTCTATACCTTTTACGAATGATATCTGTATGGGACTGAGAAAGTGGGCCATATTTAGTCTCGGTTGGATCCGTCACTTTCCTACTCTTTCTGCTCGGCATCATCTCTACACTTGCCATCTGTATAGGCGGGATAGGTATGCTCAAGGTGCGTGTATGAATTTTTTCCATACGGAACTTCCTGTACCACTTCCCTGTTCCACTCATCAGTTAGAATAGAGAGTGCAGATCGATTGAAAATAACTATTTACGTACATGGCATACAAAGTCGTCCCATTTCATCCGACCGTTACTGATAAGGGTGGAGCCGCACAGGCAGCGCAGGAATTGCAGGAAATAATAGAGAATACGACCGGAGACGGCTGGAAATTCGTATCCTTGCAGTCCATGACGACCACAGTACGACCCACGGGCTGCGCAGCAATCGGCGGAAAACCGATAGCGGCTAACTTCCAGTTGGTAATCTTCGAGAAATAAGCATGTTCTCGGGATTCTGTAACTCGCTCATACGGGTGTATTGGCTCCTCGTCCCTGAAGACAGGAGGATCGTCTGCCTATATCGGGAGAGCTGTTCGAGGTACGTGTATCGCTCCTTCGATGAAGGAGGATTCTTGAAGGGCATCTCAGCGCTTCTGCATCGATACAGAAATTGTGATCCCGGGTACCGAATAATCAATCATCACGGCGAAGCTGCCATTCAGACGAACTGCGGAGAGATAATCACCCGGGACCGGATAAGTACGAGCATATTCGTCGGCACGTAGGGGGCGCTCAAGGTCTCGAACGAACCGCTGAGACCCGAGAATCCTACATCATCATCTCAGCGTCTTCGGACTCGATCTGCTCCAGAATGGCTTTGGCGACGTCTTCAGCGGTATCGACTGACATGCCCGGTCGTCCGGCGCTTGAGGAGTAGGTCTCGCCGCGTGCGTTCTGTCCGAAATCGGTAGCGGTCATCTTGGGATGGAAAACCGAGACGACGATATTGTCAGCGGCGAGTTCCTGGCGCGCGGTAAGCGAGAGGGCATTCAAGGCGTACTTGGTCGAGGAATATGCGCCGAGATAGGGGAAGTAGTTCTTCGAGACCATGGAGCTGATATTGAGGATCATGCCACCTCCCTGTTTGCGCATTACGGGAATGACTTCCTGCATGGCGATGAGCGGACCGAAGATATTAAGGTCGATGATGGATCGGTAGTCACTTAGATCTATGGATTCGACCGCCGCGCGCATTCCCTGCCCGGCGTTGTTTATGAGGATGTCGACGCGTCCGAACGCCTCAACTGTCTTGTCGATAAGCACCTTGATATCGCCCCGGCGAGTCATGTCAGTCTTGACTACTATCGATCCGGGAATCTCGACAGAGAGCTCGTTGAGCTTTTCCTTGGAGCGCGCTGCGAGTATGACGTTCGCGCCCTGACTCCCCAGGAGCTTCGCCACTTCGCGTCCAATGCCCATCGAAGCGCCCGTTACTATGACCACTGAATCTTGTATCTTCATATAGGCAAGTATCTCATACCCGGTATGATCCTTGGGTGAATGCCATACTTCAACCGACGCTCGCGCTACGTGAGTTCGAAGTTGAATATGTGCTCCATAAGGTCGACAGTACCAGGAATGACGTTGAAGAGCATGGGAAAGACATAGAAGAATATGCTTGCCGGAATGAAGACGAATGACGTCGCGATTCCAAGCAGATAGGAGACGATAGTAAGCGATGTGCGGAATCTCGCCTGCTTCGCTATGCGAGTAGGCACCTTATTATGAAGCTCCTCGTAGCGCTGTACGTGAATGAACATGACGCGCATGATCACGATAATGATCAAGATATTGATCCCATATAGCAGTGTCGCCGGCTCGTTGCGCGGGTATGTTCCTAGAAGATGAGCTGAGAACGGTACGAATACGAGGAAGAGGAGATAGATCAAGTTCAAGAGATTGAGCATGCGATCTATCTTCTTCGTATAGGTATGGAAGAGGAAATTATGGTTTATCCAGAAGACCGCAATGACAAGGAAGCTGAGCGCGAAGCTCGTAATGGAGGGCCAGAGGTACAGGATCTGACTCCACAACTCCGCATTGGAAACCGCGCCCGTGCGCGCCGGCAAGGTTATATCGAAAATGAGGATCGTCATGACGATGGCAAAGATTCCATCGCTCAGAGCTTCGAGTCGGACTTTATTCATATGGTTTTAGTATAACGTCAGAAATGTCGCAGCTAATCCTCGTTAATGAATTGCATCTTTGCATTTTTCCGTCGGGAGCGAGAGCTTAAAATAAAAGCGGTTCAGGATTGCCAAGTGCAGCACTCCTATGCGGAACGGCGCTTTTATTTTAAGCTCGAGCGACTCGCTATTTCTTCTTCGTGACTTTCTTAGCTTTCGCTGGAGCCGCAACCTTCTTCTTGGCAACCTTTGGCTTCGCTACAACGGCTTTCGTTGACTTCTCTTCCCTTTCTGCGGACTTCGCAAGGATAGAGGCGTACACGGTGCCCTGGAGGCTCTCTATGAGGGTATCAAGCTTCGTGTGTACGACTGAGAGCTCTTTCTGTATAGCGGCTATGCGCGGGTCAGGAGCTGCTGTAGGGGCTGGGGCGTAAGATCGCTGCTCAGGGGCACGATCTGGCCCATAGCTGCGCTTCTCGTAGCGAGAGTCATTGGTACGTGGCGCGTCGTCACGGACGAAGCAATCCCGGCAGAACACTGGCTTCTTGCCGTTAGGCTTGAAAGGCACCTCACAAGCCTTACTACACTTGCTGCAGGTGGTCTTGAAGGATTCTGTAGGACCATTGTCGCGCGCGCCGTACCTAGGCGCGCTACCGCCGAAGCTCGGGCGGCTAGAGCCTCCACGGGAGAAGTCCCTTGCGCCATGTGCGCCATGCGGGCGGCTATCCTTACTGAACTTGTTTTTCTTGAAATCGGCCATGTAGAGGAGTGTTAGATCGAATGTGTATTGATTATATCACATGTTTTGGATTTTACAAAATGGAGCAATCCGGCCTGCATATGCAGGCCGGATTGCTCCATGGTTTCCGCCACAACTTCTCTATGAGATGTGTTGCGATATTTTATCGTGCGGGAGGCGCTGTAGGCGCGTTCGTCCCAGAAGGAGTCATCATAGGAGGCATGCCACCTACGCGGATGGCCTGTGCCGAGATGCTGCCGTCAGCGTTCGGTGCTCCTGTTATCTGTACTTGCTGACCGACGGTAACATCGCTGATGTTCCCCGGCGCACTCTTGGTAACCGGAGTATTGCCCGTGAAGAAGGCGATGCGCGAGCCGCCGTTTGGGAGCTTCACTGTGATGCTCTTATCGTCTTTGGCGAGGACTTCTCCGATGGCGGCTCCGCCGCTAAGCGCACCTCCCTGTCCGCGTGCGCCTGCGCCGTATGCCTGGCCCGTACGTGTACCTCCCTGTCCGCCCGCCATGGCGAAGCCACCGGCTGCGCGCATGCCCATAGGAGTTCTATTCTTCGCGTAGGTCATGCCGCCTGCGAACGAGACTCCAGCGACGACGATAAGCGCAAGGACGAAGCCCGCGATTATCTTCTGCTTGTTAGTATAGGATTTCATATATTTCGTGTGTATTGATGATTAGTTCTTGCACCTCACTGCGCTACTCATACCTGAGCGCATCTATTGGATTAAGCTTTGCTGCACGGCTCGCGGGATAATATCCGAAGACGAGGCCAATGGCCGTCGAGACTCCGAAGGCAAGCAGGACAGACTCGACTGACACGCTCGTGCTGATAAGGCCGAGCGAGTTCACCCCGAACGATATGAGCATGCCCAGCAGTACGCCGGCGAGTCCTCCGGTAAGGGTGAGCATCACCGCTTCGATCAAGAACTGCCGGCTGATATCGGCGCGCTTGGCGCCGATGGCCTTACGCAGTCCTATCTCGCGGGTGCGCTCAGTAACAGTCGTGAGCATCATATTCATGATGCCGATGCCGCCTACCAGCAGCGATATGCCTGCCACGGCCGCAAGCAGGATGGTGAATGTCCCGGTCACGCTGCTTGCAGCGGCGACGATATCGTTCTGATTCAGGATGCTGAAGTCGGCGGCCGTAGGATCACTTATCTTATGTCGCTCAAGCAGTAGTGCCGTGATGTCCGTCTGTACCTGGGTCATCACGTCCGCGCTTGCCGCCTGTACGCTTATCGAAGTCACATAGTCGCTGCCTGCGAGCAGCTTCTGCGCGCTCGTAAGCGGCACGAAGATCATGTCATCCTGGCTCGTGAAGCCTGAACCGCCTTTGGCCACCGTGATGCCCACCACTTTGAACTGCTCGCCTTTGATACGGATGGTCTGTCCGATGGCATCTGTACCCGCTCCGAAGAGATCGTCGCGGGCGGTGGGTCCCAGTACGGCGACTCTCGATACGCTCTTCAGGTTCTGGTCGCTTATAAACGAACCTTCACCCACTTCAAGGTTGCGCACGAGCGGATATGCGGACGAGACACCTACCACCGAGGTATTCGTATTGGTGCCCTTAGCAGTCACCTGATAGCGTCCGGTGAGTTCAGGCGAGACGGCATTCACCGATTGTATGCTGCTGCCGACGGCGTCCGCGTCCGCCTTCGTGAGCGTGCGCGCCGTACCACGGCCACCAGACACCTGTACGCCGGGCCCGCCTTGGGTACCCGGCGAGACCATGATGAGGTTGGAACCGAGGGACTGGATGCTGTTCTCTATACTGCTCTGCGCACCCTGCCCTATCGAGACCATGGCGATGACCGAGGCGATGCCTATGACGATGCCGAGCATGGTGAGCCCGGTACGGACCTTATTGCTCGCAAGCGCCGTATACGTCTCGTGGAGGATGTCAGTTATTTTCATGATACAGATGCTTCTTATGCTCGTTCTTGGCGTCCGAGACTATGAGTCCGTCGCGAATAAAGATGATCCGACCTGCGTGCTCGGCCACTTCCTGTTCGTGCGTGATGAGCACGATAGTCCTGCCCAATTCCTCATTCAGCTTCTGGAATGTTTCGAGCACGATTGCGCCTGTCTTCGAGTCGAGGTTTCCGGTGGGCTCGTCTGCGAGGATGAGCGAGGGGTCGTTGACTAGCGCGCGTGCGATGGCGACGCGCTGGATCTGTCCACCTGAAAGCTGGTTCGAGAGATGGTTAAGGTGAGTGGCCGCAAAGCCCGCAGCCAGGAGGACTTCCTTCGCCTTCCGTTCCCGCTCCTCTTCCGGAACGCCTGCATACGTGAGTGGAAGCATGACGTTACGCAAGACGGTCGTACGCGGAAGCAGGTTGAAGGACTGGAAGACGAAACCTATCTTTTCCCGGCGTATGTTCGCAAGCTCGTCATCGCCCATCGTCGAGACATCCTTCCCGTCGAGCGTGTAGGTCCCCGAAGACGGGGTGTCGAGGCAGCCGAGAATATGCATCATCGTCGATTTTCCAGAACCTGACGGCCCCATGATAGCCACGAACTCTCCGTCGGCAATTGAGAAGGACACGCCTTTGAGAGCCTGGAACTCCATGTCGGAGCCTGCTCCGTAAGTCTTAGTGATGTTCGCGACCTCTATCATGCGGGATTACCTGCCGGCTGTACCGCCAGTGCCGAACGTACGCGCCGCGCCTGTTGCGCCCGTAGTGCGCGTCGCCCCTCCGCCAAGCAGGCTCGGCGCCGTCGCCGTCGTCTTAGAAGTCGTAGGAGCGATAGTGCGCGTGATGACCACATCTCCTTCGGAAAGTCCTGAGAGTATTTCGGTGCTGTCGTCTCCAGAGAGCCCGATAGTTACCGGAATCATCTCAGGTGCAGTGGTCGAAATGATTCCTTGAGCAGTGGTCGTCGCAGCGCCCGGGATGGTCTCGACGTAGCTCGCGTCGCCCTGGCTTTTTATGGCTGATGTCGGAACCTCGATAACGTCCTGAGCAATGTCGGTCACGATGTCAGCACTCACCGTCATGCCGGGCTTCACGCGATCGTCGTCCGTATCAAGACCTATCTTGACGGTGTAGCTCACCACGCCTTGAGTAACCGTGCCTACGAGGTCCATTTCCGCGACCGTACCGCTTATCGTCAGACTATCGATAGCGTCGAAGGTAAGCGTCGCCTTCTGGCCTACGGCGACCTTTGTCGCATCGATCTCATTGAGCGATATCTGTGCGATCTTCTCTTTCGTTATAAGTGTCGCTATCTCGGTGCTCCCGCCTGCGGCGTCGCCCTTATGAGCAGATACCGAGGCTATCACGCCGTCGAACGGCGCGCGGACCGAATAGTCAGCGAGCGTTTGTTGCTTTTCTCGTATCGAGAGCGTCTGCGACCGTATGTCGCTCGTATCAGGACCGTCCTTGACGTCCTCAAGCGACTGCTGCGCCTTCGCGAGCGCGCGCACATTATCGACAAGCGTAGTCTTCACATTGTTGAAATCGGAAACGACAACATCTGCAGAAGCAGAAAGCGAAGTCGCTGACGTGTACGCGCTTTCTGCCTTAGGAGTGCCGCTCTCGTCATGATTCCGGATATATACTACGGCATCTTTCGTGTCTTTTGCGGCCTGCGCGACGAGCAGGCTCGTCTGATATCCGCTCGACACCGCGGACTCTATAGTCGCTTCGCTGCTTCCCTGCGTGATGCTGCGCTCCTGGGCCTGGAAGGCCTTGAGCGAAGTCTGCGCGGCGTAAAAGCTCTTCTGGGCCTTGTCGCGATAGGTGTCCGCTGGAGCGCCTCCTCGATCGTAATTCTGTCCGGTGAGATAGCCGTTCTTCCCGAAGAGTGCGTCGATACCATCTAAGACGTCCTGCATGTCCGTAGGCGTACTCGTGAGAGTCGTGCGTGCATCCGCGTATCCTTTATCGATGTCCTCCTGCGCCTGCGTTACGCCGCTCTGTGCGTCGGAAAGGCTCGTGCTGTCGACGGTGACCAGTTTGTCGTAGGCGATGCGCGCGGACTCGAGATCATAGGCAGCATTCGTGGCGTCCACTTGCGCGATGAGCTGCCCAGCCTTCACGCTCTGCCCAGGTATGACATTCACGGAGACGAGTTCTCCGGAGGCTTTGCTCGTGAGCGTCACCGTATTAGTAGTCGCCACCTGCCCCGTACCGCTTACCGAGCTGATGACCGTTCCCTTCCCTACGGCGCTAAGCACATAGCGGGTTTGTGCGCTCGTGGCGCTCATAGCGTGCACGAGACTGTACCCGCCTATAAGGACGACGAGCAGGGCAAATATCGATGTCTTCTTGTGCGCAAGCGCCCACGCCTTGGCTCCAGAAAGATAGGTTCGTATGAAATGCATGGAATACGTGTCAGAAATCCTTATGCGGGTAATAGAGCCAGAAATATAGGCAGCACGCCCTATTCCTGACTTCTCTAATATTAGTACGTATTCTGATCTCAAGTTCTTTCACTCTCTTTTAATCTTGACAGACGTAATGATTTATGTATAATGCTATATATTGAACCCAAGCTCGATTTCGGGCCAACAGGAGGACGTTCAATGCTTCGCACCTTGACTCTCGCGATTGTCGCCGCCGCGCTCACCGTTCCCACGACCACCAACGCCAGTACCCCGGTCGCCGCCGCGCTCAACCCCGGCGACACCGGTGTGTGCGCCAACTGGAAGTCGGCGTCCCGGTATATGAAGGATTACTGCGATCAGGTCTGGAACGGCTGGTTCCAGGGTCAGGAGGACGCCTCCTTCCATGAGCAGTCCCTCATGCCCCGGATGACCGAAGGGAAGATCATGGCCCGGGATATCCTCATCGAGCAGCGGGACCGGTACACCCAGGAAGCCACGATGAACTGCATCCACGTTGCCGTGGTGCCCCCGAACTCGATCTGCACGATCGCGGCCACGGTCTATCGCTATCAGCTGATCGCTGGTCTCAACCGCCAGATCGATCGCCTCAACGCGGCGATCGGCGGCTGAAGGCAGCGGCACTATCCGGAGAATGACCACCCACAATGTTTGCGCAGCAAGGACTGCTCGCATTCGTGTGGGTGGTTCTTGTTTTCCCACACAAAGTTCTTCATTTTCCGATCATCAAGAATATATGAAAGAAAGACCAGCTTCTGGGCGTAGTAGTAGACAGGGTATGCTATAGGCATGCCGACCATGAGCGAGTATAGCGACGAGGAGCTGGTGGAGGCCTGCCTCGAAGATACGGTATATTTCCGGGTCCTCGTGGAGCGGTACGAAGGCAAGCTTCGTACGTATATCTACCGCATCGGGAAGCTCGGGCCGGAAGACAGCGAGGACATACTTCAGGAAGTGTTCCTGAAAGTCTATCAGAATCTCAACTCCTTCGATTCCAGCCTGAAGCTCTCCTCGTGGCTCTACCGCATTACGCACAATGAGACCATGGCGTATTTCAGGCGCCGGCGTGCACGGCCGCACGGCCACTCCGTAGACCTCGACGAGGACGTGATCGCTAATCTGGCAAGCGAGACCGATGTGCTGAAGGAGTCGATGGCGGCATATGACGCGAAGCGACTGCGCGAAGCCGTAGAGCAGCTTTCCCAGGAGTACTACGAGGTCATCATCCTCCAGTTCTTCGAACATAAGACGTACGACGAGATATCGGACATTCTCGCCATTCCGCCCGGGACGGTGGCGACTCGGCTCAATCGCGCGAAGGCGCGCATCAAGCATTATATGAACACTAACGGCTACGTATATGGATACGCATAACACGACCTCAGACAAGGTGCTCGAGCGCATCAAGGCGGAGCAGATCGCGCCGCGCTCGCGCAACTATTTCAGATTCAAGAACATCGGCTTCTGGCTGCTCGCAGCACTCGCCGTACTCGTGGGTGCAGCTGCCGTCTCTTCGGTCCTATTCCGTATCGTAAACATTCCGCGCGTACTCCCTCCGGGCATCCATCCGCCCGCCTTCGATATGATCTATCTCATGCCGGTGCTCTGGATCGTGCTTTTCGGCGTTTTCAGCTATCTCGCCTATCGCGAGATCCGCTCCACTAATAAAGGCTATAAATACGAACTCTCGACCCTCCTGCTCTCGCTCCTGCTCGTGAGCCTCGTGCTCGGCACCGCGCTGTATAGCGTCGGCACCGGGCTGTTGCTCGATCGACTTGCTGGACACCACCTCCCTTTTGCGCGCGATCTCGAAGGCCTGCAGCGCGATCGCTGGCTGAACCCCGAACACGGCTTCCTGGTGGGTATCATACGCGCCTCGACACCCGAAGGCTTGGTGCTTGTCGATCCTGGACAGAAGGAGTGGCAGGTCACGTTTGCACCATCGGTTCCGATGGACGCCAAGAACGCGCTCTCCGCAGGAGAACGCGTGGGCCTGCGCGGCGTGATACTCACGGCAACTCCGCAGACCTTCCTTGCGTGCGACATTCGCTCGCTTGAATTCTCGGGGCGCCCGCAGGGACAGGGTCCGCACACCATTCCTGCCATGCAAGGCAGCCTATCGAGGATGATTGCCTCCAGTACGAACGCAGGAGAGACATGCGAGACGCAAGCCCCCACCACTACTCCAACCTTATAGGTCGTCTTACGGCTGTCTTAAGTCGATAGTATCGGGAGCAACTGCTGACGTCGTATCAGCCTGAAGCTTCGCTTCGTCCTGTTCATGCATGTCGCGCAAGGTCTGCGCCTCGTCATGGAGTCCGCGATTAGCTCTCTTAAGGCTCATGATGGCAAAGCTGCGACGGATGATGCTTGGCACCGACAGCAGAACGCCGAGAAGCGTACCTACTGCAGTCGCAAGGATAATGACGAGTGCGAGCGAACTCTCGAACTGCCATCCCAGGAAGCTGAGCGCGACCATCTCGTTATTCTGAAGGGCGAAGATGATAGCGGCAGCGCCCAGTACGAAGCCCAAGATAAGAGAGATGAAAGTCATGTAATGATGAAGGTTGGTTATGCTAGATCTGCCACGCAGGGCTATGCGTACAGTCTACCATCCAACTATGACGTTCTGATTAAGGGCGTTTGAGAAATGCACCATTCCTTAAAAAGCGTTTACGGTCCAGGTCGTTCCGCGTATCGGGAATACTGCCTTCAAGTTCGCACCTGGCGCCACGAGTCCTGCGATGTCGAGCATGAGCTGGCTCCCCGCATATGCGCCTGCGTGTACGCTGAGTATCGCCTTGATCGTGAAGAGCTTGCGTTCTCCCGGCGCAAATGTGGCATTCGTAGGAACAGTCGCGATACCGTTCACAAAAGGGTTCGCGCCTTCAGTGCCGCCGATAAGTCCGCGCGAGCCGCCCTTATCGTCCACGGTCGAGAGGCCGATGACTGAAGCGGTCGGCGCCGAGCCGTCTTCTTTCACCTGGAAGCCGGTGAGCGTGACCGGCGTCTTGCCTGTGTTTACTATCTGGAGATAGGAGACGGGTACGGTAGTTCCGGGACCTGTGGCACCGCCTGACAGAAGCGGGATCGAAGCGGCATAGAGGGTTCCGGTCGCGCCAACGGTGAGCGTGCTGGTAGCGATCTGATTCAGCTTGTACTTCTTGTCGCCCGTGAGCGTGACGACATACATGCCGTCAGGAAGAGCCTTAGTAAGCTTTGCTTCGAATCCCCCGCCGCGAACCTTTAGCGTCTTGCTGTCATAGAGGAGCGTGTTGCTGCCGACCGCCTGCACGGTTACTTCGATCGTCTTTGAGCCATCTATCTGCCCGAGTATGTCAGGTCGCGATCCGGACTCAGCCGTAAGGGACTCAGCAACGAAGGACGCCTGCACTACTTGTATCGAAGCCTTGCACACAGTCTTCCTACTGCCGTTGCTGAACGTATACGAGACGTCGAATGAATCCATCGGAGTCGACGTCGCAATGCCTGAAAGCGCGATGCTCTTACCACCTGCATCGATCGCCTTCTTCGCGTTCTGGCTTTCCCAGGCAAGCGTAAGCACATCGCCTTGGCGCACGAGGACGGTATCCGAGCTGCGGAGACTGGTTTGTCCGCTCCCCGTCGTCGCTGTGAGCGAGCAGCTCGGTGAGCTGCTCGAGGACGCGAATGCCTGAAGGGGTAAGAGTCCTGTAAGGAGGACGATGGGTGCAAGATAGGTTGCTGCGTGTTTGGTGATGCGAATGTTCATAGATGTAGTATAGCGCGCGACCTCTTTGACGCAACATGTTTATAATGGTCTTATCTTCATGAAGATGAGGCATCCTTCATCTCGAGAGTGAGGATGGGTAAGAAGATAACGAACGGCCCGCTTGCGGGCCGTTCGTTATCTTCACGTATTGTTGTCTTAAGCTTAAAGCGATCCGCCTACGTTGTCGTTGAGGATCGAATCATTGGTGTCGCTGAGCTGCATCACGCCGCTATGCATAGCGATGTTCGGCGCAGTTGAAAGCGCGGTAGTGGCCGTAGTAGCCTCCACCGAGCTGACTTCGCCGGACGTGTTCACGTACGCAAACGTTGCTGCGTGGGACGCGGCCGCTGGAACCGCAACTAATGCCGCGAGAGCAAATATTCCGAGTAGTTTTTTCATGAGAGAGTCAATTACCTAGTACTGAGGATGCCTACGGCTATCCATGTACATATTTCTACCTCATTATAGGTGAAGGTCCGGTGAAGACATCATGAAAGCCCTATTTCCAAAGCCGTGGCACGCCTGCAGCAATGCTGCGTATCCGCAGCACAATAGCATCGAACCAGGAGACGTCGGGTGAAGAAGGTGCCGTTACACTAGCGCTTGGAACGGCTGAGATCGTCGTATCCGGAAGGTTCGTTATCCTGAATACATGTTCCGGCTGCGGCGCAGGCGTGCTCGGAACTGTCGTCGTGGCAGTTCCAGGTATCGCAGGAGTCGAGCTGGCTGCTATGCGGGGAGCAGTCGTAGTGGCTACCTGCGTACGGACTACGTGTATGGTGTCGATAACGGGAGCGGCGAGCGCAGCCACGCTCCGCACGAGCGTATTGCTTGGTGCGGTTACGGTGGAGGTGGCGAGGACCGTCGCGGGCTTTGCGGCCAATACCGGCAGCGCGATGTGTTCCGGAGTGCGTATGGTCGCAGGCGCCACGGGAGCAGGTATGGGTGCCGGAATCCGGGCGAGCTGTACCGAAGGATAGGGCGTGCCGAATTCCTGTACGACATAGATAGTATCCTCCCCCTTATACCTGCCGTTTGCGACGCCGACTCCTATCTCCGTGAATTGCGGCCGCAGGATATTCTCGCGGTGGTCAGGTGAATTCAGCCAGGCGTCCACGACGTCCTTGGAGGTTGTCCGGTCGATGACGAGGTTCTCGCCAGCGTTCAGATAGCGGTACCCTACCTGATCGAGCCAATAGAGCGGGGTCTTTCCGTCCGGACTTACGTGCGCGTAATAGGAGCCTTTGGCCATGTCATCTGCCTTGAGTTGTGCAGCTTGGGTGAGGAGCGGACTGACCGTGAGCGCCGGAAGTCCTCCACCTGTGCGGCTATCGTTAGTGAGAGAGACGACTTGGGAGGCGATGACGGCTGCCGTAAGCGCATTGCTCCGGACATGAGCAAGATAGCTTTCCAGCGCCCATGTTACGACCGTAAGGACGACGAATACTCCCAGGGCGCCGAACATCCTGCGTACCAGTCTCCACGGCACTACGCTTTGTCTCATGGAATGGATAATAGGACAAATCTGGCAATTTAGCAAATCCTCTCCGCGGGCCGACAGTCCTTGCCGAGCGCATTGACGGATAATTTTATCCGTACCAATATGATACTGGTCCTGAATTGCACCAAGAGATTTCGTTTCCGCAACCGAACATTGAGAGGTAGCTGTCATGCCGAACTTGTCCAAGATCCTCGATCTTTTGTTCCTGTTGCTTGTCCCCATCCTGGTGTGCATCAACATTGCCCAGGTGTTCGCTCCGGCAAGCTGGCTGATCCTGTTCGTGCTTCCTGTCGCTCTCGGCGCAGTCATCGGGCATTCCTGGTTCTACATCGCAATGGCGATGGTCGCGGAACTCGTCATCGTATATTGCGCCGGAATCGTCGCGATGGTGGCGCTCCGTGAGAACCAACGCGCATGATCCGCTCCATCGTTCGCAAAGGGCCCGCCTAGTCCGAAAGACGAAGCGGGCCCTTGGCAATTTCTCTCAGAGCTTGCTGCTTATTTGTGTCTAAAGGTGACGTGTAAAATGCTGCTTTATGGTGGCGTCGAGCGAACGGCTGAAGTCGATGGCGTGCTTAGGAGAGAGGACGATCTCGGAGATAAGCTGACCTGAAGCGGTGTCGGGACGGACATACGCGAACTGGAGCACAACCGAGTCGTCGGACACGGTCACCTGGGTAGCGTTCGAGAAAGAAGGCGTCGCCTCGGCGGGAATGCTGATATTGATTCTTTTTTCCATGAAGGGTTCCATCGGCATTATTTACCGAAGCCGAAGCTCTGTCCGAGATCGCGAGCGGTTCCCGTAAGGAAGTTCCACCCTTGTACGATAAGATCCCAGAAGTACGAGAAATTTCCCTGCGTAGTCGGAGACTGCACGAGATGCTGGAGGGAGACCCCGAAGAACGAGAGCACGAGCAGGCCGACGATGATATAGAATATGAGTTTTGCCATATGGGCACAGTATAGCGCATACTTGGAACTGCTATGGCGTCTCAATATGGAAAAGGTGAAAAACGTGCGAAGACGGCTGTGGAAAGCAGGGATCTCGTGCGCGAGCGCGCTGCGCTCGCGCACCTCAAGCGCGCTGACCCGATTCTCTATACGGCTTCCCTTCCCCATCGTGGCCTCGTTGCGTCGCGCGTACAGCCTAAGCGCACGCGCGACCAGCTCTTCCGTTCGCTCGTCTCGTCCATCACGAGCCAGCAGCTTTCTGGGAAAGCTGCAGCGACTATCTTCGCGCGCCTTGAAACAGCGGTCGGCGGCACGCTTACGCCTGTCGCAGTACAAGCGACGCACTCCGTGAAGCTCCGTGCTGCGGGCCTGTCTGAAGCTAAGGTACGGGCGCTCACCGAGCTTTCGGAAAGCATCCTCTCGGGCGAACTTAATCTGCTGGCACTCAAGAAGCAGACTCCTGAAGAGGCAGTGCACACGCTTACGAGTCACCGCGGCATCGGACCATGGACGGCCGAGATGTTCCTCATCTTCGCAGTCGGAAGTCCCGATGTCTTCTCTGCGGGCGATCTTATCCTCGCGCGCATGACGGAAGAACTCCATGGCCTCCCTAAAGGTTCGCACCGTAAAGAGTTAGAGCGTATCGCGGCGAGATGGTCGCCCCATCGTTCCTACGTTTCCCTCCTGCTGTGGAAGCTTCATCACGCAAAAAAGTAAGCTATACTTTTATCCATGGAATTTCCAAGACCCGAGCAGTTCAAGAGAATCGAACGTTTCGAAGAAGAGCCCGGAACTAAGGCGTATCTGCTTGATAAGCGTGGTGGCGAGTACAGCTTGGACTACGACGATGAGATCGAGCGCACATACGATAATGGCCAGAAAGTAACTATCTGGTTCAAGAATAAGCCTAGTATCACTGTCGATCGCGATCAGGATCTTAGGATTCGTTGATCGGAGTCTGAAGGCGTAGTAGAACGGAAAGGCCCCGGCGTAGCCGGGGCCTTTCCGTTCTGAAGCCAGTCTTCTGTTACAGGTACGAAATAGGATTCAGGTATGCGTTGAGCGGTGCGACCGGCATGGTGGCGTTCGCGCACGGCGTATCAGCGCCCTTGAACTGGTTGAGGGTCATGATCTGGATGCCGGCAGAAGCGTAGACGCCGAAATGGAGGTGCGGGCCGGTAGCGTACCCGGTCATACCGGAGTAGCCGAGGATGGCTCCGGTGCTTACCGACTGCCCGGCTGAGACGCTTATCTGGGAAAGGTGGGCGTATACGGTCGCAAGTCCGTTATCATGCTTCACGGCAACCCACTTTCCGAAGGAATAACACTGTGCGCCGCCGGCGGAATGCGCGAGGTCCGTATTTCCGGTGCCGAGTACTACGCCGGTAAGCGCCGCCTGCACGGGCGTACCGATAGGCATGCCGATGTCGATGCCGTTATGCCCTGAGCCGTTATACGCGCCCGAGGCCGCAAAGGCGGTATTACCGAAATACTGCGTGATGCAGTGGATGTTTCCGAGCGCACCGGCCTTACCTGCGCAGCTTGCAGCGAACGTCGGCGAGAACGGCCATGCCAGCACGCCGTTCTGTACGACCGGGATACTTGCCTGCCCCACTGATTTGAGCTGGCTCTCGAGGGAGTTGAGCTCGCTTTCGAATATCTTCTCTTGCGCCTTCTTCTGGGCGATAAGCGACTGGTAGCTCGATTCCTGGTTCTTCGTCTGACTCAGGAGCTTATCCTTCTCTGCCTTGTTCACGTCGAGCTGATGCTGCTGAGTAGAGAGTTCAGAATTGAGCGAGGCGAGCTTGTCACGGGTCGCGCTCTCGTCGCTATGCTGGGCGTCGAGCTCGCGAGTGATGCCTGCGAGCTGATCCGCATTCGCGCGCAGCGCATCCCCTACCGCAAGCGAGCTGTCGGCCGCCGCCCATGCCTGCGAAAGGGTGTCGGCACCGAGCACTTGCTCGATCATCGTGTTATTATCTGCCGCGTCCATATCGCGCAGGCTCTGTCCGAGCGACTTCTTGTCGAGCTGGATCTGGTATTCCTTCTGCGATATCTCGCCTGAGAGTTCCTGGAGCTTGAGCGAGCTCGCGCTCATCTTATTCTGCGTGACCTTGATCTGCGTCGACGTCTGGGACCGCGAGACGTCAATCGACTTTATAGCCGTCTGAAGCGTCTGATGCTGCGAGCCGAGCGTATTGAGCTGGGACTGATATGCCGCGATCTCCTTCTCGAGATCCGCGATCTGCTGGTTATGCGCCTCTATCTGCGCCTGGATGGCGGAAGTGTCTCCGGTTGCCTGTGCGAACGTCGTTCCGGGCGCGATCGTCGAGAGCGCGCCGGCGAGCACAAGGCTAGCGACGAGGAAGGCGGAAAGACTGATGAAAGAACGCACGTTCATTACCCTAGTATACGACATATTTTTCTTACGAGGTATTCCGAGTTAGAAAAATAGAAGTGCATGCCTTCCTAGGCAGGCCCAAGTGCAGCGTTACAAAGATAAAAGCGCTGTACGGATTCGCGAAACACTCTCAGCGGGCCCGAGGATGGAGATAAGCGTGAAGGGGTCCGGAGAGCGTTCTTCTCCTGACAGAGCGTAGCGCAGAGGCCACAGGGCCGCTCCGCGGCCCCCGTTCTCCTTCGGTATAGCGTCTGCGTACGGCATAAGCGCTTCCTTTATCTCGTCAGCACTCAAACCTTCATGAAGACCGGAGATATGGCTTTCTAGGGCCGCTAGGTGCTCCTTCGTGCTCCCTGCGACTTCTCCCGGCTCTTTGGCGAGCAGTCCTTCGCGCGAAGGCGTGGGAGCTTTAAAAAGGCAGCTGAGCTCTCCGGCGAGCATATCTCGCGCCTCAAGGAAGGTGTGACAACGTTCTTTAAGAACAGAGACTGCTTTCATGAGTCGCACGTTGTCTGAAGCTGTCAGTTCCCCTCGTTGCACGTATTCTTCATCCGACAGCTTTCGCATCCATTCGCGGTTTATGAACAACAGTTTCTCGTTATCGAACTGCGCACCACTTCTTTGGACGCGTTCAATATCGAACTCGCGTAAGAGATCCTCAAAGCCCAATATCTCGTTATCCCCCGAAGGATGCCAACCTAAAAGCGCGAGGAAGTTCAGCATCGCTTCCGACAGATACCCGTCGGCGCGATAATCAAGGATATCTTTCGCGCCGTCGCGTTTCCCGAGCTTCTTGGTGCCTTCTTCCCCAAGTATCGGTGGAAGCGTTGCGAACAGAGTCGGCTGTACGCCGAGTGCTTCATGTAAGGCAAGATAATTAGGTGTACTTGATATGAATTCTTGTCCACGTACCACATGCGTGATTTTCATCTCGATATCGTCGATAACGTGCGCGAAGTTATACGTCGGATACCCGTCGCTCTTAATAATTACAAAGTCATCTAGTGCCTCCTCTCCGGCCGAAAGGTCTCCCATAACGAGATCGTGCCATTCGTAGCGCTTTATGACCGGCACTTTAAAGCGAAGGGGTGCTGTACCGTCCCATTCTTGGAATTGCTCCGGCCGATGCTCACGATAGAGGAAGGGACGTTTTTCCTCCTCTGCTTTCTTGCGAAAGGCCTCGACCTCTTCCTGAGTATATGGGTCTGGATACGCGTGGCCTGCCGCCAATAGTTTTCGCGCATAGGCGTGATGCGAATCTTTGCGAGCAGACTGGAGGTATGGCTCATACGGACCTCCGACATCGATACCTTCATTCCATTTGATACCAAGCCACCTGAGGGACTCCATAATATGACCGATCGAACCCTCGACTTCACGTTTCTTATCGGTATCTTCGATACGAAGAATGAAGGAGCCTCCGTGCTGGAATGCAAATAGCCACGCATATATAGCAGTTCTAACCCCGCCCACATGCAAGAAGCCTGTAGGGCTTGGCGCGAAGCGGGTGCGCACGCCGCCGGGCGTTGGCGTGCGCTTTAGCTCTGCCGACTCGAGTTCCCCATCTTTATTCGTTTTGATCTTAAAGGAAAAATCCATACGCTATGCTTTGGGCTTAGGCTGATGCGCGAGCGAGATGCGTAGCAGCTCCTCGGCGATGAGTCGGGCGGCGTTAGGGTTCGCAAAGGCAGCACTGTGCTCGCTCATACGAGCGCGTAGGGCCAGGTCGCTCGCGATGCGGTGGATCTCTGAGGCGAGGATGTGCGGCGCCATATTATCTTCCTCGAGCACGACCGCAGCGCCGGTGTGGGCATAGGCATAGGCATTCGTGCGCTGGTCGTGGCTGACTGACTCTGGAATCGGAACCAGGATGGCTGGCTTCTTCCAGAGCGCGATCTCGGTGATGGCGGTCGCGCCTGCGCGTGAGACCACGACTGCAGCCGCTCCTGCAGCCTCGCGAAGTGATTCCTGCGAGAGATACGGGAAGACATGATACCGAGCCTTATACGGACTATTCTCGAGGATGACCTTTGCGGTGGACTCGGTCTCAACGAAGTTGTCCTTCCCGGTCTGGTGGATGACGTTCGCGCCTTCGACGATGGATGGAAGTCCTGCGAGTACCGTCTCGTTGATGCGACGGGAGCCGAGCGAGCCGCCGAGGATAAGCACGGTCGGAACGGAGGAGTCCAGACCGAGTTCTTGAGCTGCGCCTTCAGGAAGCGGATGCGCGAGCGCCTGCCGTATCGGAATGCCGGTCAGCGCTATCTTGCTCCGAGCCTTCTCCGGGAAATATGGGATAGAGCTCTCGAAGGTGATGGCAATACGTTCTGCATATTTGCTTCCGAGCAGGTTCGCGCGGCCCGGCTTCGAGTCGGATTCATGGATGACTATAGGAATGCCCAGCAGATGCGCAGCCATCACCGTAGGTACGCTCGCGTAGCCGCCCTTGGAGAAGATAACATCGGGTGGCTCGCGAAGCAGCACGAAGAACGTCCAGATGACGCCCCAGATGGTTACGAAGAAGTCGGTAATGTTCGAGATAGCGAAATAGCGCCGCATCTTCCCTGCCGGACTCTTGATGTAGCTGATGTCGTTCTGGAAGAGCGCCTGCTCGTCGAAGGGTGTGGGTGAGATGTAGACGAGCGAGGGCGCGATAAGGCGCTGCTCGGCCACGAGAACGTGGACGGCTTCGGCCACGGCGATGATGGGATAGAAATGTCCTCCGGTCCCCCCTCCCGTAAATGCGATCTTCATAGCGTTTACGTCATTATACCATCCGTTAGAAAGCATGTCTTAGAGGTGCTGCTCTCGCGGATAGCTCGCTGCGAGGGTATACCTGCTCGCGACTATCCGCTTTCGCTAGAGCACCTCTAAGGCGGGCTGGGAGCCGGTGGTATATTCCTGCAAACACGACTTCAGGCGCACAGGGACACCAGTATCGGAATTACAGCTTGTCGCGGAACTGCTCCAGGAAGTACGGAAATTGGGAGTGGAGCGGCTGAGGGAGATTGTCTAGGGTAAACCACTCGATTTCGTCGAATTTGTGCGGCTCGCCGTTGCGTACCTTGCTGCGGTCCACTTGTACCTTGAATGTAAGCGCTACCCAGTGAGTCCTCACGCCTCCATGCTCGCGATGGATGTCCCGGTAGCCGAGGAACTCCTGCTCAAGCACGTCGGTGCAATACTCTTCCGCTATCTCCTTTTTAAGCGTCCCTATAACTGTGTCATGTAGCTCTAACTTACCTCCGCCCGGGTCCCACGCGCCGTGTTCGTCGCGGCAGTTCGTACTCCTCTTGTTAAAAAGATAGTTCCCTTCCCCGTCATGGCAGATGAAGGTTACGGTCACTCCGATGTAGTCGATGCCGATTTTCATTTGGTAATTATGCCATCGCTCGCTTCTTGGTGCGATGAGCCGCGACGTTGAGGATGATACCCACCGAGGCGAGCGCTGCCATGAGCGCGGTACCGCCGTGACTGATGAACGGAAGCGGAAGGCCCGTGAGCGGCAGGATGCCGAGCAGTGCGCCGATATTAAGGAATGCTGAAAACGTGATGAGGAGCGTGAGGCCGGTAGCGGTAAGCGAGCCGAACATGGTCGACGCCTCGCTCGCGATCATGAGTCCACGCATGGCAAATGCTACGAAGAGCAGGACCAGGAGCACAGCACCGATAAAGCCGAATTCCTCTCCGTAGACGGCGAAGACGGAGTCACTCTCAGCTTCCGGTAAGTAGTTGAATTTCTGAACGCTCTGTCCGAAACCGCGGCCCGCGATGCCGCCCGAACCGATGGCGATGAGCGATTGCTGTATGTGATAGCCGCTCGTCTGCGCGTTGTTCGACGGATGGATGAACGTCAGTACCCGATCCTTCAGGTACGGACGCATGAAGATGAGCGCCGTAAGCAAGACGAGCGCTCCGACTCCCATGATGGCGAAGTCGCGCCAGGGCGCGCCCGATAGAAAGTAGACGGCGGCTCCGCTCGCGCCGATGATGAGAACGGTAGACGTATTGGGCTGCGCCAGCAGCAGCGCGCACGGAATACCCACGATGATGCCGAAGGCCAGGAGACCGTGCCGCAAGTCCTTGACCTTATCTTTCGCATGCGCCAGATAACTGGCGAGCATGAGCAGCACCGATATCTTCATGAGCTCAGCTGGCTGGAAGGTCGTGAATCCCAGATTTATCCACCTGCGCGCTCCGTTAAGCTCGAGTCCTACGTGCGGCACGAAGACCAAGAGCGCCAGAAGTATGCTCACGATATAGAGCGGCATGACCATGGCAGCGAGCCGCTTAGGAGGCATAAAGCGCAGTATCGCCAAAAAGATAAATCCTGGAACGAGCCCCAAACCTATCTGAGAGATGACGAGCTTCCACGGAGAAGAGTCGACACGCGCCAGGAGACCGAGCGCGGCCGACGAGAACAGCGCGATACCCCCTATCACGAGCACCAGTACGATAATGCTAAAGATCCGATCTCCTGACAGCTTCATTGCTTCCTATCATACCAGGCGAACGGAACGTTATACGTAGCAAAAGTGCCTGATATCTTTCTTGACCACGTCTTTCATTCTATAAATAAATAGCAGAAGCCGCTCGATCCAGAATGGGAGCGAGGGCTTCCACTAGATCGAGCGGCGGAGTTGGTGAGCGTCAGAGGCGCCAGACCTGAGTCTTGTCGGCGCGGTGACGATTCTCGCGGTACTTGACCGGGATCATATCGCCCTCCCTGAGCTCGTAATAGGCGTTCCGGCCCACGTTGATCACGCAGATCTGCCCCTCGCTGATTTCGACGTGAATCTGGTTGTAGATCCAGCCGCCGAACCAGGCGTTGACCCGCTCCTTCTTCACGATCTTCGCGCGCGTGCAGAATGCGGACACGCCGAAATAGTCGTAGAAATTGCGCATTGCCCGTGCCAGCGACGGAAGCGGACGATTGTCATAGATTGCGGTCATATTTCCCTCACACCTTTGCCCCCAGACAAGGAAGCTCCTAAAGTAAATACTATTACATATTATTTAGATTGTCAAGCCTAAGTAAAGAAAAGGTGCCTGACATCATATCTTCCTATAGAAACTCCAAGGACCGGTGACTATTGTCATCCGGCCCTTCTTCGACGGCCTCAGCCGTCGGGGGTGTTATTGTGGCGCCTCGTCCTCGCCGAGCAGATGCATCGTCCGCCGCTCGAGCAGCCCCGAATATTCGGGATCGGTCGGCGTGATGATCTTCTTGACGGGATCCCTCTGGACGGCTTCCACCCACGACTTCAGGTGCCGCATCCCGCAGGGAGAGGTCCCGAAGAAGCCGACATAGGCCAGGCGAACCGGGTCGGCCTTGGTGGACTTGCAGACGAGGGCATACCCCGTCGTGCTGTTCTCGTCGAACAGCACGATGCTGCGCTCGGGCGCGGTCTTGAACTGCGCAGCCAGCGCAGCCTGCTTGGCGGTGAGTGGCTCCTCCTTCGAGGAGGAAATGCCGCCAGATGCCGCGAATGCGAAGCCGGCGACGCTGACCGAGAGTGCGGTAGCCAAGAGCAGAGATGTACGCATTTGTAAGCCCTCCCGAGCTTATTTTGAGTTGTCGGACCTCCGGCAACTTCCCGACAGCAACATACGCCATTTAAATCATTCTGTCAAGGCAAATCCGAGACAGGATTCACCGTCGGGAGCGAGGCTTTAAGAATAAAAGCGGTTCAGGATTGCCAAGTGCAGCATTCCTATGCGGAACGGCGCTTTTATTCTTAAAGCCGAGCGACTCGTCGTTATTTGAGGAGCGCCACGGCAACCCCGAACATTCCCGCGATTATTGTGACGATCCAGTAGCGCATCACGACCTTATACGACGGCCAGCCGATAGCCTCGAAATGGTGATGGATAGGCGCGATGCGGAAAAGCTTCTTCTTGAATACTTTCTTCCAGAATATCTGGAGCGCGTTGCTCGCCACCGTCGCAAATAGCGGAAAGGCGATAATGGGAAGCACCGACACCCCTACCCCGTCGCCGAGCGAGTCGGCCGAGAAGGCGGTCACGGTAAGGGCAAGCGTCAGCGCCATCGTGCCGGTCTCCGTCATCCAGAAGCGTGCGGGGGGAACATTGAACCAGAGGAAGGCGAAGAGCGCGCCTGCAACTGTTGCTGCGAAACCTGCAAGCGCCACCTGATTCTGCGCGAAGGCGATGCCCGCGTACGCCATGAAGATGATGGCGAAGACGCCGCCAGCCAGGCCGTCGATGCCGTCGATGACGCCGCTTGCGTAGAGGACGAGGGCTACGAAGATGAAGAACGCTATGAAAAAGATGCCGAGCGGTATCACGCCGAGGAACGGCACGCCCACTCCCATGACACCGAGCTTGGCGTAGAACCACCAGCCAGCCACTCCCGAGATGATAGCAACGGCGATAAGACGATAGCGCAGGCTGATGCCGCGCGCGTCGTGGGTAACGACATCGAGTACGTCGTTAGCGAAGCCCACTATAGCGCCTGACAGAAGCGCGAAGATAGGAAGCCAGGTCTGGCCGCGGTTCACGAAGTCGAGCCGCGCGAGCGATTCGTTGAACAGTCCGCAAAACGCGATAAGTATGGCGGTGATGAGCACAGAACCCCATATAAGGATGCCGCCCATACGCGGCGTATACCCTTCGCGTTCCTGATGCAATTTGTTGAATTCGCTCGCCAGTTTCCCATCAAGTGCGTTCTTCCCCGTCTTCTTCTTCCACACTTTATGTTTGTAGAGGTAGTGCGTAAGTACCGGAGCACCGCCGATACCCACGGCAAACGAGATCACGAAGGGAATGAGCACTCTGGCAGCGTCGAAGAATACCATCGTATAGCTCATTCTACACCCTAGGCCGCGGGCTTGCCGGCAAGGCCGGTCAGGCCCGCGAAATGCGCGAGCGTCGCGTGCATAAGGCGCTCGACGTCCGTAAATCTTGCTTCTCGGGTGGATCCGAGGACCACGACGGCGACCGGGTGATCAATGCCTGCGTCGAATATGACGACGAGATTCCCTCCGGCCAGATCCGTATAGCCGGTCTTCGACATGAGCACGCCCGGAAGCAGCGCGATATCGGGGTTCGTATTGGGAAGCGTGTGCGCGACGCCCGCCGTCGAGCGAACCGTTATGGAAGAGGCCGTAGTCGCGGTGGCGATTGCGGGCGCTTTCTTGAGCAGTCCGGCCGCAAGCTTCGCGACGTCGCGGGCGGTGCCGTAGCCGCCGGAGACCTGGGTGCTTACATCAAGTCCCGTGCCGTTATGCGCGTAGGTCTTCGAGAGTCCTGCTGCCGTAGCCGCGTTTGCCAGGAGCTCCTCATCCGAACTGTAGCGCCCAGCTTCTGCCGCTTCCGCTATCGCTTCGGCGGCGTCGTTGGACGAGGCCACGAGCGCGAGCCGCGCGATGTCCTTATACGCGAATGTCTCTCCTTCCGTGAATCCGCTCTCGCCATCTTGCGCGAGCGATGTGCTTGAGATGGTAACGATAGAGGAAGGAGAAAGCATGCCGCTCGCCGCGTATATGGTGAGGAGTTTGGTCAGCGAGGCCAGCGGAAGCTGGGTGTCCGCGTTCTGGGCGTACAGCGTCTGACCGGTCGTAAGGTCGACAACGATGGCCGCCTGTCCGGAGATGTGCATGCCGGCGAAGGCATTAGGGATCTCAGCCTGTATGGGCGTCGTCGTGGCGACCGATTCGACAGTTGTGGCAGTGCCCTGCTTGCCGTAAAGCAAGAACCCGCCTGCAAGCAGGAGGAGACCGCCGAGTACTACCGTAACCGTAAACAACTGCCAGAACATGCTTCGGCCCGAGGACCGGCCCTTCGCTACGCTCATACTGCTTCAGCTTCAAGAATCGCCTCTTCGTTCGCCGCTTGATGCGCGGCAAGCGTGCCCGCGAGCTCGGTAAAGTTCGGCAAATCCTGCATCCGCGAGAGACCCAGATGCGCGAGCGCGTCCACGCTTGCCGTATAGCGCGCGCGTCTGCGGTCTGTGGCGTCGATAGAACGTTCTACGAGCCCGCGCATGAGCAAAGAGCGCAGCGCTGCCGTCGAGTTCACGCCCCGCACATAGTCCACCTCGCTGCGGGTCGCACCGTTCTGGTAGAGGATTATGGCAAGCGACTCGAGGCCAGCCTTGCCCAGATCTCGCGAGAGCTCATTCTTGCGGAGCTTGTCAACGACTCCTGCCGCCGCTGGACTCGTGCGCAGTTCGAGTTCCATACTGGTCTCGATAAGGGCGAGGCCGGTGCCTTCGAGCTCACCTGCCAGCTCATGAATTGCCGCGGCAAGCATGTCCTCAGGAATCTCAAGCAGAGTGAGTATCTGCTTTTTCGGCATCGCCTCACCTGAAGCGAAGAGAAGCGCTTGGAGCGTGTGCGGAAGCGATAACGCCATAATGGCCTTTATAATACCTCAAAGTACCTCCTTGAACCACGTAGTTTTTCGAAGAACAGCGAACTCGTCCGGGATTACCACTTTTCCATAGACTATTGACAATATCCATTTAATGCTGTATCTTAATTACGTACCCTCGCTGATGAGGAAAAGGGAGAATCCTGATGCTTCGCACCTTCATAATTGTTGCCGTTTCTTCGGTCGCCCTCTGGGCAAGTCCGGCTTCCGCGCAGTTCTCGAGCCAGATGCGCGTCCGGAACAACCCGGAGATTTGCCAGAGCGATCCGCAGCTGCGCGCATGCCGCGACCAGGCAAGCCAGCAGTCGACTCAGATGGTGAGCCGCTGCAACGCGTGGAATGTCCAGACGAACTGCAGCGACGAGCTGAACGGAGTGATCGTCAACGGTCGTCGTCAGATCGCCATCGTCCGCCGCCGGCGCGCCAACTGATCCAACAAGTTCAGCCACCCGCGTCAACAGGGGGCCTCGGAAATCCGGGGCCTCCTTTCTTTATCTTAGGAAATCAAGTTGTTCTTCCGGAATGCCGACAGATATTCCGTATGCAATGGCATCTTTCCACGTCGAAGTGTCCGAATGCTTGATATCAAATGTCTTTTCTTTGACACGACCAACATGTCGTCTCTTCCAGGCTCCCAGAAATGCATATACCACGGTCCAAGAGCGAGATAGGTGCCAAGCTTGATAGTATCTTCTCTGCTCAGTCGAACCTGATGCAGGTTCCAATCGCCTGCCGACCAACTTTTTAGAACATCTAGCTTCTCTAGAATGCTTGTATCACTCAAACTATTTTCAATGACAGTTCCTTCAAGCATACTGCTCTTGCTAGCCGTACCGAGGAGTGAATGCCGCCATATTCGTTATCTGAATATCATTGAAATGTCCATTTTGCGCAGCGTCGACGGTTCCCTGCTTGACGAGCTCAAGGAGCGCTAGGAAAGAGACGATAACCTCGACGCGTTCGGTACGGTCGCCCGTGAACTCCTTGAATGAGAGAGACATTGCGCGCTCGACGCGGGTACGTAGCGTATCCATCATTTCCTCGATGGAGACGAGGGGGCGGATACGCGCTTCCGGCAGCTTCACTTCAGCTTCGCGGGTAGCGAGTGCGTCGCGCAGCGCGCTCTCGAGCGTCGCGATAGAGAGGTCGCGCGAAGGCGCGAATACGGCTTCAGGAGCCCGCTCGCCGCGCGGCTGCATGACGGCACGACCGAAGATGCGTGAAAGTGCGCGCGAGGCTGCCCGAGCCTTCTCGTAGAGCTCGAGCCTACGCTTCAGGTCATCGACATCCTCTTCCTCGTCGTTCGAGAGCTCGAGCTCAGGAAGGAGTGAGCGGCTCTTTATGAGGAGCAACGTCGCTGCCACGCCGATGAAATTCGCAGCGTCCTCCATCGGGAAAGACTCCCCGCTGCGGACATGCGCGATGAAGTCGTCGGTCACCTGCGCGAGCGATAGCTCGTTCACGAGAAGCTTACGCTTCTCGATAAGGTCGAGAATAAGCTCGAGCGGTCCCTCGAAGGCATCGGTACGCACCAGGAATCCCGTAGAGGGTGCCGGCTGAGTAAGTACGTCGTCCGCCATAGGGTATACGTTATTACGCTTCTTCTATCGGACTTTGAGACAGAAGGGTGTCAATACGGTTCATGTCGCGTGGGAAAAGGGATGCTTCTTTTACGTTTCCGAGCTTCAGCATGCGTGCAGTGAAGCGTTCGAGTCCCGTCGAGCAACCGCCATGCGGCGGCATTCCGTATTTGAATGCCTGCAGGTAAAAGGAGAATTTGTTTGGGTCCATACCACGCTCCTTGATACGGGCGACAAGTTCATCATACTTGTGTATGCGCTGTGCCCCGCTGTTTATCTCGAGCCCTCGGAAAAGGAGGTCGAATCCTCGACTCAAGGTCGCGCCCTCAGACATGGTGTAGAAGGCGCGCGCGGCCGTCGGAAATTTCGTAATGAATACGAAATCGGAGTCGTGCTCCTTAAGCGCCCACTCGCATATTGCGCGCTCCTGCTCGGGAGTCATATCATCCTCTGCTTCTACTCCGAGTGTCTGATGCGCTTCGGCAAGAGAAAGGATCGGGAATTTCTTCCCGAGGGCCGGCACGTCGATCCCGAAGCGCGTGAATACTCCAGCGTGCTTTTCAGCGACTTCTCCCACTACCTGACGAATGACAGTCTCAAGTGCCGCCATGACGTCGAACTCGTCTTTAATGAAGCCCATCTCGAAGTCCATCTGAGTAAGCTCGGAAAGATGACGTGTCGTCGCGCTCTTCTCCGCTCGGAAGATCCGCGCGATAGTAAAGACGCGTTCGAAGACACCCACCATGATTTGCTTATAGAGTTGCGGCGACGTAGCGAGATAGGCGGTCTGATCGTAGAAATACTGGACCTTGAAAACTTCCGATCCGCCTTCCGCGTCTCCTCCTACAAGGGCTGGCGCTTGAAACTCGGTGAATTCGAGCGAATACAGTGCACGACGATACGCGTCTACTATGGTGGATTGTACGGTGAAGATATCCCGACTGCGCTGTGTTCGGAGCGTAAGTGGTCGATTATCCAGAAGAGTATCGAGATTCAATTCAGCATCAGTGGCGAAAGGAAGAACGTCGGCCTCAGCTAATACCTCGATGTCCTTTACCTCAAGCTCGATATTCCCGTTCTGCTTGTCTGCCTGCACGTTGCGTTCGGGACGGGCGTTTACGATGCCTTCGACGCGTACGACGAACTCGTTCCGTACCTCTTTGGCAGTCTCCATAAGCGCATCATCGCCGGGTAGTACGACTCCTTGCACGACTCCTGAGCGGTCGCGAAAGTCGAAGAAGACGAGCTTGCCCTGGTCACGTCTGACGTTCACCCAGCCGCTGATCGCGACCGTTTCACCTATGTGAGAGCCCAGATCCCCTATCAAGATACGTTCCTGCATATGGATACAACATAGCACGGCCCGCCCCGAAAATCAGGGTAGGCCGTGTCATTGCGTCCTCAGAGCGGCAGGAGTCCCGTGCATGAGTTCGTCGAACGAGCGGTTATCGCCGAAGACCGGTTCCCAGAGGGTACCGGCAGGCTTTCTTGCTTGTTCTTCGGGTGCACCGGGAGCGTTACCCTCTGCAGGCGGGCTTGGTTCGATTTGCATTGAAACCTCACTCGCAAGTACTCGATAGAGCGGTCCGGTAGTGATAACTACGCAATACAGCCCAACGTTGCCCGTTAGCGTACGCCGACGGCCTTACGCACTGACTCCATCTTCGCTTCAGCTTTCGCGCGCGCCTTTTCACCACCTCTCCTTAATGCTCCCTGGACGACGGATGGGTCCTTTGAAAGCGTCTCGTATCGTTCCCGCATCGGGGCGATGAAGGTCTCGAGATCCTCGATGAGCGCCTCTTTGAGAGCCTTGTACTTCCCTTCGTGCTCCTGGTACAGCGACTCAAGCTCGGCTTCGGACTTGAGCAGCCGGTGGATGGCGTATACGTTCTCAGGCCGGCCACCGCCGGAGTCAGTGACAATGCCCATGACGGCTTCTGTGATGGCTGCGCGGTCGGCAAAGAGCGGAATGGTATTCCCGTAGCTCTTGCTCATCTTGCGACCGTCCGTGCCCGGGACGATGGCGACTTCTGGCATGATGTGATGCTCTGGCAGGATAAACGTGTCGCCGAAGATTCGGTTGAATTTCTGCGCCGTATCGCGCGCGTATTCCACGTGCTGCATCTGGTCCTGTCCGACAGGTACGACCGCCGTGTCATAGAGCAGGATATCGGCTGCCATGAGCATCGGATAGTTGAAGGTGCCCACGCTTATCTCCTTATCCTTAGCTTCCGCGTCCTTGAAGGCGTGCGCGCGCATGAGGTACGGCATCGTCGTTATCGTATCGAATACCCAGGCCAGCTCCGTATGCTGGGGGACGTCGGATTGCCTGAAGATGGTCACTCGTTCCGGGTCGAGGCCGATGGCAAGGAACGTAAGAGTAAGCTCGTGGGTCAGCTCCCTCATCTTGTTCGCGTCCTGTATGAAATTGAGTGTGTGATAGTCAGCCACCATGAAGTACCCGTCATGCTTTCCCATCTGCTGAAAATCCACCCACTGCCTGAGCGCGCCGAAGTAGTTGCCGATATGCGGCGTGCCGGTGGGCTTTATACCCGAAAGCGAGATAGGTTTCGAAGATTCCATAGAGCTACGATAGCATGAAAATATGGGTAAATTCGAACCCCCTCCCGCCGTCGTGGCAGGGAGGGGGTGGATTGCGGCGCTTAGGCCGCGGCCCTTGCACGGGTGACGCTTGTCACCTCGAGGGTATATTCGCTGCCGTCCTGCATTCGGACAGTGCGGGTATCGCCGGGCGATGCCCCATAGAGCGCCTCCCCAACGGGAGTGTCGGGAGGGATGCGTCCCTTCGACTTCCCGAGGACGAGCTCCACCTCTCCGCGGTTCGGATGGAGAGCAACGACCTTGCTTCCGCTGCGAGCAATTGGCTTTGTTTTTGCCATTTCTAACATTCCCTACACAGGTGTTCAATCAAATTGGCCTCCCCAGAGGCCATTCATATGCTATCAGAGAAAGCGGAATACTACCAGAGGATAAGAATAGGATTCTGTCATCTTCATGAAGGTACAAAAAGGTAGATGCGGAACGGGCCCCGTTTCAAGGGGGCCCGTGTGCCAGGGATGCTGGCTATTTTCAGCGCATGACGTTGCGCTACTCCTTCGGCTTCGTCAGTTCGCTGATGATCTTCTGAGGGCCGCCGAGCGCGGCGACAACTCCCCCGAGGATCAACACAATGGCGATAAGGGCCACAACCCTACCCGCGCTCTTACCCATGACTCTACACTCCTGTCTCGTGCCGTCCACATTGACGGCGCTCCTACACCCTACTCCTGTCTAATTCATCGTCAAGAGAGATCTTTGGTTGTTGTCTTAGATGCCCTGATTCAGAAGCGCGCGGGTCATAGGGCCGACAATGCCTACTGGTGGAAGGGCGTGTGCTGTCTGGTACGCTCGTACGCCGGCCTGCGTAAGCAGGCCGAAGTAGCCGGTGATGGGACCGGTGTAGGCGCCGGCGCGAGTGAGCGCTTGTTGGAGCGCGGTGACGTCAGGTCCGGTTGATCCGACCGTGAGAAGGCGCGTATAGATGAAGGCTGGAGCTGCCGGAATAGATGGAGCTGGCGGAACGGTCCCGGGTGTAGTCAGGGCAGGCCGTGCGAGATTTACGGACACGGCAGGCGAGGGTACCTTCGTAATCGTGCTGCTGGAAGTCCCACTTTTCCTCCTTGAGCTTGAAGAGCGGCTTCCGCCTCCCCCACCGCCCCCTCCACCTCCACCGCTGGACGATACGACTGGGTTTGAAACCGTTACCGTGCGTACGACTTGTGCTGCGTGATTTCCTGCGAGGTCGGTAGCGTCATACGTCACGTGGTAGGTGCCAGCGCTCGACGTGTTCACGGTATCTCCACCCACAACAACCGTTGTCGTCGCGTCTACGTTGTCAGTAGCAGTTGCTCCAAACTCCGTATACGTATTCCCTACCGTAAGGCTGATATTCGCAGATCCCGTAAGCGTAATGACCGGCGGCACGAAGTCTGCGCCGCCTGCGGCCTGGAGCGCGCGCAGCGCATTCAGGCGCTTCCCGCTCACCGTCTTTCCCGAAAGCACGCTGTCAGCGTCGCCGCTTACAAGGATGTCATCTTTCACTTGTGAAGCAGTGGAGCTTGCGTAGAGGCTCTCGATAAGTGCTGCGACGCCTGCAACGTGCGGAGCCGCCATAGAGGTCCCGTCAGCGAAGGCGTAGATAGCTGAAGAGCTCGCGTCCGTATACGTGCTCGCGATGTTCACGCCGGGCGCTCCCAGGTCGATAGTAGTTGAGCCGTAATTCGAGAAGGATGCGAGCGTATCGTTCTGGTCGGTAGCCGCAACGCTTATGATACCCGGAAGGTCATAGGCTGCGGGGTATATCGGAGTGGTGTCGCTATTGCCTGAGCTGTTCCCTGCTGCGGCCACAAAGATGCCTCCTTGGTCAGTGAAGCGTTGAATGGCGTCATGCTCTTCCTGTGAGAACGTAGTGCCGCCGTAGCTGGCGTTGATTATCTTCGCGCCGTTCTCTCGCGCGAAGTCGATGGCCTTCACTTCGCTTGCCGTATCGAAGGCGAAGCGTACGGCCATGATCTTTGCGCTTGGCGCTACACCTATAATGCCTGTGCCATTATTACGTGCGGCGGCGATGGTGCCTGCGACGTGCGTACCGTGAGCAAACGACGTCGACGTGGCAACGGGTAACGGATCCTTATCACTATCCGCGAAGTCGTACCCGTGAAGACAATTGCCGAGTGCGCTTCCGTTCTCATCAAGACAGCTCGTCCCGTCCCACATATCTGATGCAAGGTCCGGATGCGTATAGAGTACGCCGCTATCGATGACGGCGACGATGGTCGACGTGCCAAGCGAGAGATTCCAGGCACCGAGCGCATCGATGTCGTCCCCTGTCGTGCCTGTCGTGCCGTTCACGCTTTGCCCAGTATTCTCAAGGGCCCAGAGACGATCGCGGAACGTGTCATTAGTCGGTATGGAAAAGGCACCGCGGTCGTAGTTGGGTTCTGCGTATTCGACTGACGGATTCGCCTCAAGCATATCCGCGGCGTCCGTAAGACTGCCCGCTGGCACGCTCACGACCGCTGAGTTTGCGCCGGATAGTACGTCTGAGATTACGCCACCTGCCTGGGTAGCGAGTGCGCTTGCCGTACTTGAGCCTGCCTTCGTATCGATGTCTACCGAATCTCTGAACTTGACGAGAAGTTCCTCGGTCGGTCCGGGCATTTCATCGACCGGAGCAATATCGATAGCGGGCGATGGCGCGACCGGAGTGTCTGCGGCGACGACCGGAGTAGTGGAAGTGTCTTCGACAGCCGCTGCAATAGTTGTCGTCGCCACTGCTTCGGCTGGGACGACCGTGCCTTCATCTGCTACCGCTGGCAGGATCGGGAAGATAATTGCTGTGAGGAGTATGAGGGAGAGACTTTTGCGCATGGCGGAGGAGATGGTTTCAGTATACGAGATTAGGATAGAAATAGAAGAAACGGGAGATGCCTTAATCGGTAGGGTTCGGTCACGCTTTACTAACTCGCTCCGCTCCTAAGTATGCGCGACCCCGCCTCGCCGACAAGCACTCGAGGACTCGTCTTGTATACCGGCTGCGGCTTTCGAACCCTACCCGGCGCATAAAATGATAGTCGCCCCGAGCTTTCGCTCGAGGCTCCTTCATTTTGGTGCGCCGGGTAGGGTTCGAACCTACGTAGGACTATGTCCGGGAGATTTACAGTCTCCTGCAATTGACCACTCTGCCACCGACGCGTAGGGCGAGTATACCAGCTTGAACGCTGCTTTTCCAGACTATCCGATACTGAGCACGGCCACCTGCTTGCCACGCTTCATGAGCGCCAGGCCGCCATCGAAGTGGCTCTCATCGAGTACTGCACCCGCAGCCTCGACACCCGAACCATTTATGGATACGCCCTTCCCTTCTATAAGGCGCCGGGCATCCGCCTTTGACGAGGAGAGTCCGGTAGTGACGAGCGTATCAATGACAGAATCACCAAGGAAGACCCTTGCCGATGGCGCGTCGCTTAAGAGTACGATCCGTTCACTCGGAGTAAGGGCTGAGAGCGGACGCTCGCCGAACAGCGCTTCGGAAACGGCGATGCTGCGCGCTGCGGCGTCGCTACCATGCACGATCTCGGTGACGAGGCGCGCAAGGGTCTTCTGCGCCTCGCGACGTCCGGGATTGCGACTGTGAAGCTCGACCAGCATGTCTATCTCCTGCACGCTCATGAACGTGTAGAACTTTAGGTACTTCCCTACCACTTCGTCGGGCTGATTGAGCCAGAACTGGTAGAAGGCGTACGGAGACGTCTTCAGAGCGGCAAGCCATACCGCGTTACCTTCGGACTTACCGAATTTCTTACCCGACGCGTCAGTCACGAGCGGACAGGTAAGCGCGAATGCTTCCTTCCCGAGCTTGCGACGGATGAGCTCAACGCCTGAGAGGATATTCACCCATTGATCGCTCGCGCCTATCTGCAGATTCACGCCGTATTTCTGATTTAAAACAAGATAATCATAGCCCTGGAGCAGCGAGTAGGCGAATTCAGTGTATGAAATACTGTCGTCTGGATTGTCCAGTCGTCGCTTAATGATGTCGCGCTTCACCAACTCGTTCACCGTGAAGTGCTTCCCGATATCGCGCAGGAAGTCGACGAGCTTGATCTTGAGAAGCCAGTCGGCGTTGTCGACGACCGTGATACGGCGTCCTAGCACTTGCTGCATCTGCGCCTTGATAGCTCGCTTGTTGCGCGCGACGGTCTTCGAATCTGCAAGCGGACGTTCACCTTTCTCTTTCGGGTCTCCGATCATGCCGGTACCGCCACCCACCAGAAGGATAATTCGATGACCTGCGTCAGCAAGCCGCTTCATGAGAAGCACCACGACCAGATTCCCTGCCTGCATGGAGTCGGCTGAAGGGTCGACGCCCAGGTACACCGTGCGCTTCTCGGCCAGTATCGTCTCCAGTTCTGCGCTCGTGTGCTCGATGAGCCCGCGAGCCTTCAAGTCGTCAGCCAGATTCATGAAGGCACTATATCACGTCGTAGCAAGAGAAAGCTTCTATAAATGCTCAGAGGCAAGGCGCGGGAGAGCGAGCAACGGAGACGTACTGAGGGCGTACGGCGGAGGAGCGAGCAGGGACCCGCAACGCAGCATATGAGTATTTTAGGAGCTTTCTCAGCGTACGAAGATAAGTAAGCCGACCAGTGGCGCAATAAACCACCAGAAGAAGAATTCGTTCGGTGCGAACAGGTTATTTATAGGACCCGGAAACGTATAGATATTGCTGACGTGAAAGACGTGGTATGCGAGCGAAAGCAAAAAGGCAGCTGAGAGGAAGGACAGGACGAGGCGGGGAACGAAGAACATAGATCCCAGACCATGCCCCGTAAGCCGGCGTATGAAGTGGAACGGAATGAAGGTGCAGACTGCATAGATGATGATGCTGATGATGGCCTTGATGAGCTTAGTATCGCCCGCGGCGACAAGCCCGCTCGTGTACGGGAATACTATATAGATGGCATACCCCGCATAGAAGGCCATGAGGAGCGAGACGAGACCTCCCCGTCCCGCACGGTACGAGAATGCCAGCATGATGAGGGTTAGTACGAGGAGTACCACGAAGTTCCCAACCCAGAGCCATACGCTCGCGACGCCGCTTGTCGCGATTGCGCTCACGTTCGTGACGATATCCATATAGTACTAGTATGCGCCCCAATGCACGTAGGAGCAAAGCGAGTCAGTGGATTGGGCACGAAGACAGCCGATACTGCTTGGGCAATATATCCTAACTTCAAAAAGGAACGACGCAGACAAAGCTGCGTCGCCATGATATCGACCGCGGGCACAGAGCGGCGCTTAGCCATCAAGCAAGTGCACCGCCTTAGGTCCTGCCTTCAATCGTTTACGGATCCAATACCGTCTTCCGTATTTGGATTCGAAAACAAGGCGCCACGTACTGATATGACGTCTCCTAAACACTCTCAGCATCGCGTGTCCCCTTCTCTTCGGTCACAAATAGTATGCCCTATTGTTCTCGAACATCAAGTAATATGTCCGGCTTCTCTTCTAGAAACCTTCTGTCCTGAGCTCCTCTATAGCCTTTCTTGCCTTGCCTGAGAGTTTTTTCGGAAGGGTCGCGGAAAGGCGGATGAGCAGATCGCCATGGCCGTGATCGCTTGCCACGCCCCTGCCGCGGATACGGAGCGTCTCTTCGGTCGCGCTCATAGGGGGCACTTTCACGTCGAGCGTTTTGTCGTCGATGGTGGTGACGGAGATGGTCGTACCGAGGAGCGCATCGGTGAGCTTGAGGGGTGCCTGCATGACAAGATTGAGACCGTCCTTGCGGAAGACCGGATGCGGCTTCACGTGAACCTTTACATAGAGATCTCCGGATACGCCTCCCTTCACCGCCTCGCCCAGCCCTGGCATGCGGATCATCTCTCCTCCGTCGATACCGGCAGGAATATTCACCTTTATCTCTTCCTGCTTACGCAGGACGCCGCGCCCCTTACAAGCGTCGCAGGCTTCCTTCGGGATCTTACCGCTGCCGTCGCAGGTCGGGCACGTGCGCACGCTTGAGAACGCGCCGAGAATAGAGTCGCGCGTCTCGTGGACCTTGCCCGCACCGTTGCAGGTCTTGCAGGTCTCGAGCTCCGTTCCAGGCTTCGCGCCGTCACCCTTGCAGACATCGCACTTGCCGACTTTCGTGATAAGCACTTCGCGCTTGCCGCCCAGTATCGCCTCCTTGAAGGATACTTCGATGTCTATGGAAATATCGCGCCCGCGCTGTACGCGAGAGCCGCCGCGTCCTCCGAAGATGTCGCCAAAGCCGCCGCCGAACAGGTCAGATATATCGAATTCGACACCGCCGTTCTGGAATCCGCTGAAGTCGAAGCCGCCGAACGGATTTCCGCCTTGCCCCTGTGGTCCGCCTCCTGCGAACGTCTGGCCATAGTTGTCATACTCCTTCCGTTTCTTCTCGTCGGAGAGCGTGCTGTACGCCTCCGTTATCTCTTTGAATCTCGCTTCGTCGCCTCCTTTGTCAGGATGATGCTTCTGCGCAAGCTTACGGAACGCCTTCTTCACGTCCTCTTTCGTCGCCTTCTTGTCGAGTCCCAGGATCTCGTAGTAGTTCTTTGCCATAGCTTTTCTGTACTATACGCCTATTAGTTTTGCCATGCAAAAGGTGCAGATCGTATGAAATTGCAAAGGGCGGCTCCGGATGTCGTGTCCGTGCCGCCCTTGATGTTGCTCAATTCCACCAGTACTTCTTGCCGCCCGGCTGCTTCTTGAGCAGTCGAAAGATGCAGTAGGTGAAAGGGGGGATGAAGATGGGCGCCGTCCACCCCAACTCCCGGAAGTAAGCAGGGAGCGGCATGATGGTACTGGAACCACCGAGTGCCGTCTCGACCACCCATATCAGAGCGCCGGCAGCAAGGCTGAGTAGTAGTCGCTTCATCGAGTGAGGCCCTCCGAGCCAGTCTAGAGTTGAAAAAGATCAGAATAATCGAATCACGTGGGGTTAATTATATATTGTTAAATTGATATGTCAAGCCCCGTAGAAGCAATGCTTCTACGGGGCTTGACTGCTCCTGTTGAAACCTGGTTACTGCGCAGTACCGTCTTCAGGCTTTTCCGTAAACTCAGCGTCCGTTGTTCCTTCAGGCGTCTTCTGTCCACCCTCGGAAGCGGCGTCTTTGGCACCTGCACCATCCTGCTGATCCTTCATCATGGCTTCCCCGATCTTCGAGAGCGAGGTCGAAAGAGCTTCGGAAGCTGACTTGATGGTGTCGAGGTCGTCGCCCTTACGCGCAGTGCGGAGCGCAGCTACCTTCTCGTTCACTTCGGTCACGACGTCAGCGGGTGCCTTATCGCCCGCATCCTTTATCGCCTTCTCTGCGGTGTAGATGAGCTGCTCGGCCATGTTCTTGGCTTCGACCGCTTCCTTGCGCTTCTCGTCTTCACTGGCGTGTGCTTCAGCGTCAGCCTTCATCTTGTCGATGTCCGCTTGTGAGAGTCCGGTCGATCCTTCGATACGGATGGACTGCTCCTTGCCGCTCGTCTTCTCGGTGGCTTTCACGGTGAGGATGCCGTTGGTATCGAGATCGAACGATACTTCGACCTGCGGCATGCCGCGAGGAGCTGGCGGGATGCCGTCGAGGTTGAATTTGCCGAGAGACTTGTTGTCGGCTGCCATGGCGCGCTCGCCTTGCACGACATGGATCTCGACGCTGGTCTGATTGTCGCTAGCTGTCGAGAACGTCTGGCTACGAGAGGTCGGAACAGCAGTATTGCGCTCGATGAGCTTGGTCGCGACGCCGCCCATGGTCTCGATAGAGAGCGAGAGCGGGATGACGTCGACAAGCAGGATATCCTTCACGTCACCCTGGAGGATACCTGCCTGGATAGCAGCGCCGATGGCGACCACTTCGTCGGGATTCACGCCCATGTGCAGGTCCTTGCCGAACACTTTCTTCACTTCCTCCTGGATGAGCGGCATACGGGTCTGGCCGCCGACCATGATGACCTCGTTGATATCAGATGGCTTCATGCCTGCCGCCTCAAGCGCACGCTTCACGATGTCTATGGAGCGGCTCACATATTCGCTCGCAAGCTGTTCGAGAGTCGCGCGTGAGAGCTTGAGGAGGAGGTGTTGTGGTCCATCGGCCGTGCTGGTGATGAACGGAATATTGATCTCCGTCTCGCTCGAGTTCGAGAGCTCGTGCTTGGCCTTCTCAGCTGCCTCATCAAGACGCTGAAGCGCGAGCGCATCCTTGGTGACATCGATGCCGCTCTCCTTCTTATATTCGTCAGCGATCCAGCGGACGATCTTAGTATCGATGTCGCGGCCGCCCATGTGGCTGTCGCCGTCGGTGGACTTCACCTCGATGACGTCATCGCCCACTTCGAGTACCGAGACGTCGAAGGTTCCTCCTCCGAAGTCATAGACGACGATCTTCTCATCCTTCTTCTTATTGAAGCCGTAAGCTAGCGCGGCTGCGGTAGGCTCGTTGATGATGCGCAGGACTTTGAGACCCGCGACCTCTCCTGCAGCCTTGGTGGCGTTGCGCTGTGCGTCGTCGAAATATGCAGGGACCGTGATGACCGCCTCCGTGATCTTCTCGCCGAGCTTCGCTTCCGCGTCAGTCTTGAGCTTCGTGAGGATCATGGCGGAAATCTCCTCAGGGCGGTAGTCCTTGTCTCCCAGATGCACCTGCACGCCGCCGTCAGGTCCGGCCTTTATCTCATAAGGAACGACATCCTTATCCTTCTTCACTACGTCGTCCTCGAAGCGGTGACCCATGAAGCGCTTTATGCCGTAGATGGTGTTCTTCGGATTCGTCACCGCCTGGCGCTTTGCGAGGGTTCCGACGAGGCGTTCCCCGTTCTTCGCGATTGCGACGATGGAAGGAGTCGTGCGTGCTCCTTCTGCGTTCTCGATGATACGCGGCTCGCCGCCCTCCATGATAGCCATGGCGGAGTTCGTGGTGCCCAGATCGATTCCAAGTATCTTTGCCATATGATATCGAATTACTAATTAGATTAATGCGTACAAGAGTTGCTCACCGATTGAAAATCTCCCGTTGCGCCCCTGTGAGACCATTTTACTCCTCTGCAGAATGTATTCAAGTGTCTTGTCGTATTCGTATCGATCCGTGCATAGGACTTATTTGACAGTATGTGTCAAATATGCTACTCTATATACAGATATTCCGCGCTTTAGCCCGGAATATGATATTTCCCAATCGTTTCTGACCCAAAGGATCTGTGTAGCCATGAGTATCGAATCATTCGGATTAGTTCCGATCGCATGCGCCGCTATCGGCGCGCTCGGAGCCATCGTCGGCTTCAGCATGAGCTTCCTGTATAACTTCGAGGTCATCGGCCCGCGTGCGAAGCACCCCACGAGGATCTGGACTAGGTCGCGCGTCGCGGAAATGAATCGCCTGACATGCCTCTGGCGGGACATCGGCTTCATCGGCTCCGCCATCGCTCTCTGCCCGTTCGCTTCGGCGACCATGGCAGGACTCGCTTCTCCGCAGTGGGATGGCCGGACACAGCTGGCGTTCGCTTTGATCATTCCGATGAGCGCGGTGGCTGTCGTCATCACGCTCTGCATCGGCAGGATCCGAGGGCGTCAGAAACAATGTGTTGAAGTGGCCTGACCGCCGCACCGACAAGGACCAAAGCTCCTTCGTGGTGCGGCGGTCTCTTGTTTTCTCTATCCTTAGTCGCTACGCAGCGAACTGCGCGACGCGCACTTTTGCAGGGCGTACGATCGTATCATGGAGCTTCCAGCCCTGCTCGAGGACGGCGGATACCGTGTCATCAAGCGTGAGATCAGGAGTCTCGTCCTGGCCAAGTGCTTCGTGGTGCATAGGATCGAACGGCTCGCCTGACTGCCCGAAGCGCACGAGTCCGAGGCTCGTCACGGCTTCGTGGAGCTGCTTGGCGATGCCTTGGAATCCTTCGGGAACGCCACCCGCGCCTTCTGCGCGCTCGAGTGAGTCGATAGCGGGCAGGAAGGCTGAGGCAGCCTTGAGTGAGCCCCGGTCCATCGCACCTTTCTTCTCTTCCTCAAAACGCTTCAGCGCATTTACATAGTCAGCCTTAGCGCGCTGCCAGCCGTCGAGATATTCCTGTTTCTCCTTCTTGCAGGTATCAAGGTCCTTCTTTACTTTGGATACCTTCGTATCGGCGCGTGCCTCGGTCGCCTCGATATCTTCCTCGCTCGCCCCGTCTTCTTCACGTCCGTCGCGCTCAATGATTACGTCGTCATCCATATAGCCAGATTGTGCCCGAATAAAGACCTGGAGTCAAAAGCTGCAAAGAAGAAGCGAGCGTCCTGGACGCTCGCTCTCCGCCTCTTTCTCTCAAGTCTGGCGCCACTGGCCGGTGGCGAGCGAAAGCCTTCATCCAGGCTCATCTACATTCCACTTGCTGAGCAGCTCGAGCGCCTTCCCCATGGCCGCTTCTTCGCTCATCCGGAGCCGAGCCGTCTGTTCGCGGAACTTTTCACCAAGATCCAGCGGCAGCTCGTAGCTCCATTGCTTTTCACGTTGCATGAAAGACCTCCAATCGATTCAGAACATAGGTCATGGTATACCTCCTGCCTGAAAAGTGCACGGAGGCCTATTCGGTCGTATCGCCAAGAAACTCGTCAGTCTTATCTTTTTCGGCCGCTGCCTTGGTCTTGTGAATGACGCCGTCCTTATGGTGCGGTGCGGCATATATGGTATAGAGCTTGAGGGAGTCGGTGCCGGTGTTTATGATGTTGTGCTTGGTTCCTGCCGGGACGACGACAGCGAAGCCGTCGGATAGCTCGTGCTCCTTGCCGTCGAGTACCGCCTTCCCTTCTCCTTCCTCGACGCGGATGAACTGATCCTGGCCATGTACCTCTTCTCCGATCTCCTCGCCAGGATTGATACTCATGACCACGAGCTGCATGTACGTGCCCGTATAGAGCACCTCACGGAAATTATCATTCTGGAGCGAATCCTCTTCGATGTTGCTTACAAATCCTTTCATATGAGTTAGAAATTAGGCTCTTGGAACGGTTGGTAATGGTGGCAGGGCTACGGTAATCGTATGCCTCCCAGCAGCGATGCTGTATGCGTCATACGCGAAGGCAAGCGTTATCAGTATGTATGACAACGCTTCCATCACTTTGCCGAGCGGTGAGGTCGCCAGTAACAGCGTATCAAATACTGATGACGGATCAGTGAACAGTACGATGCCATAAAGAATGGTACCTACGAGCATGAGCCAGCCGAATACCACACGCTCTTTCAGCAGCACGTATCCGAGTCCCGGAAGAACCGCATTGATAACCCCCGCTACCATCGGATGAAGTTTCATATGCCCTCAGTGTAGCAAGAAATCTCTCAAAGAATGTATGTCGTTGTGCAGACTCATAACCTTAAGCTTTTCCGGACCATCGTCGGAGTGAGCACAGCCGTACGGAAGAGTTGCGTAGGTGCGCGAGCATGGTCTTTGGCATCGGCTCTGCGCCGCGAGTCCGCGAAGTGGCTATGTCAAAGTCGCGCGCTGAAGCATAAGAAAAAGCCCCGCTGGGGCTTTTTCTGCTCTTCCGCACGGACTGTGCGAGCGTAGCGTTATCGCTTACTCCACTGCGGACTCTTTCTCGCCTTCCGAAGTCCCGGCTTCTTGCGCTCGACTGCGCGCGGGTCGCGCTTCAGGAATCCTGCGACCTTGAGCGGGGTGCGGAGATTCGCGTCGGTAAGCGTGACTGCGCGAGCGACACCCATGCGAATCGCTTCTGCCTGAGCGTTGACGCCTCCTCCGTTCACCTTGGCTTCGATAGCGAAAGTGCCGGTCACTTCTTCAAGACCGAGCGGATCAAGAGGGATAGAGCGACGCTCCTTGGTCTTGAAATACTCCTCGCCAGGCAGGCCGTTTATCACGATACTGGTCTCAGCTGCGGGCGTGAGCTTAACGCGCGCGGTAGCGGTCTTGCGGCGGCCGACGGCCAGGGTATAGCGGATAGGTGTTTCAGGCATACAGGTAAAGAATGATAAAACTATGCGGTGATGGTGAGCCGCTTCATGCGCTCCTTGCGCAGCTTGTTGCGCGGGATCATACCGTCGACGGCCTTACGCAACACCTCCTCGATTCCCTTCTTGTCCTTGAGGAGCGACATGCTCGTCTTTCGCAGGCCCCCGGGGTATCCGGTGTAGCGGACGTACTCCTTTCCAGCCATGCGGCGCTCGCTGATAGAGAGCTTCGAGGCATTCGTGATGGTCACTTCGGTCGGAATGACGAAGTTCTTCACGTATTGTGCCGACTTCTTGCCGAGCAGCGCGCTTGCAGCGTCGCTCGCGACGCGGCCGAGCGTACGGCCGGAAGCGTCGATGGTATAGGACACGGTGTCCACTCCCTGAAGGGTGCGCTGCGCGCTTACTTTCTGTGCGATTGATTTCATGGCGGTCATGGTGGAAGTAGCTAGACGAAGGCGATATAGGCGTTGTCCCGAGCGTTCACGGCGTTCGGCGCGCGCTTCACGATGCGGGTATAGCCTCCCGGGCGGCTCGCGTAGCGAGGCGCGATAGAGGTGAAGACCTTCTTCACGAGCGCGTCCTCGTTGCCGAGACGGCTCGCGACCAGGCGGCGATTAGCCACCGTGTCGTTGCGTCCATGAGAAATAAGCTTCTCAATGAATGGACGAAGCTCCTTAGCCTTAGCCTCGGTGGTGGCGATGCCCTCGTGGATGATAAGGGAGCGAGCAAGCGACCGCATCAGCGCTATGCGCTGATTCTTTGGCCGTCCGAACGATCGTCCCTTGTGCTGATGTCGCATACCTTCCTACTTTAACACTACTTAGTGATTACGTCCAAGCTTGAGCTTATTCGCCCTTAAGCTCGAGGCCGAGCGTGCCGAGAGCCTCGCTGATCTCGGCTACGGCCTTGTCGCCGACGCCATCAAGCTCCTTGAGCGCGCTCGCGCTCTTCTTGACGAGTCCGGCGACCGACTTGATGCCGGCGTCGGTAAGCGCGCTCGTGATGCGGGCGCTGAGACCCAGCTCCTCGACCTTAACCTTCGACGCGTCCTTGCCTCCTGCTGCGGATTCAGCGCTTGCGCTGTTTCCTCCAAGCTGCGGAGCCTCGACTTCTTCCTGGAAGCCTACGATGGACTTTAGCTGGTGGATCATTATCTCGATAGAGCGCTCGAGCGCTTCGCGCGGAGCGATAGTGCCGTTCGTCTCGATGAGGATGCGCAGGCGATTGAAGTCTGTACGATCGCCCACGCGCATGTTCTCCACCTCGTAGTTAGCGCGGCGGATAGGGGTGAAAGTCGCGTCGAGCGCGATAGTGCCGATGTCTACCTTGTCCTTCGTGAGGACTTCCCGTGGCACGTAGCCAAGTCCGCGTTCGATGGTCGCTTCGAGTTCGAACGATGCCTTGCCGGTGATGTCGGCGACGTGCGCGTCAGGGTTAGCTATCTCGACCTGAGTCGGAAGGCTGAAGTTAGCTGCGGTTACCTGCTGTGGGCCCTTAACGGATAGGCGGATAGTCTGTGCCTCGTCGCCATGCAGCGTGAAATGTACGCGCTTAAGGTTAAGGAGGATCTCCATGACCGATTCGCGGATGCCCTCGATAGTAGCGAATTCGTGCGATACATCCTCGATCTTCACCGAGGTGATGCTTGCTCCTGGGAGCGAGGAAAGGATGATGCGTCGCAGCGAGTTTCCAAGCGTGTGGCCGTAGCCCGGATAGAGCGAGTCTATCTCATAGATGCCCTGCATCCCCTCTTCGGAGACGACGCGTGGCTTTGACGGAAGGGTGATCTGGTGGTCCATAACTCAATCGTATTCAACTAGATTTAATAATATAAACTCGTGGCCTCTAGTGCCAGGCATAAGGGTCTGAGATGCGAGGCGCAGAGCTCGGAATTTCTGGAAACGTACTGGGTCGTACGGTGGAAGAAATTTCGGGTTCTGCAACAAAGCAGATTAGGCCCTTATGCCTGGCACTACCGGCTGTAGAACGAGAGCACGACGGAGAGGTCTCCCGCAGGAGTCGCTGCCTCCTCTGACGGCATGTTCGCTACGCCTCCCTCCATGGACTTCGGATTCCACGTAAGCCATGACGGAAGAGAACGCTCCGCAAAACGCTCGCCGAAATTCTCGAAGAGCACGCTCTTCTTGCTTCCCTCGCGCACGCCGATCTTCTCGGTAAGGCTCACGTGACGCGACGGGACGGTCGTCTTGCGGCCGTTCACCGTAATGTGGCCGTGAGAGACCATCTGGCGCGCTGCCTGACGGGTCGGGGCGAGACCCATGCGGTAGACGACGTTATCGAGACGGAGCTCGAGTGCGCGATGGAGTACATCAGTCGGCGTCAGCTCCGCAGTCGCGTGCGTCTTCATAGCTTGCGCGACGTACTTGCTGAACTGGCGCTCGGTGAGGCCGTAGGTCATGCGCACTTTCTGCTTCTCGAGGAGCTGTTTGCCGTATTCGGTCGGTCCGCGACCGCGACCGCGCGGCTTCATCCCGCGGCGCTCCTGGGAAAGCGCGAACTTCTGGGTCTGGGTCTTCTCGAATACCGAGGGGCCGAGACGGCGGGCGATCTTATACTTTGGTCCGATTTTCATAAAATAAGTAGTGGAATTACAGCAGCAACGTTATACGCGACGTGCCTTCTTCGGGCGCGGGCCGTTATGCGGCACCGGAGTCGCATCCTTGATGGCGCGGATCTGGATGCCCTTGCCGGAGAAGGCGCGGAGTACGGATTCGCGACCTGCACCTACACCGCGGATGATGATGGTAGCTTCCTTGAGTCCGATGATAGCCGCCTTCTCTCCGAGAAGCTCACCGACCTTAGCCGCTGCGTACGGAGTCGACTTGCGAGCTCCTGCGAAGCCGAGCGCTCCGGATGAGGAAGACATGATGGCATTTCCCTTCTCGTCGGTAAGGACGGCCTTCGTGTTGTTGAAGGTAGCTTCAACATGGAGTACGCCGCGATCGATACGCTTCTTAGCGATCTTCGAAAGAGCACGGTCCTTGCGGCCCTGGTCGAGGCCCTTGCCCCTCATCTTAACGATTCGTTTCTTACCCATAGATTAAATTAGTGAAATAGTGCCGAAAGCGAATTATGTCTTCTCGAGGCTGCGGCGACCGCTACCCATCGTCTTGCGCGTGTTTCCGCGCACGGTGCGGGAATTCGTCTTGGTGCGCTGGGCACGGACCGGAAGGCGACGCTCATGGCGTACGCCGCGAGCCGAGCGGATGTCCTTGAGGCGCTTGATGTTTCCGCCTACTTCGCGGCGCAGCTCGCCCTCGATGGTGTAGCCTTCGGCGAGCGCACGGATGGTCTGTTCCTCTTCAGCAGTAAGCTCGCTTCCCTTCTTGGTAGCAATGATCTTCGCCTCCTTGAGGATATCGAGCGCACGCGTAGGACCGATGCCGAAGATGAGCGGCAGCGAGTACGCGAGTTGCTTGTTATCTGGAAGGGTGACACCGGCGATACGCATGAACGGGATAAGTTAGGTAAGTAAGGATTATGTAAATGGAACTGGCGCGATTAGCCTTGGCGAGCCTTGCGACGAGGATTGCGCTTGTTTATACGGTACAAGCGCCCGCGACGACGGACGATGATATCTCCTGGCTGCTGTACTTTGATTGATGCGCGGACTTTCATGTGTTGTTGGTGGCTCGGAAGCCTAGGATAGTCTCCTCACGATGCGTGCTTTGCCGCCGTATGGCTCGAGGACCAGTTCGACTTTGTCTCCAACCAGCACGCGGATGCGATGCAGGCGCATCTTTCCGGCGAGGTAGCAGAGCTGAAGTTCTCCCGACGACATGCGGACACGGAATAAAGAATTAGGGAGCACCTCTTCTACGGTACCCGTTGTTTCATCCGTCTTGCTTTCTTCCATGTGGAGCCTAGTTAATCTAACATATGCGCCATAAGTTCGTCAACAAGCAACCTGCCTAGTGCCGAATCCGGCTCGGTCCGCTAAGAGAGCGCAGTAAGGCGGCACCTTACTGCGCGAGTGTATATTGACAGATGTAGTAAATATGTATTATAATATACACAGTCTGTGTGTACTTTGGCAGATTGAGAGGAACGAAGTATGGCTGGATGGGCTGACCCTGTTCGGACATGAGACAGTGGTGTCTCCGTATCTCTGGCCGTGGGGCCGATACAAAGTGCAGTGTGGAGTGACTATCATGGCATATACCGAAATTGAACTCGCCGAACTGGCTCGCAAGGACGAGCTGCCTGGATTCATCTCCGGAAACTGGCCGGGTTCGAAGGATATCTTGCTCCGTTACCCGCGCTCGATGCGCGATTACGGTGACAAGCCGATTTACGCCGGCGGGTTGCTTATCTTTCCCATCAGTATCGTCATCCTGGTGTTGGCAAACAGCGCCGCGCCTGCGCTCGCAATCGCCCTTCTGGGCATCGTCCTGATGTGGGCGGGAGCGCGCGGCAAGAGGACTCTGACCAAGAGGAGGATGATCCTCAAGGAGGTCGGCGAAGCTCTCACGGATATCGTCGAGTTGAGTGGATCCGTGCCGGCACAGCTTAAGAACTTCAATTTAGAGCGGCTGGTCATGATGGTGGACCATCTCATCGTCGACGCTTGCAAAGCGGCCGATAATGCCACCTTCGATCCGGCATGGACCGCACTTCAGTGCTACGACGCAAGGCAGGTGCTCAGGGAAGAGCCATATCGTCGGTTCAAGATGTTTGAGCCTCTCGGCCTTACCTCTGCCGGCAAGATGCACTACTATTGGAATAAATCCAAATCCGCCTGACTTCTCCTCCAATCCTCCTCAAACGTGCGCCCGATCGGACTTGTTCCCGTCGGGCGCGCACTATTTATATACTCCAAGCTTATTTTAGATAATGACCAACACGAATGCCCGCGCACGTAGTGCGCGGGCATTCGTGTTGCTATATCACCTTAGTTCTGAGGAGTAGTGGTCGCGATGATTATGTTTGCAGGATCCTGCGGGAAGGTGCCGGCCCAGAAGGGGCGGATATTGAGGACAGCTTTTGCGACCTCGGGGAAGCCCTGGATGATGGTGTAGGCTGCGCTGCGGCTCTTTCCGGCAACGGCTCCGGCGATCTTTGCGGCGTCCACGTCCCAGGTGATGGTAGCTGGGCCCGTAAGGGAGAAGGCGAAGCTGCCTTGCTCGGCTGTAGGCGTGCCAGGACTTGATGGGGTCATAGCAAGAGTCTGGGGATTAGTAAGGGATACCGGCTGGCCTGCATAGCTGCCGTTCACGCGGTAGCTGATGGCCTTGGCGAGTGCTGCCTGGGGCATGGCAACAGCGACAGCGGTGCCCTTAAGGTTCACATTCACGGTATTGTCCTTCCCTGCCGTGTCATTCGTCGGAGTGTAGGTGATGAAGGTTGCGCCTGGAATGACGACATATCCGCTCTGCAGCTTCGAGATGACCTCGTCGCTAATGCTTGAAGTGAGGGCGGTCTTACTCTTCTCGTTCTGCGCATCGCGCGTAGCTTGGCCTACTGACGGACGCGTACCTGAGAACCCACCGGCCATCGCCTCGGTCGACTTTGCGGTCACGAGATCGAACGACTTTGAGCCCTTAAGGCCTGGAACGGTAAAGGTCGTAGGAGCGATATTGTACTGCTCCCCCCCGGTATCAGCCGACACAGGAGCCTGGACGCTTCCGGGAGAGCTTATGGAGCCGCCAGGAATCGTGACCGAGTCCTGGATGCGGAAGATAAGGCCGTCAGGTGACTGGAAGCGCGTGTTCTTTATAAGGGTCTGCGGAGTGCTCTGCGCATTCATGATGGTGATGGTGCCCTGCGCAGGGTCGTTCACGGTCTCGGTGCTCTCCGCCGGAACGTTCGCGGCGACGGTCTTGTCGACCGTAATGAGCTCGTATGGCAGATCTCCGGAAGCGAACGTCGCGGTAAAGTCGCCAGATACGTTCGCCGTCGTCGAAGTCGGCGTTATGGTCACCTTCGCGCCCGCGAAGGCATAGAGTGCAGCCGCAGAACCTATGACAACGATAAGCGCCACCAGAGCGACTGCCCACGGGAAGCGGCGAGGACCGCCTGAGTTCGCGCGATACGGACGGTCGCTTACAGGACGTGGTGGGCGCGGCGGAACGTATGCCGCAGCTGGCTCGTCCATTTCCATCTCAGGAGCCTGTTCGTTCTCTGCTTCCATGCGCCTGCGGCGCGAAGGAGGGATGATATCGGTGATGGTCTTGCTCATACGGGCTCGTAATAGGTTAGTGCCTGGCGATTAAAGGTATGGATACAGTATACCCAGCACGTAGCGTTAATACACCCGGGTACTGGGTATACCTAATAAATTCTTTGAGTTTCTGGTACCCAGTGCTACTCCCCTTCCCAGTAGTCGAGAGAGTTCTCGGTTCGTCCCACGAAGCGGAAATTCTCTGCGAGCACGCCGAATTTCCCGGTGTCAGGATACTCCGCTATCTCGGGAGAGATCTTGGTCGAGACAGCCAGATACCGAAGCTCTTCCGTAGACGTATTTATTATCTGATGCGCGTGCTCGACTCCTGTGCCCGAAGGACATGCTATGAAGTCGCCTTTCTTCACAGGAAAGCGTTCTGAACCCAGCCGGATCTCGCCTTCTCCTTCGAGGATAAAGAACATCTCCTCGTTAGCGTAGTGGTTATGGAAAGGAAATGCGCGCTTCCCTGCAGGGACTACCGTGATGTTGTAGCCGAGCTTTTGCGCACCGATGCGCGGCCCTATGAATCCCATAGTCGCGCCCTCAAAGCGCTCTTTAACGCTCTGCGGCATGGGAGCGGGACTTGCCTGTTGTTCGATCTCAGAAATATTGATGATATTTTTCATACGCGTGAGCTTAATCTACCCAAGATGAACTTTCGAGTAATACCAAATACTCTATACCAACACTCCTTTGATCCTCCGAACGCCTGCGGCGACTGCCTCTTCTTTCTGTATCTTGAACGTGCCGCCTGCGCGTATCTCGCTCGTGTTCGCGACATGTGGACCGCCGCAGAACTCAAGAGAGAAGGCGTTCGGAATATCGGGCTCAGTCTCGGTAGCGTGTGCGGGGCCGACCGAATAGACCGATACCATATCCGGATACTTCACGCCGAATTCCATCTGCGCGCCCAGTTTCTCCGCCTCCTCGCGCGGCATGACGGTGCGCGTGACGGGTAAGTCCTGAGCGATGACTTCGTTCACGATCTTCTCAACTTCTGCCTTCTGCTCGTCGGTCATCTTCGCGCCCCATGAGAAGTCGATGCGCAGGCGCTCGCTCGTGATGTTGCTGCCGCGCTGCTTCACCTCTGTCCCCAGTACTTTCTGGAGCGCCGCGAGCAGGATGTGATGGAGCGTGTGATAACGCACGGTCTGCTCCGCGTGGTCAGCCAATCCTCCGGCGAAACGCTGCGCGCCTCCGGCGCGCGAGGTTTCCTGATGAACTTCCATAAGCTTCATGACTGCGTTCAGGTCGATCTCTATATCGCGTTCGTTCGCGATCTCCTCGGTCATCTCGACCGGGAATCCATATGAAGTAAAGAGGGTGAACACGTCTTCAGGAGCGATAGTTCCACCTGAAATGAGCTTCTCGAGCTCACGCATGCCTTGAGATAAGGTCTTCCTGAATTTCTCTTCTTCTTTGGCAAGCTCGTCCTTAATAGTCGCGCTTGCGGCGAGCACATGAGGATAGTGGTCGGCATACGCTTCCCCGTAGCCACGGGCCACATCGGCAAGTACGCTCTCTTGAATGCCGAGCCTATCAGCTTCGCGGATAGCGCGGCGGATGAGACGGCGGAGCACATATCCAGCTTCGGTATTGGACGGAAGGACTCCTTCGGCAAGCATGAAGGATGCCGCTCGTACATGATCAAGAATGATACGCATGGCGTGTGTAGCCACTGCATCCTCACCGTATTCCTTTCCAGCGCGCTGGCCTAAGATATTTCGCGCAGTGTCAAATACATCAATATCGAACAAGTCGGAACTATTCAAAGTCGTACAGGTAAAACGCTCAAGTCCTCCACCGAAGTCCACATTCTGCTTAGGTAGATCTGAGAAGGTACCGTCAGGATTCTTTATAAACTGCATGAAGACCGAATTGCATATCTCTACGAAACGACCGCAGTCGCAGTTCACATGGCAGTATGTGCCCCATTTTTGGTCATCAGTAGGAGATGCATGTCCTCCTGGGGAGTCAGGTGATGCACCGAAGTCATAGAAGATCTCTGAATCCGGTCCTCCTGGCTCGCCAGCAGGCATGTTCATGGGAACTCCGCTTCTGCTCCACCAATTCTTCTTTGAACCGTAGGCAAAGATGCGACCCCCTTGCGTTCCAAGCTCATATCCCTTTTCTTCCGTATCAAGTATTACCAATTCGGCCTCGATGCCCTTTTCCTTAAAAAGCTTTTTCCATATCTCTACTGATTCCGCATCAAGAGACATGCCAGCCTCCGAGTCCCCGCTATAAACTGTCGTATAGATCTTTTCAGGATCGAAGCCTAAACCCGTTTCTTTGCTTGTCATGAAATCGAATATCCATGGGAGCTGCTCCTGCTTGAAATAATCACCGAGCGACCAGTTGCCAAGCATCTCGAAGAAGGTCGTATGGCGATTATCTCCCACCTCTTCGATATCACCTGCGCGGAAGCTCATCTGCGAGTTTACGAGCCGGTTGCCTTCAGGATGCTCTTTACCGAGGAGATACGGAACGAGAGGCTGCATGCCGCTGCTCGTGAAAAGCGTCGTCGGATCGTTGCCCGGCACGATAGGAGCCGAGGGGATGATCACGTGCCCGCGCGCCTTGAAGAACTCAAGATATCGTTTGCGTACTTCTGAAACGGTCATATGAAAGACGATAGCACGGGCTTACTTTTTAATGAATGTGCCGGCTGCTGCGAGCGAAAGCTTGTCGAACGGCACATAGCTCGCCGCGTTCTTGATGTCAGCGAGCGTGATAGCGCGGATCAGGTCTGGATATTCGTCGGCGTAGCCGAGCGGCTTCCCTTCCACGCCTATCTTGTGGAGCGTACCTGCAAGTCCGCGAGTGGTCGAAAGTCCCACGTAATACCGGCCGATGAGTTCGTCCTTCTTAGCAGCCAAGGCTTCTTCGGTCATGCCGGAGTCAAGGAAAACTCGTATCTCTTTACGCGTCGTATCTACTGCCCGCTCAAAGGTCGCAGGCGAGAACGTTGCCTGAATGCGTAGCGCGCCCTCAGATAGGCCGCCAAAGCCTGCAAGGCTCGCGTAGATGCCATAGGTCAGGCCGTCGCGTTCTCGGATGGTTCGCATAAGGTGCGCGGTCGACAAACCGTTCCCGCCGAGCATGCTCGTAAGGACTGCAAGCGGCAGGTACTCCGGACTGTCGTAGGTAAAAGGTATACTTGCGCCCATATAGACGTCGAGCGTCGCCTTGTCGGCAATTGAGATGAGGGATTCTTCGGACGAGGGACGCTTACGGTTCGGAGCCTTCTGCGTCATCTGCGCCGTTCCGCCTGGAAGCTTGGCGAAGACAGTCGCGGCCTTCGTGAGTATCTCGTCTGCCCTCACGTCGCCAGCGACGGCAAGCACGAGCCCGCCCTGTCCCAGAAGCGAGCGGAAGTTGGTCATATCTTTACGCGTCGCCTTCGCCGCCCGCTCTATCTCAGTCTCGGTCGTATCAGCGTAATTCACGTGTGTCCTATCGAAGACGAGCCGTGAAAAGGCATAGAGCGCCTGCTGGGAGGTATCGCGCTTTGACTCTTCAAGCTCTGCCAATGTCCGTTTCTTCTGCGCCGCTACTTCGCTCGTCGGGAATGAGGACTCGGACAGGCATTCACGGATGAGCTTGAAGACGAATTCAGCATCTTCGGGAAGACAGGTTGCGGAGAAATGAGTCCGGTCGCCTCCGGGCGAGAAATGCAGCGATGCTCCGCGGCTAGCTAGCGCGCCGCGCAACTCGTCCTTGGTCTTCGTCGCCGTTCCTGCATCAAGGAGTCCGGTCGCGATGCGCGGTACCATGGTCCGTTCGCGTGGCAGCATGCAGTAGCCGCCAAGTACGCTGCCTTCTATCGTCACGACGTCTGGCGCAGCGGTGCGCGCTGCGAAGAGGCGCATAGGCCCTTTCTCGTGTTCCGTGATGTTCATGCGTTCGTTCTCCATACAATCTATGCGACAGCGTTTACGAACCAGCCGACCGTCATCTGGTCGTCGACAAGATACGTCTGCGCAACGCGCTTCACGTCGCGGACGGTGACGCCTTCTATCGCTCCTGGAAGCCGCACGAAGTTCGTCCAATCGCCCGAGGCGATGTCTTCGTTAATAGCAGAAAGCAGCGCATACGGTCCGTCCTTGCGCCGCGCAGCGTAGACGCGCGCCGCACGCTTTGCAGCGGTGAGCTCGGCGCTGCTGATTCCATCATTTGCTATCCGTTCATACTCCTTGTGCGCTACCTGCTCAGCTTTCTGATGCGGCGTGCTGGGCGCAAGGGTGACGGATGTCTGGAAGAGGCTCGGGTCGCGCGTCTGATTGCAGGACACCATGATGTCGGTCGCAAGCGCACTATCGATAAAGGCCTTGTAGAGACGGCTCGTCTTATCTTCGTAGAGTACGCTCGCGAGTACGAGCAATGCCGGCATATCGGCGTGGAGCGCGCTCGGTATCTTGTGAGCGATGCTAACCACCGGATTTCCTGCGCGCTTGAGGACCACGCGACGCGGACCCTCTTGCACAGGCTCCTCGGTATACATGGTCGGAATGGGTTCCTGCGACGCGGGGTGTACGCCGAAGTGCGTCCGTATGGCGGCGAAGACCGTAAGGGTATCGAAACTGCCGACGATGGTGAGCGTCGCATTATTAGGCCAATAGAAGTCGTCGTAGAACTTTCGGAGCCGCTCTATGGGTACGTTCTCGATATCGCTCTTCCAGCCGATGATGGGGTGGTGATAAGGATGCGCGATATACGCTGCCGCCCATATCTCCTTCTCGAGCGCCGCCCAGGACTCGTTCTCATACCATTCGTATTCGTTGCGCACGACGGGCATCTCACTCTGCCGGTTGCTTTCAGTGAAGAGTGCGGTGCGCATGCGGTCGGCCTCTATCTCGATGGCAAGCGGCAGCTCGGAGCTCGCAAGTACCTCATAGTAATTCGTGCGATCAAAGGAGGTCGAAGCGTTCATAGCTGCGCCCTTGCGCTCCAGAAGCATGTCGATGCTGCTTCCCTTCGCAGCGTTGAATTTCTCCGAACCTTTGAAGAGAAGATGCTCGAGGAGATGTGTCGCGCCGGTGTGTCCGACCGCCTCGTTTCGAGAGCCGACGTGATACGTGACCATGCAGCCTGCTACCGGCACGCTCGAGTCAGAGATAAGCAGGATGCGCAGGCCGTTGCTATCGAGACGGTACTCTTCTATACCGCCCAACTCTTGTACGAAGCTGATGCCTTGAACCAACGAATCACCTGATTTCTTCGTGCCTCCTATCGTCTTGGTTGCCATGTACGCCAAGGATACCAATCTCGTGCCGCTAACGCCATCACGACATGACTAAGCATGTCTAGGTGTCACCTAGACATGCTTGAGATTTCTCATTGGCTGATGCCCCGCGACTGGTCTACAATACCTGTATATGACTACTGCGGAAAAAGCGCTCGCGAAGCTTAATAGTGATCTGCTAAAGCTCCACAAGAACTACGAGGAACTCTTCTGGATCTCCTATATGGGCGATCCGTCGGTAGACGCGCGCAAGGATGCGGCTCAGGGAAAGATAGAGGTTTTCCGGTCGAGCGCGACGAATCTCGAAATGGTTCGCGCGCTGCGCGAAGGCGCGAATGCCGCAACCAAGGCGCGTCTGGATGCCTGGATATACTACTTCGAAGCCAATCAGTCACCTGCGGAAACACTACCGCTCAAGGAAAAGGTGGCGAAGCTTGAAACGAAGATAACGAAGCGCCGTTCGACGCGCAAAGAAGGATATATCGATCCGCGTACCAAGAGATTCGTCCGGGCTTCATCGGTCAAGATGGCCACGATGATCGGCACGCATCCGGACGAGAAAGTGCGCAAGGCCTGCTTTACGGCGCGCGAAGAACTCGCCACTGATCTTATTCCCGAATATCTGCAGCTCGTGAAGATGCGCAATCAGTACGCACGCATGCTCGGCTATCCGGACTTCTACGCGATGAAGGTGGAACGCGAGGACGGCATGACCAAGGACGAGCTTTTCTCCATCTTTGATGCCATTTATGAGCGCACGAAGTACGCCTTCAAAGGGATACGCGCGGCCGAAGAAAAGCGCCCGGGACTACGCAAGCCATGGAACTTCAGCTACATGATGGCGGGCGACTTCACGAAAGAAGAGGATCCGTACTTCCAGTTTGGTGATGCGCTACTGCGCTGGGGCCGGTCCTTCCAGGCGCTCGGTATCGACTATCGCGGCGGAACGCTGAAGCTCGATCTGCTTGACCGCGCAGGAAAGTGGAATAACGGCTTCTGCCACTGGCCGAATCTCGTGCATTACGAGAAAGGCCGACGCATTCCCGGCACCGCGAATTTCACCTGCAACGTGGTGCCCGGCCAGGTCGGCTCAGGCGTACAGGGCGGCAATACCCTCTTCCATGAGGGCGGACATGCCGCTCACTACCTCAATATCGAAGAGCGTGAAGTATGTCTTAATCATGAATACGCGCCGAGCACTGCTTCCTGGGCAGAGAATCACAGCATGTTCCTCGACACCATGTACTCGAGCATCGAATGGCGTATCCGCTACGCGAAGGATGCCGAAGGGAATCCGTATCCATTCTCGCTCTTCGAACGCAAGGTGAAGCAGCTTGAGCTGCTGCAGCCTACGGCGCTCAATCCCATCATGTTCGTCTCAAGCTTCGAGCGCGAGATATATGAAGCGAAAGATCTCACGCGCGAGAAAGTCTTGCTCATAGCCAAGCGCAATTACAAGAAATACTATGACCAGTCCGTTGATTCTCTGCGCGCCCTCATGGTCCCGCATATTTATTCATGGGAGAGCTCGGCTGCCTATCACGGCTATGGCCTCGCCACGCTCGCGCTCAGCCAGTGGCGCGACTATTTCTACAAGAAGTACGGACGTATAGTCGACAATCCGAAAGTAGGTGCGGAAATGCGTGAAGTCTGGAAATTCGGTTCGCGCTATACGTTTGCCACGTTCGTGAAGATGGCGACAGGTTCGAAGCTTTCCGCTGACTCATTCGTGAAGGATGTCACGATGCCCGCGAGCACAAAGATACGTAGAGCGAAGAAGCGCGTGGACGACCTTCAAAAGATCCGTCCGAAATCAGGCCCCATCAAGCTCGGTGCCGCCATCCATATGGTTCACGGCAAGAAGGAGATCGCGAACAATAAGAAGAGTTTCGAGGATATGGCGAAGAAGTACGCTACCTGGCTCGCCAAGCAGGCATAACTCACCTGCTTAGAGCCAGTCTATAGGCTTCTCTTCGTGCTCCTCTAGATACTCGTTTGCTCTGCTGAACGGCTTGCTGCCGAAGAAGCCGTTAGCGGCACTGAAGGGCGACGGGTGCGCAGACTCGATCACCAGATGCTTGTTGCGGTCGATAAGGCCGGCGCCTGCCTTCTGTCTCGCATAGTTTCCCCAGAGTATGAATACGAGATGCTCGCGCGAATCTGAGAGCGCCTTGATGGCAGCATCGGTGAACCGTTCCCAACCCTTTCCTTGGTGCGAGCCGGCGCTGCTGGCCCTCACGGTAAGCGTCGCGTTAAGGAGTAATACGCCCTGCTTGGCCCATCGGGATAAGTCGCCGTCAGTATGTACGAGCGGCTTTCCGAGATCGTTCTGGAGTTCCTTATAGATATTACGAAGCGACGGCGGGAGCGGCATATCGCTCTCTACCGCGAACGATAGGCCGATGGCCTGTTTGGGACCGTGATACGGATCCTGGCCGAGGATAACTACCTTAACTTTATCAAAGGGCGTCAGTTCGAAGGCCTTGAAAATGTTCGCAGGCTTCGGATACACCTTCGCTTCCAGATACTCTTGCTTTACAAAATTAGTCAGCTCTTGAAAATATTTCTCCCCGAATTCGCTTTCAAGCGCCTTCTTCCATGATGGCTCTAGCTTCACATCCATATAAAAAGTATACCAATAAAGGAGGGGCGGACCGCATCGCGGACCGCCCTCTCTTTCTTCGACGTCATTCGAACGCGTCGATTCTGCTGCCGTCGCCACAGATGTAGACCTGATAGGATCCGCTCGAGTCGTGAGCAGTCGTCAGTTCAGCACTGTTGCGCGGGCATGTCTGCTCCGCTTTCGCTTGTGAGAGCGGAAACGGAGACGGAGGAGTAACGGTCCACAGCGTGTACGTCATAATCAACGTACTGCTTGCGCAAACCGATATCCCTGCTACAAGTAGGAGTTTCCGGAACATAGTCTTGCCTCCCATGGTTCCCTATATAACAATACTTCAATATGTAAAGTTGTCAAGCTGTGTTCGATGGGGATAAAAGAATATAAATCACTTCTTGGCTTTATGAAGTTCGAGGAGCTTCTTGCCGGCATATTCGCGGTACGGGCAGTATTCGCAGCGTTTCCCTGGCTTTGGAATCTCATCATTCACGAGACAGGCCTTTATGTCCGTAAGCGCGCCATCTACCCAGGAGTCGTCGCCCTCGTATGGGAGGATGGTGATATCAAATTCGAGCTTGCCATCGAAGGCCTCCCTGTCGTTCTGAGCGTTCGCGTATACGAAATAAGCGATAGGAGAAACAGTAAAGCCGTTATGGCGGAAGAGCCACTGATAGATCTCCACCTGACGCTTGTACGAGTCCTTCCACTCCTCGTCGAGCGTTACCTCTTCCTTGCCGCCGGTTGCCTTGTAGTCGACGATGTGGAGCGCGCCGCTCGGCGCCTGCCATACGTCGTCGATGCCGCCGCGAAGCGTGATGTTGCTTTCCGCGTGATGCGCCTTCACGCCGCGCTTGAAGGCATCGCGCCACTCTTCGAGTTTCTCATGCTTCATAGGTATGGCGTCGATGCCGTAGGTCTCCATCAAGGGATGCTTCTTACCTCCTGCACGTAGGATGTCGAATTCCTTCTTAAAGAGCTCGTCCACGACGTTATTGAGGGTGAATGGGAAAGAGGAGGGGCGGCCTATGCCGTAGCGTGCTTCGAGCCAGAAGCAGCGCGGGCACTCGAGAAAGAACTCCACCTTCGAGCGTGAGAGCGTATAGGGCTCCGTACTTTTGGGATCAAAGCGACCTTTCTCCCATTTGAGTTTGTATTCGAAGGCCATACCCGGTTATGACAACATGGCATTGCTGGTGTGCGTGACTTCGCAATATAGTTCCATACGCTGAAGTTCTTTGTTTAAAACGCGTCTCATGCTCCTAGTGTACACCAGCGAAAATGCACGATGCCATGTTGTCATACCGGGCCATGGAAGTAATGAGAATTATGATGCCGCGTGGTGGAGGATTACGTCCTTTGACGTATCGCGAAGGGTCTCTATCTCGGCGACGATGGCGCCCACGCGCTCGCTTGAGACGCCGAGTTCGCGCAAGACCTGCCGATGTTCGCGCAGGAGTTCGGTCGTGATGATGTTCTGATCGATAAGGAGGCGCTTCTCTGCCTTGCGCAGCGTCGTGAGCGCGGTGATGGGATAGAGTCCTGAAGCGACGATGCGGTCATAGAGATTGCCTTGATGCGGATAGCTCCAACCCAGTAGCGAGAGACTCGAGCAGGTTGCGTAGTCAATTGCCTGCCGGGTGAATTTCGTATTCGTGATGAGGAAGCCGTGGTCGACTCGTTTACTACCAGCCACATGCCCGTCCCCTGCCCAGATATCATCCATACGCGCCTTTACGTAGAGCGCGATCTTCACGTCCGTCTTATACCCTGGATCATTGTGATACTTGAGCTCTGCCGCGAGGTGTTCACCATTTCGTATCGCATATACGTCCACTTCGTGCGGTACGCACTTCCCTTGCAGGATCTGGCGAGGCTGCACCTCCCATCCTTCGCTCTTGAAGAGCTCGGACACGAAGTCCTCGAAGGGATGTCCCGAGGGACCGAATTCGAAGAGCGCACGGCGCAGGCTATAGCGCGCTGCAGTCGAGCGTGCTTCCTGCCGCAGCATGGTGAAAGCTCTGCGGTATATCTGCGAGCTCTGCTCGGTAGGGGCGATGGTGGCTTCGATGGTTTCCCGGATGCGCTCAGCGGTCGTCTCGCTCGCGCCTGCGCGAACGAGCGAGCGGACCAGCTTCGAACTGTCCCAGGCTTCGACACTTCCGTCTGTTTTTACGATGTCAGGCATAGAGTGAGCAGGCCTAAAATGTCCATCTACGTTGTCAGGACTTCGTCAAGATTCTCACCGTACTAACCCGTACGCCTCCGAATCTTTCCTTGCCCTTCCTCGTATCTGGAACCTTTTCGACCAACTCACTTAATACTACCACCCCCGATACATTCTTCCCCTAGATAGAGGACAAGAGACTGGCCGCTCGCAACCGCCTCTCTAAGCGGCACGGAGGCAGTGAAGACTCCGTTCACGAACGTTCCTGATATGCGCGGACCGTGATAGCGATACTGCGCTTCAAGTGGCATATCGGGCCTGGGCTCGGTAAAGAAATTCGAATCAAGAAGTTGGATCGATTGCTTAGCCTCTGCGGATTCCTCTTCTCTGTCATGGGATACGGTCAAAGTATTCGTCTCCATATCCTTGCGCAGAACGTACCAGGGTCCGGGGGGAGCGTCAGCCAGAGCCACGCGCTCGCCGAGCGTGCGAAGTACGACGCCGTCATGGGTACCAACTTCCGTTCCGTCCACGCTAAGTGCCTTGCCGGGCGTACTTCCGAATTCCTTTCGCAAGAAATCCTCTACGGAAACCGTGCCGAGGAAACATATGCCCTGACTGTCAGGCTTGGCAGCGTTCGGGAGTCGCAGTGCGCGCGCTTGCGCGCGCACTGAGGCCTTTGGCATGCCGCCCACAGGGAAAAGCGTCTGCGCAAGCGTTTCCTTCGGTACGGCCCAGAGGAAGTAGCTCTGATCTTTCGTGGCGTCCGCACCGCGCAGGAGATGCACACCCTTCTCGTCACGCCGTATCTCCGCGTAGTGGCCGGTAGCGATATAATCGGCGCCCTCCTGCATCGCATACGCATAGAAGGCGCCGAATTTCACATCCCGGTTGCACATGATGTCGGGATTGGGGGTGCGTCCTGCCTTGTATTCGCGCAAGAGATAGTCGATGACTCCGGCCTTATATTCTTTCGAGGCGTCGAGTGTCCGAAATGGAATACGCAGATAGGCGGCCACGCGCATGGCGTCGCGTCGCTCCTGTGCCCACGTACACGGCATGCCGGGCGGGTACCAGCCCTTGATGAATACGCCGGTAACGGCTGCGCCTGCCTTCTGCATGAGTGCTGCAGATACGGCGGAGTCGACTCCGCCAGAAAGTCCCACGAACACCCTTTTGCCAGAGACTCCTGAAATTCCCCGATCTACTGCGTTGTCGCTATCACTCGGACTTTCATCGTACGCCTGAGTACGACTCGAGTCCTCGTTCTGCTCCGCCTTGTATATCGGGTTTTTCAGAAGCCTCTTAGGACGGCTGCTAAAACTCAAATTCATGACGACACTATACTCGTCTCTAAGTGAAGGAGAAAGCCGCAGACTAATCGAGATAGAGCGCGCGATTCTTCTTATGCTCTTCGAATGTCTTAGCGTAATGCATGAGACCGTCGCGCCCGGTCAGATAGTAGAGATCATCGGTCTTGGTCGGCGTCACGGCAGCAAGGAGAGATTCAAGCCCAGGATTTGAGATAGGGCCGGGCGGCAGCCCCTTATTCCTGTAGGTGTTGTAGGGGGAGTCCGACTGCAGGTCGAGAGCAGTCGGCGTATAGCCGTTCTCATCGTGGATATAGCCGAAGGCAGCATCAACCTGAAGCGGAAGGCCTTTGCGTATGCGATTCCAGAGAATGCCGGCGACCATGCGCTTATCGGTAAGCGTCTTCGCCTCCCGTTCGAGAATTGAAGCCATGATGACGACGTCGCTGAAGGAGTGCGGAGAAGCTAGGATCTCAGGCGTTATGGTCGCTATCTGCTCGCTGAAGCGCGAACGAAGTCGCACCACGACGTCGTCCGGGCTCTCGCCGGGCATAAAGAAATAGGTGTCCGGAAAGAGGTACCCCTCGCTGGTTGAGGCGGCTGTGAGAAAGGCTGGCTTGTCGAAACCTGGTACGTTCTCGTCGAGCGTTATTGCGATGTCGCTCGTCGTCATGCCCTCAGTTAGCGTAACGCGCGCGGGACTTATGCCGTGCCGGCCATGGCCGATATACGAGACGATGCCGGTCACGTTCATCGGTTCTTTGAAGACATACGTGCCCGGGTCAAGGCTATGATCAAGTCCGCTTATCCGCGCGAGAATCAGGAAGGCAGACGATGAACGGATGACACCGTCCGACTTGAGTATCCGCGCGAAGTCGCGTGCGGAGGAGTCAGCGGGGATGGTGATGAGCGCGTCGGTCGGGAATGCGGGCGGCGCTGAGAACCTCCAGGCGACGCCGAACGTAATGAGCGTAAAGAGAAGAAGACCGACGACAATCAGGCGTCTGCTATAGGATAGCGCGCGCAGGCCCGCGATATACGGTTTAAGGAAATGAAGCCCCATATCGCTATGTCGGAAGGTTTGACGGCGCGCCGCTCGTGGCCGACTGGATACGCGGCAGGCTCGGGGTCGCGATATGGGCACCCGGCACGTGGTAGATGGTCGCGAGTTCCTCGCTGCTCATGACCATCCAGGGACCGACGTACGGCGGATGGAAGTAACAGCGCCTACGGTAAAACTCAACGAGGAGCTCCTCCAGATGGTGCCGGTGATGCATGCCGACATCCTCCCACGGATAGTCGTTGAAGCCTGCGGAGAACTTCGCGAGAAGCTTGATGCCGTTATAGCTCTCGTTATTAAACGGCTTGAACATCGAGTGAAGGATAGGAGTGATCATGCTTCCTTGGAATGAGTCGTCGGGTGCGGTGTATATAGAGCGGATGCCGACATCGAATCCCTGCTTGCTGATGTTGCGCTCGATTGCGTTTATCATCTCCGACTGGCCCTTGGAAGGATTCGGGAAGCCTTCGGATTCTATCGTCTGACCCGTCGTAGGATCGGTCCTCTTCATGATGCGCACCGTTGCTGCGCGCAGCTTATCTATCTCCGCAGTGGCTTCGTCTCTCCACGTATACGGCTTTCCCTCCTTGTTCACCATTCCTTCGTATTTCTCACCTCCGGTCTGTCGGATGATGAATTGGAGCCAGAGCTGTTCTTTCGGACCTATGGAGCCCAGGAATTCGATGAGCTGAGCCATCGGGTCGGTTATTTCCTCAGGCTCTGCGCCTGCCTTATCAAGCCCATAGTCGACGTATGTCTTTATGGGATATGGATCGACCTTTGTATGGGCGAACTCGTTGCCGAATCTGCTCCAGCCCGGAGCCACAGGATCCACGAGTCGGCTATAGTCTTCAGCTTCGATTATCTCCATATCCGGATACTGTCCGTAGAAGAAGCTCTCAAGGCTGCGCCGCCAGCCTTCGCGCAGCCATACATAGAAGTGGATGCGGCCGCCGAGCGATACTATCTCGAACGAGAACCAAGGACGCAGGTTCCCGAGGATGTATTTCTTCCACCAGGTCGTCTCTCCCGAGGTCACGTGCAGGGCCGAGAATATCGTCTCCATCGCGAGCGGCGTCTTCTTGCTGTCGCGTGGCATGCGCAGCTCGAGCAGGATAAAGTTCTGATTCGCGATGAAATTGGCACGCCTGGACTGTACGAATCGGATGAAGGCGAAGCGGCCGAATATATATGGCACCCAGAGCGGCGAGAAGAATCCGAGGAGCTCGTAGTTGCGGAGCGTCTGATACGGGTCCCAGAATAAGAACCCCACGTTGAGGATGGTGAAAAGAATGATGAGCGGGCGCGCCCGCATGTGGTAGCCCTGATCGTGAAGCTTGTGCTGGATAGCTACTGCCAGCCCCATGAGCGGCAAGCCCCCTTTGCCGTGACTATCTGCCATGCGCTTAGTATACGACAAGAGCGCGCCTTTCGGCGCGCTCTTCTTGTGTATTCGTAGAGCGAAGTGCTACACCAGAGTGTATGTTCCGTTCTTGTTCCGTTTGAAATGCTTCGGGTCGTTGAGATTCACGAGGATGGTGTTGTCCTTCACGTATCGGACCTTCTTCACTTCCTCGATGACCTTCTCACGCGTAAGCGGTCCGCCCTTAGCGAGTACGTCGCGAACGACATCGCGAACAACGCCTGGAGAGAAGCCCCATTCAGAAAGCGCGTAGAGACCGCGTCCTACGAGCACGAAGCGAGAGTCCTTGATGAGCTCGTTGTGAGTCGTCGCGACATGCGCTTCCTTGGCAAAAAGCTGGCCGATAGCCTTGGCGACATCCGAGAAGTGCATCGGCACGCCCGCGCGCTTGATGACGAGGTAGGCGTAGTCTCGGATTCCCTTCGTGCGGATTGCAGGCGCCTGCGCCTTACCCCATTCCGAAAGCGGATTGGACGAGATGACCTTGGAGAGCGAGAGCCAGCGCTTGAGTACCTCCTCATTCTTGTATGCGTCATTAATGCCCTTAAGCTCATCGAGGAAACGGTCCATCATCTCGCCTTCGGCGAGTACTTCCGTATCGGAGAGTCCTGCATAGAGACGCGTAAGCGCTTCGTGGACGATGTCCGCGGTCTTCGCGTCTACGTGCCAGCGCGCATAGAAGTCATCAGTCTCGCGTTCGCGGAAGAAGCTGCTCCCCACAACCAGGAGGAAGCGGAAACGATTGCGAGCCTTCTCATCGGTGGCAAGCCCGTTCAGGAGCTCTTCCTCTTCGATAACGACGCCGAGAGCGTGCATATGAGTGCAGAGTTCGTCGAAGGAGGTCTTTGCATTCTTGAAGGCCTTGGAATTACGGATAGCTTCGAGGCCGGCCGCTTCTATCTGACGTACGCGCTCGCGCGTGATGCCCCAGCGCTCGCCGATGGCTTCGAGCGTCTCGCGCTCAGCGGACGTTCCCAGGCCGAAGCGGTAGGTAAGCACTTCACGCGCCCGATCGGGCACTTCTGCGAGGAGATGTTTGACGAGACTGTTGCTGTCAAAGCTCATCTTAGTAAGCGTCGGCTTGGTAGTGGAGCGCTTTTTAACGCCCTTCTTCACCGGAGCCTTCTTGCCTACCGACTTGGATTTGGTTGTTTTTACGGCCATATATAAGGTAATAACTACTTTATACCAGATGCCTCTAAAAGAGTCAAACTTTGGTCAGGGTCAGGGTTCTGGGGATAACCAGAAGAAGATGCTCGAATATGAGCTTTAGCGGAGCGGAGCGCGCGTGGAGAATGGGAAGAAAGGCAGAGAGGTCATCGAGGAAAAGTCGCAGATCTTCCTTCTCTTCCGGGTCGTTCTCTCTCCCCAGCTGCGCATATGCGGCAACCATGAGCCCTTCGATAAGCGAAACAGCGTTACTGCGCGCTTGCTGCTTCGTCTCATCCTTATCAGACTTCGCTTGTTCGAGCAGCTTTGCGATAAGCTTCTCGCGCTCGTCTTCATCCGCAGTCAGAAATCGCTGCGCGATTCCTGAAACCTCCGACTTGCGACTCTCGGTTCCTCCATCTCCTTCCGGCAAGTCCAGCAGTCGTGAACGAAGTGTCGGGAGCAGTAGCCCAGCCGACGGAATGACCAGTATGAGCGTGACACCCTCTGGCGGTTCCTCAAAAAGCTTCAGAAGCGCGTTCTGTGCTTCGTGGAAGATGCGCGTCGCACTCGCGACTACTACGCGCCCGCGGTCGCCGCTCGCGCTTCGATATGCCGTATCCATGAGACGCCGCGCATCGTCAACCGAGAAGAGGCCGAAACGCAGTACGACAACATCCGGATTTCCCGCAGCGGGGATTCCGAGCAGGCGCTCGCCGAAGGCGAGCGCCTCTGCTATGCCTTCTTCCGCTTCACCCGCAACGTAATACGCTTGAGCCATGATGCATCTATCATACTCCGCCCTGCGCCTCCCTGCTCCCGCTCATGTCGGATATGCTCACGCATCCAGGTCAATTGACACTCTTCCGATTTGTGGCGATGATAGATATGGGTAGCGAATCGCTATCGGATTGCATACCGAAAGGAATCCCCGATGCGTGGCATTGCAGCTCTTCTCATGTGCGCGCTCTGGACTATTCCCGCGAGCGCGCAGGTGGCGGTGAAAGCCGACACACCACTTCAGACCGTCACTCCCGCTCCGACCCTCATGACGCTTGATCTCCATATCCCGGCTTCCAAGAGTTACCGGCTGGAGATCCTGGCGCCGTCATGGCAGGAGTCGGACATCGTGCGGGACCGCGCGGCCATCCAGAACAATTTGCCTCCGGGCCTTCCGCTCCTTGGCGGATGGTCAGCACGAACCGGCATCGTCCGCAGCGCCCGTGTCTTCGGACTTCCGGGCGGCGGCCGAGTGAGGCGCATGCGCCTCATGATCCTGCATGACCTCCCTGTCCCCCATATGGGAGAAGGTTGGAAGGGCGGTCTGTTCGTTCAGCCTGGTCCCCATGGCAGGACGCGCTTTGAAGCCGGTGTCGACCTGCGGTTCTGACCGGACTCTCGCGGAAGACATGAGAAACGGGCCCTGCGCTTCACGCAGGGCCCGTTCTTCGTCATATATTTCTTACTCTACGTTTAGCGTTTTGAGATGATGCTTTTCTTATACATATCCAGATGCTTGAGCGCGACGCCTGTGCCGCGCGCCACACAGAAATAGGCGTCGTCAGCCAGACGCGATTGTACGCCGGTACGCCTGAGCACGAGTTCCGGAAGATTGCGCAGCTGAGAGGTGCCGCCCGTAAGGATGATGCCGTTATCGATGATGTCGGAAGCCAGCTCCGGCGGCGTCTCCTGAAGCACTTTACGGATGGCGCCCATCATCTCGCGCAGCTCGCGTGAGAGCGCCTGCACGACCTGATTAGTCTTGAGGTCTACCGTGCGCGGCAGCCCTGACACCAGATCACGGCCTTTTATAGCCATCGTAAGCTCTTCGGTGACCGGCACGGCAGAGCCGACCTGTATCTTTATGTCTTCCGCCGTCTTGTCCCCGATGGCGAGATTGTAGTGCTTCTTCACGTGGTCGATGATGGCGCGATCGAGCGCATTGCCCGCGACCTTGACCGAAGTCGAAGCGACGATGCCTCCCAGGGAAATCACCGCCACGTCGATAGTGCCGCCGCCGATGTCGACGACCATACGTCCCATCGCCTCATGTATCGGAATGCCCGCGCCTATGGCCGCAAGGATAGGCTCCTTCACGACATATGCGTCGCGTGCGCCGGCTTTAGCTGCAGCCTCGATAACTGCGCGCTTCTCGGTACTGGTTACGCCTGCCGGAACCGAAACGAGTACCGTTGGCTTGAAGAGGTTGTAGCGCCCGAGCGCCTTGCGCATGAAATATCTGAGCATCGCCTCGGTGACGCGGTAGTCGGCGATGACACCGTCCTTCATGGGGCGGTACGCGACGATGGAATCGGGAGTGCGACCCACCATCTTCTTCGCTTCTACGCCGATAGCCACGACCTTGTTCGTTTCGGTCGAGACGGCTACCACTGACGGCTCATTGAGCACCACGCCGCGGCCCGGCACAAAGACCAGAACATTGGTGGTACCCAGGTCGATACCCAGTTTCGGAGAAAAGGATGCCATTACTGAACGATTATACCTTCTTTCCTATTCGGTCGCCAAAATAGAAAGTGTTTGCAAATAAAACTTGCCTTAATGCAATAGCGTGTTATTTTTTGAAAGGACGGGCTTCAGCCTGCCTCTCTCCAATAGCCTGCCCATCATGTAGGTGGTCAGGCATCTTGGAGAGAGTCGATGGTTGAGACTGACGTATCTGCCCCGGAAGCGGAGGACGCATTCAAATTTCCCGTGGACGTGCCCGCGCTGCTCGAAGGTGAGAACAGCAATCTTGAGATTGCCGTGACCCAGGCGCTGGAAGTTCACGGCATGCTCGGCGGCGATCTTTTCGGCGAAGACTATCATGGGTCCAAGCTTGTCATCCAGATTTTGAGCGCCGACGGCAAGATGATCGGTTCGTCCGATCCGTTCGAGCTTCATCTCGACGACTATGCGCTCAAGAGCCCTGCAACGTTTACCTTCGTGCGCGAAGGTGCGGAGCCGGTTACGTACGAAATGGCCGGCTTCATGACACTTCGTGCCATCCTCGACGAAGCTGGCATCGTGCTTGCCGAGGGCGAGAAGGTCTTCGACGACATCGACGAAATTGACCTCCACCAGGAGCTCGATTCGGGCGACGGCAATGCGACGATGTACATTCGCCTGACTCCGCCCGAATAGCGAGGCACAATTCGTCACCATACGTTAATTTCGACCGTCAGGTTCAAATGGGAAGATCGACCACTTCATCGCCCATTTCATACTGTGGCGGTCTTACCCTTTATATACAGACCCAGGTTCTACGAATGGTATATACTGGCAAGAACATGCCCAGCACAGAACTGAATTTCATCGTCGAAGGCGGCCACCCGCTTTCAGGAAGCGTGCAGACCAACCGCTCGAAGAACGGCGCGGTCGCGCTTCTAGCCGCTTGCCTTCTAACCAAAGGAACGACAACACTCAAGAATGTTCCTAAGATAGAAGAAGTTAAGCGTCTTATCGAGGTGCTCGAGTCTATCGGCGTCGCTGCCGTCTGGAACGACCGCGATCTCGCGCTCACTCCTCCTGAGCACATCGACCTTGATGCTATCGATTGCGCTGCTGCCGTACGCACCCGCAGCATCCTCATGTTCATAGGTCCCCTGCTCCATCATTTCAAATCATTCTCACTTCCGCAGTCAGGCGGCTGCACTCTGGGACTGCGCAGCGTGCGTCCGCATCTCTGGGCGCTTGAGAGTTTCGGGGTAACTATTACCGCTGAGACTGACAGTTTCGCTATAAGCCACACGAAGCTCGCGCCTGCGAGCGTCATCCTCTATGAGTCGAGCGACACGGCGACTATCAATGCGCTTCTGGCAGCGTCGCGCATCCCCGGCACGAGCGTCATCAAATATGCCTCCGCAAACTATCAGGTGCAAGAAGTCTGCGGTTATCTCCGTCTTCTAGGAGTAGGTGTCGAAGGTATCGGAACCACCACGATTACCGTGACCGGCCTCGCCGACATCACTGCTGACGTCACCTACACAGTCGCAGAAGATCCGACTGACGCGATGTTCTTCATCGCGGCTGCCGCGACCACCGGCTCCGCGCTCACCATCGAGCGCGCGCCTATCGACTTCCTCGAAGTCGAGCTCGCTGTGCTCGAGAAGATGGGTCTCAAGTTCACGCTCCACCCGCAGGGCCTTTCAGAGAACGGTATTACTCGTCTTGCTGACATCAAAATAGAAGAGTCGTCTCTCGTCGCATTTCCCGAGAAGATACACGCTCGTCCCTATCCGGGTCTCAATATCGACAACCTCCCGTTCTTCGCTGTCATCGCCACGCGTGCTGAAGGCTCCACCCTCATACATGACTGGGTCTACGAGAAGCGTGCCATCTATTACACCGAACTCGACCGTCTCGGAGCCGAGACGCATCTCATGGACCCGCACCGCATCCAGATCATCGGCCCTTCCCATCTGCGCGGCGCGCAGATAGTCTGTCCACCGGCGCTGCGTCCTGCGACCATTCTTCTCATCGGTATGCTTGCCGCAGAAGGCCGTTCCATACTGCGCAACGTCTACAGCATCAATCGCGGCTACGAGGACCTCGTGGAGCGTCTCAAGGCCATTGGCGCGCATATTTCCGTTTCCGAGTCTTAGTCTTACGCATTCCCAAGTAAGGGGTAACTTGCTGAGGACTGCAACTTACAGCCCTTTCTATATGTTATCTAAAGTATGAAACCTTGGATGAAGATCGCCATTCCTCTCGCGCTCTTGGCTGCAATCGTGCTCGCTGCACTCGCCTTCTGGCAGGTACAGAGCCTTAAGAAAGCCCACAGCAGTTTTGAGAACTATTACGCCTTCCGCGGCTGCACGGATATCATTGAGCGTACCGATACCTACGGTATCTGCAAGACTCGAACAGGACAGACCATCAAGATAGTCCTCTATCAAGGACGATGGTTCCTGGACGGCGATCTTCCCTGCACTTCGGGTATCTGCTGGTAGGACCATTAAAAAATACACGCCCGCCGGAATCATCCGTGGGCGCATATCCAGTTCGCAGGCACGTAGCGCGTGCCGTTATTTCCCGCGGGACTTGCCTTTCCCCGGCGGGGGGCCGGAACGCTCTGCACGGGTTTTCCTGCGATGAGCGACGTGAGTCCTCGCCCTCGCAGAGATCTTCTCGGAATTCTTCTTGCGCTGCTTCTTGGCCAATTTCGCCCCCTCTTTGTACAACCAGTCCGAACTACTCGGGACTGTCTCAAAGAGAGTAGGTCTGAACAGTATGCCTGTCAATGCTCGACAGTTACGGCAACTTCTGTAAGAAGCGCACGATCTTCTCTGAAGACTCACGTGCAAGGAATTCTTCCTTGGTCAGCCATTCATACAGGTCATGCTCCCAGCTAATGATTATCTCTGGCATGTCGACGTGCGCCACATAGCATATCTGTACCCAGTATTCGCCCTTTTGACTCTGACCCGCTGCTGCATCGAAAATTCTGAGATCATCGACCTGAATCCCCGCTTCTTCCCGTATCTCGCGCCGCGCGCTTTCCTCCAGAACCTCGCCTTCCTCAAGATATCCGCCGGGCAAGTCCCAGGTAAGCGGGCGGCTCGGGTCAGTATCTGAGCGCCGCAGTGCCAGTATCTTTCCCTCCGAATTGAGCACGATAGTCTTCTGGGTTATAAACATCTTTTAACTATATCGTACTGCTGGCAAATCGGAATTCAGCTACAGAATCCTCTCCTACGAACTGTCGGTAACGGTGTAAACTACTTTTATGAATCTGCGAGAACTGATAGCTACCAAAAAGCCCAAAGTAGGACAAACGCTCTTTATCGCTGTAGATGGACACGGCGGTTCTGGTAAATCTACTCTAGCGAAATGGCTTGCCCAGAAGCTCGATGCCGAGCTAATCCAAACGGACGATTTCGCAAGTTGGGACAATCCTTTGAACTGGTGGTCATTGGTTATAGAGCGTGTGTTCACGCCAATCGAAAACGGCGCGAAGACGCTTAACTATCCTCGCTCAAAATGGTGGGAGAATCATTATCCCGAACCCGTGGCAGACCAGCCTATTTCTCGGATAATGGTACTTGAGGGTGTTAGTTCATCACGCAAGGAGTTTAAGGACTATATTAGCTTGACTATATTCGTTGATACCCCAAAGGAGATATGCTTACAGCGCGGCATAGAAAGGGATAGTGGAACAGGCAAGACACAGGAAGAGATTGCTGCGATGTGGCAGGAGTGGTTTGAGGAAGAGGAAGTATATATGCAGCGCGATAACCCTAAAGCGCGCGCTGATATTGTCATTGACGGAACAAGGCCATTTGAAAACCAGATCTCGTTTGGCTAATACTAAAGTCCTGATACTCGCGTTTACACCCAAAACGCTGATTGCGCTACTTTGCTGGCAGTCTGGGACGATGTTGGAACCTACCTATCCTCACTTATCTCGACTATGGATACCTGTGGCATACACGAGGAATAGGAGCTTCGCACCCACGGCACTCCTCCGGCGGCAATAAATAACGTGTCGATTCCGCTTTTAAGAACAGCTAGATTAAGCGAATCACAAAACTGTTCACGGTAGGGCTGTATCCACTCATCTTTCTTTGAAGGGTCGAATGTGGACTCATCAATCCCACAAAGCTCAGGTGGTTGGCGAAGGGAGACAATGGGATATTTTTTACCAGAAACAATTACGAAAGGGCCGCTCTTCTCTTCCCGATCAAGCAAAACTAGAACTCCCTGCTTTGGAAAACGAGAATTGACTTTAATAGCCATACGTTCACCTTGTTTTCCTTTTAGGAGAAAATCTTCCATCTATTCATCATAGCAACTTGCTGGGAGACTAGGGATCGAAACTTTAGGAAGATTTGGATATAGAATAGGGTCATGTTCGTCATCGATGTGATTCCCCTGTCCAGGAGTGCGCCAGCAGGCGTGCTTTCATATCGCAGCCGCAAGGAGCTTCCATCTGGCACGATCGTCGATATCACGCTGCGCAAGAAGGCCACTCGCGGCATCGTGGTCTCATGCGTGGGGGTAGCCGAAGCCAAGGCGATGCTCAAAGGCGCGAGTTTCATGCTGTCAGGCAGCACGCCCGCTCCCGCAGGGAGCGTTCCGGAGAGCATCATGCAGGCGGCCCGTGAAGTATCGGCATATCAGGCAGCGTCGCTCGGCTCCGTGCTCGCGACTCTATTTGGTGAGTATGTGAAAAGCGAGATACTGCTTGTCTTTGACCACGCGCAGACTCCAGGCGCGGGATTCGCGCAGACAGTGCTCGAGCAACCGATTGAAGATCGTATAGAGCGATACCGCGCGCAGATCGACGCTGTCGTCGCGTCAGGCCACGCAGCGATGCTGGTTGCGCCTACGCTCGCAGAGCTTGAGTTCTGGAAGGAAACATTCGCGACGTATAAGCCGCTCGTACTTTCAGGCGCGCTCGCGCAGGCGCGCCGCAGGCGCGCCCTTGAGACAGCCCTTACCCATACCGGCCTCATACTCGCCACCCCGTCATTCTCCTGGACGCCTATCGCTCTGCTCGGCGCCATTATCGTCGACCGAGTCAGCGGAGGCACTTATACGCTCCAGAAACGCCCGTACATCGACGTCGTACGCGCACTGATAGCGCTCGCCCGTGCGCGCGGCATCCGGCTTACGCTTGGCGACTATCCACTGCCGCTTGAATATCGCCCGGAACCTGGAGGCCCCCTTACGTCACCCCTCAAGACAGCCGTTGCGCTATGCGATGCGCGCCGCCCAGATGACGGAGAGGAAAAGAGACAAGCAGTCGACGATGCACCGTGGCGAGCCATACCTCTGGAAGTCGAGCATGCTATCCGTAAAGAAGTCGAAGGCGGCGGACGTGTTCTCGTTCTTACCAGTCGTACCGGATACGCTCCCGCAGTCGTATGCCGCGACTGCGGGCAGGCAGTAGTAGACGACCGCGGCATGCCGCTGTCGTTTGCGACTTCCCGCGGCGCGCGGCTTCTTCGCTCAAGCGACGGCAAGACCGTCATTGACGCTAAAGACGAGAAGACCGTATGCGCGCGCTGCGGCAGCTGGAATCTGCTTCCTCTAGGAGTGGGCATGGAGCGCGCCGCAGAGGAACTTCACGAATCCTTTCCGAATGCTCTCATCGTCTCGCTTGCGACCGAAACGCTCAAGACCCGTGCAGCCGCTCTGAAGGCGCTCAGCGGTACTGCGCGCGCTGGCACCATCATAGTGGGCACGGAATCCCTCTTGCCCTGGCTGCTACTCGATTCTCGGGAGAAAGAGCCGTTCTCGCTTGCTGTCATCGCCTCTGCTGATAGCTTGCTTGCCCTTCCATTCTGGAGAAGCCGGGAACGGTTCGTGCGACTCGCCTTCTTCGCTGCGGGACTTGCGAAGAAGCTTGTCGTCGTGACGCGCCGCGCCGCAGACACGGCAGTGAGCGCCGTGAGCGATTCTTCCGGCACGGACTTTTTTAATGAAGAAGCAGGCTTGCGAAAGGCGCTCGGCTACCCGCCCTTCGGTACGCTAATCGTGCTTCATATGGAGGCGTCAGTTGAGGTACTGCCACACCTGGAAGATCAGGTCGCGCAGGCCTTTGATACCTATAGCTACGCGACGCTGCCTGATCGCGCCACTGCCGGGCGACAGCTGCGGCGCACTCTCGTCCTTACGCTTCCCGAGGGCACCTGGCCTGATCAGCGGCTTTCTGGCAGGCTTCAGAGTCTCCCGCCCAGTATCCGTGTGCATATTGACCCGGAGTCATTATGGTGATATAAAACTGAGGCCATAGCGAGAGCCTTGCTCCGCATGGTCGCGACCCGAAGACATTTGGCGGCGCGGCAGTAAGTGTAGGGAGGGCTGGAAGCCCCTCGACGTGGATAGACCCCGTGCTAGGAATTGAACGCCCCTGTGCGCGACCTCATTCATGGAGTTGGAAAAGAGTTATTGCCTCGGCCTCCCCGCTCTTACCAGCTAGGATCGAATGCTCGAGCCCTCCCACACTGAATACCAGTCACCTGCTTCTTCGGAAGCCCAGCGACCCTACTTATGGGTCGCTAACTTTTTTTATGATATCGTGCCGATATGAAGACTATCGTCCAGGATGGCGACCCGGTCCTGCGTAACGCATCTCCTGACGTGTCGGAGGAGATGTTCGGGAGCAAGGAGCTTACAAGTATCGTCTCCGACATGGTGGATGCCCTTCACGCCGAGCAGGACGGCGTGGCTATCGCAGCTCCGCAGATAGGCGTATCGCTACGCATCTTTGTCGTGCGCTACGACCGCCTGTATCCTCCGCCGCCCGAAGGACCGCTTCCTCCCGACATCGGTGTCTACATCAATCCGGTCTTCGTCCGGGCTTCCCGCAGGCGCGAAGAGATGGACGAAGGATGCCTTTCGGTACGCGGTATCTACGGAAAGACCTATCGCTATGTGCGCGCCACCGTGCGTGCCCGTGACATCGATGGCCGCGCCTTCGAACGCGGCGGAGGCGGCGTACTCGCGCAGGTCTTCCAGCACGAGATAGATCATCTGGACGGTGTCCTCTTCACCGATCACGCCATCGACCTTTATGAGCTCAAGCGAGGAGAGGAGCGTCATACGATCGAACATCATTCAGCAGATACTGTCGACTAGCTTGCTCTCTTAATCCCATGGCTACTTTTGCTTATTTCGGTACTCCTTATGTCGCGCGCGACACGCTCGAGCTTTTGCATGAGGCAGGATTCACGCCTGCGGTCGTCGTCACGAGCCCTGCCGCGCCCCAGGGCCGCGGCCTTACCCTCACACCAACCGTGACCGAGACCTGGGCGCGCGAGCATGGCATTCCCGTGCTCACACCGGGCACGCTCGACGACGCATTCCTGGTAGAGCTCGCGGCCTATGACCCCGACTACGCTATCGTCGTGGCTTACGGGAAGATAATCCCCCAGGCTCTTATCGACGCCTTCCCGAAAGGCATACTCAATATCCATTACTCTCTTCTCCCTAAGTATCGAGGTGCTTCTCCCGTCGAGAGCGCGCTGCGTAGCGGCGAGAGCGTGACGGGCGTAACCGTCCAGCAGATGGCCTTCGAGCTTGATGCAGGAGATGTCCTCGCACAAGCCGAAGAACCCATCCTTCCGGAAGATACGACTACTACGCTCCGGCCCCGCCTCATTCGGCTCGGCGCCGAGCTTCTCATAAAGACTCTGCCGGGATTCATCGACGGATCTATCGCGCCTGTACCTCAGGACCCCGCGCTCGCGACAAGAGCGCGGAAGATAAAGAAGGAAGAAGGACTTCTCGACCTATCAGGCGACGCAACTTCGAACTGGAACACCTACCGCGCCTTCAAAGAATCTCCTGGAACGTTTTTCTTCGCGCATAAGGGCGATACCCAGATACGGGTGAAGATAGCTGAGGCCGATTATAAGGATGGCGCATTCAATGTCCTGCGCATCGTACCGGAAGGCAAGAAAGAACAGGACTTTTCATACCTTGCACAGAACGGGTGGGAGACTACTTCTGTAGTATCTAAGACTCTTTAAAAGCTTCAGATGCCAGGGCGCCGAGGAAGCTGAGCGACGTAGACGTACACGGCCGTACGGCGAAGGAGCGAAGCGGGACCCGAAACAAAGCAGATGAACTTTTAGGGAGTTTTAGCGGAAACCGCGCATCAAGCGCTTAAGCACGCTTCCTCCGCGTTTAGATTCGCTCCGGCTTTTCGCATGCGCCTTACGCAGCTCGCTTGTCAGCTCCCGTATCGCAAGCTCGCTCGCCTTCTCGGGCGTATCAGCAGCTTCAGATGCGTTGAAGCGATCTCCTGCCAGGTCGAGGTTAAGGGCGGCTCGCCACATCTTGTCTGAGGTGTTGGCGCCGCTCTCGCGGCGCACGTCTACGAATATCTGGGCTTCGTAGTTGCGCTCCGTAATGAACTTGCCCAGCTTAGTAAGCTTCTTCTGGATGCGGTCGACGAGCGCGGACGGTAGTGCTTCTCCGGAATTCTTGAAATGGATGTTCATATTGGGCATGTCATAGGGTTGCTAACTCCGTTCGAGTCTACCTTTCCGTCCCCGAAGCGTTCGTGAAGATAGTCGACGATAGCGCCCGACTCGTACATGTTCACGTCCTCGTCAGCGCTCCACAGGAACGGCGTTTGCGCTTTGCCGCCGCGCTCCAGCAGCTCATCGCTCACCCCGTCGTCATCGATATTTTTCGTCTCAAGGGTAACCCCGAGCTCTTCAGCTGCCTTCAGTACCTTCGCGCAGTACGGGCAGCCGGTCATTACATATAACGTAAGCATGGGCAGAAGAGGTTACCGGCTAATATCCCTATAGTACCGCACCAGAGCTATCCCCAATGGTTGCCCAAATGCAGGTTTCGGCCTAGAATAAGCGAACTCCCGGTTTCCCCGGGAGTCGTTCAAAGACATACAGAATATTCCGCGGTAGCTCAGTGGTAGAGCAGGTCGCTGTCAATGGCAGCCTCCAGGAGGAATCCTGGTTGCAAACGAGGTGAATTCGGGGAAACCCTATTGCGAAAGCAAGGGCAATCCCGAGCCAAGCCAAGATTTATCTAGCGATAAGACTTGGAAGGTGTAGAGACTATCCCGTAAGGGAGTACTGTCCGCCAGTTGGCGGATCGGAAGCGCCTCGCATCGAGACCCGATGATGATATAGTCCACCCCTTTAGGAAACTTTAGGATAATGTGTAACGACTTGGTCGCAGGTTCGAATCCTGCCCGCGGAGCCAGTTAGGGTTATCAGCTAGTTCTAGGACTAGATTGAACGGAGAAGCTATTGAAAAATATAGCTTTTTTCCGTTTACACTCGGGTTCTGAAGTAGGTAGTTCAGGAACGCTCGTTTTTCTGCAGCTTCAGAACTTTCAAAGATTTGCTTTGCCCTGCGAGCGACAGAAAGCACTGTAGCTACCGTGGTTTGGTAGTCATAATCTGCTTTCCTGTGTTCTGACATTTCAATTTCCAAGACCTGAAGCTGGTCGTGGTAGTCCTGATGCTTTTTGTCATATATGTCCTTAGTAATTCTCCATTCCTGCGCTTTTGCTCAAAGGCACGTCTGACGTTATCGCCAATCGCGTCCGAGTAATACTTTGCTAGACCTAAGCTCATTCCGAACTGAAACTTCTCAACGGCTGACATTTTGTTATTGATGACCTGTCCTTCTGAAACGAAGTGCAGTTCTATCCTGTCAGCAACAGCCATTTCATAGAGAGTGGCGACGCGAGTGTCAAAGACACTCCTAGACAAACGGTCTACCTTATCAAAGCAAACCGCTATCTTTTCCTTCTTTGCGGCTTCTTGAACAAATTCAAGGAGCTTATCAAATTCGTCTCGCTTCTCTTTATAAGCACTTTCGTCAAAGCTAAATGTCTCAATTACATCAAAGGACTTATTCTTGCAGTAGCTGTCTATGCGCTCAAACTGAGCGGGTAGCGAATTACCAGCTTCTTTTTGTTCTTCCGTTGATACTCTTGAGACATTTACTGCTTTCATTGCCGTTTAGGACGTATGGAACCCAGAGTTATGTAGTAGAACATCCTCCTAAGAAGCTCGGATAGTAGTAGCACTACAACAAGAGCAATAACCGAATACCCTATAGTGCCCATCCAGTTGCGTGCAGTTTCTTTAGCCACAAAAGTAAAGTTCTTTTCGTCTGGCACGAACCCATTTATTGGCTTCAGTTTTTGTACACCGTTTTCTTCTACTAGAGTGGTTGCACACCACGTGCGGAAGTTTCTATCGTTATAGCTATCAACAAAATCGCTATACATCCCTATTTTATCTACAGGAAAAGTACGTCCATCATCACATTGCACATACGATGCTTTGTTATCAAACTCTGGCGCATTTGATACGACTATAAGTGCTATAGATACTCCTAGAATAATCAGAGCTAGGATTATATAGAGTACCTTCAGTAGTCGGTACCACCATTTGCTGTTCAATTCTGTAAGTGTTTTCATAAGCTACTTAGTTTTAGTGGCTTCAAGGAACTTCTCAAAAGTAGCCCTTGGGATACGGAACGACTTTCCAATTTTATGCGCCTTAAGCTTACCTGCGCCAATATAGCGGTAGATAGTCATAACATTAACTTGAAGCTTATCGGCTAGCTCCTGCGCCGTGTAAAACTCTTTTTGCATAGTCATATATTACTTTACAATTCTTTACATAACAAACCTACTAAGTGGACAGCGTCCGTCCTTTCTTCTGTGCTTTCTTTGCCCTCTTCCACTTCTTTTCAGCATCCAACTCCACTACGAGAGCTTCCATAAAGAAGTTCCGTTTAAGAAGCTTTCTTGCCTTTGTCTGATTTGTTTTCTTCATCTCTTGATACCCTATACGGCTGATAATCGTCCAAACCTTTATCAAGCTGTGAGACCCAGTCCCTAAGCTTGTTCTTAGTAATAAGTGCACTGGCGTTCTGCATATCCTTTGCTATCCGATACCACGTTCTATCGTGAGACCTTTTTGAGACGATACTTCTTAGCTGTCGCATTCCGTTCTCATCACGTGCAAGCATAAAGAGACCCAGCAGATAGATTGCCTGTTTCGGCTTCAGGGTTTTGTCTGCCATAAACAACGTCCTCAATATGTCTTTAATGCTAATGGCGATAGAAAACAGTCCTAGGTTCCGCTCCTTAATCAACTTCTTCCAGTAGTCCATAACTACTGCTTTGCTCACATCACTTCGGAATACCTGCTTGAAGGTCGGGTTCTTGTCGTACCCTAACTGCTCCAAGAGCTTATTGAGCTTCTGCTTATGGTTCAGACGTACCTCAAAGCGGATAATCTCTTTAACGTCTTTATCCTTCAGCAACTCGCCAAACAGGTTCCGCTGGTAAGGTGTCTGCTCTTTGTCTATCGCTCGTTTCTTGTCCTTGCCCAAGTCAGCTACTTTGTCGTAGATAACTAGCTGATGTGCGGTGGTATGAGCGTACAAGCTTTGACCGTCATTGATGTACCTAGTCCGTGCAAAATCAAAGCTCTTCCTAAGGTCTATCTTGTTCATCTCAGAAATGAGGTGGTTAGACGTATAACCGTCTTGAAGCAAGATATTCTTTGAGAAGTGCACTGAGCTTACAGAAGCATTTGCCAACACTGGTTTTGATACAACAATTCCCATAGTCATAAGTCGGTCTTGAAGTGTCTCAATGAGCCGTGGAAAGTCCTTATCCGTAAGCTCGTCAAGATTGTTCAGGAAGAGCAGCTTTGGAGCTGAAAACTCTATCCGTACATTTGCTTCTTGGGCAAAGCTTTTGCGCTTGTAGCCAGTTAGACGCGGGAAGTACTGCCCACTATCCAAGTCCCGTTTTGAAGGGTTCTTTACGTATTTATCGTATTGGTCTGTCCTTGAGTGCAGGTTCCAAGAAGGTACTCCGCGCTGAGACATATCAACTACGGTAATTCTGTCTTTCGGTATGAGAAGACAGACGGTATCAATCATTTTGTGTTTTCTTAATCTGGTAAAGTGCAGGATTTACTCGCTTATCAACCTTGAGAAGCAGCGCAAAGAAGCTAACTAAGCGGTCTCGCTCTTCCAGTGAGAGCTTCTGTATTTGGAAGCTTTCTTTTGGCTTTTCTGGGCTGATAGTTTCCTGCATAAGAAACAACCCGTAGGTTGTCCCTACAGGTTATTTGTTGCCTTACTTAAGTTTGCTTAGTCTGGACTTACGTATTTTGGATTGAGTCGTGCTGAATGTTTGGTCAGCTCAAAGAGATTTTCTACTTGTGGGAGGTGAAGTTTGGTCTTCTTATTGAATTGATAGATGGCGTTCTTAACGGCTGTCTCGTTTACGTCCTGTCCACCAAGCAACTCGCTAATGTCGTATAAACTCCACTCGGTATACGTATCTTTGGGGTTTTTGAATATCACACGTAATACTTCCTTTTGAACTTGCCCTTGAACCCTAACTTTATATTCTGTGCCCGTCTGGTCTGTCAGGCTCATCATTGCTGTCTCTGGAGAAAAACTTAAGTTCAGCTTAATCTCGCTCTTATCTATCGCTTTAATCTCGGTCTTGGTTTCCTGTCCCAATAAAGAAGCAAGGGTAATTGGAGTTTTATGAAACTTAACATTCCATAGCTCAATATCGTCCCAGTTCCTAACCTTTAAGCGCGCTTCTCTTTCCAAGTAGGTCATTACTTTTACCACTTCAAATCCTTGCTCACTAAGCGCAGAGAAAGGGATGTTTACATACCCATCTATTTCAGGAAAACGCTGGATGTACTCAAAGAAGTTCTCAAGCTGCTTTGAAAAGTAGAAGCGCTTCTGCCTATAGAATGGCTTCTTTTCAATATAATCATCCTGCGAAAATGAATGTATATAGTCATGAATTAATTTGTCGGCTTCTTGGGTCTTAAGTTCGTCAAAATCTATCTCTAGCTCTATGAATGGAGTTGATATAGCAGAAATAATTTGTATATGCCTTCCAAAGTCGTCTTTGGTAAAGTCAGCCCTATTGGTACGTGCCTCTGAGTAAGGCAATCCAGCATCAAGTCGCTCTCTAAATTGTTCCTCTTCTTTTTTCCTCAGGTCGTATAGCTCACTGATGAGAGAACTGTAATAAGCAACGTCGTCTTCAGTACCGTCCTTAGTTTCTACAGCTTCCCTTGCAACTTGCTCTGTAAGCCCATAGAGATTAGCCACGCTTACTCGCTTTACTGTGCCTAGTTCAAGAGCTTCAACCATTCCTATGACCTGATGCATTACAAGGTCTTCAACAGAACTGTAGTCGTTGGTGTCTCTTATATCTTCCTCAATTTCTTCAATCTTCCAGTAGTTGCCCTTCAGGAACCGCTCAAGGGTAAAAATGCTTTGTCCTCTAAAAGCCCCTTCAAGCAATACGTGCAGGGCAAGGAGATTTATATCTACGTTAAAGTAGTTGAATGTGTCGTCTTCCATCGCTTTACAATAGTTTACAATGCCTAGCAATTTAAGCTAATATGAATGTAATGGAAAAGCTCCAAACAGAACCCACTATGGAAAAAGGCAAAGAAGCTATAACTGTGAATGGCATAGCGTACAACTATCTGAAAGACCGCCTTATGGGTGGTGATATTTACGTAAACACAGATAGGACAGCTTACCTTCGTACACACAGTGCAGCAGAGATTGCTGGTGAGCTTAATATCACGCGAGACCTTCACGAACGCGGCTTTCCAGTCCCTGAAGTTCTAGCAGAAGGCGTACTTCCGACAGGAGAAAGCTACTTCATTGAAAGCAGCATTGGTGATAGAAATTTCGCAGACCAATTCACTGAGGAAACCAAAGAAAATGGCGTAGTAAGTGATGCCACATTTGATGCATTTACTGAGGCGGTAAAGAAATACTGCGAGGCGCAGTTCAACCCAAAGAATTTTGTTCCTCAGAACAAGGAAGCAATGGCTCAAATGATTGCCCTTGCAAATGTAATCAGAAATAACCCACCTTCTGAAGAGATGAGGGAGCCATTTATGGAGGCAATTGAACGTGCTTCAGAACGTTCCCTTTCATTACCGTGGGGCTACATACAGGCAGACCTGAACGCGTATAACATTCTGCCTAATGGCGTTATTGACTTTGAGCTTGCAAGCTTCGGTCCCGTTGGATATGACGGACTTACAAATGTTTTCTTTGGAAGGATGTGGCCTGAAGGCAAGGTTCGCTATCGCTTTAGTAATGAACAGATTGCACGTTATATAGCAGAACTGGATAGTGTAGCTATTGCATATGACTTACCAAAGTTAAGTGAGTACTCTGACGATTTTCTAGTACTTAAGACCATATGGGCTAGTGGTAAGGATAAGGGTTCTGAAGAAGACCCTACTAGCAATCCCGACTTTTGGGCTTGGCGCGTGAAGATGCGCGATTGGTGCATTCAGCAGTACTTAAAGGGAGAAAAGATAGACACAGACCTATTTGAGGAAGTAGGCAACAAGTAATTATGAAAGAGGTTGTATTCATCACTGGCAACCAGAAGAAAGCTGACTATCTCGGTCAGCTACTTGGGCATCCCATAGAACACGTAAAGGTAGATTTGGACGAGGTTCAGTCCCTTGATTTGAAAGAGGTTGTAAAACACAAGCTTCGCCAAGCATATGCTCAAGTGGAGCGTCCAGTTCTCGTTGAGGATGTTGCACTTGAATTTACGGCTTTGGGACGACTGCCTGGCACGTTTATTAAGTGGTTTCTTGAAGAGCTTTCGCTTGAAGGCCTGTGTCGGCTTCTAGACGGTAAGGAACGGGGTGCAAAGGCACGTTGTGTCTTTGGCTACTTTGATGGACAGACCGAGAGCTATTTTGAAGGAGGTATGGATGGAACGGTTCCTGAGAAACCTGCTGGTGAAGGTGGCTATGGCTGGGACGCTGTTTTTATCCCTGAAGGATATTCCCTTACAAGGGCTGAACTATCTGCTGAAGATGATCACAAGACCTATATGCAGATAAAACCTATTGAGCAGGTACGAAACTTTTTATATGGAAACCTCTAAATCCTTTGAACTTGCAAAAGAATACTTAGGAAAGGAGGTTGAGGTTGTTATGGACCGCACTCTTGGTTCTAAGCACCCTAAACACGGCTTTGTGTATAAAGCCAACTATGGATTTATAGAAGGAATAAAAGCTCCTGATGGTGAAGACCTAGATGCCTATTACTTAGGAGTAGCCGAACCTCTTAACCGTGCCAAAGGTGTCTGTATAGCTATTGCACATCGTAAAGATAATGACGACGATAAGCTTGTAGTTGTGCCTGAGGGAATTAAAATGACTGATGATGAAATTATGTCAGCTATTCACTTTCAGGAGCAATGGTTTGATACTCAAATCGTAAGATAATCTTTGATATGAAGCTTAAGAACGACAAATACAAGAAGGCACGCGGAGGTTATTCACGGCTTTTGAGAATTTCGTGCAGGAAGTGCAGTTCCGTTATTTGCTCTTACCAGAAGGACGGGGCTGGCAACCTGCGCCGAATGTACGTAGACCGAATAAATGAGCCAAGCGTAGCAATTTCCAAGAAGGAGCTTTCCTGTCCAAAGGGTCATACCCTTGGGGTTAAGGTTGTTTACGAGAAGGAGAAAAGACCTGCTTTTAGGTTGTTTGTTGATGCGGTATCCAAAAAGGTTGTAAAAAGCAATGAAAGCTAAAGCCAAGCAACCAAAAGCTCTTGAAGTTAAGTATGAGGAGCTAGACCAATATGACGGTGCTGGCGATGAACTAACGGAAGCGCAAGAGGAAAAGTACGCAATCCACATAGGTTCTTTCCTGATTAGCTTTAGCAATTTGGAGCATAGCTTGGACGTAGAAATAGCTAACCTTATCAATGACCGTTCCCATTACGAGGGCTATACCATCATTAAGGATTTGGAAGTATCGGCAAAAATAGAGCTTTTCTATAACCTTGCCTTCCCGATGGTTAATTGGGCTCAAAAGAAGAAGGTCTTAAAGAGCAGCCAACTAGCATCAATCAGAAAACAGCTTGAAACGCTTAGTACTCTGAGAAACAAGATAGCCCACGCTAAATGGCAAACTCTAGATACAGAGGGCTATGTAAGAGTAGATACAAAGACAAAGAAGGAGGACGGGATGATTAAGTTCCGTAAGCTCAAAATTACCCCAACCATTATGCGCCAAGGCATACGGGAAATGGATGTTTTGGCTGAAAAGCTACCCGAATTTACTGAGAGCTTATGGCAGTAGGAAAGAAGCTGAGAATGCCACTGAACTGAAGTTCGCTCTTAATACCAACCCAATTCGCAGTTCTGAACTTGTCCACGAGGGGGAGCAAACCAAAACAGCCTTATAACATAGGGCTGCTTTGCATCAGAGACTGAGGCGAATATAACTTCTGGGCCTACCGCCCAAGACTAACACCCACATCTTTCAAATAGTCAGAGAAAGCAGAACTTGTCGTATATACATAGCCATTCATACCGAGCATAGTTGCGGCGTCTACATTTACCTTACGGTCATCAATAAATAATGATTCTTCAGGTCTTGACCCTACTATTTGGAGAGTGTGCAGATAGATATCAGCGTTAGGCTTTACCATTCCGACTGAAGAAGAAATGACAATTTCATCAAATAGATCCTTGAATTGAGGATATTCTTGATAGACCTTTCTCTCAAAGAAAGACTCGTTACCATTTGATAGTAGAGCTGTCTTGAAACCACTTTCTTTTAGCTTCTTAATAGTCGAAGCTAATTCAGTATCTAAACCCAAGTGGCTATCTATCTCCTCACGAATCTTTTCTTTTGTGGAATTAATTCCCTCGTATGTCAGGAAGTAATCAACAAGTTCATCTTCAGATAGCTTTCCGAGGTCAAACTGTTCTAAAATTGCCGGTAAATGTTCATCAGAATATCCTTGCCTTAATCTATTTTCTTCATACCAGCCGTGTACGGCAGGGTGACAGATCACACCGAAACAATCAAAGATGAATGTTGAGACAGAGTTCATGTGGGTTTGCTCATTATACTTCAGAAAACCTTTCCATAAGCCTAATCTAACACAGCTGTTGAGCCACCCCACTCATGTATTCCCTATTAAATGTGAGCGGTATGTTATTAACGTGATGTTCGGGGAACTGGAACGATAAGAAAGCGCCCCTTCTGAGGGGCATTTTCTTTTCTGTGGAGACGAACGAGAGCAAGCTTCGCGTACCCTCGGAGTTAACCAATTTAAGCTATACTGATTTGTATGAGTTTTCTGACAATGTACATTGCATATCTCAGAGACAATCCACAAGGCTATTGGTTTAAGGCCAAACTTTATGGCTGGGGTTGGATTCCAGTAAAATGGCAAGGATGGTGCGTTCTTCTCGCGTATGTTGCACTCATCATGACCTCCGTAATCTCGAGAGAAAAAGATATTCCAGGAAATCCTGATTCGGGAGGCAATTTCCTGACATTCGCATTACCCATCATTGCACTGACCGCCCTACTTGTTTTTATCTGCTACAAGAGAGGAGAAAAACCTCGATGGCAGTGGGGACAGTCAAAGAAATAAATTCTAGCTCAATCTCATTCCAATTAAGAGTTCTAAACTCACCCAGCCATTAGTTGGTATACTTTGGAACATGAATAGTGTGAAGAAGACCATTATTATAAATAAGCCTGCCTTCGAAGTTTTTAACTTCACTACCAATCCCGATAACACTCCAAGATGGGTAGATGGTGTGGTGAAAGAAGAGGCGAGTGAAAATCCAGTAAAACTTGGAACTATATATAGAAGCCAGGACCAAAGTGGTGGTTGGTGCGAATTTGAAATAACTGCATTTGAAGATGGATTTATGTTTGAAATGACTAAGAAGGATGACAACCATCACGTTGTATATATTTTCAAACCATTTGAACCGGATAAGTGTGAGTTAGACTATCGGGTATGGGTCAAGGAAGGTGCCGTGAGCGAGCGATTTTCCGAAACCAACATAGAAACTATATTGCAGAAACTAAAGGTAGTGGTGGAGAGTTAAATTGGTTCCAACGTTGTCCCACACAGCCAGCAATGTTTTAGAATCTAGCCCATACGGAGAAGCAGAATAGTACTTTGGAACTATTTGCATAAAAAGAAGCCGCCTGGAGAAGCGGTGGATTTCTCCAGGCGGATTCTTCAGACGGTTATTATCCGCGTCGCATGCTCACCTTGTTGAGCTTTGCTCGCAGACGAGCTGCACGAGGTTTCTTTGCGCCAAGCTCCGTTTCGAGCTGTTCAATGCGACGGACGAATCCAAACCATTCAGCGGTTTCATCATCGCCACGGCCAAAGGTTTTCTTGCAGCTAATCCACTTATTGAAATGGGGGATAGCCGAATAGTTGATCTTCAGCTCCATCTGAAGGAGTCGGAGCCGGCAGGTCGCATGAGTTGCGCAGAGCTGATCGATGAGATGCACGGGCACCCCATCTTTCAATAGCCTATCTCGATGATCAGACTCAGGGTGCTGGTGGGATACTCGGAAGGCTGCAAGGGCCCAAGGGGTAGGTCTCATTTTCCATTCCTCCAACGGTGGGAACAACTGAGCGCATTATAATACAAACACTTAACTTAGTCCATTGCTAGTGCATATTTCCTTAAGAAAGTTCCAACGTTGTCCCACACAGCCAGGGAAACCAATAAGAAAGCGCCTCTTGGGCGCTTTCTTATTGGTTTCCCAGAGTAAGCGTGGGGCGCTTACGTGCAGGATTCGAAGACCTTGTGAGCATTTTCTGAGTCTTCGAGGAGAAGCCGCAAGGTGTACGCCGAGATTTTAAAGGAGCGAAGCTACTATTAAGATCCAAGTGTAGTTGCACAGCAAGCTGCCTGCCCGGTGTGGAAGGATCCTGCCCGCAGGTAGAGATCTGCTTCAGGGTTATCTCCGGAATCGGGTATTCCTTTACCCAGTCTATCGTTCTAAAGTCATTAGCCAGTGCGAACAAGCAAAGACAAAGAGGCTTTTGCGAGCCTCTTTGTCTTAGGCTGAATCCTCCGCTGCCAGTCCGATTGACCCTTTGATTGTCTGACCAGACTACACCGAGAACGTACTGCTGGTCAGATACGTTCCTGCTGAAGGGCTTTGGCTTGAGCTGTGGACTTCAACGGTATAGCTCCCGGATTGAAGAGGCGCGGTCACTGACCAGTGGCCGCCGCTCACCGGTACCTGATCATCGCGATAGACGACCGTATCACTATCGAAGGATGGATAGATGATGACGGTGAGCGAGGTCGGGCCGGTAGCCGTGCCGCTTATCGTAGCGTTTCCAGCGCTGTTCAGGACGCTGTCGACCGTAGCGGTAGGCTGCTGCGTCCCGCCGCTTACCGTAATAGTGGCGGAGCAATCGCTGGCAAGCGACGTTTCGACCGTCGTGAACACGTCGAATATATTCCCAGACGCTATGAATATATAGCCGCCACTTATAGCTACTCCGCGAGGATCGCTCAGGTTTGTCGTGTCTCTCTTCGAGTCAATGATGAATGGGGCATGCGGATCGGTAATATCCGCCATTACCAGACTCCTACCGCTATTGGCAGCGATGTATGCAATGCCATCGAATATCGTCAGATTCTTCGGCCCTGCGAGCCGGGTGGTATCTGATAGCGCACTGACTATCGTAGGCGCGGTCGAGCTCGAGATATCGACTATTACGAGCGCATTGCTTGCTAAGGCCGTTACATACGCGTAGTTACCCGAGACCAGGAGCTCTTTCGGATTATTCATCCGTATCGGGTCAACCAGCGTTCCTACGATGGCGGGAGCCGTCGAGCTAGCTATGTCGATAACGGCAAGCGTACTGCTCTGCCCTGCCGTGACGTAGGCATACCGGCCGTCGACAAAGAGAGAATCTCCCCCGCTGAGTATGGTCGAGTCAGTGAGCGAACCCTTGATCACCGGAGCCAGCGGGTTCGAGATATCCACGATGCTGAGACTCCCTTGGCTATTCCCGACTACATAGGCATAGTTTCCGACCAAGAACAGGCCGCGCGGTGCGGAGAACCTTGAATCGCTTAGCGACGCGACGACCGCAGGCGCAGTCGGGTTCGATATATCCACTACGGTGAGGCGATCGCTTCCAGTCGCGGTGACAAAGGCGTAGTTTCCGGAAATCTTGATGTAGAAGGCACCGTTCAGGTTCGTCAGGCTGCTGGTCGTTCCGACTACCGCAGGCGCAGTCGGATTAGCGATGCTGATGACATCTAATTGATGGCTCGCACCCGCGTCCACCACATAGGCATAATTTCCGACGATCTCTAGACCGATCGCGTTCGTGAACGCAGGAAGCGATGTCGAGGCCACCTGGGTCAAGGTCTTAGCGGTCTGTGCGACCTGTAGCGTCGGGGTGATCGTGCCAGTAGTGCTTCCGACAAGAAAATCCTCCGAACCGCTTGCAAGAAGAGCATCTCCGGAGAGTCCGAGTACGGCTGCGGCAGCATCCTGCAGCCACGTGCCGTACGTAGCGCCCGTCGAAGCCCAGTTCAGGGTAACGTGGTCCCCTACGTCTACCGTCGAAGGCGTTGCGGTTAGGGTGCAGGTAGGTGGGCTCGCGAGCGCAAGGGCTGGTGATACAAGAAATATAAGAGCGGTCGTAATTGTGCCGATCGAGAGCGCGTGAACGAGGCCACGCCGCACGGAAGCAGAGATCAGGTTCATAGAATATGGATCTGAGATAAGCGTATAAGGGATACCGTGCCGGACGCGTCAGCGTATAGTCCGAAAGAACTATCTCTGCGCACGAGTATCTTTTCAAAACGAAGGTAAGATAAATCTCAAATTCTTTTCAGATTTTTCTGGAAAAAGGCCTCTAGAGTGGAGCGTCGTCCCTATGTGATCTATAACGTTCAGAGCAAGCTCGGGCAGTAACGCCCAGTACGATGAACTAAAGCATCTGGGCGTATGTTCAACGCTCAACGCTCTGTAGTATCGGGAGATGACCGGCGAGTGGGTGTCGACGCTCCAGTTAGCTACGGGCGCCGTCGCCTGCATCCTCACCTTCCTCTACGCGCTGTTCAGTGGAAAGTCTGCCTGGCCCAAGCCGTGCGAGCGGGTGGTATTCGGCCTGGTGCTGCTGCCGCGCTCGTATGATGATGGTACTTTTCGAAAAGGTCAGACTACCTAAAACGCATCAATTATTATCCTAGTATTAATGGGCACGGAGATTACTATACTTTTACATCAACATCCGCCATATCAAACTTTGGAAGGCCGAGGAAATCTGCTACAGAGGGTGACGCAATAACAGCTTGTTTTGCAGATTCCTAGAATCTGTCTGTGAGAAATGTAGAACCCTAAGCGATATACCCCGGCGGCGGCCAGGCGTGGAGCGCCATCGCAAGGAAGATGTAGAAGAGAAGATGGATGGCGTAGGTATAGATGAATCCTCCCCGCACGCGAAGGATGAGATACGGGAAGACTAGCGCAGAGAATAGCGAGCCGATGGTCATCGCGGCCGCGTATACGGTGGCAGCAGGATTGAAGAAGAGAAAAAGGAGCAGATGCGATCCGCCGAAGCATACGATGTAGCCCAGAATCACCTTGTAGAGCGAACGGTATCGATAGTTGAGCTCAAGCACGAGGATAGTCATGAGTATCTGCTGGACCAAGACCTCGGTAGATTTGGGCAGGAAATACCAGGGAGTCGCGAACAGGATATCAGTGAAGGGTGCGACTTGCAGACCTGATACGGCGGGCAAATGCGCGAAGAGATAGAGAAGCACCCACATAAGCGCGGCGAATCCGAGGCTCCATAGGCCATAGACCCAGATACGCCGCTCGACGTTAAGCCACTCCCGAAGGATGTCCCAGAAGGAGAAGATACTCACTCCGGCCCACAGCAAGAAGTAAAGCGCGATGGTTATCGGTGCCGTATTGTAGCTCAGACCGAAGTTGAACGTATAGAAAATGAGATAGTATCCGGCGTTGGCGATAAGCCAAAGCCCGAGCAACTCGCCCAGAATGACATGGAAGGCATCTTCGGAATTCGGTCTTATATGGAACATAAATATATAATATGCCGGATCGTTTCCGCGTAAACCCCCTTGCTACATATCTTTCAGCTCTTTCTCAAGGATGGCAAGCGTGGTCAGGAATCCCTCTCTGACTTCCTGAGCGTACGGATTCTCGTTCTCTATCGTCTTGAAGAGTTCCCAGGAGTCATCCTTCAGGAGTTCTCGAAGCTTTATGAGCTGGTTGTAACTCATCGTACCCGTCTCGTATTCCTGTATATCCAGGCGCACCAGCGCCTTGCCAATGAAGTGCGTAAGGCCCTGAACTCGCGCCATCTCCCTGTCGTGTTCTTCCGGAGTTCGCTCGATCACATGCAAGCCGAGCGTACCTGAAAGGAAGCGCAGTATCTGATTATAATGCTCGGAAGTCCATGACACGTTCGCAACGACAAGCGGAAGTCCTTCTATCCCGTCCTTGCCTGATTGCGGGCCGAAGATCGGATGCGTGCCGAGTATCTCATGATCTGGGAAATAAGCCTTTAGGATGGCGAGCGGACGCATCTTCACCGACGAGACATCGACGATCAGAGCTCCGGGGCTTACATGCGGCACTACCTGCTCGCAGGCTTCTTCAAGATTCTGGACAGGTACGGCAAAGATAAGGAGGTCGCTGCTAGCTACGTCAGTCAGTGAAACGAGGAGAACGCCTTCCTTTCCCGCCACGTCGAATGCCCGCACCTGAGCATACTTAGAAAGGTGGGCCGCCATGAAGCGGCCGAATTGCCCGTATCCTACTATCCCGACTGTTTTCATCCGGTCATGCTAGCACGATGTATGAAGATTTAGACATGCTTGAACTCATAGCCCCTGATGTAGAATTGCTTGGAATCTGGAGTCGGGCGTAACGTTTGACTTCTCGGCAAACCATGTTAATTCAAAAGGGATTGACTATATTGCTTCAGGGGCTACGCTGCACTTAGTCCAGGTCTTTGAAATGTTCATGGACCTTAACTCAAGCGACCCGAAAGGAGGGTGCCGCAATGACTGAGACCTCACTCCGTGAGGCCACGCTCCCTGACGGGAGAGTGGTACACATCTCGAACGTACCATGCGAGTGGTGGAGCCAGCAGGACGGAGCCGGATTCGCACATCCCAGCGTGTGCGCCCCCGACCCCGACCAGCCTCGGCGGCATATCGACGAGGCTGACCTCGCCGAACTGCAGGAAAGCGTCGGCGCGTCAGGAGTACGTGAGTCAATCACGGTCACTCCTCGACATCTTGCCCCGTGGGTCAAGCTGGCGCCTGAATTCGATGGCGCGTTCTTCGCCATTGTCTCGGGCCATCGGCGCTGGACAAGTGCAAGTAGAGCAGAAATCGAAGCGATTCCCATCCATGTCCGGATATATGCAACGGAAGCGGATCACCGTCTTGATGCTTCCTTGCTTAATTCCGGCCACAAGGACCTCTCGCCGCTCGAGCAAGGGTACGAAGTGGTGGGTCTGCGAGAGCAAGGGCTCACGATGGAGGTAATCGCCAAACATCGCGGAAAGTCAGTCCCGCACCTATACTCGCGCATGAGTCTCACTCGGCTCGCACCGGATATCCAAGAGCTGCTTAAGCCGGAAATCAACGAAAAGAAACGCCTTGCGATAACGATTGCTGCGGAGCTGGGAGCAGTGAAGATCCCGACAGTTGGGGAACTTGACGAGCTTCTCGATCAGCTCGGCCCGTTCGCACATCCTGCAGACGGTGTCGATGTTCTGTTCGAAGCGCTTGACGATGACGGTCGGCGGTTCGAACTCCAGCGGATGCTTTTGCGCGTAATCCAGCATAACCACTGGGGGGCTCTTCGGGCCATCAATCTGATCAAGGACCGAGCCCAGCAGCTAAGCGCACGAGTGGGGAGTGCCAATGACAAGACCGAGCGGTTCCAGCCGGCGAGACGACGGAAGCTTGTCGACACGTTCTTGTCGGAAATAAGCGCATCGCCGCTCCACGACTGGCGACCCGCAGACTTCCATCAGGCGTATGACACGGCGACCGACGCGGAACTCGAAGAGCTGCTCGAGCGCTTCGTGCTAGCGAGCCAAGACCTCGAGGGCCTCAAGGCATGGATCCAGAAGATCCTGGATTCGAGGGAGCGGGCCGAAGCAGCATAAGCTTCGAGGTCATGTAAGAAGGCAAAAGGGCGCTGGCTTCCGAGCCAGCGCCCTTTTCTTCGTGTATGTAACTTCTTTTAATATCCTCTACCAATCCAGAGTTCCGCCCGTCTTGTACTCGGTGACGCGGGTCTCGAAGAAGTTCTTCTCCTTGTTGAGGTCTACGGCTTCGCTCATCCAGGTGAACGGATTGGCGACGTTGTACTGAGCGGGCAGACCCACGGCTGCAAGCCGGCGATCGGCGATATGCTCGATGTACTGCTTGAAGCCGGCTGCATTCATACCGAAGATGCCGCGCGGGAAGACTTCAGCTGCAAAAGTGTATTCGAGCACGACAGCACGCTTCACGAGATCGATGATGCGTTGCTCGAATTCAGGCGTCCAGAGCTCCGGCTGCTCTTCCTTGATGGCGTTTATCATGTTCACGCCGAAATTGAGGTGCTGGGACTCGTCGCGCATGATGTACTGGATCTGCTCAGCGCTTCCGGTGAGCTTATTCTGACGCTGGAAGCCGAACATGACGGCAAAGGACGAGTAGAAGAAGATGCCTTCGAGAATGAGGGAGAAGACGCAGAGGTTCTCGAGGAATTTCTGGTCGTTCTCGAAGGTTCCGGTCTTGAAGTCGTCGGCGAAGATGCCCTCGTTGAGCGACAGGATCATGTTGTCCTTGTTGTAGATGCTTTCGACTTCCCTATACATGTTGAATATCTTGCTCTCGTCCATGCCGAGGGACTCTACGATGTATTGATAGGCGTGCGTGTGGATGGCTTCCTCGTATCCCTGGCGGAGCAGATACATGCGGCACTCAGGGCTCGTGATGTGCTTGTAGAGGGCGAGTACGACGTTATTGGCCGCTATGGAGTCCGCAGTCGTAAAGAAGCCTAGAACGGTCTCAAAGGCCTTGCGCTCATCACTGGTTAGCACCGTGGTGCTCTTCCACTGCTCGATGTCGCGCTGCATGCTTATCTCGGTCGGAAGCCAGTGGTTGGCGTTCCCTGCCATATATGCCTCCCACGCGAAGTGATGCTTCATGGGATAGAGCTGCATGACGTCTGCGTCGCCGCCATTGATGACCTTGCGATTATTGATATTCACGGGCGCAGCTCCTTTGTTGATGGGCATATATGGATTGGTTATTTCTATAATTCGACTTTTCTTCGTAAGTCAGAAGCACTCTGATTGTTTCAGCTAGAACGGAGGGAAAATTCCTTTATGCGAGGCATGGGAGGAGGATTCTCGAGTCGTAGTGGACCTACGGTGAGAGAATCCGGTGGGACCCATAACGACGCAGAAAGGGATTTTAACCCGTTCTAAGACTCACAGGATTCGCAGATGCCCGACTCTTCACCCGCGGCGACTCGTGCCAGCTTTGCCTTCCACTCCTCCGGCGAGAAGCCGCTTGGAACGCTCAAAACGGGCCGCTGCGGCATCTCTGCGCGCGCTACGACTGCTTCTGCCACTGCCACTGCCTGCGCGAGCGGAGCGCCGCTGGTGCGGGTGTGAGTCGAGCCGTATTCGCTGCTTGAGACGGTAGCTTTCTCTACTTGGGAAGCGCCAAGAGTACGCAGATAGTACGTAGTCTTGAGGCCCATTTCCCACGCCTTGAAGTATATTTCAGAGAGGTCGCGGCCGCTGGTGCCATTGTAGAAGATGTTAAGGGACTGGGATTGGTCTATCCACTTCCCGCGCCGTGCCGCAGCTTCCACCAGCCACTTGCCGTCGATCTCGAAGACCTCCTTGTACTTCTCGCGCAGATGCGCGGGAATCTCCATGATGTCCTGGATGCTGCCGTCAGCATACTTGATGCGGTTGAGCATCGCGGCGCTCCAGAGGCCTTCCTTCTTGAGGTCTTCGACAAGATACTTGTTCACGACGACGAACTCCCCTTCCTTGTTGCTCTTCACGTAGATGTTCTTGTAGATAGGCTCGACGCACGGGATGCAACCCACCAGGTTCGCCGTAGACGCGGTAGGCGCGATAGCCATGGTGTTCGAGTTGCGCATGCCGTATTGCTTCACATGAGCGCGGACCGGCGTCCAGTCGAGCTTCCCGCCACGCTTCACCTTGATCTCCTCGCCGCGCTCAGCCTCAAGCAGGTCGATGGTGTCCTGCGGGAAGATATCGCGGTCCCACTTCGAGCCCTTATAGGTCGAATAGGTACCTCGCTCCTTCGCGAGCTCGCTTGAGGCGAGGATGGTGTAGTAGGCCATGACTTCCATGCTCTCGTCGGCGAAGGCGACCGCCTCAGGACTGTCGAACTGGAGTCCGAGCATATAGAGCGCGTCGTGGTAGCCGCGTACGCCGAGCCCGATAGGGCGATGGCGGGAATTGCCGTTGTACGAGTCGACGGTCGGGTAGTAATTGAGATCGATGACGTTATCGAGCATGCGCACTGCCACGCGCGTGACCTTAGCGACCAAATCACAGTCGAAGGTAGGCTTCCCGTTCTCGTCACGGGTGACGAACTTCGCGAAGTTTAGAGAGCCGAGCGTACAGACAGCCGTCTCGTCGTCGCTCGTATTGAGCGTTATCTCGGTGCAGAGGTTGCTGTTATGCACGACGCCGGCATGATCCTGCGGTGAGCGGATGTTGGACGGGTCCTTCCAGGTAATCCACGGGTGCCCGGTCTCGAACAGCATGCCGATCATCTTCTTCCAGAGATCAGCGGCCGGAATGCGCTTATAGATCTCTATCTCGCCCCGATCGGCTGCAGCCTCGTACTCCTGATATTTCTTCTCGAAGGCCGCGCCATATATCTCGGTAAGCTCTGGCACGTCGTTCGGAGAGAAGAGAGTCCACTCGCCACCATCGCGCACGCGCTTCATGAACAGGTCTGGGATCCAGTTAGCGGTATTTATGTCATGCGTACGTCGCCGTTCGTCGCCCGTATTCTTACGCAGCTCGAGGAAGTCCTCGATATCGAGGTGCCAGCTCTCAAGGTATACGCAGCCTGCGCCACGTCGCTTGCCGGAGCGGTTGATGGCGATGTTCACGTCGTTGGCAATCTTGAGGAACGGTATAGGGCCCTGGGAACCGACGCCCGTGCCCTTGATGAAGGATCCGGTAGCGCGCACGCGGCTCCAGCTGGTTCCCGTGCCGCCCGACCACTTCAGATACTGAGCATTATCGCTGAAGGACTTGAAGATGCCGTCGAGCGAGTCAGGAACGACGTTGAGGAAGCAGTTAGAAAGCTGGGCCTTCTTCACGCCGGCCTGGAAGAGGGTGCGGCCGCCGGGCGTGTAGTAGAAATTCGAGAGCACGTCATAGAACTCAAGAGCAGCTTTCTCGCGGTCTTCCGGCTTCTCAGCGATGGCAAGGCCCATAGCGATGCGCATCCAGAGCATCTGCGGAGTCTCGAGCTGAGCCTTCGTCTTCGGATCCTCCATGCAGTAACGGCTGCTCATGATCTCAAGGCCCATGTATTCGAAAAGCGTATCGTTCTCTACCTTCATCGCACGCGCGAGCTTCGCGAGGTCGAACTCGCCCATCCTCTCGTCGAGGTCGCCGGCTTCAACGAGCTGCTTCATATTGCGCACGAAGACCCGCTCATGCGAGTCGAGAGGATTCTTCGCGTCATATTCGGGACCGAAGACCTCGGCGTAGAGGCCGTCGAGCAGGAGGCGCGCCGCGAGGCGCGAGTATGCGGGGTCGCGCTCGATCATCGAGCGTACGACGGCAACGAGCGCCTTGCGCACCTCGGCAGTCGTCATGCCCTCATACAGCTCGAACCGGAGCTGCGCGAGTATGGCGTCCATGTCGAGTTCGCTTACGTCCGGCATGCCCTCGGACACGCGCGCAAGCGACTCGCGAACCTTCGCCTCATTGAAACGTTCCTGTCCTCCCGATGCGTTGGTGAGCATCAGGCCTTCCTCCTCGATCTTCTCGAGCGTCTCCTGCTTCTTCTCCTCGCGGACCTTCGAACGCTCGTAGCGGTAGACGATGTACTGCTTGGCTACGTCGAGGTAGCCGCCGCGCATGAGCGCCAACTCCACCGCGTCCTGTACATGCTCGACGGATGGCGGATATTCAGGGAATCTGGCCTCAAGCGTGCCGACGATGTCCGCGGTCATCTCGCCAAGCCCCTCTTCCGAAACGGTCTCACTGGAGGCGATGAAGGCCTTCGCGATGGCTGCAGATATCTTTTCTGCGTCGAAGGGAACGACGGTTCCGTTCCGCTTCTTTATTTCGAGCATGGGCATGAGGCAGGGTGATGAAGTGATAATGAAAAGACCGGCGCCTGGCGCCGGTCTTTTCATCGCTTCCGATTGTTTGGAGCATGAAAAAATACTTGGCGCGGGCCTGGAGCAGGAGACGGCGTGTCTCAGTCTTGCGAGGATCGGACTTTCCGCATCGCTCGATGCGGATCACCGTTGCGCGACAGTGCCGGCTTTTCACCGGACTTCACTTGCAAGCTGCTCCCGAGTCTTTTGAACGAACAGAGTTCTATCATACCTCTTCTCTCTCTAAAAATTCTGGGGATAAAAGGTTATGACCCAGCTTTTCGTTTTTTCAATACAATTAAGGCAGCAGAAAATAAGGCAGCAGAAAACCTTTCCAGGAGCTCTGTACTCACAAAAAGCTTTAATGATTATGCTGTTCAATCTTTAAGACGTGAGATTCGTCAGGATGTACATCCTCTGAGAGAAGCAGCAGTTCGCAGTTGCCGAAGTGAAATTTGGTAAGCATGTCCATCCAGGGAATATCATAGAAGGCTGCGTACATCATCTTTCCGAAGTCGCCATGGGTCACCAGCAGCACGGAACCCTCCGGATGGTCAGCTTTAAGCTGTTCAAGTGCCTCGCCAGCCCTTTCCAAGACCATCGGGAACGTTTCGCCTCCTGCGGGCGTCAGGAAATAGATGATGGGATCGGTTTTCAGGATATCGGGCGTACATAGACGCTCGATATCGCTGACCAACTCACCGGTCATGACACCGAAATCGCGTTCTATGGCCGAATCAAGAATAATCGGATCAGCCATACCGAGCGTATCGCATACGATCTGCGCGGTGTCGTATGCGCGCGATAGCGGCGAAGCATAGACAGCATCGAAGGCATATCCCGCTTCCTGGATGCCATCTGCAAGTTGCCGTGCCTGCTCTCGCCCGAGCTCGGTGAGTGGCAGGTCGCGATGTCCGTTGAGGATGCCGTTCGCATTATCCTCGTTCTGTCCGTGCCGTGCGATGTAGATTTTCAGCATAGGTGAGTCGAGGTCCTAACCCAGATGGGCGTGATCGTTATATATCCATACGTACCAGCCCACGGCTCCTCGATGCTGACCATATTTCAATACTGACAAGCCGGTATTTTGCGTTTCGATATTGGATTGAAAGCTGCGAAAAGATTCTCCTGTAATGGTAGGACCGAGCAGGACGCGAGCAAGTAGGGCTCGCAAGAACCGGCCGTGCGTGACAACGAGTATCGTTTCTTCCTCCCTCCCTTGTAGGTACTCCAGGGCTGCGTCTGCACGCTCCATAAAGTCATCAAAATTCTCTCCATTACTTACTCGAGATCCTGGAGTATAAAGGTTCTCGTTCCATGCTTCCCACAACTCTGATGTTTCAGTATCATCACGCGACTTTCCCGCAAGCTCTGCGGGTTCTCTTCGCTCGACAAAAAGTTCAGAGTAGACAGGCTCCTTTCCGGTACGTGTGGTAATGGCTTCGCATGTCTGCTTCGCACGAATAAGCGTGCTGCAGACAAGAAGGTCGAAGGCTATAAGCCCTACACGTTCAGCGACTTGTCCGGCCTGTTCCTTGCCTTTAGGTGTAAGCGGCGAGTCGAGAGGTTGGGAAACTCCAACAGCTATGTTGGCTTCGCTTTGTCCGTGCCGGACGAAATATATGGTCTTCTCCACGGTCATAGGTGAAGTATAACTCGTCAGCAGACCCTGCTATAATCTTCAGAATTAGGTATGAAACTCGTTCCATCTTTGTCGCAAGAGCCGACCATATTCTTGATTCGGAAATACTGGAAATTCTCTAAGGGAATGCGCGGACGCATTCTCCTGTATACGGCCATGTTCCTGGCCGCCAACCTCATCAACCTGCTCCCGCCGGTCATATTCGGCGCGTTCATCCGTGAGATACAGGTAGATGGGATCATAGCTGATAACTTCCGCTACTTGATGCTCCTGCTTGCCTTACTGTTTGGCACCGATATCGCCTACTGGGCATTCCACGGCCCTGCGCGCGTGCTGGAGCGGTGGGTAGCGTTCTGGACCGAGATCAACTATCGCAGGTATTTGCTCGACGGCGTGCTCGAGCTTGGCCTTACCTGGCACGGCGAGCATGACTCGGGCGACACGATAGACAAGGTGAATAAGGCCGGAGACAGCATCTCGCGCTTCGGTCAGAATATCTTCCAAGTAAATCAGCTCATCGTGAAGCTGGTCGGTACCTCGATAGTGTTGTTCTGGTTCTCTCCCGCCATAGCCGTATGCGTCTTCATCGTCGTGCTCATCTCCTTCATCGCCATATTCCAGTTCGACCGGTATCTGGTCCCGCAATACCGCAGGCTCAACGAGTACAGCAATAAGGCGATGGCGAGTGTCTTCGATGCGCTCTCGAACGTGACGAGCGTAAAGATACTCCATATCGAGACGCCTATCCTGAACGGCATCATCTCACGCTTTACGGCTCCGCACGACCTCTATCACGCGAATTCGAAGCTCGGTGAAGCTAAATGGTTCGTTGGCTCGGTCTTCTTCCAAGGAATCGCCGTCGTCCCACTCGCCTTCTATGTATATTTCGCGCTCGCTTCGGGCAGATACGTGGATGCAGGTACCCTATCTACCCTGTACTTGTATCTATCGAGTCTGATCTACGTCTACTTCGGCTTCACCGGCTTCTACGAGGATCTTGCCATCTACAAGAATCGCGTTTTGAATGCGAAATCGATTGAAGACGCATTCTCAGTGCGAGGCACACTGCGGCATGTGCCCGTTACAACGTGGAAGACATTCACTATTAGCGACCTGACTTTCGCGTATGAAGGCGTGGGTAATATACCGAATCTTGACGCTATCAGCCTTTCCATAGCGCAGGGAGAGCGCGTCGCTGTCATCGGGGAGTCGGGTTCGGGAAAGACGACCTTCTTGAAAGTCTTGCACGGCCTCTACCCGACCGCAGAGTCATCGCTGTCGTTCGACGATGGTGCAAGTTTCTCGACTTCTTTCGCTGACATCGATCTCAAGACCATGCTGGTTCCGCAGGAACCGGAGATATTCTCGTCCACCATCCGGGAGAACATCACGCTCGGTACCGACTACTCCGAAGAAGATGTGCTGCATGCCATGCGTGTCGCGAACTTCGAAGAAGTAGTACAGGGTCTTCCGAAAGGCCTCGAGTCGGTCATAAACGAGAAAGGCGTGAATCTTTCAGGCGGTCAGAAGCAGCGCCTCGCGCTTTCGCGTGCGCTTCTCTTCTCCAAGGATAAAGAAATGATCCTGCTCGACGAGTCTACGAGTTCAGTGGATTCCGAGAACGAGACGGAGATATACGGCAATATCTGGGAGGCGTTCGCGGGCAAAACAGTCATCGCCTCCATACATAAAATGAATCTTCTCAAGTTCTTCGACCGTATCTATATGTTCGAGAAAGGTCGGATAGTGGATATGGGCACATTTAATGACTTGCTCGAAAGGAACGCGACGTTCCAGGAAGCGTGGGCTCAGTTCGTGGCGACGAGTGCGGAGTAAGAGTCCTGCCCCACAGAAGGGGCTAAAGAGAGGTGGTGCTGCTCGTGAGATAGGTGCCTCCTGAAGGAGTAGTGGATGCGACATGCACTTCTATCATGTAGCTTCCCTTCTTCAAGGGGAGCGTGAGGGACCAATGTCCGCTAGTCACCGGAACCGCGTTATTGCGATAGACGATCGTATCATAGTCATCAGAAGGATATACGATCACGGTAAGCGCGCTCACGCCGCTCGCCGAGCCGCCTATGGAAGCCGAAGTCGCGTTCCCTGCAGCAGCCGTCTTCGCCGAGTCGACAGAAGCCGAAGGCGCAGGGCTGCCTCCCGATACCGTGATGGTGGTCGAGCACTGAGCCGTAGCGAGCGTCTCGGATGTAGCGAATGCGTTGAACTTGCTTCCGGATGCTACATAGATATTCCCTCCCGAGATCGCTACGCCGCGCGGGTCAGACAGATTCGTCGTATCCCTGAGCGTGGTTACGATAGCAGGCGCTTTCGGGTCGCTTATATTCACGATAGTGAGACTCCGGCCGCTGTTGGCAGTAACGTAGGCCACGCCGTCGCGAATCGCCAGATTCTTCGGGCCACCGAGCTGTACCGCATCCGATACGGTGCTGACTATGACCGGCGCTTTCGGATTCGCGATGTTAACGATGATCAGATCATTGCTGCCGAGAGCGGTGACGTAGGCATAGCCATCCTCCACCACCAATTCCTTAGGATTACTCATGCGCGCAGTATCCGTGATGCTTCCGACGATCACTGGTGCCGCAGGATTGAGTATATCGATCACGGTAAGCGAGTTGCTTCCGCCTGCTGCGACATACGCGTAGCGCCCGTCTACGTCCACCGCGTCTCCTCCCGAAAGTTTCACTGCGTCTGTTATAAAGCTCACAATTTTTGGCAATGCTGGATTCGAGATATCAATAACGCTGAAAGATGCGTTCGTATTCCCTACTACATAGGCATACTTGCCGGAAATGAACAGTCCGCGCGGACTGTTCAACCGGGCATCATTCACGGAACCCACTACCTTAGGCGCCGTCGGCTTGCTAATGTCGACAATCGTAAGCCGATTACTTCCGGTGGCCGTGATGTAGGCATAATTGCCTACGATCTTGAGGTAGAATGCGCCGTTCAGATTCGTGAGATCGCTCAGCGTGCCGACGATCACCGGCGCGGCAGGCTTCGATATATCGAGTATGTCCAACTGGTGTCCGGCTCCAGCATCGACAACGTATGCGTACTTCCCTAGGACGACGAGGCCGATGGCGTTAGTGAATGAGGGCAGGTTCACTGTAGAGATCCTAGCGAGGTCTAGACCTGTCTGGGAGACCTGGAGGGACGGCGCGATCGTACCGGTCGTGTTCCCGAGGATGTACGTCTCTGATCCTTTCGAACCTTCTCCGTCACCTGAAAGACCGAGAATAGCTGCAGCCTTGTTCTGGATCCACGAAGCGTAGCTCGCGCCCGTCGATGTCCAGCTGAGACTGACCTGGCTGCCTACAGCCGTGCTCGTAGGAGTCGCTGTAAGCGTGCAGGAGGGAGCTGCGGCTAGCGTACTGATAGGTGCGAGCAGGGCGGTCGCGCTCACCGCGAGTCCAGCTAGAGAGATGAGTGTCGAAGGAGTTTGGAAGCGAGTATCCATAGAACTGAATATAATTAGATAAAGGGCGCTATATCCGTCCGTTATGGCTCCTAATATGCCACATTATGCTAATTCGTGCAAGGCCTACGCGTATCTTCCGGGTGCGGTCGGAGGTATACTGCTCATATACAAGGTTTGATAATATAGATTTCACTTATGGAAAAATTTCTGGTTCTCTATATGGCCCCTGCTTCGGTAATCGCGGAGTGGATGAAGACTGATCCTGACACGCGCAAGGCTGCGGAGGAGAAGATGAAGGGCAAGTGGCAGGAGTGGATGAAGAAATACGAAGGACAGGTCATCGAGACCGCCGGAGCCGGTAAGGACAAGCGCATCACTTCAGAAGGCATCACCGATGCTACCAATGACGTCATGATGTATTCGCTCGTAGAAGCAGAGTCGCAGGACGCGGCAGCTACGCTCTTCGAAGGACATCCGCATCTCGGTATTCCGCAGGCGTGGATAGAGGTCATGCCGGCAAATGCATTGCCTGTTGGAGCATAAAGAAGCACATATTGCGTATTCGTAGTATAGTACGCCTATCAACCGAATATAACTGATATATGGCAAACGTAGGCAAGCATGGAGTAAGTTCGAAGAAGGTTCGCAGTCATCCTAAGAAGACGGCGAAGCGTCTCGCTATCAAGCACGCAGCTAAAGCTGCGCGCACGAAGTAAACGATGCTCAAGATGCAAAAGCGCCCGCAGAGCGGGCGCTTTTGCATTACATCCAACTTTATGGTATTATGAATATCAATGAAGCTTCCTGACCTTGATCGAATACGTAGTGAGAAGACCCTCACTCTAGCTCAATTCCTCGAGTGTTATAACGACGAGCTGCCCTCACAGTTCCCGCGTGCCTCTGCTCCTCTGCTCGAAGAATTCCGTCGCGATCACGCTTCCCTCTTCGTTCGTAGCGGCGCATGGTCGCTCGACCAGCACCGCAAGCGCGTCATGGACTGGCTCCCTGCCCGCCTGCGCGTTCCTACCGCCTAACCGAATTCTATCCCCAGATCTAACCTGGCATTGACTCAAGTCGTACGACATGGTATTTTTACTCTATCAACCAGAACTTGGATCCAAAGAAGCAAGGATCGAACTTCTCTCCCAAACGCTGACTTGATACTTAATCGCAGAAACACTTTCTACTATATGCAGCAAGGAATCGTACTGAAGAAGAATCCTAACGGATTCGGATTCATCAAGATCGAAGGCCAGGACAAGGACCTATTCTTCCATTCCAACGAACTCAAGAACATTTCGTTCGACGAGCTCCAGGAGGGAGACACCGTCTCGTTCGAGGTCGGCGACAGCCCGAAGGGCCCAAACGCCATCAACGTTAGCAAGGTCTAATCTAGACTGAGCTTGAGAAAAGCGCCCGCGCAAGCGGGCGCTTTTCTTATTCCCTGTCCGTCGCTTATACTGTGCGTACCATCATGCCCGGTATGACAACATGGCATCGTGCTCTATACTGGTACTCACGCATGGCAATAAAGATAGAGAAATTCGAACCTTCCTTCCTCCTGGATAAGTACATAGTAAGCACGGATACCAGTAATGCCATGTTGTCATAACCGGGTATGCCCACGCACCTTGAAGCTTATGTCGGTCCCATGTTCTCTGCGAAGACCGAACGACTCATCTCAGAGCTTAAGCGCGCCACCTATGCCGGCAAGCGCATCCTGGTGCTGAAACCCGCGCGCGATACCCGGACCGAGGCCTTCATAGCTTCAAGACAGGTACATCCGGACGGATCGACGAGCATCACCGAGAAATTCCCCGCCCGCATCATTGGCTCGGTCGATGAGTTCCGTGAGGCGACGGCGGCAAACGATTTTGACGTGCTTGCCATAGACGAAGCGCAGTTCTTCCCGCTCGATGAGCCGGTCCAGGATTCGCTCGGGTGGTTCGGACGCGAGATACGTGCCTTGCTTCAGGCAAGACGCGCAGATTCGCTCCGTGTCCTGATCGCAGGGCTCGATACCGATTTTGCGGAGAATCCGTTCGGCATCATGCCGGGAATCCTGGCGCTCGCTGACTCGGTCGAGAAGCTCTCAGCGGTCTGTATGACCTGCGGCTCCTATGAGGCGCATAAGTCCCAGCGCCTGACCGAGGAGAAGTCAGAAGTCGCTGTGGGAGATGCGGATATGTATCAGGCAAGATGCCGCGCGTGCTTCTCTTCGCCCGCATAGCTTTCTAAGTAGCCAGATCCGCATGATACGCTTACGGGTAATGCGCATATTCTCCTTCGCACTTGCCACGACAGGAGGTCTTCTTCCAACGGTCGCTTCAGCTCATGAAGTCTATGTTCTGCCGCCCGACGTCGTGCGGACCGCTGTCGCCACCCCGAGCTTCTCTGAAATCCAGGTCGCGCTTTCCAATATCAACCTCTTCGTCTTCTGGGCATTCATAGCGGTACTTGTCATTTTCATCGTATTCTTCGTTTCCATATCGCGTACCCTTGAGAGCTGGCTTGATCCCTGGCTGGCAAAGCTTCCACCGTATGCACCCGCCATAAGCCGGGTCACTATAGGATTGTCACTCCTTGCAGCGTCCTATAATGCCGCGCTGTTCGGCCCGGAGTTGCCGCTATCAGGCACCTTCGGCCCGTATGCTACCTTGGTAGCCCTGATACTCGCCATCTGCGGCTGCCTGCTCGTCATCGGCATGTATACGCGTGTCGCAGCCCTTGCAGGGCTCATATTGTTTGTCATCGAAGCCGCACAGCACGGATCCTATCTTCTTACCTATACGAATTACCTGGGCGAGCTGCTTATCCTCCTCGTGCTCGGCGCGCATACGGTAGCGGTCCATCATAGAGGTTATGACGCGCGGCGGCTGCCGAGAGCGCTTCTTCGTCTGAAGGAGCAGCTCATGCCCTGCACCTTCGCTTTCCTGCGCGTCGCCTTCGGTATCTCGCTCATCTATGCTTCGCTGTACGCGAAAGTTATCCACAATAACCTTGCGCTCGATGTCACTGTCGCTTATCCGAGCCTCGTCGCCTTCTTCGGTTTTGAGCCTCATTTCCTGGTGCTCGGCGCTGCAATCATCGAATTACTTATCGGTACGTTCTTTATCCTCGGTATCGAGATCCGCTTCACTGCTCTGTTCGTGCTCTTCTGGCTCTCGCTCTCGCTCAGCTATTTCGGCGAAGCGGTGTGGCCGCACATCGTCCTTATCGGTATACCGGTAGCGTTTATCTTCTACGGGTATGACAAGTACTCGCTCGAAGGACGTTTCTTCAAAAGACGTGGGCGTGAGCCAGTGCTCTAGAAAGCTAGAAAATGCAGTGAGATGCAAGGCGTGGGCAGGTAATTTCTGTAAACGTACGCGGGGCGCCCCAGGGGCACTACCTAATGTCTAACTCGATGACTCGTAAGTCACTAGGGGCGTACGTGGAAGAAATTAGCTGGGAGCACGACGCATCGAAGTACCCGAAGGGGTACAACGATTCAGATTGCTGTATTTTAGAGTTTTCTTCTATTCTTGTTCTTCGAGCTTCACTGCCGCCTCCGGCGTCGTCACCGCCTTGCTCATGACGAATAGCCTGATAATCGCAAGCGCGATAAGCCAGTAAACGACCATTGCAAGAACCGTAGACCACTCGAATACGCTTCCGGATACCTGGCTGGTACGGAAGACGCTCTGGAAGGGAGCTACGAAGGGATAGCCGACGGAGTATATGAAGTGGGTGAAGCCCGCGGCAGGATTAGCGCCTAGGAGCTTCAGTATGAAGCGGAAGATGAGCAGAGCTTCGATAATGCCGAGGATATACCAGACGACTTGGGTACCGCGATACAGAGGCTTAGTGCTTGGTGCGGTATAAGGATGCATAGAGTAGGGTTAGTGAATGTTTATAACTCGTTATAGTAGAGCATGAGCTTCATGAGCATATGATGAACGATTCCATGGACTCTCTGCCGCGCCTTTTGTTATAGTAGAAGGACTTATTCATCACCTATTTACTACTATGAACGAAAAGGATACCCCGGTTCAGCTGAAGGAGGGCGATACCGTGCCGAAGGTGGTCTTTAAGACCCGCGTGCGCGACGAATCGGTGGGCGGCGAGAACCCGTATCGCTGGCTGGATGTCTCGACCGACGATATTTTCAAAGGTAAGACGGTCGTCGTCTTCGGTCTTCCCGGTGCCTTTACGCCGACTTGCTCGAGTACGCACGCGCCGGGCTTTGAAGCCGCGTATGATGATTTCCGCGCAGCGGGCGTGGATGAAGTCTACTGCCTCTCGGTGAATGACGCCTTTGTAATGAAGAAGTGGGCGGACGCGCTCGGCGTTACTAAGGTGCAGATGCTTCCGGACGGAAATGCTGACTTCACGCGCGGCATGGGAATGCTGGTGGCAAAGTCTAACCTGGGCTTCGGTGAACGCTCATGGCGCTATTCCATGCTCGTAAAAGACGGGATCATCGAGAAGCTCTTTGCAGAGCCGGGCTTCTCAGACAACTGCGCGGAGGACCCGTTTACGGTCTCGGATGCGGACACCCTGCTGAAGGCCATCAAGGGCAGCGAGTAGGTAACAGGATATAGGTCTTAGCAAAAAGGCGTCCGCATAGCGGACGCCTTTTTGCTATACGTTTACCCTGCCACCTTTAGCTATAGGCTAATATCTGCTGTTCATTAAGGCTGAAATATATAGCTCAGAAAGAGCATGAACGTAAGATCACCCGCCAGGAGAAACGGCCAGAACCTTTTGAACTCATAGTCGCCCACGATAAGCGCCACCAGCAGGACATCGTTCGGAATAGGACCGAAGGCCGCAAAGGCAAAGACGCCCACATACACCGCCGCGTCCGGAATCCGGTCCATGATCCGTCGAACTACCGCAAAGGGCTTCTTCCATTTGCGGCTCACGACCCGGCGCCCCCGCAGTGCAAGCGCGTAGAAAGCGGCATCGCTTATGAATAGTCCGATGCCGCTTATGGCTCCGAGCAGGAGTGGGTCGGCTCCGCCGCGCGCAAACTCGATGATGGTGGCGTAGGCAGTAGTGCCGGTAATGGCAGAGAATCCTGCGACGAGGGCGACGATGAAGCCGACCAGATAGGTATTGCCGGGTCCAACGGCAGCTACGATGGTGCTTGGCGGAATAAGGATAAGTACGAGTGCCCACGCGATAATGAACAGCAGGATAAGCGCCGCGGACAGATACTTTCTAAGTAGTTTCTTCACGTCCTTCTATTTTACGCACAGTGCCTCTGAATGAGAAATGAAGGGGTAGGTTCACGCATGACCTCGCTTGACGTAGCCGCCCGTACAGGCAGTATGAGGGTATGCCTTCCGTCCTTACTACCTTCCCTCGTCCGCTTCTGTATGCTCTTGCGGGACTTTCTTTCTGCGTAGTCGTCGCTGCCGGCTATCTTGGCTGGCGCACCTATACGCTTGCCCGCGAGCGCGCTGCTCTTTCAACAGAGCTCGCTTCGAGCACCCGGGCATACCTTGCCGAGACGACCGACTTGCAGGCGAAGCTCGCGGATGAGACGGCCTCCAGGATATCGCTTGAGGGGCAGCTTACCCACGAACAGGAGCGGGCTGACGCGATAGCGATAGAAGCGAGGACCTCTTCCTCGACCGCGGCAGCCCTCCAGAAGCGCATAGATACCGATGCTGAACTCCTCAAGAAATATTCGAAGGTATATTTCCTGAACGAGAACTACGTCCCGCTAGTACTTGCCCCCATACCTTCCGAATATAATTATGAAAAGACTCGCGTACTGAAAGTGCAAGGTCAGGTTGAGCCACGGCTTGAGCAATTACTTAAAGATGCTCATGATGACGGCCAGGACATCTTAGTTATATCCGCATACCGCTCCTTCGACACTCAGGCTGGTCTCAAATCAAGCTATCGCGTGACGTATGGTGCCGGTACCGCGAACTCTTTCTCGGCCGATCAAGGATATTCGGAGCATCAGCTCGGCACGGCACTGGATTTCACGACCACGAAGGTCGGCACGACATTCGCCGGATTCGACAAGACCGGCGAATACGCCTGGCTTACGGATAATGCCTGGAAATACGGCTTCATACTTTCCTACCCACCGAAGAACGCGTATTACCAATATGAGCCCTGGCATTGGCGCTTCGTAGGAACGGCGCTCGCCCAGAAGCTCCACGACGATGACGAGTATTTCTATGAACTGGACCAGCGAGAGATCGACGGCTATTTAGGCACTCTCTTCGATTGAAGCTGCCAAAATTCCCCGATCTGCTGCGTTGTCGCTATCACTTGAGCTCTCACCGTACGCCCTAGTACGACTCGAGCTCTCGTTCTGCTCCGCCTTGCATATCGGGTTTTTTGACGGCTTCAAGATTTCAGCTCTCAGAGCCGCACCGAGCGAGTTGGCATCTTCTTAGATGTGCGCGTATCGCATTTCGCACATTTCACGTACAGAAGGAATCTCTCGCCCCCCTCAACCTTCTTATCCACCTCCCACTCGTGGCGGCAGAATGTGCGTGAGAGTACCGCGCGCAGATTACGAGTACTGAAGACGTAGTCGAAGATAAGATCGCGCAACTCGTCATGCTCGTCGATAGTAAGAAGGCGCCCGAGACGATCCTCTATAAAGTTGTAGATTTCTTGTCGATACTGCTTCGGTCGCTTTTTCATAGGGGGGGTAGCCTTATTTCTTGCTTTTTGCGACTGATCCTTTAGAAGCCTGTTCCATACAGCTCGTGCACTTACACGGGCTGCAATAGGTGTCTACATACTCCTTCCCATAGTCATATGTTATCTCTTCTCCGGGCCTTATGGCGCGCGTCGCAAAGATGAATATGCGCTTATCATGAATGACCGGCTCAGCATTCGCCTTGCATGCGTGATTGATATATCCCGCCTTGTTTATGGCAGGCTTGCCATCTATAGTCTTCGTCTTGCTTATCTCGAAGAGATACCGGCTCTTGCTCGTGTATTTCTCTTTATCAGATACTTCCCGGCCTACGTATTCGATGATACAGGCCCCCTTGGGGATAGCGGCTCCTGCGAATAAGCCCAGACCCGCATAGGAGCGCTTCACCATGAGAGGCGTGCTTATGGGAGTATACGAACGCCGTGCTGATGCCATACGTGTGAGTATTCTACTCCAGATCAGGTAGTAGTCGAACTAGAGCCTACTTCGCTATCTTCGCGCGGCTCAGAGGACCCAGGTTCCCGGTTGCTGGAAGGCCTGCAGCCTGCTGCCAGGCCTTGAGAGCGGCCAGAGTGGCTGGACCGAAGTGGCCGTTCGCGCTTGCCTTCAGGTAGCCCTTGGTAATAAGTATCTTCTGAAGCCGGGTCACATCTGCACCGTCTGCGCCGAACATAAGGTCGGTCTTAAAGGCAGTCGCGGCTGATACGGGAGGAGTGTTTACGACGGGCGGGGTGGTGGGAGGCACAGGAACTGTCGTAGTCGAGACAGGCGTCGTCGTAGGGGTCGTGGTGCCCGTGATTACGGGAACGATTACCGGCACAGGCGCATTCGTCGCGCGCGATACGCTTGCCGCAGGAGCAGGCGCAGCAACGCTTGCAAGCGAAGCCCACATGGCCGGGTCTTCCCCGCCATCAAGCTTGAAAATAGCGATACCGGCAACGCCAAGCTTCTTTGCCAGAGTTGCCTTGTCCTGTATAGCCGTGGCGTCGCTCCAGGTCAGGAAGGTGACCGGTGCCTGGCGATTCTGAGTCTTCGCGTAGGCGATAGCACCGAGCGCTGCGAGAAGTCCGGAAGGCGTACCCTTGGGAGCAAGCGCTGAAAGCTGCTGATTGCTCGGCAGCATGGAACTCTGCTCGCGGGGAACGTAGCTGAATGAAAGCTCGCCTGAAGCGTTCCGGACGGGGGTGATACTGTACTGCTTCGCCGTATCGAGGGCATACTGAGGATTAAGCGAGGCCGTCTTCGTATAGGTGAAGCCGCTGCCGTCCTGATTGCTCATGGCCTGGTATTCGGCGCCATAGGTCGCCACGCCGATGACCATCTTCTTCTTATCTATATCCGAGCCCATATAGTCTACGACCTTCTTTACCCAGGCCGTATCAGCGACAGGCGCGTACAGCTCGCTTGAATGCTGAGCATTCAACTGAAGGTCGGCCGTCTGCTGGTCGTAGGTCATGACGCGTACGCGGTCGCAGTACTGGTTCACCTTGGGCAGGTCGTTGGCGTACTCGATATTGGCGGGAGGCGTTCCTGCATAGCGCGCGGAAAGCGGCATGCGCGCTTCGATGGTACAGTCGAGCGTCACGTTCTTATCTGCCTTGTAGAGCGCTGCAGAAAGTTCCCCGAGAAAGGCGGAATACGCGTCGCGGGTCTCTGCGCTCTTGCCCTCATAGTCGATGTCGACGCCGTCGAAGCCGTTTTGTTTGACTGCGTTCACGATCGACTGGATATGCGCGGTGCGCGTCACGGGACTACTCAGTATGTTGTAGATACCGTTCGTGTCCGACCACATGACGGTAGGTACGATCTTCACGCCTTTCTTCCGGGCGTCCCTGAACAGATTCTGCCAGTCAGAGGTGCCGAGACTCATCGCATCATTCAGGCTTCCGTCCGACTTTACCGTGTAGCCGAAGGGATTCACTTCCGTAAGCTGGGAAAGATTCGCGTCAGCATCAGCTGCACCTTTTACCGTAGCCCAGTACGGTACCCAGCCTGAGAATTCGAGCGTAGAGGAACTCGAGGAGGGTTTCGTCGTTTTCGAAGAAGAAGAGGCAGCAAGCGCGGAGGGTGCGAATGTACCGCCTACTAAGCCGATAATCATGAGAAGCGCGAATACGCGCGAGATGGTCATAAAGTAAGGTGCAGTTTTCATAGGTTGAGTATACCAATTCAGACGTATCACGTCAGCTTTTCTTTCACCGCGACTTCAAGTCCATATGCGAAAAGCCACCTTCCGCGTACGGGAGGTGGCTTTCCAACTTGGTAGTTGGTTAGAGGAATGGAAGAGCAGTGCGCCGCAGCCCTACGGCTTGGACGTTTCGGGCTTGACCGGCATCGGCTCGTCGGCGACCACGAGGAACCGGGTGCCGATCTTCCAGCCCTGGCCCTTGCCGTCGGGGTCCATCAGCCGTGCCGCGCGGCAGCCGTCGTCGAAGACGACGAACCGACCGTCGCCCGTTTCCGAACCGAGGGCGACCAGGCGGCCGTTGCAGCCGCTGCGACGGCCATCCACGTCCGAAACGAGGCCATACTGGCCCGCCTGGACGTAGGTCGCGGGACGCAGATGGCTGACCTTGAGCAGTTCCAACACCACGGACGTCGGGACGATCACGTCGCGATTGCCGTGATTGTCGTCACGGTCCGGGACCAGATCTTCGAGCGTGACCGCGCGCAACGTCGGCGTCTTCGCCGGCGCATACTCGTGATCCTTGAGGTTGCCATCGGCGATCGCGTCCGGAATGGCCGCGTCATAGCTGATGTTCGCCTGCCGGAGCATCGACTCGAACGAGGCGCCGCCCGGCTGGACGGCGGCTTCGAGCGGGCCGTTGAAGACGCGAACGTCGGCGCCGGTCAGCACGATCGGCGTCTTGTTCTCGCCGTCGGTCGAGGGCGCATAGGTTTCGGTCTTGGTGCAGCCGGAGAGGGCGAACGCGGCGGCGAAGATGATGGCGGTACCGATGAATTTGCTGCGCATTGGGATTCCCCTTGAAAATGAACCGTGCCCGAGGCAGCGGTGCTAGAACGTTCTAGCAATAAAGAGCCTGCTGAAGCTGCTTATTGCTAGAACCTTCCGTACCCTGTCTAAGCGGAATGTCTGCGCGGATAGTAACCTGTTAAATGATATCTGTCAATATTCATAAGGGGGAACTATATGCAAAGCTACCCTTAAGTGATTATTTCCCCGTTAGTCCGAATCCGCTCAGACAGGTCTCGAACTCCAAACTGTATCTCTCGGTTCCTGTATCGCTCCAGTAGCGGTCATGGCCTTTCTCTTCTTCTATCAGCCCGTACTCAGGCTCCTGGAGCACAAAAGAGCCGAAGCCGTATCCTACTTCCTGAAGACTCTCGCTATATTCGGCGCCATGACGATAATCGTGCTTGCGCTCGTCAGCTTGCAGTAAAGCAGAAATTCCGTTGATGCAAATTAAGATAGAAACCTCGTACCCTACTCCGGTCTGCCGGTAATGGCGAACTGATTCTGTGCTCCGCGCCCTCGTTGCGTCATAAATGCCATCGCCTCTTCAGTTGGTATGGAGTCGAGAATGGTTCTTATCCTGCCGCGCAGTTCGTCCATTTTCTTATTTACCAGTGAACGCTCTTCCAAATTGGCATATCCCCTGCCTTTATCCAGTATGTTCTCTATATCAAGGAGTATGCCAAGTCTCGAGTCTTCTGCCGGTAGGTCAGAGAACGCGAGTCCGGCGTCTGCAATAGCAAGTAGATGTTCTCCCGGTGTCATATGCATGATTATACCCTGAACCTTGGACGTGCTGGAATCCTACTCACCCACTACGGATACATGCATGATCTCTACTACCCAATCCACAAAGAGCCCTGGTAAGTCAAAGTAGTGTTCGTGTTCATTCCAAGATTTATGAAGAAAAGTAAGCTTTTTCTCTTCAGCCCAAAGACGTACTTTCTCAATATGCTCGAGCGGACTCTGAGACACGAAGGAGATTTGAGAATCTCGCCGCGCCTCACCTTCTAATGGTGTTCCTTCTACTTCAATTAGTTGAATATCAAAATCAAGCCCGTCTTGAGCGAGCATTACCCATCTCGTACCTTTTGGCTGATATGATGGCTTGCATCCTAGAATTTCAAACATTTCAAGTACGTTTTCAAGACTTCCTGGTCGTATTCGCTTTGCGGCGTGATGTAAGCGCGGATCTGGCTTCATAAGTAAATTACATGAAAGTTGTCGGCTGTACCGAATAACGTTGAGAATTTCATACTTTCCCTTTAGTCATTACTTGTCTGCGTTGAGAATCGAAGCGAGTTGATTACCTCTTCATATTCCTGCACTTCCTGCGGTGTAAGACCTTCTGTACGGACGTCAAAAGTTACAGCTCCAAGTGCTGGATCATCGGTAAATCGAATTATATACGTCTTATCAAGATTCTTAACGTAAGAAGCTGAAGGATTCCTATCATCATGACAGCAGGTTATTACTTCTGCGGTATAGGGGCCGACCTTTTCAAGCGATGTGGTAGTGACATCACCAGCTCTACGCTTGGGATCATAAAGTTCCGAGAGATGAGGAGTATCTTTCCCAAAGACATATATATCAATCTGGCCTCCAGGGTTGCTTGGTGCGGTCGGTGATAACGCCAAGGTAATATTTGGCGAGACTGATAGGACTGGCGTTCCTACTTCAGTGGACCATGAGCCGTCTGATTCATGTTCCAATCGGCTTGTTCCTGATGAGTCATAGCCGCTTACACTCCAGTTCATCGGTACCTGCGCATCTATATTAAAAAATGCTTGATTCCCCGGAACTCTCCAGTGAATCTTTTTTGTACTGGATGCTGTGTTCGCAGGCAAGGTCCCCTGTTGAATCATGGCTGACTTCTGTGTCGAATTGATTAACTGAAAGGCCGCAAATACTAATACCCCACCTACTAGCATCCCGACGAGAACTGACTTCCACGAGATGTTTGGAAGGGTGGCATTCATATAAACTTATAATACCTTACTTGACTTAGGGATAGAATTTTCACATGTGTTGCAACGCAAAAGAACCCAGTCGCCCGGAAGGGCGGCATGGGTTCTTTTGGCTAAAGTAACGAAACTTATCGCACTGCGAGCTCTGTCGAACCAGTTACCATAGCGGCGAGTTCAGCCTGAGTCGCCGGAATATCCTTCACGGCTACCTTGCCCACTACGCGGATGGAAACTGCTCCGCAGAGACCGAGCGCACGTCCCGGGTTAATCAGACTTCCACCTACCGGAACAGTCTTGTTCTGGTCGAGAAGCACGTCTATCGTGTTCGTGATGCGCGGGTTCATGGCATCCGCTATGACGCGGTAGCCGATCTGGGACTCAACCTTGCTGTATAGGCAGGAAGGATTGTCTGAACTCGTGCGCTCGATCGCGATGACCGTACCGTACGGAAGCTTGTATGCGAGATCGCCTGAGCGAGCCGCGACAACTTCGGGGTTCGAGAACGCGCCGGACGCAGTCGTAAACGGGTTGTTATCAGTTTGCGACGGAACGGCATTATATGCGGTGAGTTTGGTCGTGAAGGCAGGAATTGCTACGGGAGCGATTACAAGCTTCGGAGCCGGTAGTTGCACGACCGGTGTCGTGCTCGCCATGACTGCTGGCGCCGCTGCATGCGCAGTTTCGGCGGGAGCCATAACGCTAGCCGGCAAGACCAGAAGGCCCACCAGAACGGGTATGAGGAAAGGCATAAACGCAAAAACGGCTTACGCCGCTTCTGCCTAGATACCCTATCATGGCAAGGGTCTCGCTGTCAAGCATTTTCACCCTATTTTTGTGTCCTTGTGGATAATAATATGGCTTAGATAAGCCATATTATTGATGTTTACTCCGATACAAAATACGAGCCTGTCAAGTCGTTCACTAAGGAATCAGGTTCAATATCCGGCCCTCTCGGTAGACTATCTGACCCGGCTTCGCTCCCCCGAGCGCCTTTGCGACTCCCGGGTCCAGGAGGGCCGCCTGGACGGCCTCCTCCTCGCTGGCTGAGGGTGAGATGGTGATTTCTCCGCGCCTCTTCCCTGCTACCTGGACGCCGATGACCACCGTGTCCTCGACGAGAAGCGCAGGGTTAGCTTCCGGCCAAGTGGCCAGATGTATGGAACCCGTGCCGCCTGCAAGCTGCCACAGTTCTTCGCAGAGGTGTGGCGCAAAAGGCGCAAGGAGGCGCAAGAATGCCTTCCACTGGTCATTACCCATCTTCCCGGCAGCCTCCATGTCGTTCAGCAGGATCATCATGGCGCTTATGGCTGTGTTGAAGCGGAAGGCAGGAATGTCGTCGCTCACCTTCTGTATAGTCTTATGGAGCGAACGGCTGAGCTCGGCAATCTCCTCAGGTACTATCTTATTCCTGAAGGTGTAGATGCGATCCAGGAATCTGCGAGCGCCCACAAGACTACTCGTGTTCCAGGCGATGGTATTCTCGAACGGGCCCATGAACATCTCGTACACGCGAAAGGCATCAGCGCCGAATCTCTCCACCACATCATCCGGATTGATAACGTTTCCGAAACGCTTGCTCATCTTGCGGCCGTCTTCAGCGATAACGAGGCCGACGGAATGCAGCTCGGTGAACGGTTCGATAGTCGTGGCCACTTTGATGTCGTAGAGGAATTTGTGCCAGAAGCGGGCATAGATAAGATGGCGCGTAGCGTGCTCGGCTCCTCCCACATATACGTCCACCGGACTCCAATACTTCTCATCCTCCGGTGAGACAAGCGCATTGTCGTTATGCGGATCCATAAACCGCAGATAATACCAGGAAGACCCTGCCCACTGCGGCATGGTGTTGGTCTCGCGCTTTGCAGGTCCCTTACAGTTCGGACAGGTGGTATTCACCCAGTCGGTAATAGCAGCCAGGGGCGACTCCCCCGTGCCGGTCGGTTCATAGTGCTCAACCTCGGGGAGTCGTACGGGAAGATTCTCATAGGGGACGGGGACGACGCCGCAGGCGTCGCAGTACAGCATCGGAATAGGTTCTCCCCAATACCGCTGGCGTGAGAATACCCAATCGCGCAGGCGATAGTTGGTAACGCTCCGCCCGCCAGCTAGAGCGGCAAGATCCGCCATAGCCTCATTGCTTTCCCGGCCGGTAAACGCTCCAGAATCCATAAGAGAACCTTCGCCGAGATAGGGTTGATACCCGTGGGTGAATACGTCGAGCGCATACTTATGGGTGTCAGGCGTAAGAAAATCTTTCAGCTCCTCGGAAGTCAGCCAGACGATGTCATGTTTCTCGTTCTCCTCGTCGGCTATCCCTTCGCGATCCGCATTCTCGAGTTCTACGTAGAATATGTGGCCGTGTACGTGCTTGTTTACCTGCTTAGGCACGTGATAGAAAAGTCCGTCGACGGCGCCCAGCTTGCGAACTATCTTCGGATTCAGATAGCCGGTCTCTTCCCGTATTTCCTTAGTCACTGTTTCCTCGGCAGAAAGGCCCTCGTCTACGACGCCGGTCAGTAATGTCCCCCAGGCAACTTTCTTCCACTTGAGCGCCAGGTACGTGTCTTCGCTCCAGTGTTTGATGATGCATATGATGCCGTCGTTCACGAAGACGGGCTCGTTCTCACGGAAGATGCCCGGCTCGACGGTCTGCTTGAAGGGTGGCGCTATCACCTGCTTGACCTCCAGGCCGAACTTCGTAGCGAAGGCGAAGTCCCGCTCATCGTGACCGGGCACGGCCATGACGGCGCCGGTACCGTAATTGCCGAGCACATAGTCAGCGACGTAAACGGGAATCTCTTCGCCATTTATCGGATTGACTACGGAAATACCCTCGAGCTTTACGCCTGTCTTCTCCTTACCTTCAGCGGTGCGTTCGATCTCTGATTTCGCGGCAGTCGCGTCAAGGTAATTCCGTATCTCCGATCCGTTCTCGAGCACGTCATGGGATTCGCGTAGCGCCTGCATGAGCCACGGGTGCTCGGGAGCGATGACGACATAGGTTACGCCAAAGAGCGTATCGGGCCGGGTCGTGAATATCGTAAAATGCGCGGGCTTCCCGTCTGCGTCGCGCCAGTCGTTGTCTGCAGGATTCTTCTTGAAAGATATAGTGAAATCCAGCTCGACGCCCTCTGAACGTCCTATCCAATTGCGCTGCGACTCCTTGATGTGCTCAGGCCACTTCGGCAGATGTTCGAGGTCCGCGAGAAGCCTATCAGCGTAATCGGTTATCTTGAGTACCCATTGGGGAAGCTGCTTCTTTACGACCGGCGTATCGCAGCGCTCGCAGCGGCCCTGGTCGAGGTCTTCGTTGGCAAGTCCAGTCATGCACGACGGGCACCAGTTTATGGGCTCTTCCGAGCGGAAGGCCAGGCCATGCTCGTAAAGCTTCAGGAATATCCACTGCGTCCAGTGATAGTACTCGGGATCGGTCGTGTTTATCTCGCGCGACCAATCGTAGTCGAAGCCGATCTTCTGAAGCTGCTCCTTGAACGTGGCGATGTTCTTCTCGACGGCCAGTCGTGGGTGCACCTTGTTTTTGAGGGCGTAGTTCTCAGCGGGTAAGCCGAAGGCATCCCAACCCATCGGATGCAGTACGGACTTCCCTTGCATGCGCTGATGTCTGGAATAGACGTCGGTCGCAATATAGCCTTTGGGGTGTCCGACGTGAAGCCCTTCACCGGACGGATACGGGAACATGTCGAGTACGTATGCCTTCTCCTTACCTGCATCGCTCTCGGTGCGGTACGTATTGTCCTCACGCCAACGCGCTTGCCATTTCTCGTCTATGTTCTTGTGGTCGTAGGATTCTTTTGCCATATCTAGGAAGTACGATATCGCCGCACAAGGTCAGACCTATATAGGTTTGCCCACGACAGGATAGCGCTCAGGGTCTATGGTTCGGTCAAAGCATACATGGCCTGCTGCGTGGGTGAAGTTGCCCTGCTGCGGATCGCCATAAGAAGGATACACCACCGACGAGTCCCCCGGATAGCTGCCGCGCCCTTTCGTATCGGCGCTTGTCCGATTGAAGGTCGCACAGAGCTTGAAGGCGAGGGGTCCCGTCGCGGTGTATTCGTAGACATCTCCTGCCTGAGGATCAGCGGGCACATTGTAGCCGGAGAGAGGGTCAGTAAGGGTGTCGAGGGACGCGGGCAATGAACGCTTGAGCTGCCAGTAGTTGAGGACTTGATACTGGATATTCTGCAGATCGCTTATCTTCTGCTCGTCATACCGCAGCAGGCGTGCCTGCTGCGGCGTTCCGATGATGAAGAAGCCGGCAACTACGGCGACAAGCGCGACAAGAGCAAAGGCGATGCCGGCCGCGTTCGCGCGCCGAGGCCAGAGTGCCCAGTAGCCTTTGAGATCCGCCAAGAAATGTAGGAAGATGCCGACCGCGACGAGCAGAATGATAAGCACCTTGAGGCCGAAGCGGGTGGTTATCTCGCCTCCGAGGAACGTGTTCAAGAGCGTGATGAGATCAATGAGGATGGTCGCGGTTGCGATGAAGATAGTGAGTACGAGCGCCCATTTGCGCACCCAGATATCCGCGCGGCTCGCATCTTCCACGATGTTCCTGCGGATGAGGCGAAAGAGGATGACGCAGGTGGGCGCAAGGACGATGAGGCTCGCCATGCTCGTGCGAACCACTGCACCGTACGGGTCGGCATAGCTTGCAAGAGCGTCCGGGAAGGCGTAGTCAACGTACTGGTACAGAAGGGTGATAAAAGCCGTAATGCTTCCATAGAGCGCGATGATAGCGCCAAGCCAGAGGAAGAAATCCTTGGGAGTGGTGCGGGCAACGCCGGGGACATGAGGAGCAGGAGCAGATGAGGTGTGGGGCATATATGCTCCAGGATAGCACAAAGGGCGGCCGTAGGCCGCCCTTTGTGGCGCTGCGTAGAGCGACTAGGGACGCTCGACAGGATGCACCCGTTCCTTCATCCCGACGCGTGGAATGCGCGGCACCAGCACTGATATGAGGCCTGCGGTAATCGCTACAACGTAGAAGCCGAGACCGAGCGCCACGCCGATAGCGGCCGAGATCCATAGACTGGCAGCCGTCGTCAGATTCTTCACACCTCCGTCAACATGGAATATGAGACCTGCACCGAGGAAGCCGATGCCGGTAACTACTTGAGCGGCAATGCGGGTCGGCGCAAGCACGTCAGTCGCTGAGACGATGGAAAACAGCATCGCTCCTGAAATGACCAGGATGTGCGTGCTGATACCTGCGTCCTTGCCGCGCATCTCACGCTCCGCTCCCAGAAGATAGCCGAGGACAAGGCTGATACCGAGCGCGACCGCGAAATGCAGTTCAAGCGGGCCGAAGAATTGAGACAGGATCATATATACGGAGTATCAGGCACAGGACCCTGATTCCCAAGCCTTCCCTGGGTATAGTCGCGAAGAATCGGGTCTGGTTTCCCTGAGGGTAAGATCTACCCGATCAAGCTTCTACTGGCCTTCGTGAGTAACTCCGCCAGAGATGCTGAGCGAGTCGATAATTTGGCTCTCAAGCGCGGGCGTGGAACTGCCGGCAACGAATGCGGCAAGCGACGGATAGATAAATATGGCTTGGTAGCGCAAAGACTCACCTGAAGGCATATGCACCGGAGTCGTGTTGAAGACGTATATCGGCTCAAAGGCTGTCGTCGTGCTCGTCCCGGTTGTAAGATTCTTTCGGACAAGAGTAAGCGATAGTTTCTCTCCTGCGATTCCCTGCGCATTCACGTAAGGCGTAGTCGTAGCGCCGGTGCACGTAATGCTCTCAACAGAACCGTCAGTGCCACAAAGCGCCACAGCTTGCTGCTTGATGTAGGCTTCGAAGCTGCTAGGAAGCTTGACGTCAGGATCGCTCTTGTAGCGGACGACCTCGACGAGCGGGTAGTACGTATCGCCGAATGGACGCTGTACCGATACGACGTCGCTCGAATATTCCTCTAAATGGTTTGCGCGCGGATAGGAGAAGGTGAATGCGCTGCCGATATACGTCGTCATGACCGGAAGTGGCTTCCATCTATTGCGCGTAAGATACGCGATGACGATTATGAGCAATATGGCGACAATCACTCCGATAATCAGCTTGGTTCTTTTTGTAAGATTCATATCCGTCTATACTCTCATTCTCCCCAGTAAACGCAAATAAAAGCCAACCCGGTGCCGCTGGCACCGGGGGTGAATGAGCATCTACGGCCTCTTCCTTCTGGACTCGATGATCGACTGGATGTCGGCTGCGGCGCACGATAGTGACACCATAGCCAATATCATGAGGATAGTGCCGAGCCCTGAAAGCGTATGGACACCGACGGAGGTGTGCTCGATGCAGGGATTGAGAAATCCCGCTGCACCGTCAGCTTCCGAGATTGCCGGTACTAAACAGACTATATAGGCGGCGGCAGGCGCTACGAGCAGCGTATATGCCACAATCCGCCAGACGGTTATTGCAGACATAGGTCAGCTCCCTTCTACCCCTCACAGTAATAGCATACGGCGCCCAATATGCTAGAGGCAGCTTCTTAGCTATGCAAAAATACCGCGACGTCTCCGTCCTTGAAGATGTATGTTTTTCCTTCCGTACGCAGATCACCCTTATCGCGCGCAGCACTCCAAGAGCCGTCAGCAAGTAGCGCGTCGGTCGAGACGACCTCGGCGCGGATGAACTTGTCCTTGAAGTCATTGTGAATAGCGGCTCCAGCTTCAGGAGCGGTTGCGCCTTGAGGTATCGTCCACGCACGGGTCTCCTTGGGACCGGTCGTGAAGAAGGTGATGAGACCGAGCGTGCTGTACGCTCCGCGGATAAGCGCTTCGAGGCCGTTTATCTCCACACCGAGCTCTTCGCGGAACATGCCCTGTTCCTCTTCGGCCACGTCGTTCAGATCGCGCTCAGTCGCAGCGTCCACATGCACGAACTCCGAGTCCATGGATCGTATGAGCGTGTGTGCTTTCTCGCGCCTGTCGTCATCTATCGTTCCGCCGGACTTTCCGTTCAGCGAGTAGAGGATCGGCTTCAAGGTCAGGAGATTAAGAGACTTTATCCGCAGGAGTTCTTCAGGCGTGAGCTCTACCGTGCGTGCCAGCTTCCCTGCGCTAAGTGCAGATTCGATCTTGGCCAGGACTGCATCCTCAGCGACGGCATCCTTAAGGCCAGACTTCACTTCGCGTACGAGACGCTCGCGACGCCCTTTTACCGACTGCGTATCAGCGAGGATGAGCTCGAGGTTGATAATCTCGATATCTCGGACAGGATCGACATCGCCATGCACATGGGTAACGTCCGGATCATCGAAGAAACGCACCATATGCAGAATGGCATCTACCTCGCGGATATGTGATAGGAATTGGTTCCCGAGGCCTTCGCCCTCGGACGCTCCCTGCACGAGCCCCGCGATATCAACGAACTCGATTACTGCAGGAATCGTCTTCTCTGATCCCGATAGCTCCGCTAGCTTCGAAAGGCGCTCATCCGGCACGGCAACTACGCCCACCGACGGGTCGATAGTGCAGAATGGATAATTCTCCGCAGGCACACTCTGTTTCGTAAGCGCATTGAATAAGGTGGATTTACCCACGTTCGGCAGTCCAACTATTCCGATCTTCATATCTATAGAATCTTCCTAACGAGCGCTTCGTGCAAGAGAGGAGATAGTCTTGGTCCAGGATGCCTTGGCTGCTTCATCCATGCCCTCAGTACGGCCTATTTCAGTCATGCGTACTTTATAGCCCGCAAAGCCGAGGAGTGCCCTCCCTATCTCGTTCTTGAAGTCGCCGAAGAGCATACGCTCGACGAGCGGCCAGTTTTTGGACAAGATGATGACGCGCGCGGTCTTGCCCGCGAGCAGCTTGTCCCATACCATACCGTCCTTATGGAAATGGAAGGCAAAGCCGGGGATATACATGCGGTCCCAGAGACCCTTGAGGAGTGCCGGCATTCCCGCCCACCAGAGCGGATAGATAAGCACGAAGTGATCGGCCCATCTCATGTCCTCCTGTGTTTTGAGGAGGTCAGGTTCTAGCTGCTGTATCTCTTTGTATCCTTTATGAAGAATAGGGTCGAAGGCCATATCCCCTAAATTCGTGCGCCGCACTTCGTGCCCGGCAGCCTTCGCTTCCCGTTCGTAGATATCGGCGAAGTCGCAGCACAGAGTCCCCTCCTTGTCCGGATTTCCCATCAGGATGAATATTTTCTTTGCCATAGTTAGCTCTGCATTATGCTCGCGAGCTCATTTCTGTACTTCTTCATAACCTCCATCGTAGCCTTCATCTGCGGCTCACCGCCCTTGGTACGTCGCTCGACTTCCTCGCCTATTTTCTTGAAAAGCTCTGGATTCTTCTTTACGAGCGCCATGATCTGCTCGCGCTGTGCTTCCGGCACATCCTTCATCTTCCACTTCATCGCGACGCCCAAAAGAAAATCTTGTATACCCATATACCTAGTACTCTATCACGCTACTAAAGAATGACCGTCGCTTGATTATTCGATACTTCAAGGAGGCCAGTACCGGCTAGTTCAATATCCTGCTTCGCGCCATCAGCCGCTTCGATGCGAATAGTTCCCGACTTGAGCGGAGTCACGAAGGCCTCGTGATTAGCGAGGATGGTCACCACGCCGTCTTCGGCAGGAAGGGTCGCTGAAAGCGCCTCTCCGTCAAAGAGATTCTCTCCAACTTTAGCGACGGTCAGGTGGAACGTCTTGGCCATAGGCTTAGCTGGCCGTTACCTCGTCAATGCCACCCTTCATATAGAAGGCCGTTTCAGGCTTCTCGTCGTGCTTGCCGTCGACTATCTCGCCGAAGCCGCGTACGGTCTCCTCGCGCGATACATATGCACCCGGCGTCCCGGTAAACTGCTCAGCCACGGCAAATGGCTGCGAGAGGAAGCGCTGGATCTTACGAGCGCGATAGACGGTCTGCTTATCGTCGTCCGAAAGCTCCTCGATACCGAGGATGGCGATGATGTCCTGGAGGTCCTTGTAGCGCTGAAGGGTCTGCTTAACTAAGTTCGCGACGCGGTAGTGCTCCTCGCCGACGATTGCGGGCGAAAGGGCGGTCGACGACGACTCGAGCGGGTCGATAGCCGGGAAGATACCGAGCGATGCGATCTGGCGGGAGAGCACCACGGTACCGTCAAGATGGGCGAAGGTGGTCGCAGGAGCCGGGTCCGTGAGGTCGTCAGCCGGCACGTATACGGCCTGGACAGAGGTGATAGAGCCGTTCTTCGTCGAAGTGATGCGCTCCTGGAGCTTACCCATCTCCTCAGCGAGCGTCGGCTGATAGCCCACGGCGCTTGGCACGCGGCCAAGGAGCGAAGACACCTCGGAACCTGCCTGGATGAAGCGGAAGACGTTATCCATGAAGAAGAGCACGTCCTTGCCGGACTCATCGCGGAAGTATTCTGCCTGGGTGAGGCCGGTGAGCGCGACGCGAGCACGGGCTCCCGGAACCTCGTTCATCTGACCGAATACCATGGCCGTCTTATCGAGCACGCCGGATTCTGCCATCTCGTGATAGAGATCGTTACCTTCGCGCACGCGCTCGCCAACGCCCGCGAATACCGAGTACCCTCCGTGATTGCTCGCCACGTTATGGATGAGCTCCTGAATAGTAACCGTTTTGCCGACGCCTGCTCCTCCGAAGAGACCGACCTTCCCGCCCTTGATGAACGGGATGATGAGGTCGATGGCCTTGATGCCGGTCTCGAAGATCTCAGCCTTGGTCGTCTGCTGGTCGAACGATGGCGGATTGCGGTGGATAGGAAGACGCGCAACGGAGGCGGCGATAGGTTCCTTGCCGTCGATGGTCTCGCCGAGCACGTTGAACAGACGTCCGAGGACCTCGGTACCTACCGGAACGGAAATAGGAGCGCCAGTCGCTACCGCGCTCTCGCCGCGGGAAAGTCCTGCCGTCTCGATCATCGCGATGGTACGCACGCGGTCAAGGCCGATGTGCGCCGCCACTTCGAGCGTGATGCGGCCGTGCAGATCGTTCGCCTCGATGACGAGCGCGTCCTGGATCGCTGGTCGCGATTCGGCAAAGTGCACGTCGACGACTGGCCCGATGATCTCTGTAATGGTTCCGGTATTCATACCTTATTTGATTAAATAATAAACCTTATCCGCGATGATATGCCCTACGATGAGCAGGAGCACGATGAGAAGGTAACTGACGATCCCGTGCAGGGAATTCAGAGCTGGGATCAAGGTCGCGATGAATATAAGTAAAGCAACTATCGCGATCATGAGCAAGAACCTCATCGGTTCATACGTGATCTTATTCACTACTGTCGGTTCGGTTGAGTCCATAGGCATACGTATTAGGTGGCAAGCGCCTCGCGGCTTTATGTCGAGAGGGCCTCTCGACCGCTCACGATCTCTGACACCTCGCGGGTAATGGCGGCCTGACGGACCTTGTTGTAGATGCGCGTGAGGTCACGGGCGACTTCCTTCGACTTGTCCGACGCATTCTTCATCGCTACCATGCGCGCCGAGTGCTCGGACGCCTTGCTCTCAAGTAGCATGTGGTAGAGCGAGACGGCGACCAGGCGCGGAAGCAGCAGGTCAAGTACCGTCTCCGCCTCCGGCTCTACCGTATAGTGGGCCGGCGCCTCGACTGAGATGTCGCTCGCCCACTTGCCGCGCGCAGGCACGATACCTTCCACTATCTCGGTGATTGCCGGTAGGGAAAGCGGAAGCAGGCGACGCACGACCGGATTCTGCTCGAAGGTCGAGACGAAGTGGCTATAGACCGTGACGACCTTGTCGTAGTCTCCTGCGATAAAGCCGCGTACCACCGATTCCGACAGATCCTGCATCGTCTCGACTTCGATGGTATCCGCCTTGTTCTGCATGCTCTCGCGCACCTCGAAGCCGCGGCGCGAGAAGTGCTGTTCGCCCTTGTCGCCGTAGGCAAAGACAGTCACGTCCTCTTTCTTATAGGGAGCGATCTCTTCCATCGCCTTCTTCAGCACGCTGCTATTGAGAGAACCGGCGAGCCCACGATCGCTCGTGATGATGACTAAAGCCACCCGCTTCACTTCCCTGTCCTTTCCGAGCGTGTGCTCCTTGACGATGCGGGTGCCGGCGAGGCGCGTAAGGACGGAGAGTGCGGCGCGCGCATACGCTCGACCGTCGAAGGCCTGCGCCTGGGTCTTGCGCATCTTCACGGCGGATACGGCCTCCATGGCGCGCGTTACCGTGTTCATGCGCTTGGTCGCCTGTATCTTCGCCTTGATGTCCTTGAGTGCCATACGGAAGTAGTAATGCTGCTTACAGGTCGGGATTACGCAGAATGCTTCGCGAACGTGTCGAGGACGGCGCGCAGCGCCTTCTCGGTCTCCTCACCTATCTCGCGGCTGTCGCGGATGGCCTTCAGCGTATCTGCGGCTTCGCGCAGGAGATAATCCTGGAGCTTCGCCTGCGCACGTGCCGTCTCCTCAGGCGCGAAGGCATCGAAGTAGCCGTTGGTCGCAGCGAAGATGATTGCGGACTCCATCTCGAACGGAATAGGCTCGCCTACGTTCTGCTTGAGCACCTCCGTCATGCGCCGACCTGCGTCGATCTGCGCCTTCGTGTCAGCGTCCAGGTCAGAGGCGAACTGCGTGAAGGCTTCGAGCTCGCGGAACTGAGCGAGCGAGAGCTTAATCTTTCCAGACACCTTCTTCATGGCCTTGGTCTGTGCTGCGGAACCCACGCGCGAGACCGAGATACCTACGTCTATAGCAGGGCGCATGCCCTTGTTGAAGAGATCAGTAAGGAGGTAGATCTGTCCGTCTGTGATCGAGATCACGTTCGTCGGGATGTACGCGGAAACGTCGCCTTCCTGCGTCTCGATTATAGGAAGCGCAGTGAGCGAGCCTCCGCCTTTCTCTTTCGAGAGCTTTGCTGCGCGCTCGAGGAGGCGCGAGTGCAAGTAGAAGATGTCTCCCGGATACGCCTCGCGTCCCGGCGGGCGACGAAGAAGAAGCGACATCTGACGGTAGGCGACTGCCTGCTTAGACAGGTCGTCATAGACAACGAGCGCATCCTTACCGGCCTCCATGAAGAACTCGCCGATGGTAGCGCCTGCAAAGGGAGCGAGAAACTGGAAGGCAGCCGGGCTCGATGCCGGAGCCGTGATGACGATGGTGTAGTCCATAGCGCCAGCCTCGGTGAGGTCCGCGACGATTCGAGCCGTCTTCGACTCCTTCTGGCCGATGGCGACATAGATGCAGATAGGACGGGTAGCCGGGTCCTCGGACTTCTGGTTGAGGATAGTATCGATGGCGATAGCCGTCTTTCCGACGCCACGGTCACCAATAATGAGCTCGCGCTGGCCGCGACCTATCGGTACCATGGCGTCGATAGCCTTGATGCCGGTATGAAGCGGTACGTTCACCGGAGCGCGATCGATGACGCCGTATGCCTGGCGTTCAATAGGTTTAAGCTCAGTTCCCTTTATAGGGCCTTTGCCGTCTACCGGTTCGCCGAGCGCGTTCAGTACGCGTCCGACGAGTCCCTCGCCTACCGGGATGGAGAGCAGGCGATTAAGACGGCGAACTAACATGCCCTCGAAGACCTTGCTGGCGTCGCCCAGGATCACGGCGCGTACGCCGTCTTCCTCAAGGTTAAGGACGAGCCCGTAGAGAGAGTCGCTATCGGCGAGCGCTTCCTCGAGGCTGCGGTCGTGGGTCGGGTCGAAGAGCACCATCTCGGACATGACTGCCCCGTCGAGGCCGTCGATCTGCGCGATGCCGTCTCCGGTCTCGCGTACGGTGCCGACGCTCTGGGTCTCCGTACTCGGCGTGAATGCGGCGATCTGGTCTTCGATGCGCTTGATGATGCTTTCCATAATAAATAAGTTAAATAAATTTCTATGACTGATTGTTCTCTATGCTGTGGTCACCTTGCGATAAAGCTCGATGAGCGCACGCTTGCCTGATCTGTCAGTGAGCGTGCCGTTCGCCTTCACTCGCCAGCCGCTTATAAGGCTCGGATTCAGCTCTACCTCAGCACTTGCTCCGAGCGAGGCTGCGAAGGCGAGTGCTTCTTTAGCATCACTTTCGTTCGCAACCTCTATAGTCGTGTTCACACCCTCGTCCCTCGCCTCGATTGCCTTCAGCTCGCGAAGGATGCGCGGAAGAAGCTTCATGCGTCCCGTGCTCTCAAGATGCTCGGTAAGACGCTTGAGCAATGCACCCGTGTCAGCGCCAGGCTGGTGCGAGAGCTTCCACAGGACTTTGGCGTAGGTTCTCTCCATAGTGCTATGACGCCTTAGCGCGCATTGCCTTCTCTGCGGCGAGTATGGCAAGGCGTGCTATCTCCTTCTCGCTCTCACGAAGCGCTTTTGCGCTCGTCTCAGCCGCACGAGCTTCCGCGTCAGCAGCTATAGCTGCCGCACGCGCTTCCGCGTCCTTTACGAGCTTCGCCTTCTCCGTGCCTGCCTCAGCGCGTGCGCGCCCGACGATGCCCTCCGCCTCCGTCTCAGCCGTCTCTACGACCGCAGATGCCTTCTCTCCAGCTTCTGCGAGCGCCGTTTCGGCGGCTTGCGCGTCCTCGACGCCCTTGGCGACGATCTGGCGACGGTTCTCAAGAGTCTTCAGCACCGGCTTATACAGCAGGTATGAGAGCACGACGAAGAGAACGCCGAAGTTCACTGCCTGGGCGATGAGAAGCGGCAGCTGAATGCCGAATGCGTCGAGAAGTTGTGCCATAAGGTGAAGTAGGTCTGTACCTAAGCGTCGGAGAGGTCCTGGATGCGAGGCATGGGAAGATGATTTTCGTAGGCGTACTAGGGCGTACGGTGGAGAAAATCATCGGGACCCATAACAAAGCAGACAGGGCCTATACGGCGGTTAGGCGACGAAGCGGATAATAAAGGAAACAACCAGTGCCAGAATGGCCAATGCCTCCGTGAACACGATAGCGAGGATCATGTTCGATACGATCTTGCCTGAAGCTTCAGGGTTGCGTCCGATAGCCTGCATGGCGCCGCCACCGATGATGCCGATGCCGATGCCTGGACCGATAACGCCGAGACCAGCTGCGAGCGCCATCGCGATTAGCTTTCCAGATTCTATATCCATAATATTTGTCGCACTCCCTAAAATTGGCAGCTACTGCGTTGCAATCTCCGGGGCTTGCTCACCGTACGTCTCTGTACGACTCGCTTCGCTCCTCAATTGCGCCTTGTATCTGCCGAATTTTATGAAGCGCTTAGTTAATAACACTTTGTAATTATGCTCCATCCCCAGTATGACAGCCTCAACGGAATGATCGATTCATCATTGAAACTGCTTTGGCTCGTGAACTCCCAGTGTAGTGGTTAATTCACGTCGGTCCAAGCTGTCATACTGGGCATCCCGGAGCCGCATGGAGGAAAAGCGCTAGTGCGCCTCTTCGCCCCCATGCGGTTCCGCGATCGCTATCTTGATGAAGAACAGGGTCAACATCGCGAAGACCACTGCCTGAATGAATCCAACGAAGACCTCGAAGGCCATCAGTGGCACAGGCAGAAGGTATGCGGCGAAAAATACTGCCACGGCTATCATCACTTCGCCCGCGAAGATGTTGCCGAACAGACGGAACGAGAACGAGATGAGACGTCCGATGTTCGAGAGCAGCTCGATGATACCCACGATGAAGTCGATCGGTGATCTAAGATTAATATATTTTCCGGCATATTTCCACCAGCCAAGCACGGCGATGCCAGTTATTTCAATCGTGAAGAATGATATGAAGGCGAGCGCGAGCGTGAAGTTAAGGTCTGCACCCGGTGCGCGCAGGAGCGGAACGAATCCTTCTGCCGCATGGAAGCCCACGGAACCTACTCCCGGAATGAAGGCTAGCTCATTGCCCAGAAGCACGAAGAGAAAGATGGTCATGACCAGCGGAAAGAACCGCTTCGCTATCTTCTCGTCCTCAAGCGTTTCGGTCATATAACCCAAGACTCCCTCGAAAAGCCATTCAACGCCGGCCTGGAATTTGCCTGGAATGAGCGCCAATTTGCGGCGGAAGAGGAAGGCGAAAACAATGAGAATGAGCATGACCACCCAGGTCATAAGGAGACTATTGGTGAGGGTAAGGCCAAAAAGCGTGCCGATCTGCTCAGCTTTCAGGACTACATGTATTCCCCCGCTTTCCATACAAAAATGAAACGGCGTCGCGCCGTAGTAAGAATAGTATAGCCGAAACGAGCCTTATATGAAAGCATCCTAGTCCCCATGCTATAACTGGCATATGAATGAACCTCGCGGAACACTTTGGCAACGGCAGATACTGCCGTTGCTGCTTGCGCTAGTCGTCTGCGTATTCCTGGTAGCTCTCGTTTATGTCCAGATCCGGATACTCAATCATTTCACTACCAAGGACATCTCTCTGGTCGTACACTTTTCTGACATTATCATCGGCGTGACGGTCTATCTCAAGACGTCCATAGATTTCGCTTTATTCCTCGGAAACCTGATGCGCACGAATGGTGGATGGAAAAACCGCATAAGTATCGAAATAGGTACGGCACTCGGGAATGCGCTCGGCACTATGGCCGTTCTCCTTATCTGGACGCTCTTCAAGCAGATAGACTGGCTCCTTGCGCTGATGATAATCCTGGCAGCCCTTGTCCTCTTCAAGCTCGCTGAAAGCGGTCTTGAGCACGCTATCGATACCGATCGCAAATATCCGAGCGCCTTCAAGCACGTCGTCACGTTCTTCGAGAACTTTCTGGCTCGCATCAACTGGTTCACAGCTCCTCTACTGCGTCGCATCCTCCCTGACCTCAATATGAATGCGGGTAATCGCGGAGGATTCTGGCCGCTCTTCGGCTTTGCGATCGTCATCCCGTTCGTTCTGGGTCTCGACGACTTCGCAGGATACGTGCCGCTCTTCAACGTCGTGAATGTCTTCGGCTTTACGATAGGCATCTTCAGCGCGCACGCGATTCTGAATATCTTCCTGTACCTCTCACCTGAGCGCACCATCCGCGCCGTCAAGAATCCTTTGATTTCCTTCTTCGGAAGTATAGCGTTCGTAGGCCTTGGCGTGTGGGGGCTATACGAAGCAGTTCGGTTGTTATTTGGACTATAATCCCTCTGCTATCATATTCGTATGGAACAGCCGGACCTCAAACTGCGGCATGAGATAGTCATTACGGCGATAATCGTGAAGGATGGCAAGTATCTCATCACGCGTCGCGCAGCGACCAAACCACGCTTCCCGAACATGTGGACAGTGCCCGGAGGCAAGCTCGAGCCTGCAGACTATGTGAATCTGCCAAAAGACACCAAGGATTATTGGTATAACGTGCTTGAGCGGGTGTTGCGACGCGAAGTGCGCGAAGAAGTGGGTCTTGCCATCTCGAACATCGAATATGTGACGAGTCTTGCGACTATCCACGCTGATGGAGCACCGTCGCTCGTCATCTCGTGCATGGCTGACTACGAGTCAGGTGAAGTTACTCTCCAACCAAAAGAGACTGACAAGTTCGAGTGGGTCACGCTCGAAGAAGCGAAGGACTATGACCTTATCGATGGTATCTACGATGAGCTTCTGATGGCCGATAAGAAGCGACGGGGCGATAGGAGCGAGTGGAAACGAAGCTAATTCAGGTTAGTGGCGTCGTGATTACACGACATCCTACAAAAACATAGTCGTCTGCGACTCCTTGTTTTTGTGGACCTACGGGGAGTCGAACCCCGACTTCATCCATGCCATGGATGCGTGATACCGCTTCACTATAGGCCCTCGTAATTTCTATCGTACCAATTCCCCTCCCACCCGTCGACGGAGCGAAGAGCAAGAAGGTGCGGCAGTGTGGTTTCGGCCCCGAGAAGTGTAAGCCTCGCAGGGGCTAGAAACGAAACAGCACCTTCCGGCTCGGAGCGGAGCGTTACTTGGTTCTTTTTAGCGCTTCAAGGTCACTCAGAATCTGCCGCACATGACTCGTCAGTTCTTCGAGCGTCACAGCCTGCTGTTTGTCTCGCTTCTCTTCCTCCTTATCCTCCTCCGAAAGCTCGTCGATATCCTCACCGAGTTCCTCCAGGTCTTCCTGAATCTCGCCCACGTCTTCGTTAATCTCTTCGATATCTTCCTGAATCTCGTCCAGATCCTCGCCCAGTTCCTCGACATCCTCCTGGATCTCATCGATGTCCTCCTCGACCTCTCGGAGGCTTGTGGTGTTCGCGTTCACCGTCATCTGAATGAAGATGGCAAGATAAATCGCCTCAAGAGAGACGATAGTCGTAAGCGCAAGCAGCATCGTGGAGAGATCAATGAGACCGGCTATAACTGCCGCGAAGAACGCGACGAATACGAGCGTGTGGAGAATGAGCGAAGCAGGAGAACCGACACCTCTACTTATCCGCTCAGTAAGCGTTATGACCACAGGCTTCTTCATACATAGAACGTAGCTCTTACAGCAGTGCTTGTCTACTTTCTCTTGTGCTTTATTTCATATTTTCTTTATCTCGTTTGAAAGCTACAATAGATGGACATGAAGGATACGCGCTATCCCGGCTCTCTCATGCCGAAACCTCGGAATGCTAAGCGTCAGACGTCAAAGCGTTCAGGGGCGGGTCTGCGGATAGCCATTCCTATACTAGTCATCGCACTTGCTATGGGCGTCGGGCTATTCTCCCTGCCACTTGCCCTTAAGGTTGATCTGCAAGTCGCGCAAGTAACCGAGCCACAGTTGAAGACATTCCCGGTAACTGTCGATCCGTCTCGCAAGACCATTACCGAAGACCCTCAAGTAGAGGCGCTCCTGAAGCTCCCGCCTACTCGCCTGCCCGCAGCGGTCGGTACTGTCGACACCTTGTTCAGGCTGATAGCGCTCAAAGTATCGCAACTGCCTGCCTATCAGCAGCTTGCGGGCGCTGCAGGTATCCACAGTCTTTTCGTGAATATAAGTCCTGGAGAGCGTCAGGAGCAAGTGGCGCAGTCTTTTGGCAGCGAGCTCGGATGGACGGCCAAGCAGCGCGCGCAGTTCGTAGCCGAAGCCAAGTCGCTCGAACCTGATCTGCCAGATGGCTCGACGGTGCCCGGCATCTATTTCGCGAGCGTATCGGATCCTGCAGATGTCGCTGCCATCGTGCACGACCGCTTTTCGCAGGAGATCCTTTCGCGCTACGGCACGACGACGAGCGACCAGGTCTCGCTTGAGGACGCAGTTACTATCGCCTCGCTTCTTCAGCGCGAGTCAGGCGGATGGGATGACATGCGCCTTATCTCAGGCGTTATATGGAATCGTCAGTTCAAGGGTATGAAGCTGCAGATAGACGCGACGCTCCAGTACGCGGAAGCGACGCAGAGTAAGGGCGCAGGCGGCTGGTGGCCGAGCGTAGAGCCTAAGGATAAGTACATAAAATCGCTCTACAACACGTATCAGAATGCTGGACTTCCGCCGGGTCCTATCGCCAATCCGTCAGTCGCGGCCATCCTGGCCGCGCTCAATCCCAAGAAGACCGACTGTATCTTCTATTTCCATGATAAGAACGGGAACTTCCACTGCACGAAGACGTATGCGGAGCATGTAGCGCTGCTGAAGAAGTATTACGGACAGGGAAAGTAATCTGAACGAATGTACTGAGGTCTAAAGCTAGATTGGGTACTTGTTCATTACCGCAAGGAATTGATTCTCAGTCTCGGGAGTTATCGCTGCAAAAAAGTGACTCATGGTGTTATCTAGCCCTGTGTCCTGGATATAGTGTTTCTTCGCGAATTCTAAATGTAGTCTGGTAAACTCTTCGTCTCCTTTGAATCCGAAATAATTCTTAAGCTGCGCCATTCGTTCGACAATCTCACTCGCATCGCGTAGATAGTTAACAAATCGATTCTGAGGATTCTCTGCAGTTGTTAGAGACTCTCTTTCTGCAAGTACGTTGAAATCAAGCGTAGAACGAATCTCATCAGCGTCCGATCCTTGAAAATCACGCATGCCATGTCCCTTCTCATGAGCTTCGATAATCATCTTCTGGCGTGTGGTAAGGGGAACGCCTTCGCGAGTCTCGGCATCCAGGAACACGGTTCCGGGCTCTCCTATATTTCCCATACCAGCGTGTAGTGGCGGCCTACCGAACTCAGACGCGTTACCGATATTCGTAGTATTGAATACCGAATCTATATTCTTATCGTAGTCCGCGATCTGTGCTTCGTAGTGGCTTTGAAATTGCTTCTCCTTATCAAACTGGCCAGGCTCGCCTTGCCGAAGTGACGGCAACGCTTCTGTTCTGACCTGAACAAACTTTCTTTTCGTTTCGGGATCTCGTAACCTATCCTCTAATAACAAGGTCCAGTGACCTGGATAATTTGCTTCCGCAGCTATAAGTTCTGTTTCTGCCGTTTCGAGCTGATCACTTTCTGGCTCTGAAATCGGCGTGTTGGATTCCATGCCTAGGGATGCGTGCACGCGTGCCAATTTTCCTGCTTCGAGACGTTTTCTCCTCAAAGCAGCTAATGCCGCTTCTTTTGTAGCTCGATTCTGCCAATATTCATGAAGTATATCCCTTTCGCGCTCCTCGGCGCTTTTCTCAAGGGAAGGTTCTTCTACTGCAGCCTCTGGCTGCTGCGCATCCTCATCTTGTACGAGGGGAGTCTTCGGAGGAAATTCAGTCATAAAAAAAGTATAGCGCACAGAATGAAGCTAGTGATTTAGCTTAGGATGAAAAGCTCGCTTGGCTCGTAAATGAAGAGATCCGCGGAGCGTACCTCTCCACGGATCAGCCGCTCCCTTGAAACAGCCTTTCTGCGACCATATTGAAGTAGCTCGCGTAGACATCGGCGTCAGGGTCATAGACGCGACCGCATCGCGTGCAGTTCACGGCGGCAAACATGGTGCGTCCTTCGCCGATCTCATAGCGGCCGTGTATGCCCCGTAGAGGCTCTCTTGCGGCGCGGATATACAATACCAATCCGCATCCGCAGTGCTGGTTCGTGATGGTGCCTTTGTCAGTCATGGCAATGCTCCTCCTCTGTCATGGAGACTAGCATACAAAAATAGGGTCAGCCACCGCTTCAATGACCGTACAGGATTCGTCCCTTACGGGGACAGTATGGGTTTCGTGTCTCGCTTCGTTCTCGCAAAGCCTCGGGCTCGCTGCGACATACTCAACCACTTTCGAATCCTGCCGCAGAGTGTGCAGACACTATGCTACGGTCCACAAACGCAAAAGCCGCCTTTCGGCGGTTGCGTTTGTGGACCGTACAGGATTCGAACCTGCGACCCTCTCATTGCAAATGAGATGCTCTACCAACTGAGCTAACGGCCCGTAGAAGCCAGCATATCATATCCTTCCAAATTATGGGAAGGGGTTATTTGGCCATCTTCGATCCCTTCAAATCTTGCAGCAGTGAGGACTGGAAATACGTATTTTTCTTGCGAGTCTGGGTATATTTTGTCATTGCGGCTGATAGCAAGTTACCAAGCAAGGTAGGGGAATCAACCCCAGTTTCTTTCCAAAGATGCTGATACAGAGTTCCAGGCATGGGATTGACCTCATTTGCAAACAATTCTGAAGTTTCCGGATTAAGGAGGAAATCTACACGTCCTATGCCTGACAACCCCAGGCGTTTAAAGACTCGTATCGAATAGTTCTTTACCTGACCTGCTACTTCTTTCGATATATCAGCCGGAATAATTATCTGCTGTCTTGCGTTTCCAAGCTGAGCTCCCCCGCCCTTAAGATATTTCTCTTCGTAGGAGAAGAAGTCGCTTCCTTCGAAGCGGGACTCTTGCACTTCTGAGGCTTGCAACGACCCGTCTGCAAGTTCCCTTACGCAGCAGGTCAAATCCCGTACCGCGGCTATTCCGTTCTCGGCGATGACTTGAGTATCAAAGCTAAAGGCAAGATCAATGGCGTCTGTAAGCTCTTCAGCATTCTTGACCCGTGTGATGCCTATGGAGGAACCGGCGTGCACCGGCTTAATAAAGAGAGGGTACGTGAGCGTAGCTTGGATAGTACTAAGCACATCCTTACGCTCATGCTCCCAATCGCGCGTTGAAAAAGATACAAACGCGGTCGTTGGTATGTGATTGCTAACAAAAGACTCTTTGGTCAGAGCTTTATTCATTGCCATGCTGCATCCTTCAATACTGCTCCCGACATACGGCACGCCAAGGACTTCGCAAAGTCCTTGGAATGCACCGTCTTCTCCATACGCGCCATGGAATGCTGGGAAGACGATGTCTATGACTTTCTGCTCACGCCTCGAGAAGAAATTGGGTCTACGCGTAAAGATAAGACGGGGCGACCTATGGCGAGTATCGAGAGACCAACGTTGTAACGCATATAAATCTCTCGAGTGTACACTTTGCATAAAATCTCTACCCCGTAACTCATGGCCGAGGCACCACGAGCCATCCGTCGTGATATAAACAGGTTCACAACGGATTCCCATCTTCGTTAGCTCTTCAACCACAAGCAAGCCCGTTATGATCGAAATATCATGCTCCGGACTCTTTCCGCCAAAGAAAACACCTACTATTTTTCCTTCAAAGTCGTTCATACGACACGCGTCTTAAATTCTACTGGTAAGCTTATAAAACCATCACTGACGTTCCGGAAGACCATAAAGTGTAGGTGATCTCCGTTCTCTCCATAGTCTACCCATCCTGACTTTCCGACAATTCCTATGACCTGGCCAGTCACGACTTTCTTTCCTACATATAGGCCGTAACTGGTCGGCGAGCCCTTCTTCAGGTGAGCATATTGGCTATAACAGTTCACATGATCAATAGTTACAAAATTCAGATACTGAGCATAGTCGGGGCCTGGACCGTAGACGTCATTTGACTCCACAATCTCAACCACCGTACCGCTTTTCACGGCATACACGAGCGTACCGTCCTTTACGAGAAAATCCACGGCATGCTCGTATGGCCCGTAGTGAGAATTAGGACTAAGATCGCTGTAGAAAGGCCCGATTCGCCTGCGTTGTTCAATCGGAACAAAGGGAATCAAGTTTTCTCCCGACGTCGCATCCGTTTCAGCAAGCGGATATACAACTGTTATTTTCTTTGAAAAGAGACTAGATGCAAGACCTTTAAACATAAAGATTATTTCTTTTTCTGCAAAGCAAGCTCGATTATATGGGAAAGGAATTCGGGATAGCCTACGCCTACTGCTTTGAATGCATCGGAGAAACCTGAGTCCTCGATCAAGTCTGGCAGACTATTGGTCTCAAGGTAATAGATTCCGCGCGGTGAGATGATGAAGTCGGAGCGTGAGTAATGGCGCAGACCTAGAGCATCGTGCATAAGCCTGGCCTTGTCCATAAGCTCCTGACTCACCTGCTTATTGAAGCGCCCAGGGCAGATCTCGCGGGTAGCTCCTGAGTATTTGGCGTCGTACGTAAAGAAGGCTGAATCTTCGGGCGGGACAATTTCGATAGGTGGGAGCTGATAGAGGACTTCCCCGCGCAGGCCTTCGACCACGCCTGCGGTTGCTTCGGTGCCGCGTATCACCTCCTCGACGAGCACACCGCCTTCGTCTTGCTTGAGCAGTCCGGTGACTGCCTGATGCACCGGCTGATACCCGGCCTCCATGGTCGTGCCTACCGACGAGCCGCCGCGTGCAGGCTTCACGATAACCGGCTGCGTGAAGGTACGGATGACGTCATGGACGGTATCATCCACGTCTTCAAGACGCTCTATGAACCGATACTTGGGCGTAAGGAGTCCGACTTCCTTCGCCTTCTCCTTTGCCATGACCTTGTGCATGGCAACGAAGGATGAGAAAGAATCCGATCCGGTGTAGGGGACTCCGAAGCGCTCAAGCAGCTTCTGAACCTCCCCGTCCTCGCCATAGGCGCCATGAAGCGCGATGACGACGATATCAACCCCCGGCAGCACCTTATCAGGGCTCGTCGGAATCCCGCGTTCGTGCCAGACGCCTGCACGGTCGATGTAGATATCGCGGGCAGTGAAGCGATCTTCCGGAAGGTGCTTCAGTATTGCGTGACCTGACTTGAGCGAGACGTCATGCTCGCTTGAGGGTCCTCCACGCAACACGCCGACGACAGTACCTCGCATATGCACCTAGTATAACAGCACTCAATAGGCCGAAGGTATCAGAATGAATTATTTCAACGTGCGTTCGACGGCGCTTATGGCAGCCGGATGATAGTTCCCTTTGGCATCACTGAAGATGCGGGTTGCGTGCTCGCTGCCCTGCTCGGTGCTGGCTAATGCTTCATAGAGCGGCTTAAGGTATTTGATACGCCCTTGGGTGCGCAGGAAGCTCTCTACGGCGGGATAGAGGTCAACGTGTCCAGCTTGCGCGCTTGCCACCAGGAATGACCATTTGACCTCTACATTTGGTATCTGGGAAAGACTGAAGCGGCGTTCCAGGTCTGCGACGAATTCTGGCGACAAGGGACGAGGCAGGAGCTCGAGATAGAGCTGCCACTGGGGATTGCTCCACGCTGCGTCTTCTCCCGGCAGTTCTGTCACCTGCGCGAGTTCCCTCACCTGGTCTATAAGTGCGGTCTCTATAGGCGGCTGATTGTCAGGAATGCCGTGCCCATGCACCCAGTCGTGCGCGCGGACGGTATCGAGTACCTCCTTACCGAGCTCGGTTTCGATGAAGGCTAGGAGCGTGTCGGTATCGATAGACTGATACTTGTGGGCATCTATGTAGCTTCCTACGAAGGCGTCGAAGCGTTCTCTGCCCACGGTCTCTTCCAGAAGCCGTACGAACTGCGAACCTTTGAAATAGGGGACTCGGGAGAAGATCTCGTCAGGGTCAACGTCGTGAGCGCCCGGAGTGAGTTTCATGTAATGCGGATTCCCCTCTGCTGCAAAGTGCGCGCAGTCGATAAGGAACTCGCTCTCAAGAAGCTTCTGGTGGAGCATGGCGTGATCCTTGCCGTACACCACTTCAAGGATCCTGCCTTCTGCCCATGTGGTCCAGCCTTCGTTCAGCCAGAAGCCATCCCAGTCAGAATTAGTTACCAAGTTCCCGGTCCAGCTGTGCGCAAGCTCGTGCGCGATAACGCCGATGCCGGAGCCGTCGCCTGCGACGAGTGCAGGAGTTACGAAGGTAAGGCAGGGATTTTCCATGCCGCCGTACGGGAATGCGGAAGGCATAACCAATACGTCATAGCGACCGAAAGGATACGGCCCGAAAAGCTTTTCTCCGGCTTCCATCAGGAGTGGAATGTCCTTGAACTCTTGCGCGGCTGCCTGGATCATAGGCGGCTGAGCCCATACGCGACTGCGATCTGATATGTCTTCGCTCACCAAATCCCCTACGGCAAAGGCGAGAAGATAGGAGGCTATAGGATACGGCATATTCCAGGACTCGGTAGCACTGCCGTCCTGATTCTCCACGCGGCCCACATGTTCGGCGGCAGCTACAAGGCCTCGAAGCTCGGCTGGGACAGTCAGCGAGGCCTCGAAAGGGAACTTGATGCTCGGCGTATCCTGGCATGGAATGTATGAGCGCGCGTTTGTCGTCTGCCCCTGGGTATAGACGAAGGGATGTCCTCCGGCGAGCTCCGCGCTCATCCACTGGAGACCGCTTGCAGGCGGAGTGGTTCGGTACTCTATCTCGACTTCTCTGTTCGCAGGAACGGTGAACGTGAGACGGCTTCCCTTTACGGCGTGATGTTCTGCAAGCTCGAACGGAATCGCTTCACCTTCTGAGTCTCCTACGCGAATGATCTCAAGTTCCCTAGTATCGAAATTGGTCTCGCCAGAACCATCAAAAGCATAGAGTGCTTTACCGTGAAGGCTTTTCTTTTCAAAGTCGAAGGAAAGAATAGTCCACGACAGATTCTCAGTCTTAGGCTGGCCCGGCTCGTAGTATGAATGAGGATCCTTTTTCATTGTAAATAAGTCTACCCTATAAAAGCTGTGGGGCGGAGATTTCTCTCCGCCCCCGTTGGCAATGGTTTCGGATAACCTGTGCAAGCAGCTTGTTTAGACTGCCTCTTGATCCTCACCATATAGCTGCCGCTTAGTTGGGTTTGCCCCGAATGTTCAAATCCTCGCTAACGCATGGACCTCTCCCCTAACAACGAGTGTCTTCGCAGACGACTCGGTATTAGCGATACTACTCCTACTGTCATTTCTTTGCAATCCCCTTATGAACACGTCCCTCCATCTGCATCTTACGAGCATGACGATGACGGGAAAGAGAGAAACGATGAGCTTCCGAGTTCGCAAGTACTGCATCAGCGTCCGTAATGCCAGCTCGCAGTCCCCCGATCACTTCCCTCGGGCGATGACGTTCGTCCTTCACGACGGCGACTACTGGGATGCCGATGCCGACCTCCTTCAAGAGTTCCTCCGCTGCTTTTTTATGTGTCTTGCCGCCATCGATGACGAAGGCCTTGGGGAGCGGCCATTCAGGGTGTCCTAATCTTCGTGAGAGTATCTCCCGCAGCGAAGCGATGTCGTCATTCGTAGACTTGCCACCGCGGCCCTGGATACGAAAAGTCCTGTAGTCTTTTTTAATCGGCATGCTGTTCTCGACGACGACCATGACGCCGATGGCGTTCGTACCGCCGATATGCGCGGTGTCATAGGCCTCTATCCGCGGACCCACCTGTTCCTGCCCACGATCCTCGCGGATGAGCGATACATCCTGGACGTGATCGAGAGCGAAGAGCTGACGCTTTACGATATCTGCGTCCTCGAATCGTTCTTCTTTAGCGGCCTGCTTCATCTCGCGCGCAAGCGTCGTGCGTAATGTCTTTACGCGGCCGGACAGGAACAGGCTGACGTTGCGTATGGAACGCATATAATCCTTCCTATCCATATTGCGCGGATATTGCCCTATCTGACGATTGAACTCGACGTTAGCCTGCAGGTGCTTGTTGCCAGTACTCAGCACGCGCCCGACGCGCGCAGGGTCCCGCACTATGGGCTTTGCGGTGTCATAGAACGGGAAAATACGACGAATGAGTCGAAGCGCCTCGCGCAGCTGGTACCCCGAAGGAAATGGCCCATAGGCGGCCTTAAAAGGCACGGGCGGCGCCTCAAGCGTGACGCATCCCTTGAAATTAAGCTCCTTACCCCGTATGGCAAGTACGCGCGGAATCTCTTCGTCAGTGATGACCGCGTAAAGGAAGGTCTTGTCATCCTTGCCCATCGCGTTTGCGGGCGGATTATGTTCGCGGATGAGCGCTGCTTCACGAACTAGCGCTTCGAGTACCGTAGGCACGGGCTCATGCATGAGCCCGTCAGCCTGCGTCACCATATCGACGATGCGCGGGCCGCGGGTCGCAATAAGTTCGATATCGAAATAAGAGCGCACGCGGTCGCGCAGCGATGTCGCCTTCCCTACATACAGTATCTTCTTCGACCGTCCCTTGCCCTTCGTAAAAAGATATACGCCAGGGGAGTCAGGCAAGTCGAATTTCTTGAGATCGGCTCGTTCCATAGATATCAGATGCCGGTCATTGACTAGCTAGGTTCTATTATATATAACTCATTCAGTACTAGGAAGCAGAGGATGGTCTTTATGTCACACTTGCATTACGGTGGCCCGCAACATCGCGTGCGTCACTTCGCCTGGAAGGCCGTCGGGGTCTTCCTCATCGCGGCCGTCGTGCCCGCAACCCTGGGAATTCCCGACGCACAGCGCATGTTCATTCTCGTCGCGGGCATCGCCGCAGCGGGATGGTTCGTCATCCTTGCCATCGGCGAGAAGGAGCGCACGCGGGAAGCGCCCTTCCACTGGCGGCGGGCAATCCTGCACTCCGCCGTGCTCGTCTGGCTCGGTGCGGTCACGTTCATGCTGGGGACGAGAATGCTCACCCCTGAGCAGTTCACGCTCCTGCAGCTGTTCGCGCTCATGGCGGCTGTGCACCCGGCGATCGCGCTCGCCTCGCACCTTCGCCGTCTCCCGCGGGAGAACCGACTCCGTCTCGAGAGACAGGAGGCAACCGCCGCCGCGACGTAATCGACTTCGCGTTGCGCTACGAATCTCGTGCCGTCCCTTAGCGATAAGGGACGGCACGCGTATTTTATTTCTTTGCTTTTGCCCTTCTCTTCCTCGCCTTCGTGAACATCTTCGCAAGATATTCGCCCGTGTGAGAGCCCTCGGTCTCAGCTACTTCTTCGGGCGTACCCTTAGCAACGACTTTGCCTCCTCCGATTCCTCCTTCAGGACCGAAATCAATGAGATAGTCGGAAGACTTGATGAGATCAAGATTGTGCTCGATGACGACCACGGTATTGCCGCGGCGCACCAACTCCTGGAGTATTTCGATGAGCTTGCGGACGTCTTCGTAGTGAAGTCCTACGGTAGGCTCGTCGAGAAGATAGATCGTCTTCATCGTGATAGGCCGGTAGAGCTCAGATGCGATCTTCACGCGCTGCGCTTCCCCGCCGGATAACGTAGTTGCGGACTGGCCGAGCGTGAGGTATTGGAGGCCGGTCGAGTTCAGGGTCTCGAGACGGTCATTGATAGACGGAATATCCTTGAAGAAAGCTTCCGCCTCCTCGATAGTCATCTGGAGCACGTCATAAATGTTTTTGCCGCGATAGGTTACTTCAAGCGTCTCGCGCATGAAGCGGGTGCCGTTGCAGACATCGCAGGTGACATAGACGGTCGGGAGGAAGTGCATCTCCACGGCGATGACGCCGTTGCCTTGGCACGCTTCGCAGCGGCCCCCAGGAACGTTGAAGGAGAAGCGTCCCGGCTTCCAGCCGCGCGCACGCGACTCGGTCGCAGCTGCGAACAGGTCGCGGATATGGGTGAACGCGCCCGTATAGGTAGCGGGGTTACTGCGCGGCGTGCGGCCGATGGCCGACTGATCAATAAGCACGACGCGGCCCACGTATTCGGTACCGGTCATGCTCGCGCAGTTTGCAATAGGGGACTCGCGTTTGCTGAGTCTCGCAGCGATGTTCTTATGCAGGATGTCGTACAGGAAGGTCGACTTCCCTGATCCTGATACGCCGGTGATGCACACCAGCTTTCCGAGCGGCACGTCTACATTCAGGTTCTTAAGGTTATGCAGCGCAGCCCCCTTTACCTTTATCGAACCTTTCTCGCTTGTACGGCGCTCCTCGGGCATCTCTATCTCGGTCTCCTCGCGCAGGTATGAGAGCGTAAGCGAGCCGCTTTCGTTAGTAGGGGCTGTCAGCAGCTCATCGAGCCAGCCGGCAGCTACCACTTGCCCGCCATGCGTGCCAGCCCCTGGACCTATATCGACCAGATAGTCAGCCGAATAGATAGTATCCTCGTCGTGCTCGACCACGAGGATGGTATTGCCGAGCTCCTTGAGGGTTAGGAGTGTCGAAATGAGCCGGTCATTATCGCGCTGATGCAGACCAATGGTCGGCTCATCGAGCACGTAAAGCGCACCTACGAGCCCGGTACCAAGCTGCGAAGCCAGACGGATGCGCTGCGCTTCCCCGCCTGAAAGCGTCGCGGCTGAGCGGTTAAGCGTCAGGTAATCGAGACCCACGTTCAGCATGAAGTCGAGACGCGCGGTAATTTCGCGAATGATAGGCTGCGCTATCTCCTCGCGCATCTCGGAGAGCTCAAGATGATCCATGAATTCCTTGGCTTCGCGTATAGAGAAGTTCACGAAGTCGACGATGTTGATGCCGAGTCCGTTGTTTATCTTCGGATTCTTCTTTCCCGAGAGGTATACGCGCAGCGCTTCAGGACGCAGTCGCTTCCCTTCACAGACCGGACAGACTTCGTCCGAGAACAGGGACTTCGTGCCCAGGCCGTTACAGTTCGGGCATGCGCCATACGGACTGTTGAAGGAGAATAGGCGAGGCTCCACTTCGGGGAAGGACATTCCGTCGTCAGGACAGATGAACTTGCTTGATAGAGTCTCGAGCGTGCCGTCGGCATGTTGAATCTTAACTAATCCGTCGCTTTCCTTCAGCGCGAGCTCAAGAGCTTCCGAGAGGCGCTCGCGTGCTGCGTCAGGACTGCGCAGGAATTCAGAGACGAATATGGAGTCGACAACGGCATCGATATCATGCCGCTTATTGCGGTCGAGCGTTATCTTCTCGCGTAGCGAATGCTGCGCGCCGTCGATAAGTACCTTCTCGAAACCCTTGCCGAGCAGGTCATAGAGCAGCTGATAGTACTCGCCCTTACGGCCGACGACGACCGGGGCGTACACGGTAACGGTACTGCGGTCGAATTCTATACCCATGACTTTCTCAGCGTCATTACCGCCGGTCTTTGCGTCTATTCGCTGCTTGATGAGCCTGATCATCTCCTCCTTGGACAAGCGGATGATAGGCACGTCGTGATTGATACAGTACGGCTGGCCCACGCGCGCATAGAGCACGCGGAGATAGTCGTAAATCTCGGTCACGGTCGCGACCGTTGAGCGCGGGTTATTCGAACGGCTCTTCTGGTCTATGGAAATGGCAGGAGAGAGGCCGGTAATCTCGTCTACGTCCGGCTTCTGCATCTGGTTCAGGAACTGGCGCGCGTACGCTGACAGGGATTCTACGTAGCGGCGCTGTCCTTCGGCGAATATCGTATCGAAGGCGAGCGATGACTTACCGGAGCCAGAAAGGCCGGTGATCACGGTCATCACGCCTCTCGGGATATCTACCGATAGGTTCTTGAGGTTATGCGTGCGAGCGCCTTTGACGCGTATCCAGTCCTCGCCGGTATGCTGCTCGTGCGCCATTGCACTTGATTCTTTCTTTTTGGGCGTATGTGCCATAAGTTCGTATGTAAAGTTCCTGTCCGTGGCGGGACAGGTACGTATTCAGTATACCTAGCGACACGTATATCTGCAAAATCACGAAAGCTTTAAGAGGTTTCTGAAAAACCCGATATGCAAGGCGCTGAGGAGCGAAAGGCCGAGTCGTACTCGGGCGTACGGTGAGGTCTTGAGCGACGAGAGCAACGCAGCAGATCGGGGAATTTCAGGAAGCTCTACGCAGGAAGGAATTCACCGATCTTGGCGACGATCTCATCGATATCGACTTCCGCCTTTACCATGTATGCATTCGCGCCGAGCGCCATGACGCGATCCTTGGCCGATTGCTCACCAAGGTTCGAAACGACGACGACCGGCACGGTTTTCCCCTCGTCTGCTCGTTTTCGCAGCGTTTCAAGAACGCCGAAGCCGTCGATGCTGCCGGGAAGCGTGAGATCAAGGAGTATGAGTGCGGGCTTGAACTTGTCATAGAGAGCCAGGGCTTCCGTTCCGTCAGCCGCGTAGAGGGTCTGATATTTGCCCGCAAAGGTGTGTCCCAGGAGATTCTTAAGGACGGGGTCGTCCTCGACTACCAGGATGAAGGTTGTGTCGCTCATGATCAAAGTATAGGACATTTATGCAGCAGGTCCAAGGTTTCTGAAAACCCGATATGCAAGGCGGAGCAGAGCGAGGACTTGAGTCGTACTGGGCTGTACGGTGAAAGTCCAAGTGAGAGCGACAACACAGCAGATCGGGGAATTTCAGGAAGCTTCTCTATCCAGCGGTGGGAATAGAGAGTGTAAACGTAGTGCCCGGCCCGTCGGTATTGCTGGCGAAATCGAGGTCCCCGCCATGATCGGTCGCGATGGTGCGCGCGATATACAGGCCCAGGCCGTTGCCCTTGTTCTGTTTCGCTACGGCATTCTCTGCCCGATAGAAGCGCTCGAAGATGTTGTTGCGATCGCGTGGCGCGATGCCGATGCCGCTATCGCGCACCAGTACCTGGACACGGCCCGGTACGGTAGCCATGGACACGCGGACACTACCTCCCTCAGGCGTATAGCGAATAGCGTTCTCGATGAGATTATTGAGCACCCACTTTATCTGCTGGCCATCGGCACGAACCTTCGGACATGATCCGGGTGCAGCCTCGACGTAGAGGGTGACCTTGCCTTCTGCGGCCAGCGGCAAGAAGTCTTTCGCCACTTCCGACGCGACCTGTCCCAGGTCGGTATCCGCGAATACGTACTTATGCTTGCCTGACTCGATACTCGAGATATCGAGCAGTGTGCCTACGATTGCTACCAAGTCGTGGCTCTTCGCGGTCGCACTTTCGACAAGCGCTTTCTGGCTCTCGCTGAGCGGCTCTTTCTCAAGGGCCTCGAGTGCCCACCGTATGCCGGTAAGCGGCGTGCGCAGCTGGTGAGCAGCCGTCGATATGAAATCTGATTTGACTCGCGATATTTCGAGATCATGCGCGTGCACCTCTTGCACGCTGCCCGCGAATTCGATGAAGGCGGTCGTGAACTCGGCTACCTCCTTAGAACTACGAGAAAATGATGGCATCGTCTCGAGCGTCTGCGTCTTCGCGAAATCCCTCATCGAATCCGTGATGACGCGTATTGGTCGCGCGATGAGACGATTCAGGAGCAAATATAGGAGCAGGAAGACAAGGACGTTCAATACAGAGATGCCAATGATGTACCAGATGCCACCGCCGTATGCCGCCAAAGCCGTCACGTCTATCGTGAGCACGGCATGGGCGATGGGACCGAGCGATCCCCATGTCTGATAGGTCACGAGTCCGATAAAACCCAGAAGTACCGCGAGCGACGGCAAGAGCAAAAGCGCGATAAGCGTATGCAGCTTCATGAAGCTATCGTACCACGCTTGAACTTAACGCCATGAGGGGCAGCTCAAGATAAAGACTTTGTGGAGAATATATGAAATAAAATATATGGACAACGTAAGTCCATATATTGATTCAGGGACTTATATTGATGAGTTAATAAGGCGAGAGAATATATTATCGACGCTTGCGTGATGATGAAGAGCTTTTTTTCTGGGTTGTGGCAGGCTTCGGTGGGACTTCCCGGCCTTCGAGTATGTATATCTCATCGCGCAGTATCGCTGCCGTTTCGAAGTCGAGGGCCTCTACGGCTTCGCCCATCTGACGGCGCTTGTCCTTCAGGAAGGCTGTAGGATCTTCATCGTAGAGCTTGGAGTCAAGGGACAGAAGACTATGCACGGTCTTATCGTGCTCGCTGCGCATGCTTTCTGCGATATCCCTGATCTCCTTCTTGATAGTCTCGGGCGTGATACCGTGCTCGGTGTTGTACGCTACCTGTATGGCGCGGCGGCGATTGGTCTCGCCGATGGCGCGCTCAAGGCTTCCGGTCATGACGTCGGCATAGAGGATGACCCGACCGAGCACATTGCGCGCTGCACGTCCGATGGTCTGAATGAGCGAGGTCTCTGAGCGCAGGAATCCCTCCTTATCCGCGTCAAGGATGCCGACAAGCTCCACTTCCGGCAGATCCAGACCTTCGCGCAGCAGGTTCACGCCAACTAAGATATCGAACGTTCCCCTGCGGAAGGCGGTAAGGATATCGATACGATCGATGGTCTTCACGTCGCTATGTAGGTATTCGGACTTGATGCCGCGTTCCTTGAGGAAGGTCGCGAGATCTTCGGCCATCTGCTTGGTAAGGGTAGTCGCGAGCGCGCGGCCTCCGCGTGCGATGACAAATTCCGCTTCCGCGATGAAGTCCGCGACCTGGCCGCGGTAATTGCCTTCTCCCTCGACGTCTCCGCCGACGCCCGCACCCTCGGCTATAGGACGCACGACGAGTTCAGGATCGATGAGACCGGTCGGTCGGATGATCTGCTCGACTAATTGACCCTCCGGCAGGACACTATGTTCTTTCTCATAGTTTCCGGGCGTTGCTGTCGTGAAGATGACCTGGCCGATACGCTCCTCGAATTCTTCGAACTTGAGCGGACGGTTATCGCGGGCGCTCGGCAGGCGAAAACCGTGTTCTACGAGGATGTCCTTGCGCGACTTATCGCCCGCATACATGCCGCCGATCTGAGAGACCGTGACGTGAGACTCGTCGATGATGGTGAGGAAGTCTGCGCTACCATCCTTCTTATGCGGGAAATATGAAAGAAGCGTATGCGGAGCCTCGCCCGGAGCGCGGCCGTCGAAATGCCGCGAGTAGTTCTCGATGCCGTTGGTGTAGCCGATCTCCCGGATGAGCGCCAGATCATGGAGCGTGCGACGCTTGATGCGCTCTGCCTCGAGCAGCTTCTCTTCACGCTTGAATACTTCAAGACGCTCATCGAGCTCAGCGCGGATGTCCTCCATCGCGCGCTCGCGATCCTCGTCGCTTGATACGAAGTGCTTTGCTGGAAAGACGAAGAGATTGTCAGGCTCGCCCGTAAGCGCGCGCGATACCGGGTCAAGGCATTCGATGCGGGTGATCGAATCCTCATCAAAGGCGATGCGATAGATGGCGCGCTCGTTGACCGGCATAAGCTCAAGCGAATTCCCGACCGCGCGAATCTTTCCGGGCTCGAGATCAGCCGTTGTGCGCTCGAAGTAGATGCGGATGAGCTTGCGAATGAGCGCCGCGCGATTCTCCTTCTCCCCCACCGCAAGCTTCACATGCACCTTCTCGTAGTTCTCAGGAGAACCGAGGCCATAGATAGCGGAAACGGATGCGACGATAATGACATCTTTGCGCGTAAGAAGCGCCTGCGTCGCTGCGTGGCGCAGCCGGTCTATTTCCGCGTTTATCTGCGCTTCCTTCTCTATGTAAGTATCAGAATGCGCCAGGTATGCTTCCGGCTGATAGTAGTCGTAGTAAGAGACGAAGTAATGCACGGCGTTCTCCGGGAAGAATTCGCGATACTCCTGCGCAAGCTGAGCGGCCAGCGTCTTATTGTGCGCCATGACTAGCGTCGGCTTCTGGATGTTATTGATGACGTTCGCTGCCGTATACGTCTTGCCGGAACCGGTGACGCCGACCAACGTCTGATAACGCAAGCCATCCTTCACGCCTTTGGTGAGTTTCTCTATAGCCTTAGGTTGGTCGCCTGCGGGCGGGAACGGGATGTGCATCTTGAATCCTGCCATAGTAGGTAAACGATACCATATATGGCTTCACGTGAGGTTTTGATTATGAACGATAGTATTCGCGTACGAAATCCTCGCGATAGGAAGCGAAAGTACCCTTCTCGATCGCTGAGCGTGCGCCGTCGACGAGCCCTATGATAAAGCCAAGGTTATGAGTCGAGGCGATAATTTGCCCGAGCATCTCGTTCGCTCGCAAGAGATGCGAGACATACGCGAGCGTGAACCCTTCAACTCCGCTAGCGCTACCCGCCGCATCAGAATATATGGATTTCGTAAATCCATATATGGAAAGCGGGGTGAAGTCGTTGCAATATTGCTCCTTCTTGAGGTGCACGGGCCCGCGCCGGGTATAGACGGTGCCGTGACGGCCCAGGCGCGTGGGCGCGACGCAGTCGAAGGTGTCGACTCCGGCAGCGATAGCCTCAAGCAAGTCGCCCGGCTCTCCGACACCAAGACCGTGCACGGGCATGGTCTCCGGAAGCTCGTCGAGTACTGAGAGCGCGAGCGGAAGCATGCTCTCTCCGTTCGTCTTCGTGAAGGAGCCTCCCAATCCGAAGCCATCGAATCCCATCTCGGCTATAGCGCGCGTGCTCTCACGACGCAGGTCCGGGAACTGTCCGCCCTGACCGATACCATATATGGCTTGCGTACGAGAGGCATCGATATTCTGTCGATGCGCTTTAAGGGAACGATCGGCCCAACGATGGGTCCGGTACATAGCCTCCTTCTGATACTCATACGGCTCGGTCTGCGACGTGCATTCGTCGAAGGCAAAGAAGATGTCAGCGCCAAGCTGATGCTGCAGCTCTACCGAGCGCTCAGGCGTAAAGCGATGAAGCGTACCATCGAGATGCGACGTGAAAGAGACGCCTTCTTCATCGATGATTGCGAGCTGCCCGTGCTGGCTCTGCACGTCCTCGTCATACATCGATACACCTTCAGTCGAGGTGTCTTTCTCCTCTTCTGTAACGCGTACGACCTTGCGATCAAAGCCAGCGCCCAAAGAAAAGACCTGGAAGCCGCCGGAGTCCGTTATGGTGGGCCCGGTAGTCGTGTCCTCGTTCTGCCAACCCATGAAGGCACCTAGTCCGCCCGCGTCTTGTACTACCTGCGCACCTGGCTGGAGATAGAGGTGATAGGTGTTGGCGAGTACCACCTGCGCGCCGAGCGCTCGCAGAGCGCTCGGCAGCACGCCCTTGACCCCAGCCTTCGTCCCGACCGGGACGAAGGCTGGGGTCTGGATAGCCCCGTGAGCGGTTGTGAGCACGCCCGTACGAGCTTTCGAGGCCGCATCACGAGCAGTTATGGAGAATGTCAGAGCAGCCATTGATTTAGCCTATATCCAGGCCATATTCTACGCAAGCTAACCTGTGCTCTGTAAAGCTTGACAGTGCCTGTTAATATGCTATAAAGGTAGGGTGTGGCATGGTTCTAACGGCTTGTCACCTGCTCTCAATACTCGGGATTATCCCGCCCGCACCACGGGGTTCAGTGGTAGGAGATCGTCATGCGTCTTTTCAGGATCCTCGCCATGTTCATGGCATTCGCAATGGGGCCGATGCTCTCGGGCTGCGCTAGCACGCAGTTCGCGGGCTTCAGCAGCGCGCCGCTCGCGCAGGTTGCGATCGTCCAGCATCCCCGGGTCAACGGCGGCGTTCCGCCGCTGGAAGCAGTGAAGGAGATCACGTTCCTCTCGACCAGCTGCCAGGGGCAGGTCCACCACCAGGTGGCCGGTCCCGGACAGTCGTTCGTGAATGGCGTGCTCCCCGGCGCAATCAGCGGCGGCAGCGTGGGCCCCGCGGCCCACACGGCCTTCGGCGCGGCTGCCAAGACCCTCCAGTACGCGGGGTACGGCGCGATCCCGGGCGCGGTCGGCGGCGGCATCAATAACGCCACCGTCGGTGCCTCGAGCGCGGCAAGTGCCATCGGCATGTGCACGCGCGACTTCTGGGACGAGTCCAAGAAGGAAGGACTCTCGGGCGACCCGTCGGTCGACTTCAAGGACGACAAGTACATCGGTACGTTCGTCGAAGTCGTGACCGCCGGCAAGGCCTGGGGCAATTCCGAACCCCGCGGTGACGAACCGCGCCCGCAGCGGCGCCGGCGTCACCACAAGGGGGACTGACCTCCCTCTTCCCGACAGGGAAAAAACATACCGCCGGCGGAACACTAGTTGTTCTCGCCGGCGGCTCTTTTTATATACTCAGCAGGAGTACCAAGGGCCCGGGGCTATTGAACCTTCAGGAGTTCGATGTCGAAGATAAGCGTGGAATTCCCTGGAATCGGTCCGTAGTCGTTCGCGCCGTATCCCATGCCGGGAGGTACGATCAGTCGGCGCTTACCGCCCACCTTCATACCGACGACTCCTTGGTCCCATCCCTGGATAACTTTTCCTCCGCCGAGCGGGAACGAGAAGCCTGCCTGTGTCTCAGGATGCTTTGCTGAGGCATCGAAGACGGTGCCGTCAGGAAGCATGCCGACGTAATTCACGGTCACCTGCGTACCTGCGGCAGCGACAGCTCCGGTACCTACGACTTCGTCGATCTTCGTTAATTCAGTCGGAAGCGGAGATGGTATAGGTGCGGACGTGGTCATAGTGGTAGTGGTAGTGGTTGAGGTTTGTATATCAGTAGCTGCTGCCGTCTGGCTCTGGGAGCTTGCCGCGGGCGAGAACGGCGCGAGTACGCGCGGGCCGAAGAACAAGAGGCCGAGCGCGACCACGACCGCCAGAGCTACGGCAATGCCGGTAGACGTAATCTGCATAGTATTCATAGGAAATGCGATATTCAATGTTAATCCCTGCCTTCGCCGGTTACGGAAAGTATATCATTGCGGATGTCGGCAAGGGTTTCTTCTACTATAGAATCGACATCAGGCACTTTTAGAGCCAAGAATGCCTCGACCTGGTCGTCCGAGGGGTCGGTTTCCAGGAGCGCTTCAAAGGCCTCCCGCGTAGGCTCGTCCATCCGGTCTATGAGGCGCAGCATCGTGCCTTCGAAGACGAGCGAGTTGAACTCAAGCAATAACTCCTCCTGTTCCTCTACCGGGAGCTCGGTCAGATCAAGGGCCTTCAGAAGAGTCTCAGATTCCTGTTTCGTCGGTTGCGTCATGGTCATATATTATATCTCATCTTTAGAAAGTCCTTCGGGTCAGGAATCGGAAGAGCCTCCTCCGTGTCCGGGAAATAGACCATTCCTATCGGCGGTTGCGGCTGCCCGGTAGGCCCTAGCTTATGCAGCTGCAGGTACGTCTGATGCGTTAATGGATCAGTATACGTAGTCAGAACTTGCTCTGTGCCAGGGTTATCTTTGAGATACTGATCGGCCCACGCTGCCCTCGTAGCGTCATCTCCTCCGTAGATGACCGGGTACGTCAGCTTGGTACCCGGCACCCTCCATGGATGCATGCCCGGCTTGCTCGGGTCTATGAATTCTCCATGCGGATTGGTATACGGCTCAAGCGCACTGCTCGTGCTTGCTGGAGCCTCTGGAGCGGAGTGATCTGCCGCAGGAGTCGTGACCGCTTCTGAAGATGCAGGTACTGCCGGACGTTCGGCTGCTAGCGGCTCCGTCGCAGCAGGTGCCTGGTCAGGAGAAATGGCGGGCGCGGTACTGGCATTGCTCGCGTCAATAGCATCCGCAGGAGTCGTAGCGTCAACCACGGAGGTATCTGCGTGTTGATCAGGTACTGCATTCACGGCATCGACAGAAGCCGCTGGGGTCACACTATCTTGTACCACCGCCTCTGGGGATGGCGCGGGAGCATTCGAGATTTCCTGCGGAGCAGTTGTAGATGGGGACTGCTGCGTTTCGGCGGGTGCTGCGGGCCGTTCTATAGGCTGCGGAGCTCTGGCTGGTGTAGTTCGCGCCGCTTGTTGCTGTTCGATAGGAGGCAGCGGCTTCGCGTCTATCTCATGTACGGTGAAGCCCTTCGGGCTAGCATCGTTATTCTCTAAGAAAAGCTGCGGCTCTCCGCCTGCCGCCTGGAAGTAGACATTCTGCTTGCTGTCGATGATGAACTTGTCCCCAACGTGAGTCACCATTCCGCGCGTGCCGTAAGCCTCGCCCATTTCTCGGGAAAGCGCATTCGAATTCGTTCCTAAGAGGTGATTCAGTGCAGCGGAATGCGTACCGCCTCCGAATCCTGGCTTTCCGGCTACCGCCTTAAGTTCTCTGAAGAGCTGATCCGTGCCTTCTCCTGAAGCGTTTTCTATCGAGACATTGCTGGTCACCCCTTCCGGCGCAGCAGGGGTCGGAGCAGCACTCGTAGCGGCCTGTTCAGGCGGATTCGCAGAGGAAGAAACGGCCTCTGTTCGCGGTCGTACGAGGGAATCTGTCGTAGGCTTAGGAGCAGGAGCCGCTTCGCTCGATGCGGTAGCGCTGCCGGTTTCTGTTCGCCGTATGTCTCCCACGGCTTTATCCACTGCGGAATGACTGCCGAACATATCCTTGTTGATGACGCCGCTCGATTCGTAAGCCGCCAGTCCTCCGACTATTCCTGCCACTCCCATCTCGAAGAGAGACCGGCCGCTCGCGGCTCTCTGCGTGCGCGCTTCTCGAGCTTCCGTATTTCCTCTCTGATATATTTTTTCAGCTTCCGTGCGCTTTGCGGTTTCTAATAAGTCCGTAAGCGAACCTTTCTTATAAAGCTCTGTGAGATTCTGCCTAGAGGTCTCGTTCTTCTTCTGCGCATACGTCCCGATAGTGCGTTCGTATGCCTTTCCTGCTCCTACGCCTGCCACGCCGCCGGTCGCTATGCCGATACCACCGCGCAGTATGCGAGCGAACGCAGCCGCGCTCATACCCGTTAGAGAAAGGGTACCGAGACCGGCGGCTGCGGCTATACCCGCAGTACCTGCCGCGGCGACGCCGACCGGCACCAAAAGGCTCCATATGGCAGCCGAGCCGACGATACGGCGCGCGCGCAAGGAGACCGCAGCTTTTCGCTCTTCGCTTATCTCCTGTCCCCCAAACAACTCATAACCCGCCATCGCTCCTCGCGCAGCGCCTTCGCCAAGACCTCCGACCTTCTCAGCTAGTTTCGAGTACCCTTTGAAGCCTGCCTTGAATACTGCCGCGTCCTCCCGGAGAAGTTCAGTCGCTCCGAAGCTTGCCCATTGCATCAACCGTACCGCGAGCTTCTGGCTACGCTCATCGAGGCCCGCGCGCAAGGCCTCTGTCTTCAGCTTACCTGGACGGATGACCGTATCGCGCTTAGCGATCATTTCTGCCTTAATACGATCCTGACGCTGTGCTCGCTCTTCGGGACTCAATGCCTGATATTGCTCCTTCGTCAGCTCTTTAGTGGGCGTATCGAATTTCGGCACCGCTCCATCAAGCGCGGCGATCCATGCCGCCTGCGCTGCCGTGTAATCCTCTTGGAGCTCCTTCGGTAATTTGAATGTATTAAAAGGAACGCGAACGACATTAGTACCTCGCTTTCGTATCACGTCAGCGACCTGACGTTCTATTGCACGCAACTCTACATATTGTAAAGTGATGTTGTATTTAGCAGCGAACTCTTCTACGTTTGCCTCCCGCTGATCTATGCGGAGCGCTTGCAGTTCTTCCACGCTCCGGTTCAATCCCTCCTTGGTCTCTTTCAAGGAGTCAAACGTCGGATCATCGTGCAGCCCCGGCGGCCCGTGATGCCATAGAGGGTCAACGGGCGGCTGGGGAATGGACTCAGGAAGCGGCGGTGTACTATCCGTATTCAAGTCTGAATCAACAGTTCCTTTCTTGAGAATGCCTATCAATCTATCTTCGCTGAGTACAAAAAGCTCGATTTCATTTAGATAAGCATCGTGATTGATTTCGGTATTGGCTCCCTTCGAATCAATCAGTCTCTGCAGTTCCGCGTCCAAGGCTATGATTCGGGATAATCCTGTTTGCATTTGCACAAACTCGCCGTTAAATTCGGCTTTCAGCGAGGGTGGCAAAGTCGCGCTTTGGGTTTTCATATGTTCCATCCTCCCCTTAGCCGAGATAATCATCTGGGTGGTGGTACGCTTGTAGTAACCAGCTGTATCAATTTCACGTGATTCATCATTTCCTTTCACATCAAGCAGCCTTGTGCGCAGAGCATCGGCTTCCTCGACTTCCTTCTTATATGCCTCGGCTGCGGCTAGAGCCTCGGGAGACAGCACGATAGGCCCCATACGCTGATTTGCCTCATCATCAGAGATTATGTCATTGTTGTCGTTAACTTTTACGTATCCCAAGCCTCTGTATTTCTCGTATTTCGCGCGCTCCGTCTCGTCAACGAAGACGATCGCATCGAGGGCAACCCAATCAGGCGTTCCTGAATCTGCAGGATCAGTCTGTGCACGGATCATTAATATATCTCCTTTCCCCTTTTCCGTATTGTAGGTCATGAATCCCAATTTTTTTGGAAGCTCGCTTGGATCCGCGAGTCGGTAAATCCTGTCTTCATCGATGAATCCGATCGGCTTCGGCTCTTTCTCTACGGATGTGTCAACCGCTTCAGGAGTGGTCGAAAGAATGAGAGGCACCTCCTCAGCTATGATCGGCTTCTCGACAATGAGAGGTATCTCTTCAGCAACTTTGGGAATTTTCGGTAAAACAAGTGGCTTCTCGACAATAAGTGGCTTTTCCGAATCAGGTTTGAAATCTTCTATAAACCTATGTTGTCTGGATTCATCAGAATTCTTGACACTGGCCATCCATTTATCGTAACTAGTATCAAAGTATGGAGAACCAAGAAGCATGATCCGTTCGCCGCCTTCACTCAGAATTCCGGTAGTGCCTGAAGGATAATCTGGGAATTCAGCTCTGGAATTGATCGCGGGATCGGGAAGTGAGCCAATATAGCTCGCGCCTTTCGTAAAGTAATCCATAGAGAGCGTTTCTCCGGAATAGCTTGCGCCCGGCCTATAGGCCATAGCAAACTTGTGAATGTCATCTTCCCGAAATTCCTTAAGCGTACTAGGGCCATCATACTCATGTTGTCCTATAACGTCTTTCTCCTTCAGAATCCTCACTTCACCGTCCGGCAGCCTTTGGACGACAAGATATACGTCACCGTCGCGTTCATAGAGCGCTCCGCGCCGAAGTTCTTTGGGCTCTCCCTCGTTCCCGGATGCGCTTATTCCTGGCGGCGGAAATCCTGGTTCTCCATTCTTAGACATAGATTTAGGAAAGATAGCGCTCTCTAATCGATGCTTCAACGGTACCACGGTCCCGACCGTATGTCAGGTATGAAAGCTCGCGCAAGTCGTCCACTTGGTCGAGATTTCCAGGCGCCAAGTCGAGCGTGCGGATGTTGAACGGCTTCTGTGGCACGCCATTCGCAAGGATACGCACATACGCGTTCCTGTTCTCAATATTGGTGAAGTCGCTTGCACTGAAAGTCGGTTCGAAGAGCTTCCCAAAGAATTCCCCGTCCTCCTGGCCCACGCGGAAGATAGACATTGAGCCCACGTTTCCAAAGACGGCGTCCCGTATCTTCTCATCGATCTGCGCCAGGTACTGGTGCGCTATGGTAAGCGAAAGCTTGTATTTGCGGGCCTCAGAGAGAATGCCCGGAATCGAGGATGTCGTGATGTTCTGGAACTCGTCGATATAGAGATAGAACGGCGGGAAGTCAGCGCGCGGATTGTCGGCGCGCGAAAGCGCCGCCATGAACAGCTTGCCCACGATGATGAGGCCGAGCAGGTTGGCGTTGCGCTCGCCTAAGCGACCCTTGGAAAGGTTCACGAGCAATATCTTCTTGGAGTCGATCACGTCGCGGAAATTGAACGACGAATTCTGCTGGCCGATTATCGGTCGCATGAAATCGTTGGCAGTGAACTCGTCGAACTTGTTCGTGATGTACGGCACGATATTCTCGAGGGACGCGTCGCCTCCGGCCTTCGTCGCTATCTCGGTCCAGAATTGGTTTACGATAGGATTCATGGAACGGGAAAGCTTGAGGTCGCGGAATGCCTTGTTAGAGAGTACTCGACCGATGTCCATGAGGGTCGAGCCGGAACTCGGGTCTTCCATGACGAGCTGGGTCGCGTTGCGGAAATACTGCTCGAAGGCCGGGCCCATGGATTCAGGCACGTCGCCATACAGCTGGCGGAAGATCATAAGAAGCTCATTCACGATGAAGGACTTCTGTTCGGGATGCGACGGATCATACTCAAGCATATTGATGCCGAACGGCCGGTCTATATTAGCCGGATCGAAATAGATGACATCCTCATACCGCTCGGGCGGCACGCCGGCGAGCACGTCGAGGATGTCGTTGCCGTGCGGATCGATGAAGCAGACGCCCTTACCGGCCTTGATGTCCTGATCAAGGAGCGTGCGCAACAGACCGGACTTTCCGGCACCGGTCTGACCGATAACATAGAGATGGCGCAGGCGATCCTGATCGCCGAGACGTACTTCGGTGACTTTCCCGCCGAAGGTATTAGTTCCAAGAACAAGACCCTCTCGCGGCAACTCCGCAGGAGCTGCCGCACCTTTGGCGCGCGACTGCTTCAAGTGCGGCGAGGATTCGATGCCGCTCGGCGGGAAGTGATAGAGGGTCGTGAGCTCGCGAAGCGACATGGCGAGCTCCGAACTCCTCTCGTAAAGCCTGAACGTAAAGTCATGGAATAAGCGGCGAAGGGCGCCTCGCGCTATGCGGGTCCAGTGGAGGCGGTTCCCTAGCGGATTCTCGAATTGATGGAACGCTGCTTCAAGCTCTCCGAGTATCTGTTCGGCACGCCCGGCGTCCTGGGATGACACGGCGAGGCGCATATTGACCGAGACGAGCGGAGCAGCCATCTTCTTCTCTACCTGCTCGATGTCCGACTGATTGGCATTGATGCTGCGCCTGCGCTCGCGTTCTTCCGCCTCATGCTTCGCGTTCCCGAAGAATGTCGAGCCAAGATCCTTCATCGCGTCACCGAAGAACGATTCTGGGTGGCGCAATGCTGAATCGCGATTATCACCTTTGCGCAGAAGGTCGAGGATGCGACGATAGTGATCGGCGTGTCGATCGTTCTCGGGATGGATGAGAATCTGGAGCGATGCACCCTCGTTCTCTGGGGCAATCTTTGCGAAGGCATTCAGGAGCGAGTTGAGCGGATCGTAATCGAAATCAGCGTAGTCCTTGAGCGGCAGCGCGGCTGGCTTCGCGAATGAAGCTATGGACGCGAGTGATACGCCGTCCTGTACGAAGACGTTGTAGTCGTTCGGCTGTGCCGCGATGTTCGCATTCGGGAAAATGGCAAGTATCTGCTTCTCGAAAAGATCGCGCCGTGAATTGGGGACTGCAGCATAGAACATGAGATGCGCGCTATCGACCGGCACGGCAAGCTCGAGCGAGAAATATGCCGGCTCATTCGCATATGCTTTCTCGACGGCGAGCATGCCTGAGTAGAACTGCTCCATCGCGGAGATGAGCTCCTTGAGCGGTTTGGCCTGCCCTTCTCCCGCGCTTACTTCTGGAAGCGCTATCTCGTAGAGGGTCATGTGAAGCGACTTCCATGCCGGCTGCTTTTCACCAAGTCCGTTTATGGGCTGACCTTTTAAGAGATATTGGACGAGAAAGCGATGGAAGTCGTCCTCGAGATGCGGTGAGTTCAGCTTCTCAAGTACTGCAAAGGCATTCTTGATGCCTTTGGTCTCCATGATGCCCTTGAGCTCGCTCATCGTATCGTCATCGCTCTCAGGATCAAGGTTGAGCGCGAGCGCGCTTGCCGCTTCGCTCGTGAGCTGATAGCTCGGCGCAAGCACCGCTTCAGGGGCAGCTTCGCGGTGATGCAGGAGACGTTCGTGCACTATCTCTTCACGCGGACGTGATTCCTTGAGAGTTGCAAGTTCCGCCTCCTTCGCTGCGATCTGAGCGCGCAGGTACGCAAGCTCGTCCTCGGGTGTCGCTATCGGTTGTACGGGTCCTTCGAATGCCATTGGATACAGTATATACCCAGTACTGGCTTCACTCAGAACATAGCCGTGGGTATATACGACTATGAATTAACCAAATTGTCTGAAACCGCAATCGCGAGATGCTGAGTGATACTAATTACGTATCACTTCGTGCGCCCACGCGACTATGGCCGCATCCCTGTTCACTGCAGTTCGCGTCGATAATTGATTATATATTTTATTTCCTAGCTGCCTATCGGCTTCAGACATGCCATCTTCAGGAGTCTTGGAAACCTTACGGAACAAGTCTTCAAAGACTCTTTGAGACTCTTCCGTACGGACTATCCCCTTAAGATGTTCGAAGCAAGCCTCCATGAGCGCTCTCTCTCCAATCTCGAGGGAGCGCGTGCTGATGTAGAGCCAATCGGCTTCATCAAGATGACTCGGATCTACCTGTATATAATTCGCTAGCACTAGCCGAGAAAAAGCTGAAGGTACTTGGAAATAACCATCCTTCGGTGAATCGATGCTATGTTTCCTCGCCCACCTCCTAAAGGACTCCGGAGGAATTCGTTGCGCGAGCTTCTCGATCAATTCAGCAGCATCTTTCACAGGCCACCGTCCTCTCTGGATCAGATTCAGTACTGTCCTCAAATACTTCTCGTCATCAGGACTTCCTCCAAGTTCAACGTAGCGATTGAGGAATGCTGCCGCTGCCGTCGTAGCGCTTGCGACAAATGCAAGTTCCAAGCAGAGCGTCGGATCGCTGATCTGTTCTGGCGGAGAGTTCGAAAGCCTGATCCTTTCGGCATCATGTTCCTGATGGCGCGTATCGGGCGTACCGTCCCATTCGGGATTCAGTTCTCGCATACGAGATTCCGTAATCCCTGCAAAAGAGGCGGGCAGAGGACCTCTCTTTGGGCTCCGTATATACCGGAGCGTATCCATCAACAGGTTAAAGCTGTCGGCTCGTCCGGCATATGATGCGAAAAGCTGCTGTGCCTCGTCTCCGGAGTTTTCCGGATCTGCAGCCCAGATTCCTATGAGCATCGTCAGGTTCGTTGTCGTAGTCCTGCTTGAATTCCTCAAGAGCGCGAGGGCTTGGGCAGGGTTGCCTGCGTCCAGGAACTCTCGGGCTAATTTCTGTGCCAGCTGTTCGTGGGCATGCCTGAGCTGGTTGGCGCTTCTTTCAGAAACTGCTCCAGCAGTTTCCTGCTTGTCGTAGCCGCTATCAGCAGCGCTGCTGTGAATTCTGGGAGTTCTTTCGTCCATAACCTATATAGTATGCCGTACGCATAGTCCCCATGCAAAACTCCTGACTAAGCTACGGCTTTCCGGGATGGACCTATACCCTACTAGTCCTTCCCGTCTATAGCGTTGAAGAAGGCGTTAATGAGCGAGAGGATGATGGCGAAGAGGAAGGCCGACCAGAAGCCCGCGACGACGAAGCCCGGCACGACAGCTCCTGCAAGCAGGATGAGCAGCGCGTTTATGACGAGCGAGAAGAGGCCGAGCGTAATTATGGTCAGCGGCAGGGTAAGCAGCTTCACTATCGGCTTTATGAAGATGTTGATGATGCCGAGCACGACCGCAAGCACGAGCGCGCCGGCTATGGTAATTGTGACGCCCGGAAGGATGTAAGCGGCGATACCGATAGCGATTGCCGATACGAGCCAGTGATAGAAGATTTTCATAAGAATGCAGATTATGGGCTGGAAATACTACTATGAAATAATACCTCCCTTCGAGGAGTGCGTCATGGGGGGTCTACTGTGCAGGCGCGAACGTGAAGCTTTTAACGACCGTCTCGGGGCCTGCGGCGCTTGTAGAGGCCGCCGAAAGCGGTTCGAAGGTTTCAAGCGCGATGCACGTTCCATCATGCACGGCGCGATAGCTCTTCACGCGAGTCGGATCGTCGGTGCCGAGTCTATCGAAGGAGAACGTGCTCCATGTCGTACTGCCCATGACTGCAGTTCCGAGCGCGTGCTCAGCAGGAGACGGTTTGGTGCATTCTGAGATCCCTTTGGATGCGGTGCTCTCTCCCACGCGCGCCTCGCCGCTCATAGTCTCGACGCGCGCAAGGAGTGTGCCGGTCGCGGTCGTATTCTCTCGCCATGCGATACTGCTCGGTCCGCTGCTCGCAAATACATCGGTGAGCGTAGCGGAGGCGGGGTAGAAGAAGCTGAAGCCATAGGTACCGCTCGTATAGATGGCAAGGCTCGACGGATCGACGACTGCTGGCGCAGCTTCGACTGATACCGGCACGGATGCAGCATGCTGAGCGTGCACATAGAATGTCACCGCTGCAATTATGGCTATGCAGAGAACGATTCCCAATCCTACCAGCCAGCCGAAGCGAGTCATATAAAGACAGTATAACACTGCAACGCTACTTGCTTGCTGGGCATCTCAAGCTCAGTACGCTTGTTCAAGAAAGCGTTCAGGGCAGGACTTGAATATCGTATACCAGCAGCCGATCTTCCTTTACATATCCTTTTACGGCGATTCGTTGTCCGGTTGTAAGGCTCGGATACGCACTCATCGTAGGAGTTGAAACGCAGGGAATATCGCCAGCGCTCGGAGCGCAGCCGCGGCTATCCGCGAATATAAGCTGCTTGGTCGCGACTCCATGAGCCGTATTTATATACTGAATGAAAGGCACTGCAGGCAGGCCGCTCGACGTATCCATAAGCGCCGTACCTTGCACTTCCACATATCCGTCGGTCTGGCTTGCGCGTACGGCTGTTGATACGCTTGCCGATATATGCGGTACGACCACCGCAGCAGTAAGCGTATCGGATGAGTGCTTATACAGCGCGCCTAACCATACGCTTGCCGCACATACGACGATGAACACGGCTAGTATCTTCCCGAGCATTCCCATAGCACCGAACCTTACCGTGTTCCTGCTGAAGGTTGCGTGAGCTTCCCTGCGGATGATTCTTTTTCTCTATAGACAAGACGCGCGAGACGGAGCTCGTCGTACGTGAAGGCTCCGTTAAGCATCTCGAAGACTGGCGTGAGCGCAGCGGCACCCCGCTTGCTGAATGCCGCATGAATCTGGGGCAGCTTCGCGCGCAGCGGTGCATCTATAGCGGCTTCGAGCACATCGCGCCCGACAGTGCCTGCCTGCGCGAGCTTTTCTGCATGCGTACAGATGGTGCCGAAGGTGAGGCCGCGCGCAAGCGCGGCCTCTTTCAGAGACTTTCCTTCCTTCAAAAGTGCGAGCGTCGCGTCATAGGTGCTTCCGACTGCTTTTTTCTTAAGCGGCCGTACGGCCTTGCCTTCCGTGGCCTTGCTCACCTCCCACTCCCCGCCGGACGCACGTACGAAATTTTTCTCAAGCTGCAATCGCTCTCCAGACTCTTCAAGCGCTGCAAATCCTTTCTCCGCCTCTTCCGATAGTTCTCGGAATCCCTCGTCACGGCTTGCGACGAGCGGATGGACGATAAGCGCGTGCTCGCTCCAGCCGAGCACGTGGAGTCCTGCAAGCGTGCGTACGCGCGAAAGCGCGACGTATCCCTGTCCATATTCGAAAGCGCGGGACAAATCGATGGCTGCCGCGTCCATGCTCATGCCTTGGCTCTTATGCACGGTGATGGCCCAGGCTAGGCGAAGCGGTATCTGAGCTATCTTGGCGCGTGCCTTCCCACCTTCCTCAACTGCCCACTCAGCTTCAGGCACGGTGATGGTGCGCCCATCGGCCGTCTCTATCATCGGATAGTTCGTACCGCGCTCGAAGCCTATGACCGTGCCGAGCGTACCGTTGGCAAGCCCCAGCGCTGGGATATTCTTCGTACCCATGACCACTGCCCCTTCCTTGAGGACGAGCACCTCGGGCGAAAGACAGCCGCGCTTGAGCGCTTCTATCATAGGCGGTGCACCCGTTCCGCTCATACGATACGATTTTGTTGCGCTCGTTAATTTCTCTAACTTCTCCTGATTCAACCGATCGACATCGGCGTTATGCGTAAAGAGTCGCGGAATGTCCTCGTCGAATCCTTCGATGTCTGCCTCGCGTCCCATGATGATAGAGACGGTCGTGGGATCAGCGTCCGCAGCGCGTATGCTCGAGAGCACGGAACTGAATCGCCTATCCTCCTGACGGTGCTGCTCGGTCAGATAGCAGACGATCGGATGCAGGTCTTCCCAGACGGATGATTCGAAGGCGAAGGCGGCGTTCGCGCCGCCGCGTGCGCCGATAGGCGGAAGCTGGAAGAAGTCGCCCACCAGCACTATCTGGATGCCGCCGAAGGCTGCGTCCACGCGCTTGATCTCCCTGCAGACCGCGTCGACCATGGCAAGGACGCTGCCTGAGAGCATGGAGACTTCGTCGATGATAAGGGTCGTAGTCTTCTGGATGCGGCGAGCGACATGCTCCTTACTCGCGATAGCATCGATATCCGCTTCAGAAAGCGAATCACGTATGCCGATGCCGCTCCAGGAATGGATGGTCATGCCGTGGATATGAGTTGCGGCGATGCCGGTGGAGGCGGTAATGGCAGGCTCGATGCCACGCGCGCGCAGCCAAGCGACATAGCTATTTACCGTATGCGTCTTGCCGCTTCCCGGCTCGCCGGTCAGGAACACATTCACGCCGGTCGCGAGTATGGAAAGAGCGTGCGCTTGCGTCATAGGGTCATTGTATCAGGAAGCGCTTTGAGACGTACTTTGCAGTACTCTTACAAACCTATTCAGTTCTTTATGTTTTCTTGAGAAGTAGGCCAGGATTGCCTGAGATTCTCACCATCAGGTGCGGCGTTCTCATCGATATCTTGATCTGACTCTACGGTGCTCGAAGCAGTCTCAATAGTGGAGGTTGCGGTCGACGTAGCTGTCGTGCTCGTGCCGACGGGGCCGAGTAAGCTTATAAGCGCGCTGTTCTTGCGCAGGATGCTCGCAATCTCGAGCGTGCGCGCTTCTCTTGTGATCTCTCGCGGGGAATGCATGATTGCCGGCTTCGCGGACGTATCGTCAGCCTTCATAGCACTAGTTGTCTTTGCAAATACGGGAGTCCTTGAGCTGGCTGCATCTTCCGAGTCTTCGAGCGCCAGACGCGCGCCCTCGACGGTATCCTGCCGATCGTGTACGACGGTGAGTAAGGTGCGCACGGCTTCAGTCGAGGTTGCGTCCGCGGCGCCGGAGGCGGCAAGATGATCGGCAACGAGGCCGAGTATGTCCTCGTGCGCGGTGATACGCGCTTCAAGGTCTGAGCGGACGGCGAGTGCACCGTTTACGTCACCTTCCTTCTGTAGCTCGTCAGCGGCGGCGATAGAGTCGCGCACGTGCGTGCTGAAATTATCACTCAGCGATTGCTGCGTTGCTGAGTCAAGACTTCCTTTTACCGCAAGCTGCGTCGCCTCGTCGAGCCTCCGCTCTGCAAGGATGGCATGCCAGGCGGCTTTGCCGGACGCGCTCGGGATAAGCGCGGTCTCAACCGGCTCCGTAACGTTTATCTTAATCGGATAGAGCGGCTGCCCCGGAAGCGAACCGTTCGCGGCATAGGCCGTACCGCCGAGAGAGGCTACGAGGATGAGTAAGGCAGCTGACACGCGCCAGAAGCCTGCCGGGAAGTATGAAAGGTATTTCGAATTGCGGTATGCGGGCTCCGCGCCTACGTGACGCGCATGCAGGTCAGCATAAGCGGATAACTCTTCGCGCATGCGAAGACGCGCGGCGGAAGGGAGACGCAGGGTGCGGAGGTAGGCTAGTTCTTGTTCGGTTTTAGTCAGAGTTTTGGTCATATATGCATCTTGTCTTGAACCTTCTTGATGGCGCGGTTGAGGCGCACGGAGACGGCATTCGCTGATTCGCCACGCAGTGCCGCTATCTCGACCGGCGTCCATCCTTCTACATAGCGTAAGGTGAGGACTTCACGGGACGGCTCGTCGAGCGATTCGATAGCGGCAAGTGCTTCGCGCATTTGCGCCGGCTGCTCCACATCAGCAGCGCCCTCTCCCGTGACATCGAGTCCCGCTTCCTGGAGCACGTCGAGCGATTGCTCCTTCTTCTTGCGGTACCAGTCGATGATGCGATTGCGCGCGATCATGAAGAGCAAGGCGCGAGGATTCTCGACGACCGTGTCTTTGCGCAGCGTCTGCCAGAAGCGCGTAAAGGTGTCCTGGGTAAGGTCCTGCGCTCGTTCCGAGTCTGAGACCTTGAATAGACAGAAACGGTAGAGCTCGTCTGCGTACTGGTCATACGCTTCAAGGAATTCGGCTTTTATCCGGTCTTGGTCCATATATAGAGACGTAGGCTGACGCAGGACCTTACAGCCCAAACGCGGCGTATATGAAGAGTATAGCAGACGGATAAGAACGGCAGAGCGCGGCCATAGGCCGCGCTCTGCCGTTCTTCCTGCCTTAATAGAATCACGAATGCGCTACCGTAAACGCTCCGACCATGCTCGCGAGCATGAGCGCCGGGAGGGCTATTACGAGGTCATACTTGATGCTCTTCAACATAGGGGTGAATGCTAGTTGGTAAGAAGGCCGCAGCACATACTTATCACTTGACTCTGAAAATCTACCGAACGCGAAATGAATAATTCGTGAGCACGCTGCTATACTACGCAGATGAAGGAACGCACTGCTCCAGAAAGCGAATATCCGATGCGCATCAATAAGTATCTTGCGCGCAAAGGTATCGCAACGAGACGCGACGCTGACGAGCTCATCGCGCGCGAGCGTGTGTTAGTTAACGGCCGGGTAGCAGGGCTCGGCGATAAGGTACTCGAAAGCGATATTGTCGAGGTGCGCGCAAGCGCACGCGGGAGCAAGCATGCTCCGAAGCAGAACAAGTACTACGCGTACAACAAGCCTCGTGGCGCTATCACGATGCAACGCCAGGGTTCTGAGGATGACGATTCAGATGCAGGACCCGATCTTCCGCAAGAAGTGGCTGGTGAGGGACTCTTTCCGGTGGGACGTCTCGACAAAGGCTCGCACGGCCTGATGATTCTTACGAACGATGGCCGCATAACCGATCGCCTTCTTAATCCTGATAAGGCGCACGATAAGGAATATCTGGTGCGCACCAAGCTGCCGCTGCGCGACAGCTTCGCAAAGCACATGGAGGCAGGCGTTGATATAGAGGGCTACATCACGAGGCCAGCAAAGGTTGAAGTCCGTGGTGAAAACAGCTTTTCCATAACCCTTACCGAGGGCAAGAAGCATCAGATCCGCCGCATGGTCGTCGCCATGCATAACGAAGTCGTGGACTTGAAGCGCACGCGCATCCTGAATATCAAGCTGGGTAGTCTGAAAGCCAGCGAGCTCCGATCTATAGAAGGCGCTGAACTCGCGACATTTCTTGACCTGCTCGGTCTTTGAATGTATCGTGATGCCGGGTCAGCCTCGACGCTGACAGGATTCCAAGCAGGAGAGACCGATGATTCGCGAAGCAAGGGTCCTTATCGTCGGAAGCACGTTTGTGCTCATGGCGATGGACAAGAATAGGTTCATCAGCCGTGGCTCTATCGGCCATGGCATCGCCTATATACCGGGCGGCGTCATCCAGCCTGGCGAAAGCCCGGAGATGTGTGCGGTGCGCTGCGCGAGGGAGATGGTGAATGCCGAACTCGGCTACGAGGATCTTATGCCGCGTGGCACCCTCACCTTCTACGCCGAAGACGTGCCGTATAAGACCATCGAGGTCTTCCGGACGACCCAGGTGAAGAACAATCGCGGGAACAACCCCCCGGGAGACACTACGCTAACGTACGCGCGCCATGCCCTCAGGGACATACTGCCGTTCGAGCAGATGCAGGCCGGGTATCACACCTGGGTCGATCCGATGGTGCGAGGCAAGTGGTTCGACGCGAACCTCTACTATCGATCGCCCGACGGTGAGTTCCTCTCGATCGAGGTCCTGGACAGCGCCTAGCAGGCTATATGACTAGTACAACAACCGTGCGAGGCGGCCTCCCCCCGGGGAGGCCGTTCGTAATTAGAAGCTATGCACCGAACATCTTCTCCTCTTCCAAGGTAAGGAGCTCCACCAGCTCAGCGAAGTACGGTTCGATTTCCGGAGACAGAGCGACCTTTGACGCCTTATTATCGATGAGCATCTGTAGCTTGACCTTATTCTCCTTCCACATCCTTCCCTCGTCATCATGGATCGAGAATATCGGAAGTATCTTATCAAGGGCGTAGACGAAACGACTTTCAGCGTCCTCGCGCTTCATGTAGCCCAGCACGTACGGATGTAGGTCGGCAAATTCCGGGAAGTCACGGGCGATCTGTTCTGCTGCAGCTAATTCCCTACCTGGCTTACCGTCCAGATGCTCTTTGTCGGTAGTATAGATATAGGTATCTCCGGCAAACACTTCTACCAGGTCGTGCGCAAGCGCATATTTCAGTACCCGTCCGGTATCAAGCGACGAGTTGTTGCCAGAAAGTATGAACCACGCCATGAGCGCAAGACTGCAAGTATGCTCCAGGTCATTCTCCTTTCGGTCAGTTGCTGGAATATAGTACGCGCGCTCGACCTTGCCGAAGGCTGTAATAAAGCGCATGAACTCTCGGAGCCTACCAAGCGCGATCGGCCTATCCATAGGTAAGAATAGCTTGAGCTGTCTTTCGGCACGCCTCTCCACAGAACGTACCCGTGTCCTCCTGGCACGCGTCGCAGGCAAGGAAATGAAGGTGACACGCGTCGTTTGCGCAGTTCACATAGAGCTCGGTCGGATTCTCACAGAGATAGCAACGCCCCACCACTACGCGCGCGCCGCCGAAGTCCATCGTAAGTCGTTGGTCAAAGGTATAGAGCGTGCCGACGAAATCTTGCCCCGGATATTTCTCCATATAGCCGTGTATGCCGTCTTCCAGCTGCTCCACGTCCTCGAACCCATGACTCAGCAAGAACGCCGACATCTTCTCGCAGCGGATGCCGCCGGTGCACACCGTAATCACCTTCTTGTGCTTATATGGTTCAAGCTTAGGCAGAGCCTGCGGAAGATCGCGCGAGGCTTCAAGTTCCGGATTTATCGCGCCCTTGAAATGCCCCGAACGGTATTCGTAGTCGTTACGCATATCGACGACCACGAAGTCTTCCTGATTCTCGTACTTGGCCCGTAGCTCCCCGGCTGTGATACGAGGCGCTGTGCGTACGCGCGGGTCTGCCGTTTCCTTCGGGAAGCGCGTACCGACTATCTCAGGACGCACCTTTACTGAAAGCTTCGGGAATGAGGTACCGGTACCGCCACTGCGCTTCACTGACATGTCGCTGAAGCGCTCGTCGTTCTTAAATTCCTGTATGAAAGATTCTGTATCCTCAACCGTTCCCTCAAGCGTAGCATTTACGCCCTCCTCGGCGATGATTACCCGGCCGGTAAGGCCGAGCCCTGTCGCGCGTGTGCGGACCCACGCCGCAAGCGCTTCCGGGTCTTCCACCGTCACGTACTTATAGAAAAGAAGCACTTGGAACTCTGACTCAGCATTCATACCCGGTTAGTATAACTTCAAATTGCGCCTGATTTCTCGAGGCAGGCTGCTAAATTATGTCGCGCTAAAATAACAGAATATATCTCACCATAAAAATATGGCGCAAAAAGAAATCGATTCGAAGTTATCCTACTGGGCATATGCAGATACTACCTTGCCTGCGCGCGCTTTGGAATATCACTTCGAGAAAGCTCTCCGGAAAGACCTTTGAAAAACTCGATATACAAAGCGCTGAGGAGCGAGAGACCGAGTCGTACTCAGTCGAACCCCGAGGGCACTTCCTATTTACTAACTCGATGACTCGTAAGTAAATAGGGGCGTACGTGAGGTCTTGAACGACGAAAGCAACGCGGTAGATCGAGGAATTTCAGAGGTCTTTAGTCGCCAAAGTTGAAAGGAGCAGAATCTGGATTCCCCACCGGAGAACAATTGATAGCTGAGTCACCCTCACCAAGCGTCACCGTTTCGCCATGAGCCGTAAAGATTACTCCTTTACCTTCATATCTCACGCCGCTTGAAGATGTCTTGCGTATAAGCGTGCTGGAAGGAGGATAGGCGCCTGTAAGCGGCGCGATCTTCAGGGTGCTCATATCAGCTGCCGGAGTCATGAGGAATATCACGTGCTCGTCGCATTCGTATGCATACGTGCCGAGATTGGCGCTCGAAGTCGTAGCAGTCGTTGCCGTAGTCGTCTTGATAGGTAGAGCTGCAGGCGCCGTGCTCGTGGCCGTACCCGCCGCGATGGATAATGGTTTGAGATAGAAAACGGCTAGAAAGGCCAGCACGACTACCAGAACAAGAATGACGAATATGGTGGTCCTATTCATAGCTATAGCATGACCTAGTCAGCACTAAAGACCAAGCGGTCGTAGGTGATAACGGCCGGCTATGCCGAACACTCTGTATTTCTATCAGCCCGAGCCTTACACATCTCTATATGACTCGATCGTTCGCTCCAACCCTTCCGTAAGCGATACCGATGCCTTCCAATTCAGGATATTCGTAGCCATTGAAACGTCAGCCTGGGAGTACACGATATCTCCTTCACGCGCAGACTTGTAGGTAATCCTGGATCCTGAACCGGTAAGCCTGATGATCTCTTCGGCGAGCTGCCCTATAGAAGTCATCGTTCCGCTTCCGATATTGAAGGTCTCTCCTGAGATGCCCTCTGATTCCATCGCTCTTATATTAGCCGCGACCACGTCGTCGACATATACGAAGTCGCGCACCTGGGTGCCGTCGCCATAGATGACAAGATCTTCATTCCTGAGCGCGCTATGAATGAACATGGTAATGACTCCCGCATAGGCCGCAGATTGGCCAGGGCCGTACACATTGAAATACCGCAGAACAGCGTACGGAATTCCTGATTCCTTCAATAGCGCTTCACCATCCTTCTTATTCTGCGCATAGGGCGACATCGGGTGAAGCGCATCTGTTTCTCGGACCGGCGTATCAGATTCGCCATATACCGCAGCGCTGCTAGAGAAGACTACCTTGGCATTCCTAGCTTTTGCGGCCCGGGTAACGCTCGCCGTACCTTGAACGTTATGGAGGTGATATTCCTCCGGTTCTCGGAAGCTCTCAGGAACGCTTATCTTGGCCGCGCAGTGGAATATCCCGTCGACATCTCCACAGGCCTGAAGCAGCTCCTGAGTATCGAGAATATCCTTAGCCGATTTCAGGTCGTATAACGTCGCACCCGTCGCCCTAGCGATCCTTCCTCCGATGAATCCCTCTCCTCCGGTTACCAGCCAGTTCTTCATGCTTTCAATATAGCTATTGGCGCTAGTAGGTCTCTAAATCTACCCTATCAAATTCAATGAGTTGCTTGGCTTCCAGATCAAAGTGAGCGTTCTGATACGGGTTATCCTTCCAATCGAGCTTAAAGGGATTCAGTTGATACATATAGACGGTACTCTTGAGCGGACGGCCAGGATAGCAGTATAGTATCCACTTCTGCTGGCCTTCGATATATTCGTTCGGAAGCTTCACCTGGTTCTTGGTAAGCAGGTGAAACATGAGAATCTCTTCCAAAAAGAAATTCACTTGATTGTCTCCCATCTCTCTGCCGTATGCCTCACTGTCTTCCTTGATGTATCTCTGAAATAGTTCGTCTGTGGCGTATATTTTTTTCAAAGACGCAAATAGCTGATTAAAGTCTTTGGTCCCGACATATAGCTGGGCCCACGCCATATAGTTAAAGGCATGCTGAATCTGGAAATCCAGGTTGTTCTTTCCGAGAATATTCTGCAGGCCATTCTTGTGACTAATGATCTGGTTCATAAAGGAGTCTTTCAACTCCGGGGCCGGCTTGTCGCTGTATAGATATAGGAATTCACTGTAGATAAAATTCAGGCCGATAAGCGGCTTGGATACTTTTGCTGTGTGAAAGTGTCGAATGTCCTCTACACAGTGTTCGGGGCTCTGGCGTAAGAAAAGCTTATTCATCGAAAGACCGAACAAAAGCAGTCCTTTTTCAGAAGGAAGCTTATTTATATCAAAGAATGCGTTCGCTGGAAGAGGTTCAGCCATGCCTAAACGATAGCACTATTCTTGTCCCTGTACATTCGTAGTCCGGAATTGCCGGATCTGTTTATCCTCGACAAATTAGGGTGCAGGCGATACTGGAGCCGTTATACGCCCTCTTCAGCCTTAAGTGTTTGATAGATCTTTTCTTTCAAATCCCTAACGCTAGCATCGAATTTCGCTGAAACAGCTAATTGGTACTCTTCACTCGACATGCCTTCTGGGGGCACACTATAGCTATCTGCATGAGGGATACTACTAGCGGCCGTCGCCTTCTCTCGAGAAACCTGCATGGGACGAGTCTTGCCTTCCACTTCCTCTTTAACGTAGAGTCTGCTGCCGTATCGAGAGAAAAGATTATGAATAGGATGATCGTAAATAATAATATTCCCGTCCTCTATATCTTGTTCAACAAGAATCTCATCCTCCTCATTTAGGATCTTACTTGAAGGAGGCTCAGGATCTTTAGTAAGAGCAATATAGCGAGCCGCGATTCCAGCCCGTGACGAAGCTTCAAGCAGTGCTAGCGCGCCTTTTCCTTCGGAAAAGGTCTCGTCAACAAAGAATACCTTCTTGCCCTTCAGTGATTCGAAGTCATTCTGAACTATAGGATCTAGAGGCGTATATCCCAGAAAGGCGCCCTTCAAATTATGATCATTGTAAAAGCGGATCGAGGGAGCACCTCTTCCCATTCTCTCAGAAAAGTATTTCAGGTAGGGAGTACCGAAGATACGGACACTGACGTCAAGAAAGACAAGAACATCAGGACGCTCTGCTTCTACGAGCCTCGCAAATGCTCGCAAAGATTCGCCTATTATTGCCAGATCTTGTTCTGCTCCACGCAACTCCTCGGAGAGGAGTTGCTCGACCGTTCCCAGAGACGGCAGAGAAGCGTTCTCTTCCTTCTGAGGCTGTGGGATTGCTTCAATCATTACGCCTATCCTAGCATCCTTGGCCGGCAGCACGGGAGGATATTGGAATAAGCGTGACCTTAGTTACTTGGATCAAATTCTATGACCCATTCAATACCGTACACGTCCCTGAACATAGCGAAGTAGGTTCCCCACGCACTCTCACCGATCGGCATCTCTACATCTGCTCCCACGGAAAGACCGTTGAATATCCTCTCAGCTTCTTCTTTGCTGCTGGTCGCAACGTGGACCTTACTCCTGTTCTCATTCTCACTCACCTTTCCCATGAAGTTGGGTACGTCATTTCCGATTAATGTATTCGAGTCACCTATGGGCAAGACGATCTGCAGTATCTTATTTGCGTCTTCTTCCGAAACCGGGAACTCAGAACTGGCAAGATCTTTGAGGCGGATTATCTTCTTGAAATCGCCGCCAAAGACTGACTTGTAAAAATTAAAAGCTTCTTCAGCATTGCCATTAAAATTAATCCAAGGGTTTAGGGTCGTCATATGTACGATTATACAACTTCCTAAAGCTCAATAATATTTTACGCACATTCAGTTTGCTTACCGTATGGGACAACGTGGGACCCTATTTCGAACTCAGCGCCTCCGCTAGCTGATCAGTCAGCAGGTCATTCCCATTATCGTTGAGATGTACTCCATCCTCAACATGGTAGTCCTGACCTTGTTCAAGAAGTGAGCTAAATATTGCCCACGAGTCGATACACGCGACAGCCGCACTTGAAGACACATCTTTTACAGCGGAGGAATACTGCTGCATCAATTCGTTGCTCCTTATCAACTCACCTGCTTGTTTATCTTCGTTGACAGGAGGTGGTGGAAAGAAAATGACTTTCGAATCCTTAAAGCTATCGCGAATGTTCAATAGGTTGTTTCTAAAAATCTCTAGCGGGACTTGTTTCCAAGGCGAGGCATCATTCGTGCCTACGGAGATGACGACCGCGTCTGGCTTAAGGGATGCAATATATGGGGCCTTCATAGCGCAGTCATTACTATCCCAACCGCCTGTAGCACAGTTGTAGAAATCACCTTCCGGCACCATTGATTCTAGTTTTTGGAGACGCTCTTTACCGAATCGGGCAAGCATACTGTCACCAAACAGGATTACTTTCATGTTGAGAAGTATATCAAATTTAACTTGCTGGCAGTGTGGGACAAGGTTGGAACTCTCCTTCGCTATGCTATTGATAAATATACAACCATAACAATCAGAGACACGAGGAAAGTCCCTATCGTAGAAGACACTGATTGATACTCTTTCCAACAATCATCGGGCCAATTAAGTCCTTTGAAGATAAAGAACAGAGGAATCTGATCAACAATCAATGCGGCACCAATAGCAAGTAAGAATAGATTTGGATATATAAGATACACGACAATCAGGAGGACGCCTGTCATCCAGTGGTGCCACTGAAAGTTTCCGATCTGTGGTGCGTGTCGAGGCACGAACCACAGCCAGACTCTAGAAAGAACAATGGTAAGCGAATACGTGACCAAGAAGTAAGAAAAGATCATACTTTTAAGTATAGTTAATTCGACTGAAGACCCGCTGACTGTGTGGGACAAGGTTGGAACTTTTCTACGGAAACGGAGTAAGTCACTATTTATTATTCCCTAAGCAGACCCTTGAATTCATCGCTCTCGACTCGGACGATGCCTTTGTCTGAAAGTGTCTGTACGACGTCTAGTACGAAATCGCTCGAACCGGCGACACAGTAGTGAGCACCCGGATGCTCGTCCGTAATCTCCTCAAGCGTTTCGGCCAGCTGGTCGCGCCGTATCGGGAGATACGTTCCGGCAAGATTCCTGAACTCATCCATATACAGGAATGATTCCCGCGCCACGCTTATAAGAGTAGTTGTGAGTGAGAGATTCCTTTCAACTTTGTCCAGGAGCATCGAGCGGAATGGTGCTGCACCCACTCCGTTTGCGATCATCACGACATCACGAGAGGGAGGCGGCCAGGTCATGTGCCCTTTTATCTTGAATATCTCGATCTCATCTCCAGGAGCAAGCGATCGCAACGCCTGCTGATATTCGCTCTTCGATCTCCCATCGACAGCAAACCAGACCTCCGATTCCTGCGGAGAAGATGCGAATGAGAACTCGCGTACGCGCCGTATGTCTTCGGAAAGGTTCAGCAGGCGGACATGCGCGTATTCTCCGGCCGTGAATGAGACTGGATTCATTGGCTTGAATATATAGGTAAAGACCTCATCGTATTCATGACGGCATTCGAGCAAGGTAAGCCGTTCAGTATAGGGAACTATCGATGGGGTATTCATTATGTCTACAGTACCATTTCCGATTCCGCCTGGCAGTGTGGGACAACGTTGGAACCTATATGTCCGTAGTTATCTCAACTACGGCTACCCGTACTGGGACGATATTGGAACCTTTCTAAGCAGTAGCAAAAGTGTATTATGTCCTTGGGTTCGCTCGAATCCTTAGTTTCTCAAATCGGAAGGGTTCTCATGAAAATCGTTGTTGAGTACGATGGCAATCGGAAGGACGGTTCTTCTGGATATCTCATCAGGACGGAGACATGGGATAGCCCACCAGCAGACAATCAGCGGATTCAGGAGCTCCTTCCGCGAATCAGGGCGATGGCGCAAAGGCAATTCGGCGACGATTTCGTATCGCTCGATTCTGCGCGCATTATTCCCAATGCACTCGACCTTAGGGTCAAGTCCGGCACGACCAAGAATAATCGTTTCGAAAAACGCGCATTCTTCGGCTGGGTTCAGCTCTTCGATAACGAGCCGGAAGTACCGATCTAGCCCATCGGCGGAAATCCCGCTCCGGTGGGCTTTCTGTTTGCATACTATTGTTAGCTGGGAGACTAGGGCCGCGACTACGCTTCGATCCTTACAGGATCAGTACACCTTGTGTATTTTCTTTGAGGACTCAGAAAATGCTCACAAGGTCTTCGATCCCTAGCCGTAAGCGCCCCACGCTTACTTCTCCCAGCAAAAAATTGCTCACGCACTTTATTTGCTGGGAGACTAGGGATCGAACCTAGATTCACGGCTTCAAAGGCCGCTGTCCTACCATTAGACGATCTCCCAATTCTAGGATTACTTCAAAGGTCGCTTTCCTGCTGCGAAGCAGCTGATATACCATTGATGGTCTCCCAATATCGTAATCTTGCAGGGAAACACGCTAATCGGCAAGGAGATGAAATCTTTATAAAACCCGTTGCAACCCTGTCCCCATGCGACGCTAAGGACATGGACATGTGGAGCGCTTACAATGTACTTATATGGCACGTACGTATTTGATTACTGAAAGGGTAGGCTTGTTGATGGACTCGCCAAAGAATATCGACTTTCATATCAGGTCCGGCGACTACTTCGCCTTCCTCGCGACCGTAATGGGCTTTCTGGAAGATACCGCTACTGACGCTTCGAACGCTGCGGGTGAAGAAAAGCGTAGAGATATCGCGCGCGAGCTTCGGCACGACCTGCGCTACGTCCAAGCGAATTACCAGATACTTCCCCGTGACCTCGGCGATATCGAAACTATCAATCCGTCCGGGAATCTACTGCTTAGGTAAGACTAGGCACCGAAAAGCTCATATACGGCGAGCTCGAGCGGAAGCATCGGCACGGGCGAGAACCGGATGCGTGAAGAGGCATCGAGAAAGACTTTTAACGTCTGGTGCGTGATCTTTGATTCCTTGGCTTCAGCAAGCGCACGTATGGCGCCATACTCTTCAGGTCCTACCTCTTTCTCAAGTTCCTTACGAAGTTCAGACGCATGACGCGTCAGAAGCACGGTGCGCAGATATTCGAGTACGAGCGAGAGATAGAGGACAGCGTCGACGTCTTCACTCCCCACCGTGTGCAAAACGACAAGCGCGTTCTCCTGGCTACCTTCCGAAAGCGCCTGAACAAAGGATTCGACAAGCGCATGACGTGGCGCTTCTGTCGCCTGCTCTGTTTCCGCAAGGGTAATCTTCTTATCAGGAGACGAAGCACATACTTTTTCGAGTATCGAGAGAGCATCGCGATACGAGCCTTCGGCTAGGAGCGTGATGAGATCGGCTGCTGCGGGCTCGATTGAATAGCCTTCTTTTTTGGCTACGCTTGCCACTAACTTCGAGAGTCCTTCGCGCGACGGCTTCTTGAATGTAAATACCTGGCAGCGCGACTGGACGGTCTCGGGCACCTTCTCAAGCTCGGTCGTAGCGAGTATGAAGATGGCGTGTGCGGGCGGCTCCTCGAGCGTCTTCAGGAAGGCATTCCAGGCTGACTTCGAGAGCATGTGCGCCTCGTCGAGGATATAGACCTTATACGGCGACTCGAACGGAAGCGTGTAGACGTTCTCGGTAAGCGCGCGAATGTCGTCCACGGTGTTGTTCGATGCGGCATCTATCTCATAGAGATCCTTGCTCGACGCGCCGAGCTCGCGCGCAAAGATGCGCGCTACGGAGGTCTTCCCAAGCCCGCGTGAGCCGGCGAAGAGGTACGCATGACCCACGGTCTTGCTTGCTATCTGCTCGCGTAAAGGTCCCGTGACCTGCTCTTGACCTGCAACGTCCGCAAAGGTTGCTGGGCGATAGGTGCGATATAAGGATTGATGAGCCATAAAAAAGTGGACTGTAGGCAGTTACAATACGAAAGAATTATACCCCACTCTCCCTAAGTGCACGCTGGAAGTCCTCGAGCGTGGTAGCTTCCATGAGACGAGTGCGTAGTCCGGACGCACCGTCCCATCCGGTGATAAAGGCCTTGATATGCTTCTTGAGTATATGGAAAGACTTGCGCGGACGCAGTTCATCGAAGCTGCGGGCCAAAGCCGCGAGCGCTTCTATGCGCTCGCCGGGCGCGATATTCTCCGTCGAACGCTCCTCGTCGAATAGCCAGGGATTCCCGAAGATAGCTCGGCCCAGCATGATGCCATCGCATCCGCTCTCTGCAACCTTCTGTCGCGCATCCTCAAGACTATCCACGTCGCCATTGCCGAGAATAAGCGTATCGGGGCAGATGCGATCACGGAGCGCGAGGATGCGCGGCATGAGTTCCCAATGGGCGGCGACCTTGGACATCTCTTTTCGAGTACGTAGGTGGACCGTGAGCGCATCGAGTTTCTGTTCAAGAAGCGTAGCGAGCCAGGTATCTATCTCCTCCGCGTTATAGCCGATGCGAGTCTTTACGGAAACGGGTAACCCGCTCGCGCGCGCAGCGGCGATAACCGCTTTGGCAACATCCGGATGCTGGATCATCGCCGCACCGCATCCTTGGTTTACGATAGTGCCGACAGGACAGCCCATATTGATATCGATGCCGTCGAAGCCGAGCGAGGCGCATAGCTTCGCGGCATAGGCCATCATCTCTGGCTTGCTTGAGAATAGCTGCGCCACGATAGGCCGCTCTGCTTCCGTGAAAAGCAGATCGCGCATGAGCGGATTGTCGGCATCATGCTCATATACCCGAGTGCCGTCCTTGCGCGGTTCGCGTGTGTGATACAGCCCGTCAGCTGAGACGAATTCCGTCCAGGTGACGTCCGGCTTCCCCATCTGCGCGATAAGCGCGCGATAGGCAGGGTCCGTCACGTCCGCCATAGGCGCAAGAACGAAGAACGGCTTCGGTAAGCTTTTCCAGAAGGATTCCATGAGCAGTCGGAGTGTATCACACAGAATTCTTGTGAGTCCCTTGAAAAACCCGATATGCAAGGCGCTGAGAAGTGAAAGACCGAGTCGTACTCAGGCGCACCCCAAGGGCACTTCCTGTTTACTAACTCGATGACTCGTAAGTAAACAGGGGCGTACCGTTCGGTCTTGAACGACGAGAGCAACGCAGCAGATCGGGGAATTTCAGGGGATTCACTTATTCCCCGTATTTTTTAATATAGACCTTGCCCGGGAAACGCAGATCAACGTATTGGATGGTGCCGTTCGTAAGCGTCAGGTTCGCAAGCGAGGACGCGGCTAGCTGTATGGCGTCTTCTTCGTGGCCGAGCACGTAGGTGATACGAGTCGGTCCGCCTACCCAGAGATCCGCTTCGTCACCGCGCAGAGCGAGCGCCGATACCGGGACGTTCAAATCGCGTATAGCCTTTACGAATCTGAGAGCGTCAGGAAGCGCCGAAGCGTACGAGATATGCGCCCGCAGCGGCGGCTGTCCTTCTACGATGTCGCGGTCGAGCGTGTCGAAGACACGCGTCTGAGTTCCCGTGGTCGATGCCGTGCCCACAGAAACTGGATCGGAAGCTTTGAAGAGGAACCCTTCGATATCCGCGTCAAAACAACCGCCATTCGGATATGGCGTATCGATGCTTGTTCCGCACCAGACGAAAGCCGTCGCGCGTGACGTCGTAGTCACTTCAAGCGATGAGAATGACGTGCGCGCGAACGATACGGCGGCGACATCCGGACTCGCATCAAGGACAGCAGCTCGCACCTTCGAGGTCGGCAGGAAGAATATCGAATTACGCGGGATGAGATAGAAATACGTTCCCGAAAGCTTGCTCCGTGCTATCTGCTGTACGGTCTCGCTATCAGGACCATGCACGCTCACGCTCTGCACGCGTAGCGCGGGCCGCCATAAAGCGTAAAAGAATCCTGCAATGAGTATCAGAAGGACAAAAAGGGCTACGTATCCCGCGTAGCGGCGCTTCTGTTTGCGGCGCTGCTTGAGGCTTCCCTTCGGGAGCGGCTGCGGGCGCAGAGGCGCTCGTACGGAATTCGAACTTGCGGGAGCGGGCGTGCGAGACGGTCTTGGAGTGGAGGGCGCAGGCGCAGCCGGCCGACGCGGAGCCTGCACCCGAGACTGTTCAGGCGCAGGCGTACGGACCACTCGTCTAACCGGCTGTACGTCCCAGGACTTCTTTGCCGACATATGGAATGAGTGCTTCTGGCACGCGCACGGTACCGTCCTCCTGCTGATAATTCTCCATGATAGCTATGAGCGTGCGTCCTATGGCAAATGCAGTGGCATCATTCATATGCACATGCGACGTGGTACCGTCTGTTCCTTTCACCCGCGTATTCAAACGGCGAGCCTGAAAGCCTCCGACGTAGTCGGACGTATGCGTTTCGCGATACGTATCCTGTCCCGGCATCCAGGAGTTAATGTCATATTGGCGATGAACAGGCATGCCCATATCTCCGGTGCATACCGATATCACCTGATACGGAATCTTTAGAGCTCTCATGAGATGCTCCTGAACGGCAACGAAGAGATCCTGTTCGCGATACCCGTCCTCAGGACGCGCGAAGCTTTCCATCTCGAGCTTGTCGAATTGATGAAGCCGCAAGATTCCGCGCGTATCCTTACCCGCAGCTCCCGCTTCGCGGCGGAATGATGTCGAGTAGCCGACGTAACGAATAGGAAGAGATGCTTCGTCGAGAGTCTCGTTCATATGAAGCGGGCCGAGGGTGTGCTCTGCACTGCCTATGAGAATGAGGTCGTCCTTCTCGAAGTAATAGCGGTCATCGATAGGATGCAGGCGGCCCATGCGGCCCATGACATCGGCACGCATCATGACCGGTGGCACGACCGGAATGAATGGCTTCGTATCAATATCAAGATTCGCAGCTCTTGCGATTGCTTCTAGAGTTTCGCGTGAAGTGAGGGTCTTGAAGACAAGATCGATGAGCGCAAATTGCATGAGTGCCAAATCACCTTTTATATACGTGAAGCGGGCGCCTGAGACCTCGGCAGCCTTCTGCGAGTCGATGATGCCGAGCGCCTCACCAATATCCCAGTGAGGCTTAGGAGTAAATGAAAATTGCGGCTTCTCTCCCCATTCACGAACCATGACGTTTCCACTCTCATCAGGTCCTTCAGGAGTATCTGGCGACGGGAGATTCGGGACCGCAAGCATGAGCTTCGTCCACTCTTCGGTAAGCGCGTTGAACTTCTCTTCAAGCTCGTTGAATCCTTCCTTTACGAAGCGCATGCTCTCGATGAGTTTCTCCTTCTCCTCACCGCTTGCAAGCTGTATGCGAGTGCTCATGCGATTCTGCTCAGCCTTGCGCTCGTCCATCTGCTGGCGCAAGCTCTTTCGCTCCTCATCGACCGCGAGCAGCCGATCAATATCGACATTGGCTTTCTTCTTGGCAGCTCCGGCCTTCACCAGGTCGGCGTTCTCGCGGATAAAATGAATATCAAGCATTGTAGGGCTTATTGTACGACAGAGCTGTTCACTATAAAAGGAGGCGGATTTTATATTTCTTGGAGCTTTTGTTCAAGCGCCTCCTGCGATACTCGACGGATGGATATCCATGAACTCACACCGCCCGACTATCCGGCGCAATTGCGCGAGATTCCCCAGCCGCCGGCAAAGCTCTGGCTGCGAGGCTCTATGCCTGCTGACGGAACGAGACTGCTTGCAGTCGTGGGCTCACGAGCGCTTACGAGCTACGGACGACAGGCATGCGAATCGCTTATTGCGGGGCTCGCTGGATATCCTATATCTATCGTATCGGGACTCGCCCTCGGAGCTGATGCGGCCGCCCATAGGGCGGCCCTCAGAGCGGGACTGCATACGATAGCGGTGCCGGGTTCCGGACTCTCAGACAAGGCCATCGGTCCTCGCACGAATCTGGGACTTGCGCACGAGATCCTACGCGAGGGCGGCGCGCTTCTGAGCGAACAAGAGCCGAGCCATATCGCCACTCCCTACGACTTCCCCAGCCGCAATCGCATCATGGTCGGTCTCTCCCATGCGGTGCTCATGATAGAAGCTGGGCAAAAGTCCGGGACGCTCATAACCGCGCGCCTGGCCGCCGAGTATAACCGCGAGCTTCTGTGCATACCGCATCGCATCGGGGACGTGCATGGATTCGGTTCGCATCTCTTCCTGCGTCTAGGCGCGACTATGGTAAGCGAATTCTCACACATCCTGGAGGCGCTCGGTATTACGCCGATGGAGACAGGTACGGAGCAACGCCATCTTCAACTGTCAGATGCGGAACGAAGGCTATACGACATGCTTGAAGAACCCCTGTCGCGCGATGAAGTCCTGCGGGCATGCGCTATACCTCCTCACGAGGCGCTTCCGCTTCTCGGCATTCTCGAGCTGAAGGGCATTCTCAAAGAAGAATTCGGATCATGGAGAAGAGTATGAACGTAGGCTCTCCCTTGACCATATATAGGTATGTAGGTTATTGCTTAAGCTCATGGCATCCACCAAAGGAAAGAAACTGCTCATAGTCGAGTCGCCCGCAAAGGCGAGGACCATTCAGCAATATCTCGGCGAGGGCTACGAGGTTCTTGCCTCCGTGGGACACGTGCGCGATCTTCCGAAGTCGAACAAGGACGCGGTTGATATCGAAGAAGGCTTCGTACCCCGCTACGTCGTAAGCCCCGACAAGCGCGACGTCATCGAGAAGATACAGCGCGCAAGTGAGAAAGCCTCCGAGGTATTCCTTGCGACCGACCCCGACCGTGAAGGAGAAGCTATCGCCTGGCATATCCAGCAAGCTGTGGGACTCAAAGCGCCGAAACGCGTGGTCTTCCATGAGATCACCAAGGCAGCGGTGGAAGAAGCACTCGCCCATCCGCGTGTCATCGATCAGGACTTGCGTCAGGCTCAGGAGGCTCGGCGCGTGCTCGATCGCATTGTGGGATATGATCTTTCAGGACTTATCTGGAAGAAGGTGCGGTACGGGCTTTCAGCCGGTCGCGTGCAGTCGCCGGCGCTGCGCATCCTCGCAGAGCGCGAACGCGAGATTAAGGCGTTCATTCCCGTCACCTACTACGTGCTAGACGCACTCCTCAAAACTAAAGGAGTGTCAGCTAGCGGAGAATTCCCTGCTACCTGCGTCGAGCAGCCGGCGACGCCTGCAGAAGCAGAGCGTATCGTCACGCTCGGGCGCGAGGCTTCCTGGAAGGTGGCAGACGTCGCGACGCGCAGCGAAGAGCGCAACCCGAAACCTCCATTCACGACATCGACCCTTCAACAGGCAGGCTCCACCAGACTTGGCTTCTCTCCGAGCCGCACCATGCGCGCGGCACAGAAGCTGTACGAAGCCGGTCACATCACCTACATGCGTACTGACTCGGTGAACCTGGCTAAGGAAGCTATCGCGAAGATCGCGCAGACTGTCGAAAAGGAATTCGGCAAAGACTATACGCATGTTCGCGCATATACGACCAAGAGCAAGAACGCACAGGAGGCTCACGAAGCCGTACGCCCTACCGATCCGGCAAAGGCGCGCGCGGGCGCAACTCCGGACGAGACGCAGCTCTATGAGCTTATCCGTACCCGTACGCTTGCAAGCCAGATGGCAGCTGCAAAAGTCGAACGTACGACCGTCAAGTCTCAGGCTGATGCGGATATCCCTGTCTTCAGTACGACTGGCTCTCGGGTCCTTTTCCTAGGCTGGCTTGCCTGCGACACGCGCGCACGAGGCGAGGACGTCGAGCTTCCGAAGTTGGCTTTAGGCGAGCCGCTCGACCTTCTGAAATTAGAAAGCCTCGAGAAGCAGACCGAACCGCCCAACCGCTACACGGAAGCTGGTCTCATCAAGGAACTCGAGAAGCGCGGCATCGGGCGCCCTTCCACGTACGCGAGCATCATGAAGACCATCCAAGACCGCGAATACGCGGTAAAGGACGGGCGCACCCTCAAGCCCACCGCTACCGGCATGGTTGTATCCGGCTGGCTTGAGGAACACTTCGCTGACTACATCTCGGATGCCTTTACTGCTGAGATGGAGGACGAGCTCGATGAGATAGCGCGAGGCGAGCGCGGCTACCTCGCGACCATGAAGGATTTTTACGGACCGTTCGAGAAGGCAGTCGCGAGCAAGGACTCCCTTCCGAAGGCGACGGCGCTCGGCAGCGTGCCTGAGGAATTTCCATGCCCTCTATGCGGCGCGCCCATGGAATTCAAGCTCGGGCGCGCGGGTATCTTTATGAGCTGTACGCGCTACCCGGACTGCGAAGGCGCGCGCCAGGAAGACGGTACGGAGCTTAAGAGCGACGAGCCGCTCGGCATGCATCCTGACACGGGGTATCCCATATTCATACGCACCGGGCGCTTCGGACCATACGTAGAGATGCCGCTTCCGGAGGAAGCGGCACAGGAAGAGCCAGTCTCTGAAGCTACAGCCGAGGAAGGCACGATTAAGAAAAAGACTGCAAAGACTGCGCGGAAGAAAGTGGCGAAGAAACCCAAAAAACCGAAAGTCAACGCAAAGCGTGCGAGCATCCCGCCCGGTACTGATCTTTCGACCGTGACGCTTACGGACGCCGTACGCTATCTTTCGCTTCCCCGCGAGCTCGGACTTCATCCGACATCTGGAAAGCCTGTCATGGCCAACACGGGGCGGTTCGGCCCCTATGTCGCCCACGATGGCGAATTCCGTTCGATAAAGAAACAGGACCCGTATACCATCACGCTTGAGGAAGCAGTCACGCTCATTAACACTCCGAAGCAACCGCCGCGCGGCGTCGAGATCGTGCGAGATGTCGGAGCGCATCCGAAGACCGGAAAGATGATCACCTTATATAAATCGAAGCAAGGACTCTTCCTTAAGAAAGGATTACGGCGTATATATCTTCCCGAGAGTCAGGATGCAAATGAACTTACGCCGCTTGAGGCAGCAAGCTATCTATCATAAATAAAAGGCAAAGGGCCGCGTTAAACGCAGCCCAGAGCCGGTCCGATGATACGCTGGAATGAGTCCACCACGTAGACGGGCATGTGAAGCGGGCAGGGCCGCTCGACATATAACACCCCGTCTTGGGGGTATTCCAGCGGGCAGCGACGGCAGTAATGGCGATAGATCGTTGCCATATCTCTTCCCCTTTCTTTCCAGGTTCTCCCTTTAGCAGTATTCTTGAAGCTATGACTACCGTCAAGCAGATCGTGGCGGCCATGCGCGATCCGGATCCGGAGGATATCACGCTTATCGAGAAGGCGTATGCCTTCTCGGAGAATGCTCATAAGGACCATAAACGCTACTCGGGCGAAGCATACTTCCTCCATCCTGCAGCAGTCGCCCTCCATCTGGCGGAGCTCGGCATGGACGCGGATACCATTGCCGCAGGTCTTCTGCACGACTGCGTCGAGGACACCGGGGTCTCGGAGGAAACGATCGAAGCTGAATTCGGTCCTGATGTCCGCTTCCTCGTCGAGGGCGTGACCAAGCTCGGCAAGCACAAGTATCAGGGCGCGGAGCGTCATGCTGAGTCACTGCGACGCCTGCTAGTCGCTACCTCTGCCGATGTGCGCGTACTCATCATCAAGCTCTGCGACCGCTACCACAACATGACGACGCTCGAGCATGTGCCGGAAGCCAAGCGCCGCCGCATCGCGCTTGAGACGCTCGAGATATACGCGCCGCTCGCTGACCGACTCGGAATGGGCGCGATGAAGCGCGAGCTTGAGGACTTGGCATTTCCTAACATCGATCCTGACGCCTACCAGCACGCGCTTGAAGTCAGGAAGCTCAAATCTAAGGAGACCGAGGCCGGGCTCGTACGGGTACAGAGGGATCTGCAGCATGCGCTCGCGCGCCGCAACATGACCGGCTTTCGAACTGATATCCGCATGAAAGGTCTTTGGAGCCTGCATCAGAAACTCAAGCGCAAGAACGACGACATCACGCGTATACATGACATAGCTGCGTTACGCGTCATCGTGCCCACCATCGACGACTGCTATACGACGCTCGGTGTCATCCACGCGCTCTGGAAGACCCTTCCGGGCGAATTCAAGGACTATATCTCCTTCCCTAAGCCCAACGGCTATCAGTCGCTGCATACGACCGTGATAACTCCGGACGCAGGCATCGTCGAGATGCAGGTACGCACCGAAGAGATGCATCAGGAAGCGCAATACGGTATCGCCTCGCACATGTCATACAAGCAGCTGCGACAAGAGACGCAGAAGCTCGAAAAAGTGGCTCAGAAGCAGGCCTTCGAGCGTCTTTCCTTCTCGTGGATGCGCGGACTCGTGCCGACCCTCCTGCATCTGCGCTCAAGGGACGCTGCACCGGCTCCCGTAGAAAAAGTGAAGAAGGTCAAGAGCAAGCAGCGGGTCGCGCCGCCGTGGCTTTCAGAGCTTGCTGACGCGCATGCACCGACTGCCGGTTCAACTGATTTCGTCGAAGGGCTGCGCCAAGACTTCTTCTCGCATCGCGTCTTCGTCTTCACGCCGCGGGGTGACGTCATCGACCTGCCGGTAAGCTCGACGCCCGTGGACTTCGCGTACGCTATACACAGCGAATTGGGTCATCACATGAACGGCGCGAAAGTGAACGGGAAGATGGTCTCCTTCGATACGCAGCTCCGCAATGGCGACGTCGTGGAGATCCTCGAGCGTCCCTCTGCTCACCCGACGGCCAAATGGATAGAGTATGCGCGCACCAGCATGGCCCGTCGACATATACGGCTCAAGCTTGATCACGCGGAGCGCGGTACCATATCGCCGAAGGGCGAGCTGAAGCCGGTGAAGGCGCGAAAGAAGAAGTCAACGAAAAAGGAGAAGCCGCACTAGACGGTGAAGTTGTGGACGGAGTAAAGATCCTCGTCAGGTTCAACCACAGGTAGCGGAGGCGGCACAGCTTCGATAAGCGAGGTGTTCGGATGAACGGGCACGTCTGGCGTCGCAGCCGCACTGGGCTCAGCTCCAATTGTCTCAGCCACAGATGCATGCGCCTCAGGAGACATGCTCGCCTCGACTTCCCTGCGTTCAGCGAGGATGGCAGCGATATGGGAAAGGTCCTCAGGCGAGAAGAACTCGATGAGCACCCGGCCGCCCTTCGGGCGGTTCTCTATCAAGACGCGCGTGCCGAGCGTCTCTGTAAGGCTGCGCTCAAGCTCCATGACCTCGGGCGTCTTATCGTGCTTACGGATCTTATCCTGGGCGAGCCGGCGAGCCATCTGCTCTACGACGCGTACCGATGTCTTTTTGAGTACTATCTCGCGGAATAAGGTATCGCGCTCTTCCGGACGGTCAGTGAGCATGAGGAGCGCCCGCGCGTGGCCCTCGGTGATCTCTTTATTCACGACCGCTGACTGTACTGCTTCCGGAAGCTGGAGAAGCCTGATCGAGTTCGATACATACTCTCGGCTGCGACCTATCTTTGCGCCTATTTCTGCATGGGATATGCCGAAGGTCTCCGCGAGCTGCGCCAAAGCTTTAGCCCTATCGATGGAATTCAGATCCTCGCGCTGCAGGTTCTCGATGATGGCAAGTTCGAGCTTCATGCGGTCAGTCTGCTCGCCTGCGCGAATCACTACAGGAACTTCCTTGAGACCGATGAGCTTGCTCGCCCGGAGCCTACGTTCCCCGGCGATGAGCTCATAGGCTGTCTGGAGCCCTCCGTCGGGCTTCTCGATGTCCTTGCGCGTCACGACAAGCGGCATGAGCACGCCGTACTGGCGTATGGACTCAGCCATGCTCTTGAGATTCTCCTCGTTGAATTCTATGCGCGGCTGATAGGGATTGGGCTGGATGCGATCGACTTCGACCCAGAATACCGAGTCGTATTTCGTCGGCAGATAATTCTCTTCCTTCATTACTATGCATTCTAGCACCCGTCTTCCTTTTGCGCGTAGTAATTCTCTAGAGTAGGATGTGCAGAAGGTAGAGCCTGCTTATTTACTGGGAGTGCTTCTACGTAAAGCTGGAGTGGCGGAATCGGTATACGCGGCGGATTCAAAACCCGCTCCCTCGGGTTGTGGGTTCAAGTCCCACCTCCAGCACCGAACGAACGCAGTGAGCGAGGGGCTGGAGAGAAGAGCGCCTGCGCGCTCTTTGTGTGGGACTTGAAAAGCGGAGCGTTATGCGAGGCTTTGCGAGCGTCGCGAGCTCGGGCTGGCGGACTTAGCGAGTCCTCGAGCTTAGTGACGGGTGCCAAGTCCAATCTAGTCTAGTGCAAGTTAACGAATACTTGGAGCAATATATCCGCAACTCGTGACCATGTCTTATACTTAGATACCAAGAAGGGCGCGGACTATTCGTCCGCGCCCCGTGCGCATTCAGGAAAGATAAGCGCAAGATCGCGCAGCCGTTCCCGCTCATCGACCGGGCGATGCAGAGCATTCTCCCACCACAGCCATTCTCCGACGTGCTCCGGCTCGGTCTTACTTCCGAACCGTGCGCGTATAGTGTGCGGCGCGCATGCTCGCGGATCGCTCTCTCGTCCGATAAGTCTCATACAGGTATCGATACTCGGAAAATCAGCCAGAAGCGCGCATCCGCGCTTGTGCTCGTATCTCTGTGCGATGTTCCATTGCGCTTCAACGTCCATATGATCATAGAGCGTCTTGATCATAGTCTCAGTGTAGACAAGCGGTCGAGTCGTGACTATCGGAACTCCTGCTTGTCTCAAGAATGACTGGATGGACCTGTCCCATGCCAGGCTCGGCGGCTTGATAATGCAGCATATAAGCACGGCCTGTCTCCCCTTAATAAGAACTCTGAGATGTTACAAGAGCAGATATCAAATAAATCTAAATTTCTTCTAATCAAAAGCTGAGAAGATATATATGGACTTCGTAAGTCCATATATAAAAGCGTTCGTGGGAGAGAAATACTATGCTACTATCCGCGCACATGAGCTCAATGCGCATCATAGGAGTCATCGGCCCGACAGCCTCCGGGAAGTCCGCCAAAGCAGTCGCGCTGGCCAAGGAGTTGGATGGCGAGGTCATCTCTGTCGACTCGCGCCAGGTATACCGGACGCTTGATATCGGCACGGAGAAGACGATTACGAAGGAGATGGGTGGCATTCCGCATTACCTCATTGACGTCCGCGAACCTGAGGACGCCTACAGCGCAGGAGATTTCGTGCATGACGCAAAGGAGTTGATCAAAGATATCCAGGCACGCGGAAAAGTGCCTATCCTCGCGGGAGGTACGCATTTCTACTTCGACGCGCTCCTCTACGCCCTTCCGCCGTCTTCTGTCGACCCGGTCCTTCGCCATGAGCTTGAAAAACTATCAGCTGAAGAGCTATTCACACGGCTGCAGGCGGTCGATCCCAGACGCGCTTCACGCATAGATGCGCATAATCCCCGCAGGCTGATACGGGCGCTCGAGATAGTTGCAGAGCACGGGAGCGTGCCCGAGCGCGTACGAAGCGTGCCGGCGTACGATATCGAATGGATCACTATAGATCCCCCGAAAGAGGAATTGCGCGCGCGCATAGACGCGCGACTGGAACAGGCACTCGCGCGCGGTCTTATAGATGAAGTGCGTGCGGTGCGCGAGCGGGTCGGGGATATCCGACTGAATGAGCTTGGTCTTGAATACCGGATCGTAGGCGAATATCTGCGAGGGGAACGCAGCGAAGCCTCGCTCCTGCCTTCCTTGTCTACTAAGCTCTGGCACTATGCACGGCATCAGAAGGCTTGGCTGCGCAAGCTACAGCAATAGTTAGGTGATGTGCTAGCATAAATGTATGAAAAGAATACTTGTTGGGCTATTGGTGGTGGTGATAGGTTTCGGCCTTCTCGGAGCTATTCTGTATAAAGTATTTTATCCTTCTTCCCCTACCCCAACGAAGGTTACGGACCCATTTGGCAACATCTCTTCAAATAGTACCTGGAAGGAGAGATCGCCTACCACGTTTACCACTGACTTTTATACCTGGTACCTTACTTCGATTTCAGCTGATTCTACATCTGCTGGCACACCCGGCTACAAGACCGAACTTAGCCAGTGGCTTACACCTGATTTTTACAGTCAATTTGATTCGATCGGCGAAGCCAATGATGCTGATCCTATATTGCTCGCCCAAAGCATATTGCCTTCATGGCTCATGAATATGAAAGCGGATCTCGTAAGTCAGTCTTCGTCCGAAGCAGTCGTGACCATTCATTTGAGGCAAGATCCTCCGTATAATCCGAATAAATCGCTTACAGTACGCCTTGTAGGAGGTCCGGGGGCTTGGAAAGTGGACTCAGTTATTGAATAAAGCTAAGGGCGATAGAAAGTGTGCGCAGGCTGATTCGCACGATAGCCTGGTCCTCCCCAGAAATCTATCTGGGTGAAGTCAGAGATCCAAGCGGTACCGCTATACATCGCAATGTGTCCTGCCTTCCCTCCGATTCCCTTCTCGCCCGGGAACGGTTGAATGACTACGATATCGCCCGCAAGCGGACTAGGATCGGATGACCCCAGCGATGCGAAGCCGAGTCTTAGTAATGGCGCGTCACATTGATCGGCATAGCCGTCAGGAGGACACGCTAAAGTCTTTCCTCCCTCATGAAGCGCGAGCTGAACTCCGGCAAGACACGCATGCTTGTCGCTCGTAGTATTTGGATAATGAATAGTGGCATAGTGTGTTGCGGCAGCAATATTCAAGCCGCTTGAACCCACCCCTCCTCCGGCGGCGGGACCGCTCGACGTACCCGGGGTCACGCTCTGCAGTATGCTAAGCGTACCTGAAGCGATAGAGGTAGGATTCGTCGCGACGACGCATTTATCAGTATCAGACTTACTGGCAAGTATGGAATTCCAAGGTCCGAAGTCGCTCTTCTCGTTATACAGCGTCTTCATGACGAAATCGACGATGAGCCAGGCAGCAAGTATGACTACTAACCCAATGACTGCATTCATGATGCGGGTCTTGCCTTGCTCGCGCATACCGGGATTTCCCGCGCTCATCAGGAAAAGCGCACCCGCAAGGGCGAGCCAGAGAACGCATATGACTATGGCGATCGATATGCCGTCATTCACGACATTCTGCAGCGTCTGAAGCACGCACCCGTAGGCGGGCGCGGTAGTGATGAGTGATTTGCCGTCCGGTGCTTTCTGTTTCTCGCAGGAGCACTCAGCCGGAACGATGGGGTTCGTGGGACCGAATAAGCCGGTCGTAGCGGCATAGACAGGCACAGGAGCAAGCTGGAGTAGGAGCGCGAAGCTTGCACATGCTACGACGTATTTCATATCAGAAGTGTACCTTATTCCGGCAGCGTAACGGCACCTGGGCAGAAGCTCAGTCCCAAGTTACCCATAGACGCGTATTGTTCGTTCACTGCTTGCGTCACGGCTACCGTTATATCGAGCTCGCAGAGTTGCGCGTCAGTAAGATTGAGCGTTGAGCGTAAGAATGTCTCTGCCGAAAGGCGGGACTTCCCGAGGGGTTCCTCCTGGAGCGAGACGATGAAGGAAGAACTCTTCGCAGCGTACTGTATGGCAAAAGGATCATCTTCGTTTCCATACGTATCCATGCCATTGTGGACCAGATCATAGTAGGTGTCGCTACTAGCCGGAAGCGGTGTCTTGCCTGCAGTGACGTCAGTGGCCGAGATAGCCGAACCGTCGCGCGCGCGCAAGGAAATCACCCCTTGCTGGGTTCCGGGCGCAGTAGATGAAGACAAGCTCCCGGAAAACGGGTTCCCGACCGAAGGGGTAGCAGGGTTGCGGTTAGACGTACGCAGCGCAAACAGTACTCCTAGTACCAGAAGTATCCCTAACGCGCATAGCAGTGCTATGATCAGCTTCTTATTCATAGTCTTGGTAGCGTTATTCGTAAATTGAAGTCGCCTAATCCGGTCGTAAACGCCAGGGTATCCTTATAGGTGTATGCCAAGCCGCAATTCTTTGCAGCGGACCAAGGCTTCCAAGGGCCTCCGGGCTTACCTATGCGGCTGTTATAGAGAGAGACTGCCTTCTGGATATTGATGGATTCTGTCTTAGCAGCTGCGACGCATTTGGCATAGAGCGTCTCATCCTTGACGGTTGCGGTATAGTTCTTTCCGTTGAATGCCTTTGAGCTGCAAGGGAGGCCCGGGAGATCATTCTGAGTCAAGTTTATTGCGAACAGTCCGACAGAGAACGGGCGCTTCTGAGGATCGTTATACATATAGTCCGTAGTGGTTTTCGGATTTATGATGCCGGCGCTCTCTCCAAAGCAGACTTGTGACGCCTGCGTAGCCAACTGCTGACTACCGAAATAGGGTGTCAGGTTTGCCACGCTGCATGGCCCAGACGTTGGAATCACGCAACTGCCCGAGCCATTGAGGAAGCCGCCAGGGCCCGTAGCTGTTCCGGCTGTCACGCCCTTTAGAATATCGACCGTTCCGTAGGCGAGAGAAACCGGGTCATGTGCCACGATACAGAAGTCATTCCCCTTGCTCGCGAGAATGCTATTCCAAGGTCCGAAGTTCTTCCCAGAGAAGGCCGTATTCGGGTCATACAGCGTCTTCATCACGAAGTCGACGACCAGCCATGCCGAGAGGATGACGAGCAGGCCGATGACACCGTTAGCGATGCGTGTCTTGCCCTGCTCGCGCAGTCCCGGATTTGCGCCGCTCATCATGAAGAGCGCGCCCGCCCACGCGAGCCACAGGACGCATATGATAATACCGACCCCGATAGCTACGTTGATGACGTTCTGAAGGACCTGGAGCACGCAACCCCAGGAAGGCGCAGAGCCCGGACAGGTACATGAACCGTCCTTCGGAATGATGGGGTCGAAAACTCCCCCAAGGCCTGCGGCATGTCCGATATGCGGCACTGCTATGAGTGCCATAAGCGCAAGACCTGCGGGAAGGAATCTGACAATGGTATAGAGCCGCATGAAGGTACTCCTATTGTACGGCATCTATAAGCGCCAAAGAGTGTGATTCCCCAAGCAGCCGAACCTGTATTTTGGTCTCTGAATCTGCTACTCTCCTAGTTACGGGCCTATATCCGTTGCTTGCACGGATATAGAACCCTCTCTCGACGAATTCGTCTGAATATATTCAGTCGCATTGTCTCGTTCGGGCCTATAGTTTAGTGGTAGAACATCGGTCTCCAAAACCGATAGTGTAGGTTCGATTCCTACTGGGCCCGCAAATAGAAGAAGCGCTTTAGAAGCGCTTCTTCTATTTGCGGGCCCAAGCGAGCAAACTGCTTTGCTCGCGTGTAGGAATCGAAAGCCGGAGCATGTCCGAGGCCTTGCGAGGACAGCGAGGCGGGGTCGCAGATACTTAACGAGTCTTCGAGTTTAGTAAACTGTGACCGATTCCTACTGGGCCCGCCTTCACAGAATCTTTGGCCGCAAGAGATTAGACTTA